>CAVVBV010000001.1:0-42688 GCA_963746545.1 uncultured Gammaproteobacteria bacterium
CAACGCAGCGCCTCGTCGCCGAGGAAACGCTCGATCGCATTGATGCCGACGCTCTCGTCGAGCTGTGCGCGGTTGCAGGCGGTCTCGCAGGGGTGATAACAGACCCGGCCCATGACCGCGGGCAGCGGGTTGTCCTGGGCCAGCATGCGCCAGGCTTGCTCGTAATGCCCGGACTCGGCGTGGAAGAGCCAGCCCTGGATGTTCTCGCCGGCCGGGCAGGCATGGTTGCACGGCGGCAGGCGGTCGACATATTCGGGGCGGACCGTGCGCCAGGATCCGGTCCGGTTGGCGAGGCTCGAGCCCGGATCGAGCGTGATGGCGAAGGGCTTGGTCTTCATGCGCGGCGCTCCACGTCCTCGAGCAGGCGGTAGCGGAGGATGTTGCGATCGGCCAGCTGCTGGATCTGGTCGATGATGTCGCGGCGCGGCGGGTCCTTGAACAGGTGCGCGAAGCGCTGTTGCGGCCGCAGGTATTCCTCGACCGGCAACTTGCGCTTGATCCTCGAGACATGCGTCACCTTGCTGCCTTCGGCCTCGAACACGGGGAAGAGACCGGTCTCCTTGGCCAGGCGCGCGATCTTGATCGTCTCCGCGGAGGCGTGCCCCCAGCCGAGCGGGCAGGGAACCAGGATGTGGATGTACCGCGCGCCGTGGAACTCCATGGCGCGGCGAACCTTCGCTTCGAGATCGTGCAGCTCGGCGACCGTGGCGGTGGCGACATACGGGATCTCATGGGCCATGGCGAGCGCCGGCAGATACTTGCCCTGGTCGAAGCGATTGCCGGACGACTGGCCGAGCGGCATCGTCGTGTTGGTGCGCGCAGCGGGCGGAGTCGCCGAGGAACGCTGCACGCCGGTATTCATGTAGCCGCCGTTGTCGTAGCAGATGTAGAGCACGTCGTCATTGCGCTCGAACATCCCCGAAAGACAGCCAAAGCCGATGTCGGTCGTGCCGCCGTCGCCGCCCTGCGCAACGACCCGCACGTCATGGCGACCCTTGATGCGCATGGCGGCCGCAATGCCGGTGGCGACCGCAGCCGCGTTGCCGAACAGCGAATGGATCCACGGGATCTGCCACGAGGTCTCGGGATAGGGTGTCGAAAATACTTCCAGGCAGCCGGTCGCGTTGGCCGCGACGAGCTGGCAATGCGTGGCCTCCATCGCTGCGTCGATTGCGTAGCGCGCGCCGAGCGCCTCGCCGCAGCCCTGGCACGCGCGGTGCCCCGAATTGAGTGAGTTCGTGCGCCGCATGTTCGCCTGCACCGAACGCTGCTCGTCCGGCAACAGGCGGTTGCCGACCGTGAAGGTGCCCGTCTGGTAGAAGCGGATCGGCTGGTACGTCATCGTAGTGCTCCTCAACCGATTTTGGCGGCGACTACGCCAAGGTCGCGCAGGACGTTTTCGGCGATCGGCCCGGAGCGTCGCAGTTCGCGTTCGCGCGTGAGCACCCGCCCGACCACCGCATGGTCAAGGTCGAGAAAGGTCACCGGTTCGAGCCGGCCGGCGACCGCGTCGCCGAACACCTTGTGCAGCGAGCGACGCGTGATCGCGCGGCCGCCGAGCCCGGCGATCACGGTGTGCACCAGGTCAGGTGTGCCGGCGTAGGCGGCCGCGACGTTGTTCGATACGATTCCGCCGAGCCCCACCGCGAGACTCTTCTCGAGAACCACGACACGCTTCGCCGCCGCGAGTGCGCTCCGGACGGCCGCAGTGGGCCAGGGCCGGAAACAGGTGATCCCGAGCACGCCGATCCGATCGCCTTGTTCGCGCATCTCGTCGACGGTGTCCTTGATGGTGCCGAGCACGGAACCGAGCGCCACGACCACCGTGTCGGCATCCTCGATCCGGTAGCTGTGGGTCAGTCCGCCGCTCTCACGGCCGAAGATGCGCTTGAATTCGTCGGTCCAGGATGGCATCAGTTCGAGCGCCTGCTGCTGCTTGGCGTGCGCGAGATAGCGCACTTCCATGAAGGCTTCCGGCCCCACCATCGCGCCGATCGAAATGGGGTTGGCCGGATCGAGCACCTGGCGCGGATCGTAGGGCGGGAGGTAGGCGTCCACCTGTTCCTGCGTCGGCAGGTCCACGCGCTCGTAGGCATGCGTCAGGATGTATCCGTCCATGCAGACCATCACCGGCAGCGACAATTCCTCCGCCAGGCGGAATGCCTGGATGTGCAGATCCAGTGCCTCCTGGTTGTCCTCGGCGAACAGCTGGATCCAGCCGCAGTCGCGCTGGCTGAGCGCATCGGTGTGGTCGTTCCAGATGTTGATGGGCGCGCCGATCGCGCGGTTTGCCACCGTCATGACGATGGGCAGGCCGAGGCCCGCGGCGTTGTAGACGGCTTCGGCCATGAACAGCAGTCCCTGGCTCGCCGTCGCCGTGTAGGCGCGGGCGCCTGCGGCGGAGGCGCCGATCGCCACCGACATGGCGGCGAACTCCGACTCGACATTGATGAATTCGCAGGGAGCGAGCTTCCCCGTCGTGACCATGCGGCCGAGCGCCTCCACGATGTGCGTCTGCGGCGAGATCGGATAGGCGCAGATCACTTCGGGACGGCAGAGCGCGACGGCCTCGGCGACCGCGGCGGAGCCTTCAGTCTGCTTGAGCATGTGCGGTCTCCTGCATTTCCTGCTTCACGAAATCGAATGCTTCCGTCGCAGCGGCGACGTTGGCGTCCGCGATCTTCGCCGGGAACCTGTCGCGGATCGCGGCATTCACGGATTCCAGCGAGATGCGCCCGGAGGCCGCCGCGAACCCGGCGAGCAGCGCCGCGTTCGGCACCGGGCGGCCGATGTGTTTCAGGGCGAGCTCCGTCGCCGCCACGGTGTACAGGCGTTCGCGGCGGAAGCGGGCCAGGAATTCGCTCAGGCCGAGTTCGTCGAAGGAACGCGTCGTATTGATGAGGACGTAGCCGTCCGGCATGAGCCCGCCGAACACGTCCACCTGATGCAGCAGCGTCGGATCCTGGATGATCAGCGCGTCGGGCGCCATGATCGGTTCGCGCAGCCGGATCGGCCGGTCGTCGATGCGGCAGAATGCAACGACAGGCGCGCCCGTGCGTTCAGAGCCGAAGCTCGGGAACGCCTGCGCGTGCCGGCCTTCGCGGAAAGCCGCCACGGACAGGAGTTCGGCGGCGGTCACGACGCCCTGTCCGCCGCGGCCATGGATGCGAACCTGAAACATCACTCTCCCACCTGCTTGGGCGAGACTGAAGGATGCCCTTCCCGGCCGGAATACGCATCCGTGTGAATACGGATGTGGCCCGTGGAGTTGACCTATGTCAATCGGGCTGAGCTCTGCCGGCGGCAGAGCGTCACAGGAAGCGCCGGTTCGGTTCGTCAATTGCCCCGTTGCCCGAGATTTCGGCATTGTGCTAGAAGGACGTTGACACCAACCATCGCCGGGTGCGCAGAGGGAACCATGGAAACGAAGCCACGGAACCATGATTGAAATTCGACGCGCAAATGAGCGGGGCCACGCCGATCACGGCTGGCTCGAGTCCTATCACACATTCTCGTTCGCGGATTACGTCGATCCGAAACACGTGGAATTCGGTCCGCTCCGGGTCATCAACGAGGATCGTGTGGTTCCGGGCGCAGGGTTCGGCACGCACGGACACCGCGACATGGAGATCATCAGCTACGTACTGGAGGGCGAGCTTGCGCACAAAGACTCCACTGGCACCAGTTCGATCATCCGGCCCGGTGATGTTCAGCGCATGAGCGCGGGCAGCGGCGTCCAGCACAGCGAGTTCAACAGCTCGCACTCGCAGCCGGTGCATTTCCTGCAGATCTGGATCAAGCCGGATGTGTTCGGCATCTCACCCGAGTACGAGGAGAAGAGATTCGGGCCGGAAGAGAAGCGCGGTCGCCTGCGACTCATCGCTTCGCCGGACGGCGCAGACGGATCCGTGCGCATCCATCAGGATGCGTGGGTCTATGCAGGCCTCTTCGACGGCGCGGAACGCGGTTTGCTCGAAGTGGAATCTGGACGCCGCATCTATGCCCATGTCGCCCGAGGTCAGGTCACGGCAAATGGGGAGGCGCTCGCGGCCGGTGACGGGCTGAAACTGACCGACGCTGCCTCGCTGAGCCTCTCCAATGGCTCGAACGCGGAGGTCCTCGTTTTCGACCTGCCCGGCGAGCCTCGCTGACGATGGCAGTTTCCTAAGCCCCGAACTGGCATATTCCATATTCCCGCGTGCGTGTGGGGCCACCGCGGGCTCCAGCGCCACGCACCACGTCACATACCTGCGACCAGGGCCGGGTTTTGTGACCGGCAGCGTTTCACCAGTCGCCTGCACGGGCATACGGTGCACGGATGGCAACGCCGGCGCCAGCTCGTCCCAGCGGGCGATTCCGCCTCAGTCTGGCCACCCGGCTCGGGCTGGGATTCGGGCTGATCGCCATCGTTCTCTGGCTTGGCCACGACGCGGCGCTGCGCGACATGCGCGACGCGATCGAGACGCTGCACGCAACCCAGAGCGAACAGGTCCCGTTGTCGCGGCTGGCCGAGGCCTTGACCTACCACGTCGTCTCCTTCGACCGCGCCGTGCTCGCCGAGGTGCGCAAGCCGACGGAAGAAGGCCAGACGAGCGTTACCGAGACCGAGGAAGAGCTGTTCGCAAGTCTCGACGACTACGCGGCCATGCAGCCGGCCGCGGCTGGCGAGATCGCGAGCCTGCGCGCGGAAGCCAAGGAACACACGGGCCTCGGCCGCTCAATGATGGATATCGGGGCGCAGCGCCGCCTCGCGCTGAACGGCATCCGCGACGCGCTCGATCAACTCACGCGGCGAATCTCTACTGCCTTCGGCATGAATGTGCAGCTGCCCGATCCCGCGTTCGCGCGCCGCGCATATGCTGAACTCGAGCTCGAACTCGGCCGCCTGCGCGCTGCATTCAACGACTACCTGATCACCGGATCTACGGAGTCGGACAAGGCGCTGCATAAAGCGACGAGCAGCTTCCGCGCAACGCTGGCCAAGTACCGCGAAGAGCTGCAGCGTTCGCCGGGCCGCAGCTGGGTCGAACTCGTCGACGAGGATCTCGGTCGCGTCGGGCGGCACTGGCAGCAAGTGCTGCGGTACGACGCATCGATCGAGACATTGCGTGCGAGCTTCACCGAGTCCGGCCTGCAGCTGCCGAAGCGACTTGAAAATGCCCTGGCTGCGCCGGCAAGCCGCGCCGTCTCGGAATCGGCCGAGAGCGCCGTGGAGGCCACGCGCTCGGCCGAGCTTGCCATCCGGCGGCTGACCTATCTCATCCTTGCCGTAACGCTGGTAGTGTCGTTCCTGACGATGCTCGCCGTCATACGCCCTGTCCGGCGCCTGACCCACGCCACGCGCGCCCTGACGGCCGGCGGACATGACGTGCGCGTGCCGCCTGGCGGTTCCCGCGAGCTCGACGAACTCGGCCAGGCCTTCAACCAGATGGCCGAGCAGCTCGCCAAGGCCGGCGTTGAAGTTGCGCGCCACCAGCAGGAACTCGAGGAACGGGTGCGCACCCGCACGCAGAAGCTCGCCTATCTCGCGAACCACGATCCGTTGAGCGGGCTGCCGAATCGCCGATTCGCCTTCTATCGCCTGCGTCTCGCCGCTGTCGCCGCCAAAGCCAACGGTGGCGGGGTAGGCCTGATCGCGCTCGATATCGACAATTTCAAGGTCATCAACGATACCTTTGGCCACGATGTCGGCGATGCGTTGCTGCGCGGCGTCAGCGAGCGCCTGCGGTTGCTGGTCGGCGAGCGCCGCTTCCTCGCGCGGCTGGGCGGCGACGAGTTCATGGTCTCCCTGGAAGATGCGAACCCCGCAGCCGCGACCGAGGCTCTCGCCGAACGCATCGTCAACGGCTTCCGCACACCCTTGAATCTCCGCGGTCGCGACATCCTCGTCAGTGTCAGCGTCGGCATGGCCCATCTCCCGGCCCATGCCGCCGACGCCGCCGATCTCGTGCGGGCAGCAGACGCGGCGCTGTTCCGCGCCAAGGCGCTCGGCCGCAATCGCATCGCGGTCTTTTCGCAGGCGCTGCTCGAGGACTCGGAGGCGCGCTTCGCGGTCGAGCAGTCGCTGCATCGCGCGGTTGACGCAGGCGAGCTTGCGCTCGTCTACCAGCCGCAGATCTCGCTGGTCGACGGCAGCACCGAGGTCGTCGAGGCGCTGCTGCGCTGGCAACGACCCGACGGCCGGGTGATCCCCGCCGGCGAGTTCATTGCGATTGCCGAGCAATCGGGCCTCATCATCGGTATCGGCGAATGGGTTCTCGAGAACGCCGCGACCGCGGTCGCGGACTGGCGCGCCCGCGGACTCACCAACGCCCGCGTCGCGATCAACGTGTCCGTTCACCAGCTGCTCGACAATCGTTTCGTGGAACGCCTGACAGAGGTTCTCAAGCGATTCCGCCTGCCTGGCGATGCAATCGAGCTCGAGCTCACCGAGACGGCGTTCCAGACATCGTCATCCACGGTCCGGGCCCTGAGCCAGTTGCGCGAGGGCGGTGTCGGTCTTGCGCTCGACGACTTCGGCACCGGCTACTCGTCCTTGACCTCGCTGTCGCGCCTGCCCCTGCGACGCGTCAAGATCGACCGGAGCCTGATCGTGGACGCGCCGGTCAGCCAGCGGGCAGAGTCGCTGGCGCGTTCGATCATCGGCGTCTGCCACAATCTCGGCCTCGGCGTCACGGTCGAGGGCATCGAGCGCCAGGAGCAGCTGATGTGGCTGACGGGATGCGGCCCCGTGTGCGTGCAAGGCGTGCTCATCGCGAAGCCGATGGTGGCGACCTATGTGCCCAATTTTTCCCGGAACAGCGCGCAACTGCTGAAAGACCTGCTGCGCAGCGATACGTCCCAGTCCGCCCGCCTGCGCATGCGCGACGCCGTCGTGCCGTTCCGGAAGTGACCGGACGCCGCCCGGCGCTGAGACGGTCGCGCTTCAGCTTCTAGTTCAGCGCCTCATCCAGCGCGGCAATTTCCCGCGGTCCGATCCGGCAGCAGCCGCCGATCAGGCGCGCGCCCGCACCGACCCACTGCGGGGCGAGCGCGGCCGAGGCTGTCGTGCTGCCAGGAGCCGCGCCAGCTACGCGTCTTCCCGTCCCACTGCTCACCCGAGTTCGGGTACACGACGATGGCCTTGCTCGTGCCGGCCTTGAGCGCGCGAATGGCCTCGCCGACGATTTCGGGCCGCACGCAGTTCACTCCGATCGCAATCACGTTGGGAACCCGATCCAGCAGCCGCGCGCAGTCGCCCAGAGGTTCTCCGCGCGACGTATGCATGCCGTCAGTTGACGTGAAACTCATCCAGGCTCGCGCATCGGGATGTTGCTCGAGCAGCGCGGCCAGCGCGAGCGCCTCGTCCAGCACCGGTATGGTCTCGCAGGCGAGGAAATCCGCGCCCGAGGCGGCAAGGACTTCAAATCGCCGCGCGTGAAACGCAATGAGCTGATCCCTGGTGAGTCCGTAGTCGCCTCGATACTCCGCGCCATCGTGCGAGATGGCACCATAAGGGCCGACCGAGGCGGCTACATACAACTGGCGGCGGTCGGATGGGTGATCGCGCTGGTAGCGCGCGCGGGCCGATCGGGCCAGCTCAACCGAACGGCGAAGGAGCGCGGTGGTTTCGTCGGCGCTCAGTCCATGCGCCGCAAATCCCTCGTAGCTCGCCTGGTAGCTCGCCGAGATCGCGCAGCGCGCTCCGGCGGCGAAGTAGTCGTAGTGCAGCTGTTCGATCGCGTCGGGAGCCGTCCGCAGCACTTCCGCGGACCACAGCGTGCCGGACACATTCTGGCCCCGCCGCTCGAGCTCGGTCGCGAGCCCGCCGTCCAGAATCATCAGCTCGTCGTTGATTCCGCTCAGAAGCGCTTGCGCACCGTCACGCCGTAGGTCCGCGGCTGGCTCGGATAGCCGGAATAGCTGCCGAACTGCGCCACGGACGGGAATGCGCTGATCAGGTAATCATCGTCCGTCAGATTGCGTCCCCACAGCTGGATGTCCCACCCGTCCTTCGACAAGCCCGCAGACGCATTCACGGTATTCACCTCGCGCTTGGCAACGGATGCGGGCACGTTTTCGATCACTGTCACGCTGCTTTCGTGATCGAGGTCCGCGCGGACGAAGGCTTCAAACTCCCCACAGTCCACTTGTAGGTCGCAGCAACGACGCCGGTAAACGACGAGATGCCTGCAGGCGTCGTGCCTGTCAGGTCCGTCGTCGCGGAGTCGCCGGGCAGGTTCTGCACCGCCGGCCCTATGGGGAAGGAGTCGTATGTTGGATCCAGGAACGTGGCCGCGACGCTGAATTCCCAGTGCGGCGTCGGGGCGTACAACAAGTCGAACTCGCCACCCTGGACCGACTGCTTGCCGGCATTGAGCAGCCCGAAGCCCGTCCCGAGGAAGGTGTTCGACTGGAAGTCCTTGATCTCCTCGTCGAAGACCGCGACGTTCAGCGCCACCTGCGGCCACTTGCCCTTGAAGCCGATCTCATAGACGGTCGATTCCTCCGGCCCCGCCAGGCGAGTGCCATAGCGCGCGTAATACGGGTTCGGGAATCCCCGAGCGGCGAGCAGTAGCCGACCGCCGGTTGCACCGGCCGCGTGTCGCGCGACAGGTTCCACGAGGTGGCCTTGAACCCGGTCGAGACGCCGCCGTACATCATGATGTTGTCGTTCAGGTCGAACGCCACCCGGGCAGTGAAGGTCGTCTTGCTGTCGTTCGAGTGGCCGTCCGAGAACGGTACGACCGGCGCGAGGAACTGGAACGGATACAGGGCGAGCGCCGAATTGCAGAACGGTGGCGGACTCGTCGCCGAGCAAGCCGTCACGCTGATCTGGTCGGCGAGAGCCGCCTGGGCGGGGAACGCAGCCAGGTTTGCCGGGGTAGGCGGCAGCCCGCCTGTCAGCGCGCCGAAAGCGCCGGCGAAACCGATATCGACGAAATTGAGCGACGAGAACACATCCGTGTCCGTCTGGCCGATCGACACGTCCTTCTTGACCGTTGCATAGGCCACTCCCGCCGTAAGCGTCATGCGATCGGTGGCTTTCCAGTCGAGCTGGCCGAACACCGTGGTGACCTTGCTGTCCTGGCTCGTGGTGATGACCTGGCCTTGTCCAGCCTGGAGCAGTGTTCCGGGCGGCAGGCCCAGCGCCGCTTCAAGATTGCTGAGTACCGTGAGGCTGCCGGTCTGCGCGAAGATGAGACCGGTTGCATAGGGGCGGATGGAAGTGCCCCAGGTCAGCGTGTCCGAGTAATCGACGTTCTCGTCGAAGTAGTACCCGCCAAGGAGGCCCGTCACGGGCCCGCCATTGTCGAATACCAGGCGCAGCTCCTCGGTGAGAGTGTCGATGCTCGAGTCATTCAGGTTGTTCGCAAGGATGTCAGCGCTCGTGAAGTCAGCGTCGTAGTCAAACTTCGCCTTCTGATTGCGATCGGCCGTGATTGAGGTCAGCGTCCAGTCGCCACGGGTCCAGTCGACCTGTAATGACACGCCGTCATTGTCGACCTTGTTGAACGGGTCCTTGTTGAAATAGCCGCGCCGGTCAAATGGGCTGCCCGTGTAAATCTGGCCGCCGACCGCGGTGATGATCGCCCCCGTCGGCCCATTCAGCAGATTCGAGACGCCGCAGCACAACTCATCGATGGTGCTGGTGTCCGCGATCAGGCGGAACGTCAGGTTTTCGCTTGCATTGAAGAGCAGCTGGCCGCGCAGGTCCCAACGATTGCGATCGTTGATGTCGTGCCCGTTGACCAGGTTCTTGAAGTAGCCGTCGCGCTCGTTGTAGTTGCCGGAGAGACTGAATGCGAAGCGGTCGCCGAGGGGGCCGGAGTATCCCGCGCGCGCCATCTTTGAGTTGTACTCGCCGAAGCCGACTTCGACCGAACCGGTCGGCGTGAACGAAGGCTTCTTCGTGATCACGCTGATGACGCCGACGGACGCGTTCTGCCCGAACAGGGTGCTCTGCGGGCCGCGCAATACCTCGATGCGCTCGACGTCCACGAGATCGCCGATCTGGGACGCGGACCGCGAACGGTACACGCCGTCTATGAAGACACCCACGGATGATTCGATGCCCGGGTTGTTTGCGCCGTTGCCAAAGCCGCGGATGATGAAATTCGTTTGTGTCGAAGTCTGCAGCTGCGAGGTGCGCAGCGAAGGCACGGCCGAGTGCAGGTCGAGGATGTCGGTGATGTGCGCTTTCTCGATCGTCTCCGCCGAGGTTACGCTGACCGCCGATGGAAGTTCGTTGAGCGTCTGCTCGCGCTTCGAAGCGGTGACGACGATCTCCTCGAGGGCACTGGCGTCCTGGGCGAACGCCGAGCCTGCTCCCAGAGTCGTTGCGGCACCAATCGTTGCGACGAGTAATGTTTTCTTCACGGCCTGGCACCTTTCGGTTGGACCTGCTCCACACCCGGGCGTAACCCGGGACCCCTCGATCCGTCGGAGTGTAGCCTGCCCTCAGCCGCTTATGAAATGGTTCCGGCCCGGACGTCAGACCCACCGGCCTTCAGGGACTCGCGCGGCGGCAATCCGAGGACAAGCCGCCAACCGCTGATCTCGTAGCCGAGGCCAAGCGGGTCGTCCGCGGGGATCGCATCGGGATCGGTATAGGTATTGAACAGGTGATCCAGATGGAAAAGATGAACCCGTAATTGCTGTTGGCGACGCTCTGCGTGGTGCTGTGGTGGACGAAGTGAAACCGCGGCGTCACGAGAATGCGTTCGATCAGCCTGGCATGGGGAATCGCGAGATTTGAATGGATGTAATGCTGGTTCGAAGCGTCCAACACCAGCATTCCGAACCCGACAACGGCCGTTTCAGGCAGCGGAATGAGGATATAGGCGAGGTAGTAGGGCGAGTACAGAACCAGAAGATGTACCGGCGAACCGCGCATGCCGGAGACCCAGTACAAGTACTTGGGGGAATGGTGCCAGGCGTGAGTCGACCATAGCCACCGCGAGTGCAGCGCCCGATGCGCCCAGTACGCGCCAAAATCGGCGAACACGATATACGTCGGAATCGACAGCCACCAAGGCGCGTCCTCGATCAGCGTGTACCAGCCGTCAATCCGGTCCATGACGAAATCGGCAGGCACGTCCAGGATTGTTTCCGCCACGACTGCGAAGAAAGTGACCGCGAGTGCAGCTGCAATGTCATAGGCCACGACCGGACGGCTCGCCAACTGGCGAAACGGCATCCTGAACGCGAGCAGCATGATCGCCAGGCCCAGGGCGATTTCTATGCCTTCTTCCCGCAGGAATTCCTGCAACTAGCTGCCTCCCATCAAGGCCTGCCCGACGCGTGATGACGCGCGCGGACAGCGTAGTGTGTCAGGAAGACGGGAGCCACACGCTGGAACTCAGGACGACAATCCCGGCCGTGTCACTGGCTCGCGTGCGCGGCTTCGCGCAGCTGGCTCATCGTGAACAGGTGGTTGTCCTTGGGCAGTGGCTTATGACAAGCGAGGCACACCGCCTGGTTGAAGCCGCTGCGCTGGATCTTGTCGGCGGTGAAGGGGGCGTAGTTCCAGTCGTCGTTTCGCAGCATCTCGGGAATCTCCGCGCCCCAGCCGGTCTCCTTTTCCATCGTGGCATATCCTGCGATCTTGTCTGGCGCGAAGAAACCGTCGCTGTCCTTGACCGGATTTTCCTTCTCGTCGAGCTTGGCGTTGAAGACTTCCACGACGATCATCGAACCGCCGGGCAGCGGGGCGCCTGCGGCCGCTGCTTTGATGGCCACAGGGCTCGCATAGAAAAAGCGCACCTGCTTGTCGTCCGGGAAGTTCATCGTCAGGTACTTGGTGTAGCGTGTCTTGTAGTCGGCGGGAAAGCTGATCCTCGATTGCGCGATATTGGGCAGGAGCCCGGATTTTGCGGCGCTGTCCGCAACTCCGGGGAGACTCGCAAAAAACGTCGCGACGTTTTCGATGTCCTGGTCTTCGAGCTGGCTCGCGATGGCGTTCATCAGGTCACTCTTCCGTTCGCCGGCCTTGAATGCCCGCAGCTGATCGGTCAGATACCCGACCTTCTGACCGGCGAGGTTCGGGATGAACGCGGCGACACTTACGCCGTTGCCGCCATGACAGGCTGCGCACACGGCAGTGGCCCTGGCCTTGCCGGCCTCGATATCGGCCGCTGGGCGGCCGGCACGGCAACGAGCACGGCAAGCAGGGCAATCTGAATTCTCACGGATGTCTCCCGAGTTCCGGCCCGGCGGAAAGCATAGCGCGCTGCGCACTGCAAAACGGTGAAAACCCCATCGGGCGCCTGGCGCCAGTACCTCTGAAGGCGGCGTACGGGCTACGATATACGGCACAAGCGGGCCGCAAGCGGCACGCCGGCCAGTTCACGGAGATCCGACCATGCACCTGACTTCTGCCCGCGCGGCTGACCGCGCTCCTGCTTGTCCTGGCGGCCGTCGCATCACCCGCGGCCCAGGCCACGGCCATCGGCGAGAAGAAGATCAAGGAGTTCGGCGCACTCGAATACCGCCTGATCGGCCCGGCGGTCGCCGGCCGCATGACGGCTGTCGCGGGCGTGCCCGGCAACCCGCTGGTGTTCTACGCGAGCGCCGCGCAGGGCGGCCTTTGGAAATCCGAGGACGGTGGCCGCGAGTGGCGGCCGCTGTTCGACGAGGAGGATACGCAGTCGATCGGCTCGTTCGCGCTCGCTCCGTCCAACCCCAACATCATCTATGTCGGCTCCGGCGAGGCCAACACGCGCGGCAACGTCGCCATCGGGCTCGGCATCTGGAAGTCGCTGGACGCCGGCGAGACCTGGCAGCAGGTCTGGAAGACGCACGGCCAGATCGGCCAGATGATCGTGCATCCCGACGAACCCCGATATCGCCTTCGCGGCGGTGCTGGGCTCGCCTTTCGGCCCCTCGGACACGCGCGGCGTTTACCGGACGCAGGACGGCGGCAAGACCTGGCAACGCGTGCTGTTCAAGGATGCCGACACCGGCGCCTCGGACGTCGTGTTCGATCCCAACAACCCGAACATCCTGTTCGCGGGCATGTGGCAGATGCGCCGCGCGCCCTGGAAGTTCACGAGCGGCGGGCCGGGCAGCGGCCTGTGGCGTTCCGCCGACGGCGGCAATACGTGGACGCAGCTGACCAAGACCGGGCTGCCGTCCGGTGACTGGGGCAAGGTCGGCGTTGCGGTCGCGCCGAGCAATTCCAGCCGCGTCTACGCGCTGATCGAGGCGGAGGAAGGGGGCCTGTTCCGTTCCGACGATGGCGGTGCCAAGTGGGAGCGCATCAGCGATCACCGTGCGCTGCGCCAGCGCCACTGGTACTACACGGTGCTCACGGTCGATCCGACGAATGCCGATGTCATCTGGTTCCCGCAGGTGCCTCTCTTGAAGTCGATCGACGGCGGCAAGACGGTCACGCAGGTAAAGGGCACGCACCATGGCGACAGCCACGACCTTTGGATCGACCCGAAGCAGCCGCAACGAATGATCGTCGGCAATGACGGAGGCCTGGACATCTCCTTCGATGGCGGGAAGAGCTGGTTCGATGCGCCGCTGCCGACCGCGCAGTTCTACAACATCGACGTGGACGACCGCGTGCCCTACCACGTGGGCGGCACGATGCAGGACTGGGGCACGGCAAGCGGCCCTTCGCGCTCGCTCGCGAGCCCGGGCATGGGCGGCGGCCGCAAGGGCGAAGCCAGCGCGCTCGCCGACTGGGTCGTCGCAGGTGGCGGCGAGGCTGGCGACTTCGTCTACGACCGCAGCCAGCCGGGCGGCATCTTCGCCAGCGAGTACGCCGGCATCATCACGCATTACCAGGAAGGCACCGGGCAATTCCGGCTCGTATCCGCCTATCCCGCGGACCCGTCGGGCCATCCCGCGGAGGACATGAAGTATCGCTTCCAGTGGACGTCGCCGATCGCGACCTCGCCACACGATCCCATGGTGATCTACCACGGTGGCAACGTTCTGTTCCGGACGCGCGATCGCGGCGCGACCTGGCAGGCGATCAGCGGAGACCTCACGCGCAACGACCGGTCCAAGCAGAAATGGTCGGGCGGCCCGATCACGGGCGACATCACCGGCGTCGAGACCTACGACACGATCTTCTCGATTGCTGAATCGTATGCCGCGGCCGGTGTGATCTGGGCTGGCAGCGACGACGGACTCGTGCACGTGACGCAAGACGACGGCGCGACCTGGACGGACGTCACGCCGCGTGGCCTGCCCGTCAATGCGACGATCGAGTCCATCGAGACCTCGCGCCGCGAGCCGGGCACGGCTTACGTCGTCGCGCACAACTACCGGCTCGACGACTTCAAGCCCTATCTCTATCGCACGCGCGATTTCGGCAAGACCTGGCAGTCGCTCGTCGAGGGATTGCCGACCGACCAGCCGCTCTGGGTCCTGCGCGAAGATCCGGCCGATCCGGATTACCTCTACCTCGGAACCGATCGCGGCCTCTGGTACTCGAGCGATGCCGGCCAGCAATGGCGTGAACTGCGCCTGAACCTGCCGGCCGTGACCGTCACCGATATCGAGGTCAAGCATGGCGATCTCGTCGTCGGCACGCGCGGCCGTAGCATCTGGGTGCTGGAGGATGTGGCGGCACTGCGCGCGCAGAAGACGCGGCCGGCGGCGACCGCGATCCTGTCGGTGGAGAATGGCATCCGCTTCCGTTCCGACCAGCGCTGGGATTACCCGGCGCCCGGCAAGGTCAAGAACGCCCCTTACGGCGCGATCATCAGCTACTGGCTTGCCGAAGAGCCCAAGGGCGACATCGAGCTGAGGATCACGGACGCGTCCGGCCGACTCGTGCGCAAGCTCGAGAGCGTCATCAAGCCGCCGAAGTACGGTAAGGACGACCCGGACGAGCCTTCCGCCCGCGACCCGAAGCCCGATCTCACCAAGGACGCCGGCTTCAACCGCGTCGTGTGGGATCTCGAGATGGAAGGCGGGAAACGCATCGCCTCGAAGTTCGAGGGCGGCGACGCCGAGTCGGGCCCGCTCGCGCCCCCGGGACAGTACACGCTGACGCTGCACGGGGCCGGCGCCGACGCGCAGGCAACGGTCGTCGTCGAGCCGGATCCGCACTCGCCGGTTCCGCCTGCGGACGTCGCACAGAACGTCGTCTGGTCGCTGCAGGTCCTCGCGGCGCTCGATGAAGTCACCGACAATGTCGCGGAAGTGACCGCAATCCGCGAGCAGGTCGGCGACTTGCGCGCGCGGATCGCAAGTACAACGGGCCTCGACGACCTGCGCGGCACGGCCGATCGCGTGCTCACGGCCTGCGATTCAATCGAGGGCACGCTGCACAACCCGGCCGCGCAGGTGGGCTACGACATCCTTGCCGGTCGCGACGGCGGCGCAAAGCTCTACTCGCAGCTTGCCACCCTGTATTCATTCAATACGACGTCCGACTACCCGCCCGCGCAGGGCTTGCGCGACCGGTTCGATGAACTGATGGTGGAACTGCACCGGCGCCAGGGTGAACTGGCGACGCTGCAGGGTGGCGATCTCGCGCTGCTCGAGCAGCAGGTGGCGAAGGCGGGGCTGCCGAGGGTGATGCTGCCGCGGTCCGAGACCGACGGGTCCTGATAGCGGCCGCCGGCGTCAGAATTCGTATTCGAGCAGGAAGCGCGCGGTCTGGGCCGCGGCGTCGTCGGTCAGCCCGAACAGCCAGGCGAACTCGTACTTGAGTGCGCCGCCGCCGAGCGGAACGCGGCCGAATGCGGCCGGGCCCACTTCATGCCGGTGATCGCCGAGTGAGCCGAAGTCTCCCAGCTCGCCGAATGCTCCGTACAACTCGATGCCGGGCTCGAAGCTCGGGCTGCGCCGCCAGCGGTACTGCAGCGCGTATTCGAGTTCCGTGTCCGCACCGGATCGCAGCTCGCGCTCCGCAACCAGGTTGAAGCGCATCTCATTCGGGCCGAAATCCTTCTGGAGCAGCGCGCCGAGCTCCAGCTTGTCCTTGCCGCCCGGCTCCATCGAATGCGCGTATTCGATGAGCATGCCGGCATCGATCGCATAGCGGCCCTGCTCGAAAAACTGGAAGATATTCTCCCAGGCGACTTCCGTGTTCTTCAAGCTCTCGCCGGGCGCCTTCTCCCATTCGCCGACCAGCTCGCTGTTCCAGAACCACTTTGGCGAATACTCCAGGTCGATCTTGAACTGCTGGCCGCCATCGACGGCCGGGTCGCCGTCGAATTCCTGGTGACCGCGAAACTCGATCGCCCGCTCGCCTTCTTCGACGATGGGCGAATACACCTTGTCCGCGGCCTCGGCACGCGGCGCTGCAACGGCTGCCACGACTCCCAACATGATCAGGGCCGCGATGGCGGGCACCCGCGAACCGGCCGGCCTCCGGCCGTTCACGATCCACGACAGCAGCAAGACCGACGCGAATGTCACGCCGAAAAACAGGAGCTGGATTCCGCTCGGCCGGTCGTCATAGCCCGCGAGCGCGTGGAGCATCTGGCCCAACACGCTGTGCTGCGGCAGGAGCGCGGACGTGTCCCATACGGGCTCGACGATTGCGGGCAGCCAGCCGGACTGGACCAGGAATGCGGCCGCCTGCGCGGCCATTCCGGCCGCGAGGAACAGGAGCATCCAGCCGGTCACTGCGAACAGGTAGCGCGCAGGGATGCGCATCAGGCCGAGGTACAGCAGGGTGCCGGCCGCAGCGCCGCCGGCGAGCCCGAGCAGGCCGCCGATGAACATCGGACCTGCGGCAGCGCCACCAGCGGCGACGCCGTACAGGAACAGCACGACCTCGGCTCCCTCGCGCAGCGCGGCGAGCGCGACGATGGCCGCGAGCGCGGCCAGCGGGCGCGACCCGGCGCGAACCTCGCCGCCGACGGACTTGAGTTCCCGGGCGATTTCGGCGCCATGCCGCTGCATCCAGATGTGATGCCAGGACAGCATCAGGACTGCGACCAGCAACACGCCTGCATTGAAGACGTCCGGGCCCATGCCTTCGAGCGTCTCGCCGAGCCAGCCGGTTGCGCTCGCAAGCACGAGTGCTCCCGCGAATCCCGCCAGGCAACCCATCAGGACTGGCGCGCCGGCTTCCGGCGAGCCCCTTCGAAGCGGCGAGCGCGATGCTGATGATCAGCGCCACTTCGAAGACTTCACGCAGAACAATGATGAATGAGGCGATCATGGGTTACTCGGCGATCAGGTGTCCGCGGGCGCTATCGGCGTTGAACTCGCCGAAGAATTCGTAGCGGCCCGGCTTCAGCGGTCCGACGAAGAGGGCGATCCGGCCTTTGCCCGGCACGACCTTCTCGCGATTGAAATCGTAGCTTTCGAATTCCTCGGGCGTCGGGTCGCGATTCTCGATCAGCAGCCGGATCTTCTGCCCGGCCGGCACCTTGAGTTCCGCCGGGGTGAAGCGATGGGACTCGATCACGATCGTGAATTCGGGCGTGTCAGCACGCGCCGGCGCCGCTGCCAGTCCGGCCCCGATAACCGCCCCAATCAGCCCGCATAGGACAGCGCTCTTCACGATTGAATCCACCACCTGAAAACAGTGTCGCTAGCATAATAGCAATTGAGAATCATTCGCAACTGGCTTCCGTGATGTTTGAGCAGGCGGCTGAGGCACCTTCGCTAACTAATTGAAATTGTTGATCTAGCCGAGAACGGAGACTAGGCGCGCTCAGCGGGTGTAGCGCAGCTGCAGCTGCAATTGCCGCTCGGTGGCATCCGGCGATTCGCCAAGCCAGGCGCGCGACGAGACGTCGCTTTTGACCTGGAGAGCCTCGACGGCGCAGCTCCAGTGATCGTTGCGTTGGTAGGAATACCCGGCGGTCCACGCGCTGCCGGATTCCGTGTCCCCCGGCGGATAGCTGGTCTTGAAATGGTCGGTGTCGAACCAGTCCGCGCGCAGGGAAATGCGATGCCGCCCGATCGCCTTGCTGAGCAGCGCGAACCTGGCGCTGTACTTCCAGTCCTCGTAGCCCGATTCGGGCTCGATCGCGGTTTCGCCGCTGAGCCACTGCGCAATCAGGGTCCAGCCGTTCGCCGTCTCGACCCGGAGGCCAACGCTGTCGAAGTCGGTCAGCCACGCAAAGTCATTGATGCCCGGATCGAAGCGTTCCGGGTCCGCGCGATTGTCGTAGCGCAGGTAGCGCAGCTCGACGCGATCCAGGTAGCGCAGGTTCGCGCCGACGTAATAGCCCGGACGATCGTCGATTTCCTTGAAGAGCACGCGGCCCGGGACCGGCCCGGCGCCAGGCTCGCCGACCTTGTCGAACAGGGTCGTCTGGCGATCGTGCAAGCGTCCAGCCGCGCGATGCGATCAGGACCCCGGCCGGATCGTTCCAGCCGTAGACCGCGGCGACGAGCTCCAGGTCGAAATCATGGCCCAGGCGGGTGCCGAGCCACTCGAGGCTGTATTCGGCTCCGATCGTGCGCAATTCGTCGCCGACCCAGGTGTTGATGGCGGAAGAACTGATCAGGTAAGGATTGGTCCAGCCGGCGGCGCGATGCTCGAATGAAATCGGCGCGTAGAAAGCGCCGAGCTTGACGCGCGACCGCCAGCCCGAGCTTGGATAAGGGCGATATTCGAGATAGGCCTCGGTCAGGTCGAAGGCATGGTGGTCGCTGAATCGCCACAGCGAAGCGTCGATGCGGAGATTCAGCGTTTCGCCGAATGACTGGTTCCAGGCGGCGCGCAGGCGGCCGACCTGCAGTCCGTCGTGATTTTCATCGAAGCGCAGCTTCCCGAGTCCGTCGTCGAGCCAGGAGGTCCGGCTGTCCGCGCCGATCAGTCGCAGGTCGACCGACAGGTCGAGGTGGCCATCCGCCATCGCAGGCAGCGCGCATAGGGCCAATGTCGTTGCGATGACTGCGCGCATCAATAGCCGCTCCAGGAACGCGGCTTGACGCCCAGCGGCTCCGGCCGCAGCGAGCGCGTCAACTGCACGTCGACCCTGCCGGACATGGCGGCGTCCAGTCGCAGCGGCCGCTCGATCACGTCCGTCGCTTCGCGCATGCGCGGATGCCAGACCTCGACGCGGAAATCGCCTGCGGGCAGGTTGGATGCCGTCCAGCTTCCATCCTGCGCCGTGCGGCCATACCAGCCGGCATCGGTGACGACGATGTAGGCGATCATGTCGTCGTGAATATTGCAGCCGAGGGTGACGATGCCCGAGTTGGCAAACGTGACCGGCGGGTAGGGCGTACCGCGGTAGAGAGGCAACTGAAATCGCTTCGTCGGCGAAAAGGAATAGACCTGGTGACTGACCTTGTCTGAATTCGGGAAAGTCACCGTGGAGCCGGCCGGGACGACGATCAGGTCGGGCGTAAATGTCTGGTTGACCTGGTCGACGATGAAGGTCGCTGCTGCCTGCGGCTTCGAGCCGGGCGGGCCGTGCAGCAATACGACCGCGCCGGCAAGCGGCCTGCCGTCGGGCTTCGCGACCTTGACGACGAGGGCAGCGGCGCCTGCGGCCGTGGCCCAGGCTGCAAGCGCGAGCATCATGGCGAGGCCGGAAATCCGGCTCCGCCCGCTGATTCCGGCGCGAACATTTGCGCAAGGTCTCAAATTTGCCCCTTGTTCCTCGCCGCAGCCTGGCGTCGCACCTAGGATTAAGTCAGGTCATTAGAACCGCTCTCATGAACAGCTTTCGTAACCGGCTTCTCGTGCTGATCATCGGCCTGATCGCGGTGACCCAAACCGTGACGCTGGTCGCAGTGCTCGAGAGCACCCGGCGAAACGTGGAAGCGCGGGCGGCAGAACAGCTGACCGCCGGTACGTCCTACGCGCTGCAGCTCGTGAAATTCCGCGCGAGCCAGCTCGCGAGCGGCGTGGCCGTGCTGGCGGCGGATTTCGGGTTCCGCGAGGCGGTGTCGTCGCACGATGCGCCGACCATCCTGTCGGCGGCGTCGAACCAGTCCCGGCGCATCGATGCGAACCTGCTGTTGCTGGTCGACACGCAGGGCAAGCTGATCGCGGCCACCGAGCGCGTGGATCCCGGTTTCGTCGCATCGATGAACGACCTCATCGACCGCGCGCTGATGAGCCCCGAGACGCCGCACTTCGCGCTGCTGTCCGGGAGCCTGTACCAGTTCTTCGCGGCGCCCGTGAAGGCGCCTGACACCATCGCCTGGCTGGTCATGGGATTCGTGGTCAACGATGCGCTGGCGCGCAAGATCGGCGACCTCGTCGGCGTAGACGTCAGCTTCATCGCGCTCGATGGCGCGGTGGCGCGCAATGTCGCCTCGACGCTGGATCCCCGCCTGCGGGACCTGATGCCGCTGCTGCCGGAAATGAACCGCAGCGGCGCGACGGTTCCGGGGATCATCAAGACGGGCGAGGACGAGTTCCTCGTTCATGTCGTGGATCTCGAGCCTGACAACCGTGCGGTCCGCCTGCTGCTGCAGAAGCCGTCGCAGGAAGTGCTGGCGCCATTCCTTGCCGTGCGCAACGCGATGCTGGTCGTCAGCGGCACCGCGCTGTTGCTCGCAATGACCGTCGCAGTGCTGCTCGGGCGCAGCGCCACGCGGCCGATCGAAAAGCTGGTTGGCGCCGCGCGGCGCATCGAGGGCGGCCAGTACAGGGAGCCGATCGCCATCACCGGCAGCGAGGAATTCCGAAGGCTGGCGGGCACCCTGAATGCGATGCAGGAGCGGGTCGCCGAGCGCGAGGCGCGCATCAGTCACCAGGCGTATCACGACGAACTGACCGGCCTGCCAAACCGCGCGCTGGCCGAAAGCCAGCTTGCGATGCTGCTTGCGGAAGCCGGCGGCAAGTCGCGCGTCACGGTGATGGTGATCCACCTGAGCAACCTGCGCGAACTCAATGCATCTCTGGGCCACCGCATCGGCGACGAGGTCCTGCTCGCGACGGCGAGGCGGCTGACCATCGCCTGCCAGGCCGGCGAGCATGTGGGGAGGCTCGGCGCAAGCCGCTACGTGATGCTGCTGACACGCAGGCATTCATCCGATGAGGCGTCGCGGCTCGCAGCCGCTGTAATCGACATGATGCAGGAGCCGCTGACGCTCGGGCAGGTCGATGTGGAACTCCAGGTCAGGGCGGGCCTGTGCACGAGCCCGGAGCAGGGCGCTGCGGCGGACGAGATGATCCGGCGCGCCGAGATCGCGCTGCACGATGCCGAGGAGTCGCACGAGCGGATTGGGCGATTCCGCACCGGCAGCGACGACGAACATCGGCGCCGGCTCGAAATCATGACGGACCTGCGCCGTGCGATCGAAAGCAACAGCCTTGAACTTGCGTTCCAGCCGAAGGTTGCCATTGCGACGCGACGCGTCAACAGCGTCGAGGCGCTGGTGCGATGGACGCACCCGAAACTGGGGCCCGTGCCGCCGGGCGAATTCGTGCCGCTCGCCGAACAGACCGGCGGCTCGCGGCAACTCACGGACTGGGTGCTGCGGACGGCCATCCGCCAGATGTCGGAATGGCATCGCAACAACCTGCCGCTGGACGTCGCCGTCAATCTCTCGGCGGGAGACATCGTCGATGCGGGGCTCGGCGACGTGATCCTGAGGCTGCTCGCCCAGTATCGCGTCGCGGCAACGAGCCTTGTGCTCGAGATCACCGAGAGCGCGATGATGCGCAACCCGATCACCGCGGCGCGGAACATGGAACTGCTCAGGGTCGCCGGCGTGCGCTTTGCGATCGACGATTTCGGCACCGGTTACTCGTCGCTGTCGCAGCTTCGCAAGCTGCCGGTGGACGAACTGAAGATCGACCGCTCATTCGTCTCGCGGGCCCACGAAAACCCGGATGACGCCAGCATCGTCAGCTCGACGATCGAACTCGGCCACAATCTGGGCCTCAAGGTTGTCGCGGAGGGCGTCGAGGTCGCCGAGACGCTGCTGATGCTGCGCAAGCTCGGCTGCGACTACGCCCAGGGCTACCTGATCAGCAAGCCGATGCCTGCCGCCGAGGTCGTCACTTACGTGCGCGAGGCCAACAAGGCGCTCGAGGACTCCGATTCGACTCTGATCCAGGTGCGCGCGCTCGAGCGGCTCTCCACCCGCGGCTGAACAATTGCCGGGAAATCCGGGCCGGTTTCTGGTACACTGCCCCGGTCTGGTGATCCCTCGGCTTGTCTCACTTGGCTTGTTGCGCCGCTTCGGCGCGCCTACCAACCAGGTTCTGCCCTACTGAAGCATCGCCTAACCAGCAGGTGGACAACTGCCTGCCGAAATCCTATTGAGCTAAATGAGTAATCTACAGTGACCAAGTTATTTGTCGGAAATCTTCCCTTCTCCGCGACCGAAGAGTCAGTGCGCGCGCTTTTCGCGCCGCATGGCACGATCGAGTCGCTCGCCCTGATCAACGACCGTGAAACCGGCCGCCCCCGCGGCTTTGGCTTCATCGAGATGTCGAATGCCGATGCTGCGCAGGCCATGCAGGCCCTGAACGGCAAGAACTTCGAGGGACGCGACCTCAAGGTGAACGAAGCCCAGGCGCGCGAGCGCAATGGCGGCGGCGGTGGTGGCAACCGTGGCGGTGGAAATCGCTACTGATCTGCCGGCCCGATCGGCGGCAGGCCGCGGTGATAGCCGTTGAACACGGCAATCCTCATCGGCCTGTCGGCGATCGCGCTCTACCTCGGCAAACGCTGGCTCACTGCCAGGGCCGAGGTTTCTGAATTGCTGGTGCAGAACGCCCTCCTCAAGCGACGCCTTGCGAGGAGCGCGCGCTGACTTGACCTGATTTCGCAGGAAGGAGCGTCCATGCGCTTTGTATCCCGTACGACCCGTTCGCTGCTCGAACAGAGCCGCGAGCAGCTGCTGCGCAGGCGCGCGGCTGCCGGCACGCTTGGAAAGGCGTTTCCCGAAGTCGAAGAGATCCGCGTGGAGCTGCGCTTCACCGCGGCAGCGAGTTCCGTGCCCGCGGCGCAGCGGCACGCCCTCTATCCGCCGGCACCGGCGTACTTCGAGTTTGCCTGCCCATTCGGGGACTGCGACGGCAGCTTCGACCTCAATGGCATTGCATCGCCGCTCCTGAAGAAGGCTTCTCCGGAGGCCGACGGCACCATCCAGTGCTCCGGTTCGCGCACGCGCAGCGGCATGCCGCGGCAGCCCTGCAGCCTGCGTGCCGACTACCGCATCACCGCGCAGTACCAGTCGAGCGCGGCCCAGAAGGGCTGAAATACCCGTCGACGCGGCGTCCGGGCCTGCCTGATTGACATGGATCAAAGCAGGTGCTTTCCACGGGCGTAAGCTGCGCTTGACCGCACACCCCGCATTCACAGGTCGGTCCCCGTGTCACCAAGGAACCACCTAATGGACAACGGTTCGCGACGTATGGCGCCCGGATTGCCTGGCGGAATGGCCCTGCTTCACGACCCGCTGCTCAACAAGGGCACCGCCTTCACCGAAGCCGAACGCGACGCGCTCGGCCTGCGCGGCCTGTTGCCGCCGCACGTGCACACTCAGGAAGAGCAGATGGAGCGCTCGCTGCAGCAGCTGCGGCGCATGGCCGATCCCCTCGACAAGTATGTTGCGCTGAATGCCTTGCACGACCGCAATGAGGCGCTTTTCTTCCGGGTCATCTGTGATCACGTGGATGAGATGCAGCCGCTCATCTATACGCCCACCGTGGGGCTCGCCTGCCAGCGCTTCGGCCAGATCTTCCAGCGCCCGCGCGGCATGTTCATCAGCGCCAACGACCGCGGCCACGTCGCGGACGTCCTGCGCAACTGGCCGCGCAAGGCGGAAATCATCGTCGTCACGGACGGCGAGCGCATCCTCGGCCTCGGCGACCAGGGTGCGCAGGGCATGGGCATACCGGTCGGCAAGCTGTCGCTCTACACCGCGTGCGCCGGGATTCACCCGAGCGTTTGCCTGCCCATCACCATCGACGTCGGCACCAACAACGAGACGCTGCTCGCCGACCCGTTCTACATCGGCCTGCGCCAGCGCCGCATCACCGGCGCGGCCTACGACGAACTGATCGATGAACTGATCGCTGCGGCACAGGAGTCGTTTCCTGGCGTGCTGATCCAGTTCGAGGATTTTGCGAACCACAATGCATTCCGGTTGCTGGCGAAGTACCGCGACCGGATCTGCACCTTCAACGACGACATCCAGGGCACGGCGGCGGTCGCGCTGGCGGGCCTGTTCTCAGCGCTGCGCGTCACCGGCGGCGAACTCGTCGACCAGAAACTGCTGTTCCTCGGTGCCGGGGAGGCTGCGACCGGCATCGCCGACCTTGCTGTGGCGGCGATGGTTGCGCAAGGACTGGCGCCGGCTGCGGCCCGCGCGCGCTGCTGGCTGGTGGATTCGCGCGGCTTGGTCGTGAAAGGCCGCAACGACCTGGCCGGGCACAAGCAGCCGTATGCGCAGGATCACGCTCCGATCGGCGATTTCCCTGCGGCCGTCAGGGCGCTGAAGCCGACCGCCATCATCGGCGTCGCGGCAGTCGGGGGCACGTTCACGCGCGAGGTGCTCGAGGAAATGGCGCGCAACAACGCCCGGCCGATCGTGTTCGCGCTGTCCAATCCGACTTCGAAAGCCGAGTGCACGGCGGAGCAGGCGTATCGCTGGACGGGCGGCCGCGCGCTGTTCGCGAGCGGCAGCCCGTTTGACCCGGTGAAGGTCGATGGCCGGACCTTCGTGCCGCGGCAGGGAAACAACTCGTACATATTCCCCGGCGTCGGCCTCGGCGTGATCGTGAGCAAGGCGCGGCGCGTCACCGACGACATGTTCATGGCGGCGGCGCGCACACTCGCGGGACTGGTGGACGAGTCGGACCTGGCGCAGGGGAGCCTCTATCCCGCGCTGTCGCGCATCCGCGAAGTCTCCGCGGCGATCGCAACCGCGGTCGTCGAGTCGGCCTATGCGAGCGGGCTCGCCGGCAAGCCCCGGCCCGCCGACGTGCTCGCCGACATCAAGTCGCAGATGTACGACCCGCGCTACCCGCTGATGGCCTGAAGTCCCATCGCGCGCGACCTTGCATTAGACTGGCCGCCAGTTGCCCCAGCAGCCAGAGTAATGAGCATGAGCAAGCTGACCTGCGGCCTGATCCAGATGGCCCTCAAGGGCGATACCTCGATGGCGCCGGACAGGATCCGGGACCTGATGATCGAGGCGCACATCCCGTACATCGAGAAGGCGGCCGCACAGGGCGTGCAGGTCCTGTGCTTCCAGGAAGTGTTCACGCAGCCGTATTTCTGCCCCGGCCAGGACCGGAAATGGTACGCGGCCGCGGAGCGGATCCCGGACGGCCACACGACGCGGCTGATGCAGGAATTCGCGAAGAAGCACCGGATGGTGATGGTCGTGCCGATCTACGAGGAGGCGATGACCGGTGTGTACTACAACACCGCGGGTGTCATCGACGCCGACGGATCCTTCCTCGGCAAGTACCGCAAGACACACATCCCGCAGGTCGATCCCGGCTTCTACGAGAAGTTCTTCTTCAAGCCGGGCGATCTCGGATATCCGGTCTTCGACACCGCCTACGTCAAGCTCGGCGTCTATATCTGTTATGACCGCCATTTCCCGGAGGGCTGGCGCGCGCTCGCGCTGAATGGCGCGGAGTACATCGTCAATCCGTCGGCGACCGTCGCCGGCCTCAGCAAGTATCTCTGGGAGCTGGAACAGCCGGCTTCGGCCGCCGCCAATGGCGTCTTCATCGGCGCGATCAACCGCGTCGGCAGGGAAGCGCCCTGGGCCGACAAGATGGGCGAGTTCTACGGCTCGAGCTACATCGTGAATCCGCGCGGCAAGATCGAGGCGCAGGCGAGCGGCGACAAGGACGAGCTTTTGGTGCACACGATCGACCTCGACATGATCCGCGAGGTCAGGAACACCTGGCAGTTCTTCCGCGACCGGCGGCCGGAAACCTACGGCTCGCTGGTCTGATCCCATGGCGGAACTGAAGACCGTCAGCCGGGCCATCGTGGTCGACGGCTTCGTCGAGCTGGATGCCGGCACCGACGTCACCGACGAGCCCGCGCTACAACAAGGACATCGCGCCGACCCGCGTCGCGCAGCGCAACTGGAATCAGTGGCACATCGCCGCGCTCTGGATCGGGATGTCCATCTGCGTGCCGACCTACACGCTGGGCGGCGTGCTGACCGCGTACTTCGACCTCTCGGTCGTCGAGGCGCTGTGGACGATCCTGATCGCGAATCTCGTGATCCTGATCCCGCTGACGCTGAATGCGTTTCCCGGAACCAAGTACGGAATCCCGTTCCCGGTCCTGCTGCGCTCATCTTTCGGCATCATCGGCTCGAATGTTCCGGCGCTGATCCGCGCGCTGATTGCCTGCGGCTGGTTCGGCATCCAGACGATGCTCGGCGGCCTCGCTGTACACCTGCTGTTCTCGGCGCTGTCCGACTCCTGGGCCGCGCTCGGCAGCAAGGGCGAGGTCGCCGGCTTCTTCATCTTCTGGCTCGCCAACGTCTGGGTCGTGATCCGCGGCTCGGAGTCGATCAAGCATCTCGAGGCCTTCGCGGCGCCCATGCTGATGGCTGTCGGCGTCGGGCTCATCGTCTGGGCCTGGCCGCAGGCTTCGGTCACGGAACTGATCGCGCGGCCGCCGGATCGCGCGCCGGAGGCGCCGTTCTGGGGCTATTTCTTCGCCGGGCTCACCGCGATGGTCGGCTTCTGGGCGACGCTGTCGCTCAACATCCCGGACTTCAGCCGCTTCGCAAAGTCGCAGAAGAGCCAGGTCGTCGGCCAGATCCTCGGCCTGCCGCTGACGATGTTCCTGTTCGCCGGCCTCGGCGTGCTGATGACGGCGGCGTCCGCGCAGCTGGTCGGGGAGACCGTATCCGACCCGATCACGCTGATCGGGCGCATCCACAATCCGTTCTGGACGGTCGTGTCGATGCTCGTGATCATCCTCGCGACGATGTCCACGAACACTGCGGCGAACGTCGTCTCGCCGACCAACGACTTCCAGAACATCGCGCCGCGCTTCATCAACCAGACGAAGGGCGTGCTGCTGACCGGCCTGCTCGGCATCCTGCTGATGGGCTGGGAGCTCGCGAAGAAGATGGGCTGGCTCCAGTCCAGCGTCAGCGTCGAGACCCTGTACTCGAACTGGCTGATCGCGTACTCGAGCCTGCTCGGGCCGATTGCCGGCATCATGATCACGGACTACTTCGTCGTCCGGCGCCAGCAGCTCGACCTTCCGGGCCTGTACCGCGACGACGGGCCATACCCGGCGTGGAACCGGGCGGGATTCGTCGCTTTCCTGGTGCCGGTCGCCTGACGGTCCTGTCGCTGATCACGACCGGCGGCTGAAGCTGGTTCTACGACTACGGCTGGTTCACCGGCTCGCTGCTCGGCGGAATGATCTATTATTTGCTGAACCGGAAGAGGTAGCGACCTTGGCACTGCTGGTCAGGGGTGGAACGGTCGTCACGGCGGAGCAGAGCGTCCGCGCCGATGTGCTCTGCGACGGCGGGCGGATCGTGCAGGTCGCGCCGGACATCAGCGCGCCGAAAGGCTGCGAGGTCGTGGACGCCGGCGGCCAGTACGTGATGCCCGGCGGCATCGACCCGCACACCCACATGCAGCTGCCCTTCATGGGCACGGTCGCCAGCGACGATTTCGAGAGCGGCACGGCGGCGGGCCTCGCCGGCGGCACGACGATGATCATCGACTTCGTGATCCCGAATCCGCAGCAGAACATCATGGAGGCCTACCGCCAGTGGCGCGGCTGGGCGGAGAAATCCGTCGCCGATTATTCGTTCCACGTCGCGATCACCTGGTGGGATGACACGGTCGCCGCCGACATGGAGACGCTGGTGCGCGATCACGGCGTCAACAGCTTCAAGCACTTCATGGCCTACAAGGGCGCGATCATGGCCGACGACGAGACGCTGGTGAACAGCTTCTCGAAGGCGATCACGCTCGGCGCCATCGTCACCGTGCACGCCGAGAACGGCGAACTCGTCTACAGGCTGCAGGACCAGATCTTCCGCCAGGGCATCACCGGGCCCGAGGGTCACCCGCTGTCGCGGCCGCCGGAAGTCGAAGGCGAGGCAGCCAATCGCGCGATCCGGATCGCGGAGGTGCTGCGCGTGCCGATCTATATCGTGCACGTCTCCTGCCGGCAGGCGCTGGAGGCGATCACGCGCGCGCGCAATGAGGGCCAGCGCGTCTTCGGCGAGGTGCTGGCTGGCCACCTGCTGGTCGATGATTCCGTGTACCGCGACCCGGATTTCACGCGCGCGGCCGCACACGTGATGAGCCCGCCGTTCCGTGCCAGGGAACACCAGGCGGCGCTGTGGCGCGGCCTGCAGTCCGGCAACCTGCAGACGACGGCGACGGATCATTGCTGCTTCTGCGCCCCGCAGAAAGCCGCGGGCCGGGACGATTTCCGCAAGATCCCGAACGGCACGGCCGGCGTCGAGAACCGCATGGAAGTCCTGTGGCACCACGGCGTGGGCACCGGGCGGCTCACGATGAACGAGTTCGTGCGCGTGACTTCGACGAATGCCGCGCAGATATTCAATATCTATCCGCGCAAGGGCAGCGTATCGGTTGGCGCCGATGCGGATCTCGTGGTCTGGGATCCGGCGGCCAGCAAGACCATCTCCGCGAAGTCGCATCGCCAGAACATCGACTTCAACATTTTCGAGGGCATGACGGTCAAGGGATGCGCTTCGCACACGGTCAGCAACGGCAAGCTCGTCTACGCGAAGGGCGACCTCCGGGTCGAGCGCGGAGCGGGGCGCTACGTGAACCGTCCGCCCTTCGCTCCTTATTACGACGCCGTCAGGAAACAGTCGGAGCTTGCGAGGCCGAGCGCCGTCCTGCGCCCGCGGCCCTGAACCGATGTCCCGTCCGCAACCCGACGTGGCACCGGGCCGGCTGGGCGCCGCCGAGATCGAACGGAATTTCGCGGACCTGCACCCGCCGCTGACGAAGTCCGAGGCGCTGATCGCCGCGGACCGTTGTTATTTCTGCTACGCGGCGCCCTGCACGACGGCCTGCCCGACCGGCATCGACATCCCGCGCTTCATCCAGTCCATCCGAAGCGGCGACATCGAAGGCGCGGCGCGCACGATCCTGTCCGAGAACATCATGGGCGGCATGTGCGCCAGGGTCTGCCCGACCGAAGTGCTGTGCGAGCAGGCCTGCGTGCGCAATGCCCACGAGGAAAAGCCGGTCGACATCGGGCTTCTGCAGCGCTACGCGACCGATCCGGTATTCGCGGCGGGGACGCCGTTCTTCGAGCGGGCGGAATCCACCGGCAAGCGCGTCGCCGTGGTCGGCGGCGGCCCGGCAGCGCTCTCCTGCGCCCATCGGCTCGCCTGCCTCGGGCACGCGGTCACGATCCTGAGCCGCGACGGCAAGCTCGGCGGGCTCAATGAATACGGCATCGCCGCCTACAAGACGGTGGACGATTTTGCGCAGCGCGAGGTCGCCTGGATCCTGTCGATCGGCGGCATCGAAGTACGTGCCGGCGTCTCGCTGGGACGCGACCAGTCGCTCGCGCAGCTGTGCCGCGGCTACGACGCCGTGTTCCTCGCGGTCGGCCTCGCCGGCGTCAACAAGCTCGGCCTGGACGCGGAAGACCTTCCGGGCGTGGTCGATGCGGTCAAGTACATCGCCGAATTGCGCCAGGCGTCCGACAAGAGCCAGTTGCCGGTCGGCCGGCGGGTCGTCGTGATCGGCGGCGGCATGACGGCCATCGACGTCGCCGTGCAGAGCAAGCGCCTCGGCGCCGAGGACGTGACGATCGTCTACCGGCGCGGCCGGGAGCACATGGGCGCCAGCCAGTACGAGCAGGACCTGGCCCAGGGCTGCGGCGTCAGGATCAAGCATTGGGCGCGGCCGGTCCGCCTGGTCGGCAAGGACCACGTGACGCGCGTCGAACTCGAGTACACGCGCGAAGGCACGGACGGCAAGCTCGAAGGGACAGGCGAGACTTTCGCGCTGAATGCGGACGTCGTCTTCAAGGCCATCGGCCAGGAAATCGCCTGGGACGAACTCGGCGCCGCTTCCGCGATCCTGCGCGTCGTCAACGGCCGGATCGCCGTGGATGCCAACCGCAAGACCACGATCGACAATGTCTGGGCAGGCGGCGACTGCGTGGCGGGCGGCAAGGACCTGACGGTGACCGCCGTCCAGGACGGCAAACTGGCCGCAATCGCGATCGACCATTACCTGAGATCGGGCGGGTGAGCTCAATGAGCAAGGTGGACCTCGCCTCGGAATTTCTCGGCATCAGGTCGCCGAATCCCTTCTGGCTCGCTTCGGCGCCGCCGACCGACAAGGCCTACAACGTCAATCGCGCATTCGAAGCCGGCTGGGGCGGCGCCGTCTGGAAGACCCTCGGCGAGGACCCGCCGATCGTCAATGTCAGCGGCCCGCGCTACGGCGCGCTGCACAGCAACGACCGCCGCGTGATCGGCTTCAACAACGTCGAGCTGATCACCGACCGGCCGCTCGCGACGAACCTCGCCGAGATTCGCCAGATCAAGCGCGACTGGCCGGATCGCGCGCTGGTCGTCTCGGTGATGCTGCCGATGAATCGCGAGAGCTGGGCGAAGTACGTGCCGATGATCGAGGACACGGGCGCCGACGGGCTCGAGCTCAATTTCGGCTGCCCGCACGGAATGTCCGAGCGCGGCATGGGCTCGGCGGTCGGCCAGGTGCCCGAGTACATCCAGCAGGCGACTGCGTGGTGCAAGGAATTCGCGAAGATTCCGGTCATCATCAAGCTGACGCCGAACGTGACCAACATCCTGGGGCCCGCGAAGGCCGCGAAGGACGGCGGCGCCGACGCCGTTTCGCTGATCAACACGCTGAACTCGATCATGCGGGTCGACTACGACACGCTGACGATGTACCCGGCGACCGACGGCATGGGATCGCACGGCGGCTATTGCGGCCCGGCGGTCAAGCCGATTGCGCTCCACATGGTCGCGGAGATCGCACGCAATCCGGCGACCCGCGGCCTGCCGATCTCTGGGATCGGCGGCGTCACCGACTGGCGCGACGCGGTGGATTTCCTGGCGCTCGGCGCCAGCAACGTGCAGGTCTGCACGGCGGCGATGGTCTACGGGTTCAGGATCATCGACGACCTGACGAGCGGCCTTTTGCATTTCCTGCGCGACAAGGGCATGAGCAGCGTGTCAGACCTCGTCGGGCGGGCCGTGCCTTCCGTGACGGACTGGCAGTACCTCAACCTGAACTACGTGGTGAAGGCGAGGATCGACCAGGAACTCTGCATCAAGTGCGGCCGCTGCCACATCGTTTGCGAGGACGCGTCCCACCAGGCGATCACGCATACGGTAAACGGCGAGCGGCGGTTCGAGGTCATCGACCAGGAATGCGTCGGCTGCAACCTGTGCGTCAGCGTCTGCCCGGTGCCGGACTGCATCACGATGGAAAGGCTGACCTCGGGTGTCGATACCCGGACCGACCTTCCTATTGATAACGAAAAATCGGACTGGACGACCCACCCGAACAACCCGATGCGCCGGCCACCCGCATGACGACCGACTACCCCGCCATGCTGAAGGTCGCGATCGAGGAGGCGAGGCTGGGCCTCGCGGAAGGAGGCATCCCGATCGGGGCCGCCCTGTTCGACGGCACGGGCCGGCTGATCGGCCGCGGGCGCAACCGGCGGATCCAGGAAGGCGATCCGTCGGTCCATGGCGAGACCGACGCCTTTCGCAAGGCCGGCCGGCAGCGTTCCTACCGGGACAAGGTCATGGTGACGACGCTGGCGCCCTGCTGGTATTGCAGCGGCTTGGTGCGGCAATTCAACATCGGGACGGTCGTGGTCGGCGAGTCGGTCAATTTCGCCGGGGGCCTGGCCTGGCTGCGTGAGAACGGCGTCAAGGTCGTGGACCTGCACTCCACCGAGTGCATTTCGATGCTTGCTGACTTCATCCGCGCCAACCCGGCCGTCTGGAACGAGGACATCGGCGAGCTCTATGCCACGCCGACTTCAGGTGGATTATGATCGGGCCCATGTAACGCTTACCCTGGGGGAGAAACGAATGAAGAAGAAGAATCTTGCAATCATCCTGTCGGCCCTGCCGCTGGGCGCGATCGCCGCCAGCCAGGTCGCGGTTGCGCAGGACACATCCACTTCGGTCTTCGAGCCGGTCATCGTGACGGCGCAGAAGCGCGAGGAGAGCATCTACGACGTGCCGGTCGCGATCAGCGCGTTCAGCCCGGACACCATCGAAAGACAGGGCATCACCGACCTGATCGACATCGGCAAGTTCGTGCCGAACCTGAATGTGACCGGCTTTTCCGCCGGCCAGACTTCTTCGTCCAATCCGTTCATCCGCGGCATCGGCCTGCAGGACCACCTGATCACGACGGAGCCGGGTGTCGGCGTCTACGTGGACGGCGTCTACCTGGGCCGGCAGGTCGGCCAGAACTGGAACCTGACGAATATCGAGCGGGTGGAGGTGCTGCGCGGGCCGCAGGGCACCCTGTACGGCCGCAATTCCATCGGCGGCGCCATCAACATCATCACGAAGAAGCCCGGAGACGAGGACGGCGGGCGAATGTCCTTGATGGCCGGCACCCGCGGGCGGCTGAATGGCGACGTGTACACGAACTTCCGGCTCTCGGACCAGTTCGCCATGTCATTCACGGCGGCCTACCAGAGCCGCGGCGGTGTCGGGCGCTTCATCAATATCGAGGATCCGGCCAAGGACGTCGGCGAGATGCAGGACATCTCGGGCGCGTCGCGATGCTGTGGGAGCCCAGCGATCGCCTCTCGTTCCTGCTGACCGCGGACGGCAACAACGGCGACAACGGCCTGCGGCCCTACGACACGCTGATCGACGAGTTGGGTGCGGCCTGCCGGGCAAATCCGGGCGCCTTCCCGACGGATCCCGGCTGCGTCCGAAGCAATGGTGCCGTCTACAACGCCGGCTACCGCGATTCCGATTCCGCAAGCAATCCGTACAACAACGCCACCGGCCAGGCGAACCAGATCAACGTGACGAACCAGGCCTATGGCGTGTCGCTGACGGCCGATTTCGAGATCAACGACAACATGGCCCTGAAGCTGATCGCGAGCGACCGCCATTCGAATTACAAGGCCGGTCTCGACGACGACAGCTTCTTCGACAATTTCCTCGCATTCCCGGAGATCGGCGAAGCCGACCAGACGTCCTACGAACTGCAGTTGAACGGCAAGACGGGCGCATTCGATTACGTCGTCGGCCTGTATCACTTCGAGGAAGAAGGGCACAACTTCCAGAACGACACGACATTCAACTGCGGCACAGCGGCTGCGCCGTGCACGAGCACTACCGGCGGCACTGGCGGCGATTTCTTCCTGCACCAGAAGGTGGACAGCGACGCGGCCTACGCGAATGTCGGATACGCCGTTTCCGACAAGTTCCGGCTGGCGGCCGGCCTGCGGTATACGCAGGATGACAAGTCGGCCGATACCGTGCTGTTCCAGCTGATTTCGGAGTCCAACAGCCGCAACTGGACGGAAACGAGCTGGGATATCTCGGGCAATTACAAGTTCAATGACCGGATGACGCTCTACGCGACGGTCCAGAGCGGCTACCAGTCTGGCCAGTACCCGGCGCGCCCGTATTGCCTGATCGGCTCCTTCAACTTCGGCACGCTGACACTCGCGCGGCCCAATTGCTTCGTGGCCAACGACAACGTCACGGCGCGGAACTACGAAGTCGGCGTGAAGGGGCAGCCGTTCGACAACCTGGAGATGAGCATCGCCGTATTCAATACGGAATACTCTGATCTCCCGTATCAGGTCAGCTCGACCTCTGGCGGCGGCTTCAACACGCAGAGCATCATCGTGGACCAGACCTCGCGCGGCGTGGAATGGGAAAGCACCTGGGCGGTCACCGACAACTTCCGCCTGTACACGACGCTCGGTTACATCGATGCGAACGTGAAGGACCCGAACCCGCTCGCGGTGGCGCCGCTGACTCCGGAGCTGACGGCATCGGTCAGTCCGGAACTCAGGGTTGCCGCTGGCAGCGGCGAGGTGACGATCCGGGCGGACTATTCGTACCGCGACAGCATGTACGGAGAGCCCACTTCCGACCCGGGCAGGTTGACGTTCATCGACAGCCGCGACCTGGTCAACGTCGACATCAGCTACCGACCGACCGACGGCGACTGGACGCTCGCGGCCTACGGCCACAACGTCGGCGACGAGCGCTACGACAATGCCCGGCTCAACACCGGTGACTACACGCTGGTCATGCTGAGCAATGACGCAAGCGAGTTCGGAGTCCGGTTCACGAAGGAATTCTGAACCGACACAATCAATCGCGAGGCAAAGGGCCAGGAGATTTCTCCTGGCCCCTTTTTTCGCGGCCCGGGTCAGCCGTGGGCCCTTGAGGATGCCGTATCTGCCTGGCGACCCGCGGCGAGGTGCACCAGCAGGCCCAGCACCGCCATCGCCCAGACAATCACTGCACTCGAGGGCAGGTCCGTGACGACGGAGACGGCGAGTCCCACGACGTAGCTGCCGATTGCCAGCGCGTAGCCGAGCGGCAGCTGGCGCCTGGCGGCGTGCCGGTAGGTTGCGACGGCCGGGACGATCAGCGTCGTGAAGACGAGATAGACGCCGACGAGCTGGACCGAGGCCGTGACGACCACCGCGAAGAGCACATAGAAGCCGATCCGGCCGACACGCTCCCGCCACAGGAACCAGACGACTGCAAACAAGGCGGTGAGAATCGCCGTGCGGACCAGCTGTTCGGTGGAAACCCAAAGGATCTGGCCGGCGAGGAGGTCCTTCAGGTTCTCGCCGCCGTGCGGGTCATTTGCCAGCAACAGAATTTGCGCCGTCGATGCCAGCACGAACAGGATCCCGATCAGCGCTTCCTGCGCCTCCGGTCGCTTTTTCTCGGTCCAGGTCAGGAGTAACGCGCCCGCGAGCGCCGCAGTGCCCGCCGCGGCCTGCGCGCTCCAGCCCTCGATCGGCAGGCCGAAGTGACTCGCCGCGATCACGCCGAGCCCGGCTACCTGGGCGATGGCCAGATCGATGAACACGATGCCGCGTGACAGCACCTGCTGGCCCAGCGGCACGTGGGAGATGGCAACCAGCAGGCCCGCAATCAGTGCCGGCCAAAGGATGCTGAGATCGGTGGAAAAAAGACTCATTGGATTGCCGCCTCCAGGCGATTGATGGTGTCGTCGAAGAGGCCGAAGAGATCTTTCGCCTCGGCCGTGCCGCCGACCGAGAACGGCAACAACACGACCGGCGCATGGACCCGCTCCGCGAGCCAATTGGCCGCTTTTGGATCGTTGTAGGCATTGCGCATGATCAAGCGCGGCGGAGTTGTGGCAAGTTTCGACACCAGCTCGCCGAGATAACCGGCGCTCGGCGGCACGCCGGGCTTCGGCTCGATTGCGGCGATTTCCTTCAGGCCGAGCCAGTGGCAGAGATAAGCCTGGTCGCGGTGCATGACGACGACCGGCAATCCCTTGAGTGGAGCCGCCTTGGCCTCCCAGCGTGCGATTGCCTGCGTCCAGCGTGCCGCGAAATCGCTGCCACGCTGCTGGTAGTAAGCCGCGTTGCCGGCGTCGAGCTGCACCAGCCGCGCGGTCAGCCCCTTCGCAATCACAGCGATGTTGTGGGGATCGAGCTGCAGGTGAGGATTGCCCTGCGGATGGATGTCGCCCAGGGAGCGATCAAGCCGCGAAGGAACCTCCAGCAGGTTCAATAGCGACGCCGCCTCGAAGTACCCCGGCGATCCGGGCTGGATGCTGGGATTGCCCGACTCCTGCACCAGCACCGGCAGCCAGCCGATTTCGAGCTCTGCCCCTGTCGCGAAGACGAGATCGGCCGTGCGTGCCCGGGCGACGAGGCTCGGCTTGGCGTCCACACGGTGCACGTCCTGCATGGCGGTCGTGGCGACGTAGACGCTCACCTTGTCGCCGCCGACCTCGGTCGCGAGTGCGCCCCAGTCGGACGTGGTCGCGAGTATCTTCACAGTGGCCTGCGCAGGAACGCAGACCAGGATGATGAGCAGCGCCAGGGCGCCGCGAATGATTGTCTTCATGATTGCGGCTCCTAGTATTTGTGAGCGCCGTGCGCGCCGATGCCATAGAGATATTGCAGCCGGAACTGCCGGTCACGTTCGCCGTCGGCACGGGCTTCGTCCCAGGCATATTGGGCGCGGAGTCTCGAGAACTCGCTCGGGCTCCAGTCGAACATCACGGTGATCCGCTCGGGGTCTGCGGGAAGCAGCGCCTGGAAAGCTTCAGGCGGCAGCGTTCCGTCTTCAACGAGCGCAATGCGCGGCGTGCCTGAGTCGAGCGCGTCGTAGCGCAGGCCGACGCGCCAGCGCGGTCGGAACTGGAACACGCTTTGCAGGTACCAGCCGGATTGGTCGCTGCGATAGGCATCGGCGAGGCCGAGGCCCTCGGCATCGAACGTGAGTTCGCCATCCTCGCGTCGACTCATGTACTCCGCCTGCACTTTCAGCTGCTGATAGGCAGAATTACCGGTAGGCGCCCACTTGAAGACTGCATCCGCTCCCCAGGTGCGCGACTTGCCGGTAAATGAGTCCAGCACCGGTGCGCCGAATTCATCGGAGTCCTCGAAGCTGCGGTCCTCGGCACGCAAGTCGAGCCAGGACGCGCCGGCGCGCCAGCTCGCCGAATCGCCGATATCGCCGCCGACATGGGCAAAGAGGGCAGTGCCATTGAAACCATTTCGATTTCGGCGCGTGCCCGGAAACGCCTGGCCATTGCCGGTCTCGGCTCCGATCTCGACGAAGAGATCGGTGGGCGCCAGCCATTTGACCTGCACGCCGTCCTGCGCCAGCTGGTTGCCCATGAATGCCTGGTAGACGAGCGGCTGGTCGGCAAAATCCCAGGCATGGCCGTGCACTTCATTCAGATAGCCCATGCCGGAGAAGAATCTCCCGCCCTTGACGGTGAAGCCGGAAGGCAGCGAAGTCGTCCGGAAATAGGCCTCCTCGATCCCGATTTCGTTCTCACCAGCGATCGCGGCGATCATCGTTGCGGAGAAGTACGGATCGACGCTGGCGCTGAGCGCGAGTTCGGACTCGCCGACGTTGAAGCTGCGCTCGCCGGGACCGACTTCTCCGCCGCTCGGCATGAAGCCGGCGATGCGCCAGGTTTCCGGATCCTGGGAAGTGTCCGAGTAGTTGCCGGCCAGGATTACCGAAACCGCCGGATTGAAGGCAGAAGCCGAAGAACGCGACCCCGCGCCGGCGGGCGGCTGTTGTTGCGCAACCTGTGCAGGAACCGGCGCAGGCGCCGATTCGAGCTGTTCGATTCGCGCTTCGAGCGCGCCCACGCGCGCCGCGTAGTCACTCTTCAGGTTCTGCAACTCGGCTCGCAGAGCCGCGACGTCATCGGCGGACTCCGCGAATGCACAGGGCGCAGCACCGGCAAGCGCCAATAGCGCCGCAACGGGCAATATCCTCGTCATGGAAAGGTCCTCCTCTCAAGTCAACGGGCACGGCCGCGCATACGCGCGCCGTGGGGTCATTGGCCTAGAGGAGCTGGGGCGGGGCGCGAGACTGGTAGGAGGGGCGGGGAGAAAGGGTCGGGATCGAAGCCGTGGCGGCCGCCAGGGCAGGTTCCGTTTCGGGCTGGAGAATCAGCACCACGTGCGGCATGCCGCCCGCGGCGCTGGTCACGGGCGCAAATGACAGGCATTTCGCGCAATACTGGGTCGAATTCGGAACGCCGTCCGGATCCTTCGCCAGGTGCGAAATAGGCGTGGGCCTCGGCGCCGAATTGGGCGACGAGCAACTGCCAGCGCCAGCAGGCGGGCGATCAGCCGTTGACGATGCCTGGACAGGGTCGGTGCCTCCGGTCGATGGACCAGTATCCGCCAGACTGGTTCCGCGGGCAAATTGCCCTGCCCATTTCTGCTACGCGCTCGGCAGTACGTTAGCATTCAGCCGGAACAGGTTGCCCGGGTCGTACTTCTTCTTGATCGTGCGCAGCCGGCCGATGTTGCCCTGGTAGTTCGTGTCGACGATGTGCTGCGCCTCGTCGCCGACTTCGTTCGTGTAGTAGCCGTCCGTGTACGGCTCGAGCTTGCTCCAGTAGTCCTTGACGTAGCGGACGTGCGGCGCGGAATCGTGGTCGAGATTCCAGGAGACGACCGCGAACATGTTGTGCTTCGAATGCCGGTGCGGGAAGGCCGTCGCATCGGGGGCCACGCGCCCGATCGCGCCGCCTGAATGCTGGAAGAACACGATGGTCGTGCGGTCCGGGTCCGGCTGGAACCCGTCGATCAGCTTGTCGACCATGTCTTCCTTGAAGTCGCTGATGAATCCCGACTTCAGGTAGGTGCCTTCGTTGCGCGGGTCGCTGCGGTCGGTGCTGCGCTGGATCGCGACGTAGTCCTGCGCCTTGATCGTATCCGCCACCGAGCCGCCGAGCTTGCGCAGCGGCTCGAGCAGCTTGTCGGCCTTTGCCGCGTCCCCGGAGTAGCAGACATGGATGCCGCAGACGCCGGGCTTGCCGGCCGGCGGCAGCGACATGAAGTAGTCCGCATACAGTTCGTCGGGGGCGCTACCGCTGTAATCGCCGTAGAAGCGGACGATTTCGCGCGCACGCTCGATCGGGAACACGACATTGCCGCCGATGATCTGGCGTCTGCATCGGATGCAGCCCGAACTCGAAGTCCGTGACGATGCCGAAATTGCCGCCGCCGCCGCGCACGCCCCAGTAGAGGTCCTTGTTCTCCTTCGCGCTGGCGTGCAGGAGCTGGCCGTCCGCGGTCACGATGTCCACGGCCTTCACGTTGTCGAGCGCCAGGCCGAAGCGCCGTGCGAGGCGCCCGAAGCCGCCGCCCAGCGTCAGGCCGCCGATTCCCGTGTGCGACACGGTGCCGGCCGTCGTGACGAGGCCGAGCGCCATGGCTTCGTGATCGAGCTCGCCGAGCAGGCTGCCGCCCGCTGCGTAGGCCCGGCGGGCCAGCGGATCCACCCGCACGCTGCGGAAATGCGAAAGGTCGATCTGCATGCCGCCTTCGCAGGTCGACTTGCCGCCCGGGCTGTGGCCGCCGCACTTGACCGCGAGCAGCAGGCTGCGCTCGCGCGCGAAATTCACGGCGTTCTTGATGTCCGCGACGCCCGTGGGTTGCACGATGACCGCCGGGTGCTTGTTGATGGATTCATTCAGCACGCGCCGTGCCTGGTCGTAGCCGTCATCGCCCGCGAGCAGCATCGCGCCGCGCAGGCTGTCGCGCAGCTCCTGCAGGGCGGCACGCTCGAGCGTCGTTGCCGCGCCGCCGCCGGTGACGGCGGCGACATCGGCCGCGACCGGTACGCCGCGACCCGCAGCGAGGATCCTGCCGATCGGCAGCGATGCCGCGACGGCGGCCGCCACCGATGACATCAGGAAATGTCTTCTGTCCATGGATCTCCTCCCGAATCAGATTAGTGCGGTGCCGCCGGCTTCATTGCCGAGCGCAGCAGGAGCACCGCCGCGTACAGGACGACCACGACGACGCCCCAACGCAGAGCCACGATCGGCATCTCCTTTACGATGAACGCCGCGGCGAGCACGGCAGGAATTCCTCCGATTGTGATGCCGATGATGATTTTTAGGTCAATGCGCTCGGATTTCATGAAACGAAAGCCGGTCGTCGGCATCAAGAATGCACACGCGCTCGTCATGATCGGAAAGGCCAGCCGCGGATCGAGGCCCAGCAGGCTCAACACGATCAATGACGGCGCGTAGAGCCCGATGCCGAAGGCCATTAACACGCCCATGATGAAGTGCGCGACGATGGCGACATAGAGGTAGGGCGGATACATGCGTTTGCCGCGCCACCCGCTGGCATAAGGCCGAGATTCTTCATCGCGAACAGTGCAGCGGCGATCAGCAACGCCACGCCGACCACGGCCTGTACGACGCGTACCGATGACCTGACCACGATGGGCGCACCGACCAGGGCACCGAGCACCGCGGCAACGATGCAGGCAACTAGTAATACGGGATCCACGTGCACGCCGAGCAGGAGGAATATGGCGGACTCCACCACCGTCGGAAGGGCGTGTCCGACATTCAGCGTCGCCGGGATAAAGCTGTCCGGCACGAGCCTGCGGAACTTGAGCCAGGCGGTGGTCGGGGCAAACGAGCCGATGCCGAGCGTATCGAAGAAATTGGTGATGGCGCCCAGGCCGATCGATTCCAGTGTCGGCCTGATCTCGCTGCGACGCCGGGCGGTCTGGACCAGCGCTCCGGTGAATGCGACCGCGAGCAAGCCCAGCGCCGTTAGCAGGACTGTGAGAATCATGCAGTCGTTGGCCTCGGCATGGCCGCTACTCTAACCCAGCTTCCAATGACATGCTTGCGGCAGCTACGGCCGCTTGGCACACTCCCCGGACCCTTCGACAAGGAAACTCCCGATGCATCCGATCCGCACCCGGACCGGCCTGGGCGCGATGGCCCTGTGCTTCGCGCTGACGGCTGCCGCCGCCACTGCGCCGGCCGTACCCGCCGACATCTCTGCCCGCTTGCGCGAGATCCACGCCAAATCCATTTCTTTTCCGACAGTTGCGGGCCAGGGCCAGGTGCCGGCTTATGCTGCCTATCTCGCCGGCGTGCTGACCGAGGGAGGTTTCGCGCCCGAGGACATCACGATTACGCCATTCGGGGAAACGGCGTTCCTGATCGCGCGTTATCGCGGCAAGGACCCGGATGCGAAGCCGATCGTGATCGGCGGCCACATGGACGTCGTTTCGGCCTTCAAGGCCGATTGGCAGCGCGATCCGTTCACGCCGGTCGTCGAGGACGGCTTCGTCTTCGGCCGCGGCTCCTCGGACAACAAGTTCGGCGTCTCGACGATGGTCGCGACGCTCCTGTGGTTGAAGTCGGAAGGATACAAACCGCGGCGCGACATCGTGCTCGCGCTCTCCGGCGACGAGGAAACGAACCAGGCGACGACCGCGGTCATGGCGGAGCAACTCAAGAATGCCGAGCTGCTGCTGAACAGCGATGCGGGCGGCGCGACCCTCGGCGACGACGGCAAGCCCATGTTCTACGGCCTGCAGGCCGCGGAGAAGACCTACGTCGACTTCGAGATCAGCTTTTCGAATCCGGGCGGCCACAGCAGCCGCCCGCGCGCGGACAACGCGATCTATCGCCTGGCGCGCGCGATCGACCAAATCGCGGCCTTTCGCTTCCCGAGGCAGTCCACCGAGCTGACACGGGCCTATTTCCGGGTCGCGGGCCCGATCAAGTCCGGCGAGGAGGGCGCGGCGATGGTCCGTTACGCCGAAAATCCGGACGATGCGCAAGCCGTTGCGCTCCTGTCCTCGGATCCGGAGTACGTCGGGCAGCTCGGCACGACCTGCGTCGCGACGATGCTGCAGGGCGGGCATGCGCGCAACGCGCTGCCGCAGAAGGCCATGGTCAACGTGAACTGCCGCGTGTTCCCGGGCGTCGCGATCGAGAGCGTGAAGGAAACGCTGGTCAGGGTCGTCGACGACCCGACGGCGCAGTTCACGATCATGGGCAAGCCGGTTGCCGAGCGACGCCTCGCCGCTGCGCGACGATGTCATGAAGGCATTGCGGAAGGCTATCGACCTGCGCGCGCCGGGCCTGCCGATCATGCCTTCGATGTCCGCTGGCGCGACCGACAGCCTGTTCTTCAGGAATCTCGGCGTACCGAGCTATGGCGTGTCCGGGATATTCATGCACCCGAAGGACGAATTCACGCACGGCCTGAACGAGCGCGTGCCGCTTGCGACATTCGACGGCGCGTTGATCCAGTGGCGGAGCCTGCTGAAGGATCTTTCGCGCTAGCTGGTCTCGTTGCGGAAGTGGTTCATGTCCGGCAGCTGATTCCATTCGTCGCGAATCCGGCGATCGGCTTCGTTACGAAAGGATGCTCAAGGGCTTCCATCGACGCGAAGGATTGCGCGATCCGCCACGATACGCTTCCGCTCGCGGTTCAGGAGGTACAGGCCGGCGCCGACGACAATGACTGCGCCGGCGATCATTCGCGGTCCCGGCGGCACCTGCCATACGAACCAGTCGAGCCCGACGGCCCAGACCAGCACCGTGTATTCATAAGGCGCCACGAGCGAGGCTGGCGCGAGCCGGAAGGCGTCGGTGATCAGGTGCTGGCCGGCCCATCCGGTCAGCCCGATCGCCACGATCCAGGGCCAGTCGGTCGTCACGATCGGGACCCAGTCCGGCGCGGCGAGTGCGGCGGCGCCGATGGACAGTATCAACAGGTACCAGAAGACCATCGAGGCGGTCGTGTCGGTTCGGGACAATATGCGGACGAGTACCACGACGATCGAATAGGCGAGTGCCGACGGTCGAGTTGCGAGCCCGGCGAGGCTCACGAAGCCCGCCACCGACGGCTTCAGCATCACGATGACGCCCGCGAGACCGACGACGATCGCGATCAGCAGATGCCGGTCCACCGTCTCGCCAGGATCAGCGACGCGGCCAGGACCACGAGCAGCGGCGCGCTCATGAACACCGCGTAGGTGTCGGCCATGCTGGCGTGCGAAAGGGCCCACAGGAATCCCCACATCATCCACGATGGCGAGCGCGGCGCGCGCGATGTGCAGTCCGAACCGGACCGGGGCGCAGCAGCCGCAGCCGCCCAGTCACCAGATAGCTCACCGCGACGAATGGCAGCGCAAGGCCGCTCCGCGGAGGCATGCGATCTGCAGCGCCGGGTAGCGCAGCGTCAGGTGCTTCATGATCGCGTCCATGATTGCGAAGACGCCTGCCGCGGCCAGCATCAGCAGCACGCCGCGCAGCCTCCGTGAGGCCTCGGTCAGGGCCAGGCTTCGGTCAAGGGCCGGCCCG
>CAVVBV010000002.1:0-287171 GCA_963746545.1 uncultured Gammaproteobacteria bacterium
ACCTCGTGGCAGATCCCGTGGATCCATTCGCTGTTCGGCAATACGGCGGCGGTCGCCACCGGCATTGCGGCCGCCATGCGCATCAAGGGCCGCCATGACGTGCGGGTCGTTGCGCAGGGCGGCGACGGCGGCACGACCGACATCGGCTTTGGCTGTCTTTCGGGGATGTTCGAGCGCAATGACGACGTGCTCTACATCTGTTACGACAATGGCGGATACATGAATACTGGCGTGCAGCGTTCCTCGGCGACTCCGCCCGCTGCGCGCACCAACACGACGATGCCGCTCGGCCAGTCGTCCGGCAATCGCTTCGACCAGGGCAAGTATCTGCCGGCGCTCGCGATGGCCCATGAGATCCCGTATGTCGCCACCGCCACGGTCGCCGAGTTGCACGATCTCGAAGCAAAGGTTCGCCGCGCCATGGAGTTCCACGGCGCGCGGTACATCCACATCCTGGTTCCCTGCCCGCTCGGCTGGGGGCACGCCTCTGCGGAGACGATCAAGATCGCGCGCCTGGCCAAAGAGACCGGTCTCTTCCCCGTGTTCGAGGCCGAAGGCAGCAAGGTGACGCATGTGTCGAGGATCAAGCGCAAGTTGCCGGTCGAGGAATACCTGCGGCCGCAACAGCGCTTCGCGCACCTTTTCAAGGATCCGCCGCGCCGCGACATCATCGACCAGATCCAGCAGCTGGCAGATCGCAACATCCTCCGTTACCGCCTGCTCGAGGACGTGGAGCGCCGCGCATGAAGACCAAGCCCTTCGCCATCACGCTCGATCCGGGCTCGAGCCTCGCCAACCGGACCGGATCCTGGCGCACGGTCCGTCCCGAATATGTCGACCGCCTGCCGCCGTGTAACCATGCCTGCCCGGCGGGCGAGAACATCCAGGGCTGGCTCTTCCACGCCGAATCCGGGCATTACGAGGATGCCTGGCGCATGCTGGCCCAGGACAACCCGCTGCCCGCGGTCATGGGCCGGGTCTGTTATCACCCCTGCGAGACATCCTGCAACCGCGCACAGCTCGACGACAGCGTCGGCATCAATGCGATCGAGCGCTTTCTCGGCGACGAGGCGCTGCGTTGTGGCTGGAAGTTCGCGAAGCCGCAGGCCGCCACAGGCAAAAGCGTGCTGATCGTCGGAGCCGGACCCTCGGGCCTGTCGGCTGCCTATCAGCTCGCCCGCCTCGGCCACGCAGTGACGATCCGCGAGGCCGGCCCGGCGCCGGGCGGCATGATGCGCTTCGGAATTCCGAAGTACCGCCTGCCGCGCGAGGTCCTCGACGCGGAGATCCGGCGGATCCTTCAACTCGGCATCACGCTCGAGCTCAACTCGAGAGTCACGAGCGTGCTCGACGCGATGCGCCAGGGCGGCTTCGATGCCGTGTTTCTCGCCGTCGGAGCGCACATCGCAAAGCGCGCCTACATTCCCGCGGGCAGCGCGGCAAAAATGCTCGACGCCATATCGGTGCTGCGCAGCATGGAGGGCGGCGAAAAGCCCCTGCTCGGCCGGCGCGTCGTGGTCTACGGGGGCGGCAATACAGCCTTCGACATGGCGCGCACGGCCAGGCGCCTAGGCGCCGAGGAGTCGATCATCGTCTACCGGCGCACGCGCGAGAAGATGCCAGCGCACGAGTCGGAACTCGAGGAAGCACTGCAGGAGGGCGTCCTGGTCAAGTGGCTCACCACGATCAAGCAGGCCGGCGAGTCGTCCATTACCGTCGAGAAGATGCGACTCGACGCCCAGGGCAATGCGCAACCGACAGGCGAATTCGAGACGCTCGAGGCGGATTCGGTGATCCTCGCTCTCGGCCAGGACGTCGATCTTTCGTTGCTCGACGGCGTGCCGGGTTTCGCGATCCAGGATGGCGTCGTGAATGTGGGCCCGGACATGATGACGGGTCACCCCGGCATCTTCGCGGGCGGTGACATGGTGCGCGGCGAACGCACGGTGACGGTCGGAATCGGGAACGGCAAGCTGGCGGCACGCAACATCGATGCCTGGCTGCGGCGCACAACATGGGTGCACCCGGTGAACCACGAACTCGCAAGCTTCGAGATGCTCAATACCTGGTACTACTCGGACGCCCCCAAGTCCCGGCAGCCGGTGCTCGACACGATCCGCCGTCAATCCACGTTCGAGGAGGTCGTCGGCGGCTTCGACGAAGTCACGGCGCAATTCGAGGCGCGGCGCTGCCTTTCCTGCGGCAACTGCTTCGAATGCGACAACTGCTATGGCGTGTGCCCCGACAACGCCGTCATCAAGCTCGGGCCAGGGCAGCGTTACGAGTTCAATTACGATTACTGCAAGGGCTGCGGGCTATGCGTTGCGGAATGCCCCTGCGGGGCGATCCGCACGGTGCCGGAGGCGATCTAGGCGGGAGCCAGGACTGGATTTGAACCACCGACACGCGAATTTTCAGCCGATCCTGATGGCAACCGAGCATATCCGACAAGACCTGGAACGTTGATTCTCCTGAAATCGCTACCGCCCTGAGTTGGCTGGGGTTAGCTCTGGCACGCCACCCTCGACTGGCCAAGTGGCCCCATGCATGACGGCAGAGTTCCAGTGCTGCTCCCGTGCTTGGCGCCGCAGGGGCACGAGCCTAGACTTGCTACGCAAGTTCATTACGCACGGGGAATCAAATGACGCCAAGCGCATCGTCGCCACGCTTTCGTCTCGTAAAAAAAATCGCCTTGATCGCAGGTGGCGGAATCGCCGCCATCCTGGTCGTGGCCATCGTCGCAATCTACGGCATTTCCACCTGGAAACTGAACGCGCGCCATGAAGTGGCCGGCCTGGGGCTACGCATGGCGCCCTCCCCTTCGATGGTGGAAGAGGGCCATCGACTCGCTCACGTTAATGGCTGCATCGGCTGTCACGGCGATGATCTCGCAGGTCATCTCTTCGTCGACAATATTTTCATCGGGCGGCTGTCCGGCCATAACCTCACCCGTGTCGTTCCCCAATACACGGACGAACAACTCACCAATGCCATTCGCGGCGGCGTCAAGTCCGACGGTACCGGCAACATATTCATGCCTTCGCACGCCATGGTCAGGCTTGCCGACGCTGACATCGCCGCGACCATCGCGTATCTGCGCACTGTTGGACCTCTTCCCGATGCGGCGAAGGACACGAGCCTCGGCCTGCTCGCGCGTGCACTTGTCGTCGTTGGAATGATTCCCGTCGAGCCGGACATTGTCGATCCCACACAATTGGGTCCGCGTGAGCGTCCGGCGGAGGCAGTTGCATTGGGCCAATACATTGCGAGGACGACCTGCGCGATGTGCCACGGCCTCGATCTGCATGGGGAGGAACAGGTGGAATCGCCCAACCTGTTTGCCATCGTGCCCGCTTATTCGTTGGCCGATTTCAGGACGCTGCTGTCGACGGGTATTGCCATGGGCGGCCGGAAACTCGGGCTGATGACCGAGATGTCGCAGGGCTCGCTGAAATACATGAGGGATGACGAGGTGACGGCGGTGTACGCTTATCTGTCGGCACCCGAGGTGGCCGCCAGGCCCTAGCGAGCTGCTTTTTCCCGTGCAATCATTTGCAGCATGGAAGATTGCGTGTCGCTGCAATGCCCCTACTGTGGCGAATCCGTCGAGTTGCAGATCGACGGTGGCGGCGGCGAACACCAGGAATACGTAGAGGATTGCCCGGTCTGCTGCCGTCCCTGGCAGGTCGAGGCCTGGCTCGGTAACGACGACACCTGGCGCGCAAGACTTCAAACGGCAGATGAATAAAGGAATGCTGAAGACGGTGCTCGTCTACGGCTTCGCGCTCGCGGCCGGTGCCGTTGCCTTGCAATGGCTCGAATACCGGATCTGGGCCCGAGCGCACGCGGGCACAGTCTATGTGGCATTGATCGCGGTGGCGTTCCTGGGGCTCGGAATCTGGGTGGGGCGGAGGCTCTTTCACCGCGAGCCTCGCACCGGTGAATTTACGCTGAATGAGCGCGCACAGTCTTCGCTCGGCATCACCGAGCGCGAACGACAGGTACTGCAATTGCTGGCGGACGGTCGCTCAAACAAGGAGATCGCCGCGCGCCTCAGCCTGTCACCCAATACGGTGAAAACGCACATCGCGCGCCTTTACGAAAAGCTGCGGGTCGCGCGGCGGACCGAGGCGATTTTGCTCGCCCGCGAGCTCGGACTCGTTCCGTAGGCCGGTTGAGCCGCCGCTTTTGGGAGTGAACCGGCCGAAATCACCCTTTCGGGCGATAGTATCGTCGTGCCGACTGTCGCGTAATGTCGGCAGTCTTACCAGGGGGATTCCGCCATGACCCGCATCATCCTGATCTTCGGCGTTGCCGCCGGCCTGATCGTCGCCGTGCCCATGGACCTGCTGCTGGCAAATCCCGAGGCAGGACACGGAGCTACTTCCTTGTTCACCGGGTACCTGATGATGGTACTCGCGCTCAGCATGGTCTTTTTCGGCGTGAAGCGCCTGCGCGATCGCGAGCTGGGAGGCGCGATCCGCTTCGCTCCGGCGTTGCTGGCGGGTCTCGGGATCAGCTTTGTGGCGAGCGTGATCTACGTGATCGGCTGGGAGATCACGCTCGCGGTCACGGATTTCGCGTTCGTCGATTCGTACAGCAACGCGGCGATCGAGGCGGCGCGGGCCAAGGGCGCATCGGCGGCCGATGTCGCCGCTGTGATCGCGCAGATGGACGAGTTCCGCCGGCAGTATGCAAACCCGCTCATCCGGCTCTCGTACACATTCATCGAGATCTTCCCGGTCGGGTGCCTGATTTCGCTGATTTCGGCGGCGCTGCTGCGCAACAGCCGATTCCTGCCGGCTACGCCTGTGCGGCAATCTCCCGGGTGACACCGAGGACCGCATCCACAGCTGCCGGGCTGACATACATATGAGCCGACAGGCGAACTCCCCGTTCGTCGTTCTGCGCGCGGACGCGCACGCGCTTCGTCCACAGCGCGTCCTGCAGCGCCTTGGCCTTCACGCCATTGACGCGAAAGGTCGTGATGGCCGCGGCCAGCCGCGGGTCGCTGGGTGACGCGATACGTACTGCGGGAATGCCCGCCAGGCCTTCGCGCAGACGTTTCGTGAGGCTTGCGTCCCACCGCTCGATCCGCGACATGCCGATCTTTCCGATGAATCGCAGCGCCGCCGTCAGGCCGTCTACCACGGGAACGCTCCCCGTGCCGTACTGCATGAATCGAAATGCTCCCTCTGCGTGGTTGTCCCACTGGTAGCTTGCCAGCGTCGTCCAGAAACGATCCTGCTCGTCGCGCCGGAGGTACAGGAAACCAGTGCCTTTTGGCGCCATCATCCACTTGTGCGGACTGCCGACGTAGGCATCACAGCCGAGAGCTTGTATGTCCACCTCGATCTGGCCCACCGCCTGCGCGCCGTCCACGATGGCGAGCGCACCGCGGCTCCGCGCAAGCGCGCACAATTCGCGCGCCGGTAGCCGTACGCCAAGGCCACTCGTGATGTGGCTGAACATCACGACCTTCGTGCGCGGCGTTATCGCGCTCTCGAACAACTGAACAATCGCGTCCGGCCCATCCACGAGTACCGGCTCCAGCGGCAGTTCATTGACGACGATGCCGCGCCGCTTCGCGAGCAGGCGCCAGGGCGAGATACAGCCGCCGTGCTCCTGGTCGGTGCTGATGACCTCGTCGCCCGCGGCCAGGTCGAGGCCGTTGGCGAGGAAATTCATGCCCATCGTCGCGTTTTGCGTGAGCGCAATGTCGGCAGCGGGCGCATTGACGAACTGCCCCACCGCGGCACGGACATCGAGCAGCTGCTGGTACCCCGTCAGCGGTTCGCCGTCAGGATGCTCGTAGGGCCAGTCCGCGAGTTCGGTTTCGAGGCGGCGAACGCTTTCGGTCAGCGCGTCCACCACTTCCTGCGGCGATGCGCCCAGCGTGCCGGTATTGCAATAGGCAACACCCGCAGGGATCAGGAAGTGCTCGCGTGCCGCCGCGAACACGGCCGCGTCGTCTGCCTCCGGGTCCGGTTCGAACGCGGCGGTCCGGGCGAGCGCCTTCACGGCGGGCGCCGCGCCCAGCACAAGCCCGGGAACTGCGAGGATAGAGAGGAAATGTCGTCGTGTGCTCATGAGTTCACCCGCGCTTGACCTGGCGAGAGCATATGCCGATTTGTCCGGGGAGGAGAATGGTGGCCTGGGGTGGAATCGAACCGCCGACACGCGGATTTTCAGGCACAAGCTGTTATCTGCAACATCAACTGCATCAACCGGTTAGCCGGGGCGCCCGTTGCAACGAATGCCCCACGATGCAGGACCGCGCCGGACTGAGTCACGCAAAACTCCCGCAGAGTTTTTGTCCCACCGTCATTTCAAGGACTCTAAACGAACTCGGCAGATTTACTCGTCACCCTAAAGTCGGCGCCCCACCCGACCGTTGCACCTCTGCTAGAGTCGCTGCATGTTTCTGCGGATCCTGCTCACCGCCATGTTCGCGGCTTCGGCCGCCGCTGAGCCGTTCACCTTTGTCGCACTCGGCGATACGACGTATGCGCCACCGGCCGACAATCAACTCTACGGCCAGCTGATCGACGCGATCAACGCTGCGCAGCCGGCATTCTCAATCCATGTGGGAGACACCAAGGGATACGGCGACTGCGGCCGTGCGTTCCAGGAGAGCCAGCGGGACTTCTTCAATCGCTTCGCCGGCCCGGTGTTCTACACGCCGGGCAACAACGAGTGGGCGGACTGCTGGAAGGCCAACCGCGGCGCGGCGGACCCGACCGAGATACTAACGCTGATGCGAGAGGTGTTCTGGTCGAAGCCCGAGAGCCTTGGCCGCGTGCGCCTGCCGCTGACACGCGAGTCCGACGAGATCCCGGAGTTCGCCGAGTTCACGGAGAACGCGCGCTGGACCTTCGGCGGCGCGACCTTCGCGACGCTGAACCTGGCGGGCACGCACAACAACCAGGAACTGCGCGTCGAAAAATATTGGCGCGAATTCGTGCGCCGTGAACAGGCCAATCTCGCCTGGGTCAAAGCGAGCTTCGCGGCAGCGCGCCATGCGAAACAGCGCGCCATCGTACTGGCTTTCCACTCTAACCCGTTCGACGAGAAGCTCCGCTACGACGGCGGCCCTTTCGAGTCCATCGTCAAAGCGATAGACACCGAGGCCGAGACCTTCGACGGGCAAGTGCTCATCGTCCAGGGCCACTATCACGAGTTCGTGATCGATCGACCGCTGACACAGCTCGACCTGGACAAGCCCGGCGTGACGCAGCAGAACTTGATGCGCCTGCAGGTTTATGGCTGGCCCGACATGAAAGCCGTGCGGGTGAGCGTCGACACCTCCAAGCCCTGGGTATTCGGCTTTGAGCCCATCTACGCGCCGCAGACTTCAGTCTCCCCAAACAAGGATGACGAATAGCACATGAACCGCGCGGGAGACTCCCACACGGAAATCTGCGAGCGATCGCAGAACTTGATAGGTGATTGAAAGAGATGGTGGCCAGGGGTGGAATTGAACCACCGACACGCGGATTTTCAGTAGCAGGCGCAGATGCCCTCGACGCTTGTAAGTGGAAGACCGGGCACAGTCTAACCGCCGACGTCGGCTGGCCCAGCGCCCGACCGAACCTATTCCGACCGGTTTCGGTCAGCCTGCTGTTCCTAAGGTTGACGGTCAGCTGCGTCGCGGCACACCGAGCTTCTTTCCAACTTGGCCGGGAATCTGATCTACGCCTCGCTATTGACCGCTTGAATCAGGGCCTTGATGTACCCATAACCGAACGCAAACGCCTGGAATCCACCCGGATCATCCGGATGACTGGGCATGTGATCCGGACAAATGGAACCTGGGAATTGGGTGTCCCGAAGGATTCGAATTATCTTGAAAAAATCCATATCGCCTTCGTCCGGAAAGACCTCGCAGAAATCATTTACACCGCCCCGGATGTTGCGCATGTGTATCTGATGAATCTTCCCCCGCCTGCCGAGGTACTGGACAATCGGAAGGACATCCGTCGCCGGATTCTTTAAGCCCGCCGCGGTGCTTCCTAGATCTAACTGGAAACCATTGTAGGGAGTGTCGACAATCGATTCGTAGCGCTTTATGGCATCGAAGATCGCCGGCGTATCCCATTCATCGACGCCCTGATAACCAAGTGGCAGCCCCGGTGGATCGTAAGGATGACAGGCCATTCTCACGTCGTTCTTTATCGCGGCGGGAATGATGTTCTCCAGGAAGTAGGCGATGCGCTCCCAATAGTCTTCATGGGTCACTCGGCCGGCGTCTCCCATCGGCAAACTCTTCCAATCCTCTTCCAGACTGAAAGAATCGTACGTGGCGCCTCCGCGACCAGGAGTCCTTCGGTTCCGGCGATACGGAATCACCTCCCAATTGTAGGTAATGATCCTTACGCCAATTTGCGCCGCCTTTTCAATATTGCCGACGATGGTGTCAATCTCACGATCCCGTTCGGACCCCTTGCGCAGCTTGATGTAGTCGGAGTCCATGCGGATAGCTTCAAGCACCATCCCGCGCTCGTCGCAGCAGTCCTTCATACGCTTCATCTCATTCGGATCCCATCCGTCTTGCGGGCGCTTCCTGAGTTGAACGGTCAGGTGCTTCACGCCGTGGCGCAAGTTGTATTCAAGGTTCTGCTTGGACGTGATACCGCCTCCTGCGATGCTGTGGTAGTCACCACCCACGTGCATCAAGGTATTTCGCGGGGGCGTTTGCGGCGCCGCGAGACACATCCCAGTGAGGCCGCCGGCACTTGCCATCGCCGCAAGGCCGGTGCCGAACTGTCTTCGATTAACCATGCTATGCCTCCAGTCGCAAATGAAATCGCGAAATGATCCGAGTGACCGGTTCCGCCATTCGAAGTCCTAGCCAGGGCCGCCAAGGCTTGAGATCACGTCAGCATTCGCAGCTGCGTCGCGTCGGAATAGCCTAACGGAAGTGAAGTGACCAGGGTTTTGTAGACACCTTCGTACCGTGATATTAGGACGGAACGGAGGTCGCGATGAGCGGGAAGGGGTGGTGGCCAGGGGTGGAATTGAACCACCGACACGCGGATTTTCAGTCCGCTGCTCTACCAACTGAGCTACCTGGCCTCGGGCAGGGCGCGTATTAGACTAGCCGCGCACGGTAGGCGTCAAGACGCCGGTCGTCAGGTCAACTCCAGCGCTCCCTGAGACTGATCCACGAGCGGCCGCAGATGCGCGGCATACAACTGCGCGCGATCCGTCGGCTTTGCCAGTGGCCGCCTCGCCTGCATCGTGCTGATCGTGCTGATCACGCGGCCGTGCTTCCAGAAGTCCCTGCATGAATCTTCCCAGTCCAGGCCGCACGCGGCCAGGAGGGCCGGGCCGGCATTGTCGAATCCCTCGATGAATTCCTCGTACTGGATCGTCGTGAAGCGGTCACCCAGGACGCTGTCCCAGTGCGCCATCAGCCGGGCGTATTCGCCGTAGTAATGACCGATGTCCTCGAGCCGGCAGGTGAATGGCAGGAATTTCCCGAATTCGTTTCGAAAAATCGACAGTCCGGTTTCGACCGGGTTTCGCCTGACATGGATGATCCGCGCATCCGGAAACAGCCGCAGGATCACTCCGATCGCATCGAAATTCCAGGGATTCTTGTCGGTGACGACGCTGGCACCGCGCGTATCCGGCGTCTCCTTCAGGTAGAACTCCCGCCACTGATTCCACGTCGATTCGGCAATGCCGGCGATCCCGCGTTTCGCGCGCCTTGCCAAGGAACTCCTGCATGATCCAGCGCGCCGCCGGCCGCTCACCGCAGGCAAATGCCTTCGAATGCGCACCGATGACACTCTCGATCGAGCGTCGTGCCGGATCTTGGCATCCCGACGATGAATATCGGCGTCGGGTCGGTGCGACCTTCCGGGTGCGCCGGCGCGGAATCGAAGAGCGAGATGAGTTCATCGATCTGCTTTGTCCTTGCAGCAAATTCGTAACGGAAGCCCTCCTTTTCTGCTCGTTCGCGTGCCAGCCGGTTGGCGCGCTCGTAGCCGGCATAGGCTTCGTCGATCTCTCCGCGCGCCTCCAGGCAGTCGGCGAGCGCATAAGCGGCGGTAATTCGTTCCTGAATCTGGATGTCCACTCGGCCAGCCAGCTGGCGCAAGTCAGCCAATTCCTGTTCCGATAGCCGGCCGTTCAACAAGTAAGCGAGTGTCTTGTAGGGCGACGCATCGTCTCGACTGATTTGTAGCGCTCGTCGGCAGCAGGCGATCGATTCATCGTTGCGGCCGTTCCACATCAGCAGAACGGCTTTTGCTGACAGCATGCGGCCATTGTTCGGGTCCAGAATCTGCGCTTCGTCCAGCGCGGTGGCGGCGCTTTCAAGGTCGAGGGCGAACATGCAAAGTCTTCCAAAATTTGCCAGGCTGTCGGCATCGCGTCCGCCAAGGTCGAAGGATGCTCGATAATGCTGTATGGCTTCCCGGAGGTAGCCCATTTCCCAGCGCGCATGCGCAAGCCATCGCCAGGCCTCCGCGTTTTTCGGCTGCGATTTGGTCCACGCGCCGGCCAGGCGCTCGAGCGTTGCCCACTTCGCCTGCGACCCGAAGATCTCGCAGCCCAGCCGGTAGATGGCCTCGTGATCGGGCGCCAATTTCGCGGCATCGCGAAGGATCCGTTCGGCAGCATCGACCTGGCCGCTGTCGAAGCTCGCGCGCGCCCACTTGAAGAGCAGCGACGCATCGTTCGGCCGCTGCTTCGCAGCGCGGCCGTAATTCCTCTCTGCATCGGCGAAGTTACGCAGGCCGACCTGTAAGTCGCCGAGCTTGTCCGCGGCCCACCAGGAATCTGGCTCATCCGCGAGGATGCCTTCGAGGAGCGGCTTCGCCTCGACTAGCCTGGCCTGACTGACCAGTAGCTGCGCGAGATTCATCCGATAGGCCGCATGGCCTGGCTCGATCGCGACCGCCTTGCGTAGCGGTGCCTCGGATTCTTCGGCGCGCCCGAGGTTGAGCAGCATCAGCCCGTAGACGCTGTTCGCCTCCGCGCTCCCCGGTTCGCTCGAAAGCGCTGCTCGATAGTGATCCAGCGCATCGTTCAGGCGGCCCGCCTTGCGGGCGGCGTGGCCGAGATCGATCGCCGTGCGCGCGGCGGCTTCACTCATGCTTGCTTGCGCCCGGATCGACGAAGCCTTCGGGCGGCTTCGATCCGGCACCGAAGAAGAATTTCTCCATCTCCCCGACCAGGAACGCCCGCGCCTTCGGCTCGAAGGTGACGAGCCGGTACTCGTTGATCAGCATGGTCTGGTGGCCCAGCCACTTCTGCCAGGCTTCTTTGGACACATTGTCGTAGATGCGCTGGCCGAGCTCACCCGGATAGGGCACGCGCTCGAGGCCTTCCGCCTCGCGGCCGAGCTTCACGCAGCGGACCATCCTTGCCATCGCCTGACCCCGGATCGGTGGCCGCATTGGAGGCCACGCAGAGATGCATCAATCTTAGCACTGGTGCCGCGAGCCCGACGGACGCCGGTGCCTGCGGTCCGTACCAGAGCGATCCCGCCTCCTCCACCCGAGCATGCCCGCGCGACAGGCGCAGGACCCGGGGCTCGATGTCGAGATCGAAATGCGTGAACGAATGCCGCAGCGGCGGTAATCGCCGCAGTGCCATTGGCTGCGCGCTGAATTTCGAGAAGCACCAGGCCTCGGCCGCGGCCTCATCCGGAAACTCTGGCGGCGACCACAGGCCGCCCCAGATGCCCTGCGCCGCGCGTTGCCGCAGCAGGATTTCGTTTCCGTTCCGCAACACGAAAACCATCAGCGTGCGGCGCAATCGCTTTGCAGCGCGCGGGCGCCGCAGGGGCAGCTCGTCCACGCATGTCGCGGCGAGCGCGCCACAGACTTCCTTTAGAGGACAATGGCCGCAAGCGGGGTTCGCGCGCGTGCAAATGGTTGCGCCGAGATCCATGATCGCCTGCGTGTACTCGGCGATCCGCGTACTTGGCGTGCACTGCTCCGCGAGCTGCCAGAGCCGCGCCGAGGTTTCCGCATTGCCGGGCCAGTCGCGGATGCAGAACACGCGCGCGAGCACGCGCTTGACGTTGCCGTCCAGGATCGGCTGGCGCTGACCTTGCGACAGCGCGAGGATCGCGGCGGCAGTCGAGCGCCCGATACCCGGCAGCGCCGTCAATTCCGCCATCGTCACCGGCAGTTCCCCATCCGGCCGCCGGGCAATTTCATTCGCGGCGCGATGCAGGTTGCGCGCGCGCGCGTAGTAGCCGAGCCCCGACCAGAGGTGCAGGACCTCGTCGAGCGGCGCGCTGGCAAGCGTGACGACATCCGGAAATTTCCCGATGAAGCGCTGAAAATAGGGAATGACGGTTTCGACCTGGGTCTGCTGCAGCATGACTTCGGAGATCCACACCCGATAGGGCGTCGGATCCGCCTGCCAGGGCAGGTTCCGGCGGCCGTGCTGCTCGAACCAAGGCAGCAGGCGCGCCGCGATGTCCACGGTTTCCGGCCCGTCCTTCATCCGCCGGCGCCGGCGCGCGTTTCAATCGCGCGAAACATCCCGAGCGTGCCGTCATGCAGGGTCGTGTACATCGCCTTGCGCACCAGCCAGCGCGGCATCCAGAAGGAAGGATCGAACTCATTCCGGTACCGCACGTGTGTGCCGCCGTTCTTCGCCTCGACCTTGATCTCGGTCAACCCGTATTTCACGTCGCCCTCGCCGGGGATTGCGGTGGCAATCAGGTGTCCCGGCTGCACGTCGAGGAATTCATAACGGTCCATCGTCCGGCAGAACACCGACCCCAGGCAACCGCGCAGCCGCGTGAACAGCAGCGGCTTGCCGTCGCGCAGGCTGCGGCGCGCCAGCAGGATCCTCGGATCGAGCGCCGGGTAGTTCGTGAAATCCAGCAGGACGCGCATGACGGCCGCGGGTTGCGCCGCCAGTTGCGCCTCGAATTCGACCACGTAGCGGCGTCCCTGCTCGCCGACCTGGAGCTTCGACACGTCGATCGCATTCGCGGCGCCGGCAGCGACGAGCGCCGGCATCGCCAGCAGGAGCGCAAGCACTGGCAGGTTCACGGCGGCGGCTCGGCGCTGCGCTCGACCCTCAGTACCGTGTTGCGAAGCTTTGCTCCCGCAACGCGCGCTTCGTCGATCCGGAATTCCGCGTCGATATCAAGCTTGCCGAGCGCGGCGACCGATTCCTCCAGCGTCGCCTTCTTTCCCCCGTGCGGCGTCGTTCCGGGCGCCAGGTAGCGATCGAGATCGATCTTGTCCGCGTGGATCCGGACCTGCCGGAACTGCGGGACGATGCTGCCGCTCCATTGCGTCTCATCCAGCCAGCCTTCGGTGAAGTCCAGCTGCAATACACCCTGGTCGAACCGGCCTTTCGCGCTGAATTCCGCCGATTTGAAGGCCTCCGGATCGGTGGTTGCAGGCAAGGGGCTGCCGACGGCGATCGCCGCGGCGCGCGGCGAGAACGGCGAGGCCGCGAGCGCGAATGCCAGGCTCGTTCCGCGATCGCCGACCGTCGCTTGAACGTCGAATACGCTGCGGATGCCGGCGAGCGTCATGGTCCCCTGCCTGATTTCCGCTGCGCCGGATTTCCCATCGAAGCTTGCGACCCCGATGCCGCCTTCGAGTTCAATGCCGGCGAGCGGCAGCGGCTCGCCACCCAGCCATCCCTTGATCTTGAGGTCCTGGCCCCGGTAGCGGCTGGCATCGGGATCGATGGTCCCTCGGCCCTGCAGCGAAAAATGCAGCGTGTTGCCGCCCCTGACGCCCGCCAGCTGGAGCGTCACCGGAAAATCCGCCGCCGGCACGATGGAATCGGCGGTGACGCCGATCGCCGTCAGCCGAAAGCTCAGGTCCGCCGCGGCGTCGTAGAACTCGAGCGCACCGCGCTCCAGCTCGAATTGCCCGATGGACCAGCGCGCCTGCCCTTCGCCGGCCAGTTTCGCGATGCGTTCGATCAGCGCGGAGAAATTGTCCGAGCCGTCGGCGATGTATTCGGGCCGCACCGTCAGGTCGGAAATCGCGATCGAACGAATTGCCGGATCACCGCCGAATGCGGCGCCCCAGCTGAGCGCGACGCGGGCACTTCCAGCTTCGATTAGCGGATCGGTCCCGAAGCCGGCCGGCTGGGCGATCGCGAGGCCGCCGACCTCGACTGATGGCGTCGGAAAGATCCCGATCGAGAATGATTCGACGGTGGCCGCCAGGCCGGTGACCTTGCCGAAGTAACTGCCGAGCGCACGATGCGCCGCGCCGGTGTGCGGGCCGATGTAGAGGACGGCCAGGGCAAGCAGCAGGACGGCCGCGATCGCGGCCAATGTCAGCGCGGCGGGTTTCTTCCTGAGGGGCATGAATCCGGGGGTTCCTGTGAACCCCCGGATTCTAGCCTAGCGCTCAGCGATCGCAGACCTTGATGTCGCCGCTCAGCGAGTTGATGCTGACCCGGGCGCCGCCGCTGCCCTGCGTGAAGCTCAGTTCGCTCCCCGGGCCATAGCGATTCTTGTCGCGGGCCTCTTTTCCGAAGCAGTTCTCGATGTCGCCGCTGAACGACTCGATGTCGAATTCGGCATTGACTGGCGCCTTCATGGTCAGCTCGATCGAGCCGCTGACTGTCTCCATCTCGACGCGGGCGGCCGGCAGCAACTCCGCGTGGGCGTCGATGTCGCCGGAGATCGACTTGGCATGGAGGCGTTCGGCGGCCGCCAGGTTGATCGTCAGCGTGCCGCTGACCACCTCGCCATCGTAGCTGCCGCGGACGCCGCTGACCGCGACTGTGCCGCTGATCGTCTCGACCGATACCGCGGCCTTGCCGCCGTTGCCGCTGATCGTTCCGTCACCGCTGACGGTGCTGACCTTGACCGGCACATCGTAGGCCTGGGTCTTGACCTCGCCGCTGACGGTTTCGAGTTTCTGCTCGCCGAGCAGGCCCGCGACCGTGATGTCGGCACTGACGGTCTCTGCGGAGATGCGCGCACCTTTCGGGATCCTGAGCGTCAGATCCGCGTCGTGCTCATTGTCGGTGAAATGATGGTCCTCCGTGACAACCTTGATCCGCACCTGCCGGTCGGTCGCCTCGAATTCGAGCTTGTCCTCGTCGTCGTCGAGAACCGCGGTCAATTCGACCTCGTTGCGGTCCCAGACCATGACGTCGACACGGCCCGCGACATTCGATACGTCGATCGTCGCGTCCGCAGCCACGGTCGCGCGCTTGCTGATGTTCTGGGTCGCATCCGCAAGCGGGGCGGCGGCGAGCAGTGCGGCCGCTACGGCCACGGAAATCCGGAAATTCATGTCAGGTCCTCCTCGTGAGATCGCCACCGGCGGTGACGACCGTCGAATAAATCTGCAGTTCTTCCTGGTAAGTGCTGAGCAGCAGGCCATTCAGCAGGCCGCTCGCGGGGTCCTTGGCGAGCGCGGCATCGATCTCGTCGGCGGCGCGCTGGATGATCGCGAGATTCTTCACGACCGTTGCGCGGGTCGCGGGCGGCAGTTGGGCGAGCCGTTGCCTGAACTGCGCCAGCAACTCCTCGCGCGCTTTCAGCTGCACGGTGCCGAGCGCGGAATTGGGCCCATAGTTGACCGGCATCGCTGCCGCTTCCGTGGCGCCCTGGCTCGCGATCACGTTTCCGCCCGCTGACGGTTCGGGATTTCGCATCAGTCCCCAGGTCAGGAGCGCCGAAACCGTCGCGACCAGGAAGCCGGCCGCGAGCACCATGGGCCAGGTGAACCGGCGCGCGGTCGCGGGCGACTGTTCTGCAAGCCTCGCCGCGATCGCAGGCCACAGGTCGCGTGGCGGCTCGATGTCCCTGGGCAGGTTCGACGCCTGCTCCAGCAACGGGTCCTTCTGCGGTCCGCGCCCGAATGGAATGGTCGTCATGAGGTTTGCTCCGCAAACATGCGCGCGCGCATCAGCTGCCGCGCGCGGTGCAACTGGGCCTTGCAGGTTCCGACGGCGAGATCGAGCATGCCGGCCGCCTCTTCGTGGCTATAGCCATAGATGCCATGCAGGACCACGATGTCGCGCGCGCCGGGCGGCAGCGCCGCAATCGCCCGTTCGAGGTCGATCGGCGTGGCGTCGTCCATCCCCTGCTCTGCCGCAAACTCCATCGTCTCGCCCTCGTCGTCCGTCATGCTGATTTCATTCCGTCCCAACGGCGCGCGCCTTTGCGCAAGCACCGCGTTGACCGCGATCCGGTGCAGCCAGGTCGAGAACCGGCTGCGACCTTCGTATCCGGGCAGGCTGCGCCAGGCATTCACGAATGTGTCCTGGGTCAGGTCTTCCGCGGTCGCCGGGTGGCCGGTCATCCGCAGACAGAGCCCGTAGACGCGCCCGACATGGTCGCGGTAGAGGGCCTCGAAGGCGGCCACGTCGCCATTCCTGGCGCGTGCGACTCGCTCGGTCTCGTCGCCCGTGGCGTCCCTGGCCAATTCCGTCACCATGCCCCCTTGAGCTTCCATGAACTTAGAGTGGTCCGGGCCGCGAAAGGTTGGAATTCATACAGTAGTACAATCGGGGCGCTGGGCCGCCCGGGGGAAACCATTGCCATTCGCGACGATCACCGGCTGGGGCAAGTGCATGCCACCGGCCGTCCTTTCCAACGCCGACCTGGCGACATTTCTTGATACCGACGACGAGTGGATCCGGTCGCGCACCGGTATTCACGAGCGGCGCGTTTCCCATGTTTCGCTGGGCGAAATGGGTTACGTGTCGGCATGTCGGGCTCTGGCCGCAGCCGGCCTGACTGCCCGCGATCTCGACCTGATCGTGTTCGGCACCTGCAGCATGGACGAGCAGGTCCCCAACATGGCCTCCTGGGTGCAGAAGCGCCTCGGTGCCAGTGGTTCGGGCGCGATGGACATCAACACCGCCTGCACCAGCTTCCTGTACGGCATGACGACCGCGAGCTCGATGATCAAGACCGGCGTCGTGCGCAATGCCCTGGTGATCGGCGGCGAACTGGCCTCGCCGATGATGGACTGGACCAACCGCAATGTCTCGGTGCTGTTTGGTGATGGCTGCGCCGCGGTCGTGCTGCAGGCGACCGCGCGCGAGGAAGGGGTGCTGGCCGACCGGCTCGGCTGCTATGGGGACGTGCGCGGCATCCTGCAGGTGCACGGCATGGGCTCACGCTATGCCAACAAGGGCTGGGTACTGGGCGACACGGACTGGATCTTCGATGGCCAGGAAATCTTCAAGCGCGCCGTCGTTGGAATGAGCAAGGCCTGCGAAGCCGTCCTGTCCATTCGCGGACTCAGTCCGGATGACGTGCATCTGGTCGTGCCGCACCAGGCCAACCTGCGGATCATCGAGGCCGTCGTCAAGCGCGCGGGGATCCCGATGGACCGCTGCTTCGTCAACATCCACCGCTACGGCAACATGTCGGCCGCGACCGTACCGGTCGCCCTTGTCGAGTCGCTGGAGGAAGGGCGCGTCGCACCGGGCTGCAACCTGCTGCTGACCGGATTTGGCGCCGGCCTTTCATGGTCAGCGCATGTGCTGCGCTGGGGCGAACGCACCGTGCCGCTGGGCCAAAGCGACATCCAGTTGCCGCCGTGCGAGAAGACCGCGCTCGAGATGGTGCGGGGATACATGGCCGCGAAGCGCGGCTCCAGGCTCAAGGAAGGTTGACCAGCCCCCGGTAAAGCGCGACGAACTGGTCAGCCGCCCCGGCGACATTTTCCTGCCAGTCACGCGCAGCGGCCTCGTCGGCGCCATCGCTGACGTATTTCGCGCAGGCAAAGTCCGCACCCTCCATGCGGCAGACCTTTGCGAGCGCATACGCTTCCATGTCCATGACGTCGAATTGCGCAGTCCTTGCTGCTGCCGCGAAGGAGTCTCCGCTGCCGCAGATCGCGGCGGGCAGACGCGGAAATCGGCGCGCGAATTCGATGACCGCGGGCAATGGGTCGAATGGCGTCGTGCCTGGCGAGAAGCCGAGCGCCGACACATCCATGTCGCGGTCGATGAATTGATGACAGCCGACGAGCGTGTGTGCCGGATGGCGCCGGCTGCCGGCAGTGCCGAAATTGATGACCAGCGGCAACGGCAGATCCGCACATCGGTATTGCGCGAGCCGCCGGGTGAGCGCGGCAGCGGCATTGACCTTGCCCACGCCGGTGTACAGAACCGGGATGCCTTGCCGCTCGAAGCGCCCGGCGCCCTCGGCCGCGAGCGCCATCGCGACCAGTGAGCGCGGCAGGTCGTCAGCCATAGCGGATCACTGACCGCACCGGCTCGCCTTGCCAGCGGAAGTCCGCGGCGATGCCGAGGTCGATCAGCACGCCGACCTGCTCGACCTGGAATCCGGCATCGACGGCGAGCATCGCGGAAGCGCCGAGCGTGCCGCCCGTCGCGAGCACGTCGTCGATCAGCAGCAGCCGCCCGTGGCCGCGCTGCATCTCGAGCACCCCGGATCCGTATTCGAGCTCGTAGCTGCGGTCCACGACCGGCGGCGGCAGCTTGCCTTTCTTGCGGATCGGCACGAAGCCCTTGCGGCGCCGCTCGGCGAGCGCGGCCGCCAGGATGAATCCCCGCGACTCGACGCCGGCGACCGCCTCGGTCGCCGCCCATTCCGCGGCGTCGAAAAGCGCATCCAGCGCGTCCACGGCTTCCGTGAAGTGCGATCTCAGCAGCGGCGTTATGTCGCGAAACAGGATGCCGGGCTTCGGGAAATCGGCGACATCGTTCACATGGCGGGACAGCGGATGCATCGGGCCCTCGTCAACGCCGGCGCCGGCGGCGCGTTCTGGTCCTGTAACGCCACAAATCGTGAGCGATTCGGCCAGGAGATACAACATGATGCGGAAGATATTGCTGGCAGCCGCGCTGGCGGCGATTTCGGTCCCGGCGATGGCCGGCACGCCGCGCCTGGATGCGCGCGAGCACAGGCAGCGCGAGCGCATCGCCCAGGGCGTGCGTTCGGGCGAGTTGACGCGCCCGGAAACGCGGCGCCTGGTGGCCGGCGAGCGCCGGCTGCACCGGCATGAGCGCTACGCCAAGTCGGATGGCGTCGTGACGCCCGGCGAGCGGGCGCGCCTCGAGCGCAATGCCGACCGGATGAGCGCGCGCATCTATCGCCAGAAGCACGACCCGCAGTCGCGCTAGGCGCCGTGCGCCGCTTCAGGCGGCTCCCGCGGTGGCCGCGGCGGTGCGCTCCCGGATGAATTCGCCGATCTCGCGAATCGCCCGGTCGCCCGCCGGCGAGCCCGCGCAGCGCGGGGAACACGTGCGGCATGTCGTGCCACACGCTCGCCTTCGATCCCGGGACGCGCGCGGCAAACCTCAAGGTGTCGTCCAGCAGCAGTTCCGAACTGCCGACCAGCAGCATCGCCGGCGGCAATCCGCTCAGGCGCCCGAGCAACGGCGACAGCCGCGGATCGCGCGGGTCCATGCCGGTGCCGTAGTAGGAAGTCAGCGCCCGGACGCTGGAGGCGCGGAACATCGGGTCGATCCCGTCGTTGCGTTCCATCGAGGCGCTGCTGAAGGTCAGGTCGAGAACCGGCGACATCAGCACGAGTCCCGCGGGCTGCGGCATGCCCTCGTCCCTCGCCCGCATGGCCGTGACCACCGCCAGGTTGCCGCCGGCCGAGTCGCCGGCGATGACGATGCGCCCCGGGTCGATGCCGGACGACAGCAGGAAATTCCACGCCGCGAAGCAGTCGTCGAGCGCCGCCGGAAACGGATGCTCCGGCGCCAGCCGGTAATCCAGCATGAAGCCCCGCGCGCCCGCGGCACGGCCGAGCGCGGCGAGGAATGGATCGTAGAGCGCGCGCGCCTGCGAGACGAAGCCGCCACCGTGAAAATAGAGGATCACGCTGCCGGGCGGCATACCCGCCGGCTGCACCCACCAGGCCTTCGCTTCCCCGACCGCGAACGGCGCCGAAGCTTCGAAGGATTCGCGGCGCGCAGCGAGCGGCGCCGCCCGCGCGAACACGGCCCGGACCCGCGCCGGCGTTGGCTCGCGCGCCAGGGCCGCGCGCGCGACGTGCAGCACCCGTTCGATCGTCCAACGCCAGGCCTTGTCGCGCATGACTCATCCTACCCGGAGCGCCATGCCCGATGCGATACTTGGCCGATGGGCCGCATTTTCGAAGTCCGCAAGCATGCGATGTTCGCGCGCTGGAACCGCATGGCGAAACAGTTCGCGCGCATCGGCAAGGACATCACCATCGCGGTCAAGTCGGGCGGCTCGGACCCGGCCAACAACCCGACATTGCGCCGCGTGATCCAGAACGCGCGCTCGATCAACATGCCCAAGGACCGGATCGAGGCCGCTATCCGCCGCGCCTCCGGCCAGGGAGCCGCGGATTTCCAGCAGGTCCTGTACGAGGGTTATGCGCCGCACGGCGTCGCCGTGCTCGTCGAGACGGCGACCGACAATCCGACGCGCACCGTGGCAGGCGTCCGCAACATCTTCAGCAAGCACGGCGGCAACCTCGCGAGCAACGGCAGCGTCAGCTTCCTGTTCCGGCGCATGGGCGTGTTCCGGCTCGATCCCGCCGGCATCGACCCGGACGAGCTCGAACTGGACCTGATCGACCACGGGCTCGATGAAATGGGCGAAAGCACCGGCGAAAAGGGCGAGCCACAACTGGTCGTGCGCTGCGACTTCGAGAATTTCGGGCAGCTGCAGAAGCGGCTCGAAGAGCGGCGGATCGTGCCGCTGTCCGCCGAGCAGGAATACATCTGCACGACGCCCGTCGAGCTGCCGGAGGCGCAGGCCAACGAGGCGCTCGAACTGATCGACCTGCTCGAGCAGGACGAGGATGTGCAGAAGGTCTACCACTCGCTGGCGTGAGCGAAAGGCGGCGGGCGAAACCCGCTACAGCAGCACCGCCGCGTTCGGCTGCTCGTCCCGATCGCCACCGCGGCCCGGGAAGTGTTTCCCGAGCAGCTTGCCGACCGCGGCGATTCCAGCCTCGGAGCCCTCGGCGAAACGGCCGGCCCGGAAGCGCGCTTCCATCTCGCGGCACACGGCGTCCCATTCAGCCTGCGTGACGCGCGCGGCGATCGCGCGGTCGGCGACGATCTCGACGTCGCGGTCGGCCATCAGCACGTAGATCAGCACGCCGTTGTTGCCTTCCGTGTCCCAGACCCCGAGCTGCCCGAACACCTGTAACGCACGCTGCCGCGGCGTGGTGCCGTACCAGAGTTCAGGCAGGTCGAACGCGGTCTCGACGGCAAACCGGAGCTCGCCAGCGTGCTGGCCTTCGACACGGCGCAGGTTCTTCTCGATGTGCGCCAGGACTTCAGACGTGAAGCGGCGCCGCGTGCCCCAGTGAGTGGCGAACAGGTGACGCAGCACGCGTGCAATCTTCATCGGTTACCAGCGCCCCGACGCGCCGCCGCCACCGAAGCTGCCGCCGCCGCCGCCGAAACCTCCGCCGCCGCCAAAGCCTCCGCCGCCGCCGCCGAAGCCGCCCGTTCCAAACCCGCCGCGACCCCAGCCGCCCGATGTCCAGCCGCCGTGCCCCGGACGGCTCGACCAGCGACTGCCGCCGCCGAATCCGAGCAGCAACGATGCGATGAGGGCGACGAATCCGACCCCGATCGTGAGCCCGAGCAATTGTGTCAGCGACCACGCAACGACGCCGGCGATGCCGCCAGTCGCGATCGAGCCGAACGCGCGCCCGAAAAACGCCCGCAGCACCGCTGATCCGATAAACACGAGGCCCAGCAGGAACGGCAGCATGCCGGCGAGGCGTTCCGCTCCGCCGCCCCACTGCTGGTCGGGCTCCGGCAACGGTTCGCCATCGATGACGCGGATCATCTGCTCGACACCCGCCGAGATGCCGCCGGCGAAATCCCCCTGGCGGAACAGCGGCGTGATCGTGTCGGCGATGATCCGCTTGCTGACGAGGTCGGTGAGCGCGCCTTCGAGGCCGCGGCCGACTTCGATGCGCATGGCGCGGTCGTCCTTCGCGATCAGGAGCAGCGCGCCGTCGTCCGGCTTCTCGCGCCCGAGTTTCCAGGCGTCGACGACGCGGATCGAGTACTGCTCGATTTCCTCGGGCTGCGTGCTCGGGACGATCAGCACCGCGATCTGTGCGCCTTTCTTCGACTCGAACCCGGCGAGCCGCGCTTCGAGTTGGGCTTTCTGGGCGCTCGAGAGCGTGGCCGTCAGGTCCGTGACCCGCGCCTCGAGCGGCGGGATCGGCCGCAGCGCCTCCGCCGATGCGGTCGCGCCGGGCAGGATCGCGAGCAGGAACGCGACGACCGGCGCCATGAAGCGCGGGGCGGAATGCGTGATCATTTCAGGCTTGCGCCGGCGGTCAGCCGGCCGGCTTGTCGGCGGGCGTTTCGGCCGGTGCAGCCGGGGTCGTGCCGAAATCCACCGCGGGCGGCTTCGCGATCGCCGCCTCGTTCTCGACCGTGAAGTTCGGCTTGACGTCGTAGCTGAACATCTTGGCGGTCAGGTTGACCGGAAATTTCCGGATCGTGGCGTTGAATTCCTGCACCGACTCGATGTAACGGTTGCGCGCGACCGTGATCCGGTTTTCCGTGCCTTCGAGCTGCGCCTGCAGGTCGCGGAAATTCTGGTCCGACTTCAGTTCCGGATAATTCTCGCTGATCGCAATCAGGCTCTTGAGCGCATTGGTGAGTTCCCCCTGCGCGGCCTGGAATTTCTTGAGCGCCTCCGGATCGTTGAGCACCTCGGGCGTCACCTGGATCGACGTCGCGCGTGCGCGCGCTTCCGTGACGCCGATCAGCACCTTCTGCTCCTGCGCCGCGTAACCCTTGACGGTATTCACGAGGTTGGGGATCAGGTCGGCGCGACGCTGATACTGGTTGACGACCTCCGACCAGGCGGCCTTCACGGCCTCGTCCTGGGTCTGGATCGTGTTGTAACCGCAACCGGATAGGACCGTGCTCATCAGGACGAGCAGGCCAATTGCAACGAAACGCATGGAATTCTCCGTCTGGCTTGATGGGGGGCGATGCGCCCCGCAGGTGGATTTTCACACGTTCCCTGAAGGAACGATACCTGGCCGGCCCGGCGTGCGGACAGGTGTCTGGATGGCGATTCTCGAACGGGATACCCTGTGCGTAATTCCTCTGCAGATCCAGGCCAAATGCGCATCCTGATGACCTGTTACGAGTTCCCGCCGTTCGGAGGGGGGGCGGGACAAATGGTGCATGGACTCGCCCGGCGCCTTGTGGAGTCCGGAGACGAGGTCGATGTTCTAACGATGGGTTCTCGAGACCTGCCGGAGCATGAGCTCGTTGACGGCATCGCTGTCACTCGAGTGCCTGTCAATCGGCGCAGTCGGTCAGCCTGCACTTTGACCGAGGCCGCCCGCTATCTTGTACACGCAATGGTTGGGATCAAAGCGCTCGCCCGCAAGCGACGCTACGACCTCGTTCATTCACATTTCGTTTTTCCGGATGGACTGCTGGCGATGCGTGTCGCAGGCGCTCTCGACATTCCCTATGTCGTCACGGCACACGGAAGCGACGTGCCCGGTCACAACCCGCATCGGTTGCAGGCATTGCATGCGGTACTCGCGCCGATATGGAGGCGGGTAACCACTCGCGCTACCGCCGTCGTGTGCCCCAGCATGGTCCTGGCGGAGAAAGTCACGCGCGCCAATTCACGGGCGAACGTCATCGTGATTCCGAATGCATTCAATGCCCAGCGGTTCCAGCCGGATCTGCCCCGCCGACCCCGGCTGCTCACGGTAACGCGAATGATCAAGTTGAAGGGCCTCGAGTACTTCCTCCAGGCGCTCCATGCCCTCGGCGACACGCGCGACGTGGTGCTCGTTGGCGATGGCCCTGACGCGCCTGAACTGAAAAGGCTCGCCAAGGAATTTGGCTTGCACACCCAGTTTACAGGCTGGCTTGAGAATCGCTCGAGCCAACTCAAGGAATTGTACGAAACGTCCGAGATCTTCGTGTTTCCATCCGAGGCCGAAAACTGCCCGATCGTTCTGCTCGAGGCCATGGCCGCCGGCCTGCCGATAATCACGACGTACGACCGCGGGTGCGAGGGTGTCGTTGGCGATGCCGCTGTCCTCGTACCACCTCGTGACGCCTCCGCCATCGCCGATGCGATTACGCGCCTTAGCAGCGATGAAGATCTGCGCCGGCGCCTGAGCGATGCCGGGCGTCGGCGGGTCATCGAACATTTCGGGTGGGACGCACTCGTCAGGCGTTACAAGGCCATTTACGCCGGACATGCCTGCTGAATACCAGGTAGTTCGTACTTCCTTTCCGATGCGCCTGCGGTATCTGCTTGCGGCGCTTCTGCTGCTCTGCGTCTTCTATGTGGTTCCCTTCGAAAGTGCATGGCGAGTCCTGCGCTCGCTCGACGCGTCTTATTTCGCCGTGGCCCTGCTGCTTTTGATGTGCTCTCGCTGGTGCGGAACCGTCAGAACTCACATTCTCACCAGACTTCACGGCGGGAAGATATCCGTAGCGCAGCTTTTCGACATCAGCTGTGTGAGCACGATGTACGGTCTCGCCCTGCCCGGCAGCGTGTCCGGTGGCATCGTTCGCTGGCATCGCATCGGACAATCACTGCGAAATCACGGCGCAGTCGCGGCACTGGTCATCTTCGAGAGATTGATCGATTACTCGGTGCTCGCCTTGGTAGGCCTGGTCGGATGGTCCCTGGATGCTCGCACACACTCGGTCCCTGGCCTCGGGTGGTTTCTCGCGCTGATTGCGGCGGCATTCCTTGCGCCCGCTGCATTAAGTCTCTCGGGTGTCGCAACTCGGGTGGCTGACTGGGCCGCGTCACGTCGACTGATGACCGGAGGACTTGGCGACAAGATCCGCGGCGTCGTTGTCAGCGGCCTCGAGGCAATGTCCATGCACCGCGACCTCCCGGTCGTGTTGATGACCATCATCGCGAGTATCGGCGTCAATCTCCTTGCCACCGGCGGAGTGTTCTTCATGGGTCATGCGCTCGGCCTGGAGCTGGAATACACGACCATGCTGTGGCTCCGTGCATGCATCGTGTTCATCACAGCCGCTCCGCTGACCCCGGCAGGGCTCGGCGTCAGCGAGGTCAGCACCCTGGTCCTGTTGGGGATGGTCGGCGTAAGCGCCGCCTCGGCTGTCGCACTGTCGATGCTGCAATTCGTTGGCACGCTCTTTTTCGCCGCGCTTGGCGGACTGCTGGAGGGACGTCGTTACCTGCTGAATGCCCGCCACAGTTCGACGAAGGAAGGCGATGCCGCGAATGATCGCAAGGTCAGGACGCTGTCCGCGAAGTCCCTGCAATCGGAATCGGAGCCGCAGCCATCAGTGGCGCTGATCGTGCTCAACTACGAGCGCAGGGCGTTGCTGCTCGAGTGCCTCGAGTCGGCGACCGCGTCACGGTATCGCCCATGCCATATCGTGGTCGTGGACAATGGCTCCACCGACGGATCTGCGGATGCGGTCGAGCATTCATTTCCTGGCGTTATCGTTTTGCGCAGCCCGGTAAATCGGGGCGCCGCCGGTGGCAGAAACCTGGGCACGAAATGGGTCCTCGACAACCTGGACGTCGCTTTTCTCGCATTCATCGACAACGACACAATGATCGAACCGGACACCGTTGGTGAAATGGTCGAAGCCATCCGGGTCGACCGCGGAATCGGGCTGGTTGCCCCGAAGGCGTATCAACACAGGGGTGATCGGCGGTTGTTGTCCGCCGGCGGCCTCCGATTCAATCGGTATACAGGCAGTATTCGCGATGTCGCGTCTGGCGAGACGGACAAGGGCCAGTTTGACTCGGTCCGGGATATCCAGGCCTGCCCTGGTTTCGCGTTTCTGGTCCGCAGGGAGGTATTCGATTCAATCGGCTATTTTGATGAGCATTTCAACCCCTATGGCTGGGAGGACGCGGACTTCTCATTGCGCGCAGGCGACTCCGGATACAGGCTCGTTTATGCGCCGCGGGCCGTCGTCTATCACCTCGGTGGCCGCATCGGGCGCGGTCCGGTTGCAGAGTACGAATTTCACAAGGCCCGCTCGATGTTCTACTTCGTCAGGCGCCACACGAATTATTTGCAGTGGACCTGTTTCCTGCTGGTCCTTCCATGCCGGTCGCTGGCGCGCATTGGAAATGAACTGCTGCATGGGAACTTCGGCGTCGTCCGGATGTGGTTCAGCAGCCTGGCATCGAAAAAACGATCACGGGAAGACTGACGATGGGCAATGAGAAATCCGGGCGCTCGATAGTCGCGGTCTGCGTCGAGGTCGCGAGCGCAGGCCTCATGGCCGAATGGCTGGACAAGGGCTGGATGCCGAATCTCGCGCGTCTGCGCGAGCGAGGCGTGTGGTGTCCCCTCGAATCCGTGACGGAAATTTCCAGTGGTTCGATCTGGCCGAGCTTCTACACCGGGGTAGGCCCCGCCAAGCACGGCCAGTTCTTCACCCACATGCAGATCGAGCCGGGCTCGTATCGAATCGTCAAGAAATACGCCGACGATGTGCCCCGCGATCCTTTCTGGTCCAGTCTGCACGGCAGCGGCCGTAGCAGCACGATCATCGATGTTGCCCAGAGTCGCCCGTTGCCCGGATTCAACGGAGTTCACGTCGCGGGCTGGGGAAGTGAGTTTCCGGCGTGGAAAAGATCGTCCGAACCCGAGGCGATCATCGCGGAAATCCAGAAGCGGTTCGGTTCGCATCCCCTGGTGGATCAGTATCGGCTGGCGATCAAACCGGAGACCGAAAAGGAGTACCAGGGCCTGCGCGCCGAGTTGCTGCACGGAGCCAGGACAAAGGCAGCGATATCGAAGTGGCTGCTCGAGGAGTATTCGCACGACTTCTTCCTGACCGTGTTTCCCGAGCCTCACTGGGCAACGCATCTCCTGTGGGACACCCTGGACCGCGATCACCCGCGGCATCGGTCCAGTCCTTCGGACAACCGCCCCGAAGCTTTTCGCGAAATCCTGAAAACGATCGACGATTTCATCGGCGACGCGGCCGCATCCCGCCCGGACTCCGAGGTTTTCGTGTTCTCGCTGTCGGGAATGGGGCCGAATTATTCCGGCTGGCACATCCTGCCGGAGTTCCTGACGCGGCTCGGCATGAGCGTCGCTCCGCGCGGCGCCAGCCGCTGGACGCCGATGGGACGCTGGGGCCCCTGGACGACGAGGGCGGTGGAGAAGATCGTTGGTCGCCGGTTCATCGAACTCGCAAGGGGCGCATTGCCGCGGCGTTTCTGGGACAGCTGGACGCGGCGGATTCTTCACGCGGGCAGCCAGTGGCCGAAGTCGCGGGTGTTCTGGGTGCCGAATGACTACTCAGGCGCGCTGCGGGTCAACCTGAAAGGGCGCGAGCCGCGCGGGCTGGTGAATCCGGGAGAAGAGTATCGAGCGGTCTGCGATGAAGTGGCGGAAGCCCTTCGCGAACTCAGGCATCTGGAGACCGGACGGCCGATCGTCCGGGACGTGCTGCGCCCCCAGGAATTGTGGAAAGGCCCCTATTCATCCGTGCTTCCGGACCTCCTGGTCCTGTGGGCAAACGAAACGATCGTGGATGGCGCGCGCTCGAAGCGGCTGGGCACCATCCGCTGCGCGTACCCCGAACGGCGGACCGGCGCTCACCGGCGCGAAGCGTTTCTCGTCGCAGCCGGTCCCAGCATCGAAAGAGGGGCAATCGCTGGACCCGCCAGCATCCTGGACCTGGCGCCGACATTCCTGCACCTGGCCGGCGCCGCGGTTCCCGCAGACTACGATGGCCGGGTGCTGAATGAGGTCCTGCGGGCGGATTCCCGGGCCGCCGGAACGACTGCCACATCGAGGCCCTGAATCCTGTATAGTTCGCGCGCCAAACCCTCCCCGGAACCAAGAAAATACCCATGAAATTCAACGACCTCGGGCTCGAGCCCGGGCTTCAATCCGCTGTGGCCGACCGTGGCTACGAGACCCCGACGCCGATCCAGGCCGGAGCCATCCCGCCGGTGCTTGCCGGTCGCGATCTGCTGGCCGGCGCCCAGACCGGCACCGGCAAGACCGCAGCCTTCGTGCTACCGCTGCTGCAGCTCCTGCGCGCGGCCGGCGGGCGCGCACCGCGCGTCTTGATCCTCGCGCCGACGCGCGAGCTTGCGGCGCAGATCCTGGAAAGCATCCGGACCTACGGCGTGCGCAAGAACCTGCGCGCCTGCGTGATCTTCGGTGGCGTCGGCGAACAGCCGCAGATCGACAGGCTGCGCTCCGGCTGCGACATCCTGGTCGCGACACCCGGCCGCCTGCTCGACCTCGCCAACCGCAACCTCGTCGATCTCTCGCAGGTGAAGCACTTCGTGCTCGACGAAGCCGACCGCATGCTCGACATGGGTTTCATCCACGACATCAAGCGCGTGATCAAGATGCTGCCGGCCGAGCGCCAGAACCTGATGTTCTCGGCGACTTACACGCCGGACATCCGCGTGCTCGCCGCGCGGATCCTGAAGAACCCGGTCCAGGTCGAGGTGACGCCGCCTAACAGCACGGTTGAAAAAGTCGTGCAGCGCGCCTTCCGCGTCGCCAAGGACGACAAGCGCCACCTGCTCGTGCATCTCTTCGAGAACGGCGCCAACGGCGAGGGCCGCTGGCACCAGGCGCTCGTGTTCACGCGCACGAAGCACGGTGCGAATCGCCTGTCACAACAGCTCGAGCGCGCGGGCATCCGCTCCGCTGCGATTCACGGCAACAAGAGCCAGGCCGCGCGCACGAAGGCCCTCGCCGATTTCAAGGCCGGCAAGCTGACGGCGCTGGTCGCGACCGAGGTTGCCTCGCGCGGACTCGACATCCGCGAGTTGCCGCAGGTCGTCAATTTCGACATGCCGCACGTGCCGGAAGACTACGTGCACCGGATCGGCCGCACGGCGCGCGCCGGCAATGACGGCCACGCGGTATCGCTCGTGTCCGACGACGAAACGTCGTTGCTCAGGGACATCGAGCGAACGATGCGCCAGGCCGTGCCATTCGCGCCGACGCCCGCATTCGCGCGCACCGAGCACGCTGCCGTACCTGCGTTGCGCGCCGCGGCTCCTGCCCCGGCACGCCGTCCGGCCCCAGCCGCCCGTTCCTGGTCGCGTCGCCGCCGCTGAGTCGGCGGTCCCGTTCCGCCGGGCAATCGGCTCAGCGCAAGAGCGCGTCGAGCACCAGCCGGACCATCGCATCCACGCCCGTCTCGCGCTGATCCGCACTCATGTGCTGGTCGCCGTCCAGGTGATCGCTGACGGTCAGCACCGATAGCGCCTCCGCGCCGAGCTCGGCGGCGACTCCATAAAGGCCCGCGGTTTCCATGTCGAGCGCAAGGAAGCCGAATCGCCGCAGCAGTTGCCTCAGCCCGGGATCCGGGTGATAAAAGAAGTCGCTGGTGAACACCCGGCCGACACGGATCGCCGGACCGCCGGGCACCGAAGCCCCCGCCACGCGCGACAGCAGCGGCCAGCTTGCTGTCGCTGCGAAGTCGTAGCCGCCGAAGCGCAGGCGATTGACCGATGAATCGGTCGCAGCGCCGAGCGCCAGCACGAGATCGCCCAATCGCACGTCCGGCGCAATTGCGCCGCAGGTGCCGACCCGCACCAGCCGGCGCACGCCGTGATCGCGCACGAGCTCCGTCGCGTAGAGCATCGCCGACGGAACGCCGATTCCGGTGCCCATCACCGAGACGCGCTTTCCCTTCCACTCCCCGGTGAAGCCCAGCATGTTGCGGATGTTCGTGACTTCGACCGCGCCGCCGAGCATCGTCGTCGCGATATGCCTGGCCCGCAGCGGATCGCCCGGCAGCAGGACCAGCTCCGCGAATGCGCCCGGGGCGGCATCGATGTGTGGTGTGCTCATGCGCGTACCTCGATGCGCTCGGTGAGCGGCGGCGCCCTCTGGGCGGCCCCTCCGATCTGGAATGCGCGCGCGACAGCCTGCGTCGCCTGCCGCGCGGCATCGGCGCCTGCGGCATGCACCCGCGCAAGCGGCTCGCCGGCACGCATCCGCGCTCCGAGCGGCGCCAGCCGGTCCAGCCCGACGGCCGGATCGATCGCCTGGCCAGGCGATGTCCGTCCGCCACCCAGCGCGACGACGGCAAGGCCCAGCGCGCGCGTGTCGATCGCCGTGACGGGTCCATCGCGCGGCGCGGGGACATCTGCGATGACCGGCGCCACCGCGAGATACCGGCCCGGATGTTCCATCAGGTCCGCCGGTCCGCCGAGGCAATGGATCATGCGCGCGAAGCGCTCCGCGGCCGAGCCGGAAGATAGGGTCTTCGCGAGCGCGGCCCGCGCGGCGCCCGCCTCGCCCGCCAGGCCGCCCAGCACCATGACTTCGGCGCCGAGCGCAAACGTGACCTCCATCAGCCGCGCGTCGCCCTTCCCGCCGCGCAGGATGCCGAGCGTCTCGCCAATCTCCAGCGCATTGCCGGCAGAGCGTGCGAGCGGTTGCGACATGTCCGTCAGGAGCGCCCTGACCGGAAGGCCTGCTGCGGCCGCGATCTCGATGATGCGCCTGCCGAGTTCGCGGCCGCCCTGCGCGTCGGTGATCACCGCGCCATTGCCGGTCTTGACGTCCAGCACCATTGCGTCGAGCCCCGCGGCGAGCTTCTTCGACAGGATCGACGCAATGATCAGCGGGATGCAATCGACTGTCGCTGTGACGTCACGGATCGAGTAGAGGCGCCGGTCCGCCGGCGCGATCTGATCGCCCGCCCCGATGATCGCGACCCCGGCATCGCGCACGGTCCTGCGCAGCAGCGCCGGTTCTGGACACACCCGGTAGCCCGGTATGGCCTCGAGCTTGTCGAGCGTGCCGCCAGTGTGGGCAAGACCACGGCCTGCGACCATCGGCACGCAGGCGCCGCAGGCCGCGAGCATCGGGGCAAGCACGAGTGAAACGAGATCGCCGACGCCGCCAGTCGAATGCTTGTCGAGAACCGGCCCCGGCAGCGACTCGCGCTTCCAGTCGAAGACCTCGCCGGTGTCGCGCATCGCGAGCGTGAGCGCTGCCGCTTCCGCCGGTGTCATGCCGCGGAAGAAGACCGCCATCGCGAATGCGGCGACCTGCGCGTCGGAGAGGCTTCCATCGGCCATGCCTCGCGCCAGCGCCCCCAGGTCCGTCGCGCCAAGCGCCTCGCCGTCGCGCTTGCGGCGGATCGCTTCCTGCGGCAGCCAGGTAGTCGTTGCGTCGCTCATGCAAGTGCGGCGCGCAGTTCCGCGAGCAGCCCGCTCGCCCCGATCCGGAATCGCGCGGGCGTCGCCCAGCCATTGCCGAGAATTTCGTCGGCAAGCGCAAGGTAGCGGCCCGCGTCGGCAAGCGTCCTCACGCCGCCCGCGACCTTGAAGCCGGTCCGGCCGCCGCTGTCGCGGATGCACTCGAGCATCGTGCGCGCGGCCGCCGGCGTCGCGCCGATCTTCGCCTTGCCGGTCGAGGTCTTGATGAAATCGGCCCCGGCGCCGATCGCCGCGAGCGAAAGCTCGCGAACCCGCAACGTATCGCCGAGTTCACCCGTCTCCAGTATCGCCTTCAGGATCCTTTTCCCGCAGAGCTCGCGGCATTCCCGCAGCATCAGCGCACCGCCTTCGCGGTCGCCGCCGAGATGCGCGCGCCACGGGTACACGACGTCGATCTCGTCCGCGCCTGCCGCGAGCGCGCGCCGCGTTTCGCGCAATACCCTGGCAATGTCGTTGCCGCCATCCGGAAAATTCACGACCGTCGCGACGGCCACGTCGTCTGCCTGCGCCGCGGCAAGCGTTCTCTTCGCCGTAGTGATGTGCTCCGGATAGATGCAGAGCGCCGCGGGATGGTCGCCGCCGGTTGCGGCGGCACACAGTTTCACGATCGCCTCTGGCGTGTCGTCCTCGCCGAGGCTCGTGAGGTCGAGCGCCGCCAGAATGCGTGCCGCGATCGCACGGTCGGCGGCGTTCATCGCTGCGGCTTGTTCGACGGCAGGGAGAATGCGAACGGCAGCAGTTCGACGATTGTCACCGTGCGAATCTCGCCCGCCTGCCACGGGAAATGAATCGCCGTGGAATCGCCCGAAGCGAGTTCCCTGATGCGCTGCCGGCAGCCGCCGCAGGGCGAGGCCGCGATCATGGCGCCGTCGCGGTCCGTAGCCCAGACCGCCAACTCGGCGATTCGGAATGCGGCGCCTTCGGCCTGGACGCCGGCGGCGATCGCGCTGGTTTCCGCGCAATTGCCGAGCGGATAGGCCGCGTTCTCGACGTTGGTGCCGCGATAGACGGCGCCGCTCGCGGCCCGAACCGCCGCCCCGACGTGGATGCCGGAATACGGCGCGTGTGCCTGCCTGGCGGCCTCGCGCGCGGCCTCGACGATTGAATCGCGTCTATCTGCCATTTACCGGGGATATTAGCGCGGTATTCCAGCCGCCAGTGACGGATTCACGCGTCGCCGAGCGCGAGTTGCTCCAGCTGCCGGTGTCCCAGCAGGCCCGGTTGCTGCCGGCACAACTTCCCTTCCCGGAACAACGCAAAGTTCGGGATGCTGGTCACGCGGTACTGGCCGGCAAGCGCAGGATTCTCCTCGGTGTTGACCTTGAGCACGATGGCCTTCCCGGCAAGGTTGGCGGCAGCTTTTGCCACTTCCGGCGCGGCCATCCTGCAGGGCCCGCACCAGGGCGCCCAGAAATCCACCAGCACGGGAACCCCGGTTTCGCGCGTGATGTCGAGGAAAAGGCGCGCATCCGCGTCGATCGGTTCCGCGAGCGGCGGCAGCTCCTGCTTGCAGCCGCCGCAGCGGCCCGAGTCGGCCAGGTGCCTGAGCGGCACGCGGTTCCTGACGCCGCAACGGGAGCAACTGCGGATCGCGGCCGCCGGCGCCGCCATCAATGCATTTCCTTCAGCCGCACGATGCCGAGCATCTTGAGCACGTATTTTTCGTACACCGGTTCGGTGTTGCCGGTCCTCATCTTGCGCAGGAAGTACTTCTCGTAGGCGACCTTGGCCAGATGCACCCATTTGCCCTGCTTTGCCCAGGTGACGTTGCGGGGCGGGATCTGCGGCAGCGCGACGAACGCCACGCCGTCGTCGCCCAGGTCGGCGAGACAGATCGCATTCCAGGTCGCCTTGTGCGTCGGCTCCTTGCCTGCAATCGAGTCCTCGATGTTATGCACGATAGCCGTGATCATCGACTCGATCATGTAGCCGGTCTTGGGGGCGCCGGTGGGCACCGGCGTCGCTTCCACCGGCGGAATGGCCACGCAGACACCGGCCGAATAGATGTTCCTGTATTTCGGATTGCGCTGGTACTCGTCGATGACGACAAAGCCTCGCGGATTGCACAATTCCTTGACGGCGGCAACGGAGTCGACGCCCTTGAAGGCGGGAATGAACATGGTGAAACGAGACGCCAACTCATGCTCCTTCACCACCTCGCCCCGGTCATTGTGCTCGGCCACCTTCACCGCACCGGCGGCGGCCTCAAGGACCTTCGCGTTGGTGATCCACTTGATGTGCCGCTGGCGCAGTTCGGATTCGAGCAGGCCCTTGGAGTCGCCGACGCCGCCGAGACCCAGGTGCCCGATGTATGGCTCACTCGTGACAAAGGTCATCGGCACCCGATCGCGCAGCTTCCGCTTGCGCAGGTCGGCGTCGAGGATCATCGCGAATTCGTAGGCTGGCCCGAAGCAGCTCGCGCCTTGCACGGCGCCGATCACGACCGGACCGGGATTCTTCAGGAATTCCTCGTACGCGCGGGCCGCGCGCTCGGCATGCGGAGTGGTGCACACGCTGTGTGAATGGCCTTCCGGCCCCAGTCCGGGGATTTCCTCGAAGGCGAGCCTGGGACCGGTGGCGATCACCAGGTAGTCATAAGCAAGCGACTGGCCGTCGGCGAGCGTTACGCGGTTGGCTTTCGGTTCTAGAATCGTGACCGGCTGCGAGTGGTAGCGGATCCCCTTCTTCTCGACGTTGGGCCGGATTGCCACGACCACTTCGTCCGGCTTGCGCCAGCTGACCGCGACCCAGGGATTGCTGGGTGTGAACTGGAAATGCTCGGACGTGCCGATCAACGTGACTTCATGCGCCTTGCCGAGCCGCTTCCTGAGGTCGTAGGCGGCGGGCATGCCGCTGATTCCCGCATCCCATCACCACGATGTTCGCCATTCGCGTCTCCTGCAGCCGCCGCGCGGCGGCGCTTGCCATCGCATGCCGGTTGCCATTATATTAGCTATGTCTTATTTAGCAAGAGTGAATATTTCGACATGCCATGCCGCATTGAAGACCGCCCTGCCGGACGCCCGCGAGATGGGCCGGCACGCCGACTCGGCCGCCGATCTGCTGAAGGCCCTCGCGAACCCGAAGCGCCTGCAGATCCTGTGCGTGCTGGGGGAAGGCGAGCAGTCCGTCAGCGCGCTCAATGAGCGCATCCCCCTGTCGCAATCCGCCCTGTCGCAGCACCTGGCGGTGCTGCGCGCGGACGGCCTGGTTCAGACGCGGCGCGAGTCGCAGATCATTTACTACTCGGTGCGCCCCGGCCCTGCCCTGGACATCATCCATGTACTTCACGGACATTTCTGCCGCGCCACTCGCCCCAGGCGAAGGAGCTCTCCATGACCACGCAGACCGCAATCATCACTCCCTCATCCGCCGCCACGATCGACCAGTGGGTGTTCCGGCTCGCCGGCACGTTCGTGCTGGTGTCGCTGGCGCTGTCGCAGGTCCACAGCGTCCACTGGCTGTGGTTTACGGCTTTCGTCGGCGCCAACATGCTGCAGGCTTCATTCACCGGCTTCTGCCCGCTGGCAATGATCCTGGAGAAACTGGGTGTCAGGTCCGGGCGCGGCCTTCGACCGCGCGGACCGGGGTGGATGATCGTTCGCTCAACCCGGTGATTGCGAGGCTGCCATGACTGTGCTCCGCGCCTCTTGCCTGCTGCTGGCAACGACCCTGATTTCCGCATGTTCGGATGCGCCGCCGTCGCCTGGCACGGAACCAGAATGCTGCAGCGGCACGTCTCGCAAGCCAGGTAGTCGAGGTCTCGCGCGTGCCGCGCGAAACCGCATTCGACGGCGCCGTCGAGGCGATCAACCAGTCCACGGTTTCCGCGCAGACCACGGGCCGCGTCGTGGAACTGCCTTTCGACGTCGGCGACTACGTCGAGAAGGATGCGGTGATTGTGCGCATCACGACCACCGAGCAGCGCGCGCGAAGCGGCGGTGCGGAAGCGACTCTCGCGGAAGCAAAGGCCCGCCTCTCCGAGGCGCAACTTGCCTTCGACCGCACCAGGGACATTTACGAGAAGAAGCTCGTGGCCAAGGCGCAGTTGGACAAGGCCGCCGCGGACCTGGATGCGGCACGAGCGCGCGCCGCCGCCGCCCAGGCAGGTCTCGCGGAAGCGCGCGAAAGCCTCGGGTACACGGTGATCCGCGCACCGTACGCCGGGATCGTCGTTGCGCGCCATGTGCAGCTCGGCGAAACCGTGGCCCCCGGCAGGCAGCTGATGACCGGCCTTGTCGCTGGAGCACCTGCGGGCGGTCGTCGAGATTCCGCAGCAGCATATCGGCCCCCTGCGCAAGCACCGCAAGGCGCGCGTGATCCTGCCGGACGGCAATTCGGTCGCGCGGCGGAGTTGCGCATCCCGCCGAGCGCCGATCCGTCCACGCACACTTTCCGCGTGCTCGTCACCCTGCCGCAAGGCGAGCACGGCGTATTTCCGGGAACGCTGGTGAAGGTCGCTTTCGTCAGCGGCGAGGAAGAGCGCGTGTTGATCCCGTCCGCGTCGCTCGTGCGCCGGGGCGAAGTGACGGGTGTCTATGTCGTGGATCCCAGGCGGCCGCATCGGGTTGCGTTACCTGCGCGTCGGCACGGCGGCCGCCGACGGCCGGGTTCCCGTGCTGGCCGGGCTGGTCGCCGGCGAGCACGTCGCAACCGATCCCATCGCCGCGGGAATCGCCTACAAGCAGCAGCCCCCGGCGCCAGCCGCGGATCGCGAATGAGCGGTCCCGACAACCGCGGCTGGGCATCTCCGGCCGCGTCGCCCGCGCCTTTCTCGACACCGAGATCACCCCGCTGCTGGCGTTCGCCGGCCTGCTGCTGGGCCTGTTCGCGGTGTTGGTGACGGCACGCGAGGAAGAACCCCAGATCAACGTCACGTTCGCCAACGTCTTCATCCCGTATCCCGGCGCTTCGGCGCGGGAAGTGGAATCGCTGGTGACCACGCCAGCCGAGCAGATCGTCTCGGAAATCGAGGGTGTGGAGCATGTGTACTCGGCCTCGACGCCGGGCATGGCCTCGCTGACCGTGCGCTTCGAAGTCGGCGAGCCGCGCACCGACGCCATCGTCCGTCTCTACAACGCCTTCTATTCGAACCAGGACTGGCTGCCGACGAATGCGGGCGTCGGCCAGCCGCTGATCAAGCCCAAGGGCATCGATGACGTGCCCATCGTTGCAGGGACGCTTTGGAGCGAAGACCCGGACGTGACGGCGGCGGATCTGCTGCGCATTGCGCACACGATGGAGACGGAACTCCAGCGCGTGCCCGGTACGCGCGACATCGACACCCTCGGCGGACCCGACCGCGTCGTGCACGTCGTATTCGACCCGCAGCGGCTGGCCGGGTATGGACTGGCACTGGACGATGTGCGACGCGCGCTGTCCTCTGCCAATGCCTCCGCAGACGCCGGACGCAGCGTGGACCGTGACCGCGAGGTGCTGGTGCAGGCCGGCACTTTTCTGATGACGCCCGAGGAAGTCGCCGACCTGGTGATCGGCGTCAGGGACAGTGCGCCGGTATTCCTGCGGGACGTGGCCACGGTTTCCGAAGAATCGGACCAGCCCGAGCGCTTCGTCAGCTTCGGTGCAGGTCCCGCTGCGGCAACCAGGGGGAGCGCCACTTCCGGCCTCCACCCGGCAGTCACGATCGCAGTATCCAAGAAGCCGGGCGAAAACGCCGTCGACGTGGCGGCTGCGGTAATCGAGCGCTTCGAGCAGATGCGCGGTATCCACTTCCCGGACGGCGTGCAGGCAACCATTACGCGCAATTACGGAGTCACGGCGCAGGACAAGGCGCAGACGCTGATCAAGAAACTGATCTTCGCCACGGCCTCGGTTGTCGTGCTGGTCCTTTTCACGCTGGGCCGGCGCGAGGCGCTCGTGGTCGGCGCCGCCGTCATCGTCACGCTCGCCGTCACGTTGTTTGCATCCTGGGCCTGGGGCTTCACCCTCAACCGCGTGTCGCTGTTCGCGCTGATCTTCTCCATCGGGATCCTGGTGGACGACGCAATCGTGGTGGTCGAGAACATCCACCGCCACATGCAGCTCGGGGGCCGGAAACTCACCGAGGCGATTCCCGCGGCGGTGGACGAAGTCGGCGGTCCGACCATCCTGGCGACGTTCACCGTGATCGCGGCCCTGCTGCCCATGGCCTTCGTCACCGGCCTGATGGGTCCCTACATGCGACCGATCCCGATCAACGCTTCCACCGGCATGCTGATCTCGCTGGCGGTCGCCTTCGTCTTCACACCCTGGCTGTATCGCCGGCTGTTCCTGAACGCGGCAGCGGCGCACGCGCATGCCGACGGCCGCGACGGCGCGTTGCAGCGTTTCTTCACGCGGATCATGACGCCCTTCCTGCGCCAGGACTCGGGCCGCCGCAATCGCTGGCGGCTGCTCCAGGTGCTGCTCGGCCTGATCGTGCTGTCGCTCGCGCTGGTCGCCTTCCGCGCAGTGATCCTGAAGATGCTGCCATTCGACAACAAGAGCGAGTTCCAGGTGCTGGTGGACATGCCGGAGGGCACGCCGGTGGAGGATACCCAGCGTGCGCTTCAGGCGCTCGCGGATTCCATCTCCACCGTCCCGGAAGTCACCGACTACCAGATCTACGCCGGCACTTCCGCTCCGATCAATTTCAATGGCCTCGTGCGCCAGTACTACCTGCGGCGCGCTGCGCACCAGGGCGACATCCAGGTAAACCTTCTCGACAAGCACCTGCGCGAGCGAAAGTCGCACGAGATCGCCACATCCGTACGCAAGCCGCTGCAGGAGATCGGCAGGCGCCTCGGCGCCAACGTGAAAATCGTCGAGGTGCCGCCCGGCCCGCCGGTGCTGTCGCCGCTCGTAGCCGAGATCTACGGTCTCGACTATGTGCGCCAGCTGCAGGTCGCGCAGGTCGTACGGCAGGCCTTCGAGCAGGCGCCGGACGTGGTCGACGTGGACGACACCGGCGAGTCGCCGCAGGAAAAGCTGATCGTCGCGGTGGATCGCGCGCGAGCCGCGCGCCTGGGCGTATCGCAGCAGTCCGTGGCCGCAGCCGTGACGACCGCCCTTGGTGGCGAGGACATGTCCTATCTCCACGACGAGCACGCGAAATTTCCGGTCCCGGTGCGCGTCGAGCTCTCCCCCGGGGACAAGGCGTCCGTGGATGCGCTGCAGTCATTGCGCCTGCGCTCGGCGAGCGGTGCGCTGGTGCCGCTGTCCGAGATCGCGGTCATTCGCAGGAGCGTGCGTGAGCAGACGATCTATCACAAGGATCTGCTGCCCGTGGTCTATGTTACCGGTGACGTCGCCGGCAGCACCGACAGCCCGATTTACGGCCTGCGCGCCATCGGCGGCAAACTGGCGGAAACGCCCATCGATGGCGAGCCGATCCGGCAGTACCTGACGCGGCAGCCGGCCAATCCCTATGAGTGGAGTCTCAAGTGGAACGGCGAGTGGCAGGTGACCTACGAGACTTTTCGCGACATGGGCGCCGCATACGCCGTCGGCCTGGTGCTGATCTATCTGCTGGTCGTGGCGCAGTTCCGCTCGTACAGCGTGCCGCTGATCATCATGGCGCCGATCCCGCTCACGATCATCGGCATCATGCCGGGCCACGCACTGCTGGGTCAGCAGTTCACCGCGCCCTCGATGATCGGCATGATCGCGCTCGCGGGAATCATCGTCCGCAACTCCATCCTGCTGGTGGACTTCATCCAGCAGGAAGTGCGCGCCGGCAAGCCGCTTCAGGAGGCGACGATCTCCGCGGCGGCAGTGCGCGCGAGGCCAATCGCCCTCACGGCCGTCGCCGCGATGATGGGCGGATTCTTCATCCTCGACGATCCGATCTTCGGCGGCCTGGCCGTGTCGTTGATCTTCGGCCTTTTCGTTTCGACCGTGCTGACGCTGCTGGTGATACCCGTCGTCTATTACCACTATCAATGGCAGCGCGGCGCAGCGACGCACTGATGGCGCGATTTCCTGCGCGCGTGTCCTGAGGGACTGGAGCGGGTGATGGGAATCGAACCCACGTTAGCAGCTTGGGAAGCTGCAGTTCTACCATTGAACTACACCCGCGCCGCAGGTTTGTAGGCACGGCGACGGCGCGCCATCGCGCCGCGCCGGGATTCCGGATGCGGACGGTTACTTGGCGACCAGGATCTTCTTGACCCAGCCGCTGCCCTTGCCGGACTCGACTTTCAGGTAGCCGTTCTGTTCCTCGCCCATGTAGATCAGCTCGTCGCCCTTCTCGAGCGTGGCGACCGTCTTGCCCGCCTCGCCGGCGCTGCCCATCAGCTTCACGCCCGCGATCTTCGGCATTACGACGTCGCCCTCGTTGTAGACGGCGCCGGCCTTCGTCGAACCGCCTGCCGCCGCTTCCTGGGCGAGCGTGCCGACGTTGCGCTGCAGGTTCGGGTCGTTCTTGATAACGCGCACGATGTTGTTGTAGTTGTCGGCGAAGCTCGCGGCGACGATCTTGCCCTCGTTGGTATTGCCGTAACCGCCGATGCCGCCCGCGTTACCGCCGCCGAACACCGCCGCACCCAGCGCGAGATCGGCCTTCTTGGAGCTGCCCTCGGCCGCCGCGACCTGCACGCCCGAGCGCGCGTCCGCGACCAGCATGCTGGTCTGCGCTTCCTTGAACTTCAGGCCGCCCGCGATCGCGCCGATCGCCCCGGCTTTCCCGCCGAACAGGCCACCCAGCGCCCCGCCAATGCCACCGGCGTTGCTCTCGGAGAAGACGACCGTGGGCGTCAGGATGAAATCTGCCGCGACCATCTGGCCGCCGCCGATATTCGAATTGGCGCGCGCCTGGCCGCCGGCAGCGAGATCGCGCTCCTGCATCATGTTCTGCAGGCCCTGGCCGCGCTCGACGACGATGAAGCAGTTCGACTGCTGGATCATCATGCGGATCAGGCTGACCGGCGACTGCAGGTTGTAGCGCGACAGCGCCGCCATGACGTAGTCCTGCGGCTCGACGACGGCGACTGCCCCCATCGGCTTGTCGCATTTCTCGAGGTCCGATGCCTCGCCCTGCGCGCCCTGGGTGCCCGCGGCGCCCTGCACTTCCGAGCCGCCCTTGCCCTTCTTCGTCGAGAGGATGCCCGCCTGGGCGCTGGCGACCACGAAAAGTCCGCACAGCAATGCCGCGACGGCACGCATCACGCCTGGATTCGTCTTCATATCGCCTCCGTTGGACCGACCTCGAGTCTGTTCGCCTGTTGCGGCGCTCACTTGCGGAGCCTGGGGGCCGGCCGCGAACGGCAATATACCTTGGCACTCGCGCGCGTGTACATTCATGGGCATGCCGCCCGTCCGCCATGCCACCGACGTTGTGATCGCCGGCGCCGGAATCGCAGGCATCGCCGCCGCGCTCGAGGCCCTCGACCGCGGCCGGCGCGTGCTCCTGATCGACCGCGACACCGAGGAGAACCTCGGCGGCCTCGGCAGGGAATCCTTCGGCGGCCTGTGGTTCGCCGGTACTCCGTTGCAGAAACGCTACCGGATCCGCGACAGCGTCGAGCTGGGATTGCAGGACTGGCTCGCCTGGGGCGAACTGGGACCCGAGCACCACTGGCCGCGAGCCTGGGCAAAGGCTTATGTCGAACGCTGCATTCCCGACGTCTATGCGTGGCTGACGGAACTCGGCGTCGAGTTCATGCCGATGCCGATGTGGGTCGAGCGCGGACTGTACCAGCCGGGTAATTCCGTTCCTCGTTTCCATTTCGTCTGGGGAACCGGCCAGGCGCTTGATCGGGACGCTCGCGGCCCGCCTGCTTGGCCATCCGCGCCGGGAACTGCTCGAACTCCATTACGGCCACCGCGTCGATTCGCTCGTGACGAGTGGCGGTCGCATCACCGGACTGAACGGCGCGGTCGAGCCGGATGGAAAGCCGTTCGAGGTCGCGGCCGAATCGGTCGTCATTGCCGCGGGCGGCATCAACGGCGATCTCGAGCGCGTGCGCCAGAACTGGCATGCCGACTGGGGCGACCCGCCGGCCGTGATCCTGAACGGATCGCACAAGTTCGCGGATGGAACGATGCACGTGGCCGCGGCCGCCGTCGGAGCCAGGGTCACGCACCTGGACTGGCAATGGAACTACGCCGCGGGCATCCGTCACTGGCGGCCCCGCAAGCCCGGCCACGGGCTGTCGCTGGTGCCGCCGAAATCCGCACTCTGGCTCAATGCGCGCGGCGAGCGCATCGGCCCGATGCCGCTCGTGACCGGCTACGACACGCACGAACTCGTGGCGCAGGTCTGCCGCCAGCCCGGTGGCTACAGCTGGCAGCTCCTGAACCGGAAGATCGCGCTGAAGGAACTCGGCGTATCGGGAGCGGAATTCAATCCTGCGTTCAGGGAGCGGCGGCGGCTTGCGGTCGCCCGGGACATCCTGTTCGGCAATCGCTGGCTCTACGAGGAGCTGACGCGCAACAGCGAGGACATCGTGCTCGCCGATACGCTGCCGGAGCTCGTCGAACGCATGAATGCCCTGAATGGAGGCGACGTCGTGGACCTCGCGGCGGTCGAGGCCGCGGCCACGCGCTACGATGCCGCCATCGAGCGCGGGCCGCGCTTCCACAATGACGAGCAGTTGCGCCGCATCGGCTTCGCGCGCCGCTGGCCGGGGGATCGCTTGCGAACCTGCAGGTTCCAGAAGATCCTGGACCCGCGCGCGCGGCCGCTGATGGCGATCCGCGAATACGTGATCAGCCGCAAGAGCATGGGCGGCATCCAGACCGATCTCGATTGCCGTGCGCTCGATCGTGCGGGCCGGCCGATCGAGGGCCTGTTCGCGATCGGCGAGGCTGCGGGATTCGGCGGCGGCGGAATGAATGGCAAGCGCAGCCTCGAGGGGACCTTCCTCGGCGGCTGCATGCTGACGGGCCGGATCGCCGGCCAGAAGGCCTGAATGGATTACCGCGACGCCATCAATATCGAGGACCTGCGCGGGATCGCGCGCCGGAAACTCCCGCGCTTCGTGTTCACGTATGTGGACAGCGGCGCGGAGGATGAGATCACGCTCGACGGGAACCGTGAAGCCTTCGCGAGGCTGCATTTCCGCCCGCGCACGCTGGTGGACGTCTCGAAGCGGGATTCCTCGACTCAATTGCTCGGCAAGCGCTCGGCGCTGCCGTTCGTCGTCGGCCCGACCGGATTGAACGGCCTCTCCTGGCGCGACGGCGACATGGAACTCGCGCGCGCGGCGTCGCGCGCCGGCGTGCCATTCGCGATGTCCACGGTCTCGATGAGCTTCGTCGAGGATGTCGCGCGCGAGGCCCCGGGCCGGCTGTGGCTGCAGGCCTACGTGTTTTCGGAGCGGCGCATCACCGACGCGCTGATCCGCCGCGCGCTGGACGCCGGGTTCGAGGGGCTGGTGCTCACCAGCGATTTTCCCGTCGCCGGCAAGCGCGAGAGTGATTTGCGTACAGGCCTTCTTCCGAAGCAGCAGTTCACGCTGGCGACAAAGCTCGACATGCTGATGCACCCGCGCTGGATCGCGACAATCGCGACCCACCGGCCGCGATTCGTCAATGTCGAGCGCGAGCTGCCGCCCGGCCAGGACGTCAACAATTTCGTCGGCCACGGGATGTTCGATCCGTCGTTCCGCTGGGACGACCTGAAGCGCTTCCGCGACCTCTGGCCGCGCAAGCTGCTGCTGAAGGGACTGCTGCGCGCCGATGACGCGGAGCATGCCGCATCGATGGGAGTCGACGGCGTCGTGCTGTCGAATCACGGCGGCCGGCAGCTCGACAGTGCAATCAGCGGCATCGAGGCGCTGCCGGAAGTCGTCCGCGCAGTCGGCGGACGAATTTCCATCCTGATCGACGGCGGCGTGCGCCGCGGCAGCGACATCGCGAAAGCGATCGCGCTCGGCGCCGAGGGCGTGCTGCTGGGCCGCGCTCCCGTCTACGGACTGGCCGCCGGTGGCGCCGCGGGAGTGACGCGGGCGATCGAGATCCTTGCCGACGAGTTCGACAGGACGCTCGCGCTGAATGGCTGCCGCAGTGTCGCGGAGCTGACGGCGGACCTGATCGCGACGCGCGCATGACCGGCGGCGCCCCGGATGGCGATCCCAGGCGGCAGCCTGTCAGGAGTTACGTTCTTCGCGGCGGACGGATCACGCGCGCGCAGAAGCGCGCGCTCGACGAACTGATGCCCCGATGGGGACTGCCGTTCACTCCCGCCCTGCTCGACCTGGACGCGGTTTTCGGCCGCTACCGGCCGCGCGTGCTTGAAATCGGATTCGGGGATGGCGCGACGCTCGTCGAACTCGCCCGCATGCGGCCCGACACGGATTTCCTCGGCGTCGAAGTGCACCCGCCCGGCGTCGGCCACTGCCTCCTGGCAGTGGACGCCGGCGGCATCACCAACGTCCGACTGATCGCGCACGATGCGGTCGAGGTCCTTGACCGCCAGCTGGCGGCTGCTTCGCTCGACGAGGTGTTGCTGTACTTCCCGGATCCCTGGCCGAAGAAGCGCCACCACAAGCGGCGCATCGTCCAGCCGTCATTCGCAGCTCTTGTCGCGGACCGGCTGAAACCCGGCGGCACATTCCATCTCGCCACGGACTGGGAGCCCTACGCGTTGCAGATGCTCGAAGTCCTGGATGCCGAGCCGCGCCTCGCCAACGCCGCCACCGGCGGGCGCTGGATCGAGGATCCCGCCGCCCGCGGGCCGACGCGATTCGAGCGACGTGGTCGCCGCCTCGGCCACGACGTCTTCGACCTCGAATATCGCCGACGGGCCTGACGCCGCTCCCGGGGCGCTGATCACCGGGGGATCGGCCCGGGCCGTCTGTTGGTTCAGTGTCTGGCGCATCGCCATGACGGTCCGGGCTCCGAACAGCGCCTCGTTCGCACCACGCGAATCGACGTCCTCGAGATTCCGCCAGTTCGAAGCGATCACGCCGAGCGATGCCAGTCTTGTCATCGACCCATGAGTGCCGACGCGGCCGCGCAGCCCCGCGAAGGCGCGCACTTGCGTATTGCCGGCTTCATGGCCGTCGGCAAATGAAACGAGCATGGTGCTCGGCTCCTTTACGTCGCCGTGAAACGCCCACCACAGTCGGCGCAATGGGTCCGGCCGCGGCGCATCGAGGGTCTGCCTGAATAGCGAGGACTCGTCGAACGTGCGCTCGACGGCGCGTCGTCCCTTGCATCAGCCCGAGCGGATCGCCGCGCAGCGCCCGATAGCCGTACGTCTCAGGCACGGCGCCCGCCAGGCGCACCTCCGCCTCGCCTTCGGAGGCGAGGATGCCGATCGCATCGCCGCGATCGATCGCAACGAGATCCACGCCCTCTGCCGCCGCAAGGCAACGCGCAGCTTCCTCGGCGTGCTCGCTGGAAGTCGTGATGGCGAGCGAGCCGATGATGCCGGCGAGCGAATATGCGACATCGTACGGATCGACGATGCGGTCGCGGCGCTGGAAGCCGCAATGCCGGAGCACCCGCTCCACCGGAACGATCCTGCCCTTGACCATCGTCGAGCCATGGTCGGACACGATATCGATGAACAATCCGCGTCCCGTCCGCTCGCGTACCCTGGCTTGCAGGTCGCGCAGGTATTCATCCAGCCGCAGCAGGAACTTCTCGGCTCCCGGCCGGCCCTCGACATGCAGCACGGCATCGCTGGTCTCGAGGTACGCGACGAATGTCTCCTTGCGGCTGCCGAGGACTTCACGGCCGATTTCGCGCATTTCGCTCAGCGCCACGTGATAGGGCGCCAGGTAGCCGATGATGCGGTGCAGGCTCGAGTAGTCCCTGGAATCCTCCCCGATGTCCGGATGCGCCTGGCTCGAGAGCGAACCGAGCGTGTTGCCCACGACCTTGTTCTGCGCAGCGTCGAAGCGCATCTGCTGATAGCCCTGGGGTGGCTCCGTGCCGCCGATCGCCGCGAAGGAAACATCCGACAGCGACGGGAAGGTCGAGACCATTCGCGCCGCCGGGTGGAAGCCGATGAAATGCCCCTGCTTCTGCAGCCCGGCGAACACCTCATACGGAATGCCGTCGAGGGCGAGCACCAGGCGTTGCGGGAGTCCGTCGGGTGATTCACCGACGATGCGCCCGTCAGCCAGGCTCTGCCGCGCTGCCAGTCCCAGCAACAGCATCAGGATTCCGGCCATGGTTTGGCGCTGGCGCATGCTTGAATTGATCCGCATGAATGCCCGATCTCGATGTGGCGCTATGGAAACCTGTGGATATTACGCCGCAAACGAAGGAAAAGTGTATGCCCCTGGATTCAGCCGAAAGCGGCGGTCGCACCGTCGATGATGAACTGCACGGCCAGCGCCGCGAGCACGACGCCCGACAGACGATTGACCACATTGGCACCAGTGACGCCCATGGCCTTCATGACGAGCGGCGTCAGCCGCATCAGCATGTAGGTGATCGCGAGCACCAGCACGACCACGCCGAACAGCCCGAACGAGAGCGGCACGTCGTCCCGCGACGCGCCGAAGGTCAGCAGCACGATCGCGATCGCTCCGGGTCCGGCGATGAACGGGAACGCCAGCGGAAACACGGAGATGTCCGCGCGCTTCCTGCTCTCGTTCTTCTCCTCGGAGGTCACGCGCGTGCCCGACTCGCGTGCGAACACCATCTCGAGCGCGATCAGGAACAGCATGATGCCGCCTGCGATGCGGAAGGCGTCGAGGCTGATGCTCATCGTGCGCAGGAACCAGGCGCCGCCCAGCGCGAACAGCAGCAGCACGACTCCCGAAACAAGGACGGCCTTCAGCGCCATGCGCCGGCGGAAGTTCCCGTCCGCGCCCTCGGTCAATCCCGCGAACAGCGGCACGAGCGAGATCGGCTCGACGACCACGAAGAACAGTACGAAGAATTTCACCAGCTCATCGGTCATTGGGCGCCACCTGGTCATCCCGCACTGAAATCGTGCCACGCGCGTTCAGGAGGCTGTGGCGGGTCAGCCAGAGCAGGATCAGGAGCCCGGGCACGCTGAGCGCCGCCGTGTACGTGAAGAATGCGGGATAGTCGATCGCGTCCACGACGAAGCCAGACGTGCCCTCCAGCAGCTTGCCGGGAAGCGCATAGAGCGACGAGAAGAGCGCGTACTGCGTCGCCGTGTATCTGGCGCTCGTCAGGCTCGACAGGAAGGCGATCAGCGCCGTGCCGTGCACCCCTTGCGCCAGGCTGTCCAGGCTGTTGACCAGTCCGAGGCCGACCAGAGTCGGCGATCCGGTCGTCGCAAGCAGTGCGAAGCCGAGGTTCGACAGCAGCACCAGTCCGCTGCCGAGAAACAGCGCGAAGCGCAGTCCCGACTTCGCGATGACGATGCCGCCGACGATCACACCCACCATCGAGACCGGCAGTCCGATGACTTTCACGATCGTCGCGATCTGGGCGAGCGTATAGCCATGATCGATGTAGAACGGGTTCGCCATCGAACCCATCGTGAACTCGGTCAGCCGGTACGAGCCGACCAGCAGCAGCGTGACGACCGCGAGGCGCATGCCGTAACGGGAGAAGAAATCCGTGAGCGGGCAGATGACCGCGCCGATGAATGTCGCGCCGAACTCGCGCAGTGATGCGGGCCAGTGCGCCTTGCGCTCCAGCCAGTCGACGACTCGTGCCTCGCGCACGGCCGACTCGCGCGACGCCGCGACATCGGGTTCCCGCACCAGCAGCGTCGTGACGATGCCCACGCCCGCAAGCAGCGCCATCACCGAGTAGCTCGTCGCCCAGCCGTAACCCTGCGCAATGCCGAGCGCGCCGGCCCCGCCCGTGATCAATGCCGCCCGGTAGCCGAGCTGGTAGGCCGCGGCCATCGCGCCCTGCAGGTCCACCGGCGCCGATTCGATGCGCCAGGCGTCGATCGAGATGTCCTGGGTCGCCGAACAGAACGCGAGGAACAGGGCGCCGATGGCAATCTGCGTCACGCCCGCCTGCGGATCGCTGCCGGCGAGATTCAACAGTCCGAGGCCGATGCCGGCCTGTGCGACCAGCATCCAGCTGCGGCGCCTGCCGAGCAATCTGAACAGCACCGGCAGCTTCAGCCGATCCACGATCGGCGACCACAGGAACTTGATCGTATAAACCAGACCGACCCAGGCCAGCATGCCGATGGTCGCCCGTTCGATGCCGTCCTGGCGCAGCCAGGCCGACAGCGTCTGGAAGACGAGATAGAACGGCAGCCCCGCCGAGAAACCGAGGAACAGCATCGACAGCACGGGCCGCTGGCCGTAGACGCGCAGGGCCTCCGACCAGTTGCGGCGCGGCGCGGCTTGCGTGGCGGTCAAAGCTCGTAATCCATCGTCAGCGGCGCGTGATCGGAGAACCACGCATCCCTGTAGATCGACGCGGCCCGCGCGCGGCCGGCCAGCGAACGGCTCACGACCTGGTAGTCGATCCGCCAGCCGACATTCTTGGCGCGCGCCTGGCCGCGATTCGACCACCAGGTGTACTGCTCGGGCCTGGCGTCCACTTCGCGAAACGCGTCCACCCAGCCGAGTTCGCCGAACAGGCGGTCAAGCCAGGCACGTTCCTCCGGCAGGAATCCGGAATTCTTCTGGTTCGAGCGCCAGTTCTTCAGGTCGATGGGCTGATGCGCAATATTGAAGTCGCCGCACAGCACGTACTGCCGTTTGCGGCGCCCGAGACCCTTCAGGTGCGGAAGAAACACGTCGAGGAATCGGAATTTCGAAGCCTGGCGCTCCGGACCCGACGAGCCCGACGGCAGGTACAGCGACACGACCGACAGCGAACCGAATTGCAGTTCCAGGTACCGTCCTTCACCGTCGAACTCAGGAACGCCGAAACCGCGCACGACCCGGTCGGGCTTGACCTTCGAGTACGCGGCGACGCCGCTGTAGCCTTTCCGTTCGGCGTCGAAGTAGTAACAGTGATACCCGTCCGGACGGAAGCTGGCGTCCTCGAGCTGGTGCACCTGTGCCTTGGTCTCCTGCAGGCAGACGACATCGGGCGATTGCGAGGGCAGCCAGTCGAACAAGCCCTTGCGGGCCGCGGAGCGGATGCCGTTGCAGTTGAGCGTGAGGATGCGCATGCTGGCTCCGCGGCCGATGCGACATGATACGCACTGGCACGAGAAGGGTGCATGCGGCCCCACCAGAAGGAATTCATCGAGCTGGTCATCGCGCGGCAGGTGCTGCGATTCGGCCAGTTCACGCTGAAATCGGGCCGGGTGAGCCCGTATTTCTTCAATGCGGGCCTGATCAGCGATGGCGCCGCGCTCAGTTCGCTGGGCGCCAGTTATGCCCAGGCGATCGTCGATTCCGGCCTCGGCTTCGACATGCTGTTCGGTCCGGCATACAAGGGCATCCCGCTTGCGACGGCGACGGCGATTGCGCTCAGCAACCGCCATGGCCGCAGCGTGCCTGTCGCCTTCAACCGCAAGGAGGCCAAGTCGCACGGCGAAGGCGGCAGCCTGATCGGCGCCCCGCTCGCCGGGCGCGTGCTGATCGTCGACGACGTCATCACCGCGGGCACCGCCATCCGCGAGTCCATCGACATCATCCACGCCGCCGGCGCGACCCCCGCGGGCGTGGTGCTGGCGCTGGATCGCCAGGAACGGGGCCAGGGCGCCCTGTCCGCCGTGCAGGAAGTTCAGACCGCATTCAGCATCCCGATCGTTAGAATCATCACGCTCGGTGACATCATCGAGCACCTGGAATCCGCCGGGCGCCCCGATGACGTTGCCGGACTCCGGAGTTACCGGTCACGCTATGGTGTGGACAGCGAAGCGTGACCCATTTACGGTTGGCCCCTCCGCAAGCGGGCAGAATGCGTCGGAATGAGGTGTCCCGGATGATTTCCTGGCCGACGAAAGTATTGTTGCCCACGCTCGTGCTCGCTCTCATGGCGGGCTCGGCCGACGCGGCGACGTCCGGCAGCAACCAGCAGAAGCTGTACCGCTGGGTCGACAAGAACGGCCAGGTGCATTACGGCGACAGCATCCCGCCCGAATACGCCGAACAGGACCGCGACATCCTGAATCGCCAGGGCGTTCGAATCGGCCATGAAGAGGGCCTCGTGACGCCCGAAGAGGCCATTGCCAAGGCCGCGGCCGACAAGGCGGCGAAGGAAGTGCAGCAGAAAAAGCTGCGCGATCGCGTGCTGTTGCAGATGTACCAGTCGGTCGAGGAAATCGAAGTTCTGCGCGACCGCCGCCTCGAGCTCATCGAGGCGCAGCTGACCATCCAGGAGCAATCGCTCGCGAACCTGCGGGCGAAGCACTCCCAGTTCGAGAAACAGGCGGCGCGCTTCCTGCCGCGCAGCAAGGCGCCGGATGCATTGCCGCTGCCGGAGGAGCTTGGGCTCGACCTCCAGCGCTCGGGATCCGACATCGTGACTCAGCAGCAGAATCTCGAGAAGAAGCGCGCCGAACGCGAATCGATCCGCGCGACCTTCGGCGCGGACATCAAGCGCTTCAAGGAACTGAGGGCGGTCGTGCCGAACTAGGGAATCTCTGATTCCCTAACGGCCGGAACTGCCGAACCCGCCGCTGCCGCGCGCGGACTCGCTGAACTCCTCCACGACTTCGAGTTCCACCTGGACCACCGGGACGACGATCATCTGCGCGATGCGCTCGCCGGGCGAGATCGTGAACGGATGGGCGCCGCGGTTCCAGACCGACACCATCACCTGGCCCTGGTAATCGGAGTCGATCAGCCCGACCAGGTTTCCGAGCACGATCCCGTGCTTGTGACCGAGGCCGGAACGCGGCAACAGCACGGCGGCGAGTCCCGGATCTTCCAGGTGGATCGCAAATCCTGTCGGCACGAGATGGGTCTGTCCGGGCTCGAGCGTCACCGGCGCGTCCAGGCAGGCGCGCAGGTCGAGACCCGCGGATCCGTCGGTCGCATAGGCAGGCAGCGGGATCTCGCGTCCGATGCGCGGATCGAGGACCCGGATCAGCAACCGGCGGGAACGCGTCATGCGCGTATTCAGCCGCGGACCGCGGCGATGACGCCGGCGCGCTTCTTCGAACCGCGGACCTGCCCGATCAGCGCAACCAGACGGCGCGCCAGTTCGGTCTTCGGGCATCTGGCGATTTCCTCGCGCCCGCCGGCCCACAGCACCAGCAGCGAATTGTCGTCGCGATCGAATGCGAGCCCGTCGCCGACCTGGTTCGCGGCGATCATGTCGAGGCGCTTGTCGGCGAGCTTGGCGCGCGCATTCTCCTCGACATTCTCGGTCTCGGCCGCGAATCCGACGACGAATGGCCGGCCGCCCTTCCGCGCTGCGACCGATCCCAGTATGTCCGGCGCCCGGACGAGCTCGAGCTGCAGCTTTTCCGCGGACTTCTTGATCTTCTGCGTCGCGACCCTTCGCCGCCCGGTAATCGGCGACCGCGGCGGCGCCGATGTAGATATCGGCCCCCGCCAATGCCCGATGCACGGCGTCGTGCATCTCCTCTGCGCTCTCGACCTGCACGAATTCGACGCCCGCGGGCGGATCGATGCGTACCGGGCCGCTCACCAGGACGACCCTGGCGCCTGCGTCCCTGGCAGCCTCGGCCACCGCATAGCCCATCTTCCCGGAACTGCGATTGCTGATGAACCGGACGGGATCCAGGCGCTCGCGCGTCGGGCCCGCGCTGACAACCACCTTCAATCCCGCGAATACGCGATCGGCGGCGACCCGCGACAGCACGAGTCCCGCGATCTCCGCGGGCTCGAGCATGCGCCCGGGGCCGGTCTCGCCGCAGGCCTGGTCGCCCTCGCCGGGACCGAGGATTGCCGCGCCGCGGTTCCTGAGAACCGCCACATTCGCGGCCGTCGCCGGGTTGGCCCACATCTGGTGGTTCATGGCCGGCGCCAGGTAAAGCGGCGCCGTCGTCGCCAGGCACAGCGTCGAGAGCAGGTCGTCCGCGCGACCGTGGGCGAGCCGCGCGAGGAAATCCGCCGTCGCGGGCGCGACCACGACCGCGTCCGCCCAGCGCGCGAGCTCGATGTGGCCCATTGCCGCCTCGGCGCCCTCGTCCCAGAGCGTCTCGCGCACGGGCATGCCGGAGACGGCCTGCAGGGTGAGCGCGGTGATGAAGCGCCTGGCGCCGGCGGTCATGACGACCTGGACTTCGGCGCCACGCTCGCGCAGCCGCCGGACCAGGTCGGGACTCTTGTAGGCGGCGATCCCGCCGGTCACGCCGAGCAGGATCCGCAGTGGCCGTGGCTTGTCCATGGGCCGATTATCCCCGCGCGCCGGTATCCGCGCCAACGAGCGACATTTGCGCGCGGCGGCGGCCTGCGCCCCGCCGCAGACTGCCTGCAGGAGGCATCATGCAGATCAGGGACTGGCCGCCCGGCGAAAGGCCGCGCGAGAAGCTGTTGCAGATGGGATCCGGGTCGCTGACCGAGGCGGAACTGCTCGCGATCTGGCTGCGCCATGGCACCCGCGGCCTGTCTGCGCTCGACGTCGCGCGATCGCTGCTGGCCCATTTCGGCTCGCTGCGCAGCGTGCTCTCCGCCGAGCGCAATGCGCTGTGCCGCCAGCGCGGGGTCGGCCCCACGCGCTGGGCCGAATTGCAGGCTGCGCTCGAGATCGTGCGCCGCCATCACCTCGAACGGCTGCAAAGCGGGCCCGTGCTGCAAAGCCCGCGCGCCGCCCGCGAGTACCTGATCGCGAAGCTGCGCGACCGGGAGCACGAGGTCTTCTGCTGCCTTTATCTCGACAGCCGGCACCGCCTGATCAACTGCGAGGAGCTGTTCCGGGGCACGGTGGACGGCGCCAGCGTCCATCCGCGCGAGGTGGTCAAGCAGGCGCTGGGCCGGAACGCGACCGCGGTGATCCTTGCCCACAACCATCCCTCCGGCATCGCCGAGCCGAGCCAGGCCGACGAGATCATCACGACCCGCCTGCGGGACGCCCTGGCGCTGGTCGAAATCCGGCTTCTCGACCACCTGATCATCGGCGACGGAATCTGCACTTCCCTCGCGGAGAAAGGCCTGATTTGACTCGCAAAAACCTGATTTGACGGGCCTCCCCCCGGCTGGTCTAATACGCGGCTCTTTGAAGGGCAGCAGATCGAGCGGAGTAAGGTCATGTCCCGAGTCTGTCAGGTCACCGGCAAGCGCCCGACCAGCGGCAACAAGGTGTCGCACTCGAACATCAAGAAGCGCCGGCGCTTCCTGCCGAACCTGCATGCCCAGCGCTTCTGGGTCGAAAGCGAGTCGCGCTGGATCACGCTCAGGCTGTCCACCCGCGGCCTGCGCACGATCGAGAAGCGGGGCATCGATGCGGTGCTCGCCGACCTGCGGGCCGCCGGCACCCACGTCTGAGGAACCGCCATGCGCGACAAGATCAAGCTCGTCTCGTCGGCCGGAACCGGCCACTTCTACACCACCACCAAGAACAAGCGCCTGCATCCCGAGAAGATGGAGGTCAGCAAGTACGACCCGGTGGTGCGCAAGCACGTGCCGTACAAGGAATCGAAGATCAAGTAGGTCGATTCCCCGCAGTCGGCTTGCACGGCCCTGCGGCTCCGCTACACTCCTCCGAAAACTCCGCGCCCGGATATCCCGGTCCGCGTCAGTACTGAGGGGAGTTCAGAAAATGGGTAACGCACCGGATCGCGAGCGTCTCGCTCGTCGCAGCCTCGCGCGCCAGGGCCTCGCCGCGGCGATCGCCATGGCATTGCCACTGCCCGCCGCCTGGGCACAGACGACCGCGACGCTCGAAGCGGTCATGGTCACCGCCCAGCGCCGCGTCGAGAACGTACAGCAGGTGCCGATATCGGTCACCGCGGTCGGCGGCGAAAAACTTACGATCCTGGGATCTGGCGGCAGACGACATACAAATTCCTGTCGGGTCGCCTGCCGAGCCTCCTGATCGAATCCTCATTCGGCCGCGCGTTTCCGCGCTTCTACATCCGCGGCCTCGGAAACACCGACTTCGACCTGAATGCTTCGCAGCCGGTATCGCTGGTCTACGACGACGTCGTCCAGGAAAACCCGATCCTGAAGGGATTCCCGGTCTTCGATCTGGATCAGGTCGAGATGTTCCGCGGGCCGCAGGGCACGCTGTTCGGCCGCAACACGCCGGCCGGCGTGGTCAAGTTCAACTCCGTGCGCCCCTCGCGCGATGGCGGCGGCTATGTCCAGGCGAGCTACGGCGATGACGGCAACACAAACATCGAGGGTGCCGTCGGCGGCGCGCTCGGCGAGCACTGGGCCGCCCGCTTCTCCGGCCTGTACCAGCACCGCGACAACTGGGTGGACAATGTCCGGCCCGACCCGGTCGGCGTGATCAACAGGAACGCCTTCGAGGGCTTCAACGAGTTCGCCGGGAGGCTGCAGTTCCTCTACGAGCCCAATGACACGTTCAGCGCGCTGATCAACATCCATGCGCGCAGCCTCGACGGCTCGGCCCGGATGTTCCGCGCCAATATCATCGAGCCGGGCACGAACGACCTCGTCAGCGGCTTTGATCCTGCTCAAGTGTCCACCGACGGAAAGAACGTCCAGAAGCTCGACTCATCCGGCGGCAGCGTCCGGCTGCGCTGGGATTTCGACCGCGTGACGCTGAACTCGATCACCGGCTACGAAACGGTGGACGTCTACAGCCGCGGCGACATCGACGGCGGCTACGGCGCGGCGTTCATCGGCCCGCCGCCCGTTTCCGGCCCGGGCTTCATCCCGTTCCCGGCCCAGTCGGCGGACGGGCTGCCGAAGCACGAGCAGATCACGCAGGAGCTGCGCTGGGAATCGCGCGAATGGGGCGCATTCGACTGGCAGGCCGGCGTCTACTATTTCGACGAAGACATCACGATCGACAGCTTCGACTACAACACGCTCGCAAGCGGCGTCCAGGACGGCTTCGCGCAGCAGCACCAGAAGAACACGTCCTGGGCCGTGTTCGGCTCGGGCGAGTACGAAGTCACGGACGCGTTCACGTTGCGCGGCGGCCTGCGCTACACGAACGACGAGAAGGACTTCACGGCCCAGCGCTTCGTGTCGCCATTCGGCGCCGGAGGGATCGGCCCGATCAGCGTTCATCCGTCGGACAGCGAGGTCACCGGGGACGTCAGCGGAACGTGGAAGTTCAATGACGACACGAACCTGTTCGTGCGCGTCGCGCGCGGATACCGCGCGCCGAGCATCCAGGGACGCATCCTGTTCGGCGACACCGTGTCGGTCGCCGATGCCGAGACCATCCTGTCCTACGAGGCCGGCGTGAAGACCAGCCTGTTCGACGACCGCGGCCGTCTCAGCTTCACGGTCTACAAGTACACGATGGACAACCAGCAGCTGACGGCGGTCGGCGGCACGGCGAACTTCAACACGCTGATCAATGCGAACAAGACCGACGGCCAGGGATTCGAGCTGGACTTCGAGGCGAGGCCGGTGGACAGCCTGATGCTCACTGTCGGCCTGAGCTACAACGACACCAAGATCAACGACTCAAACCTCGAGATCCAGCCCTGCGGCGGCGGCTGTACAGTACTTGACCCGGTGGGATCGCAGCCGGGACTTGTCAGCATCGACGGCAATCGGCTGCCGCAGTCTCCCGAGTGGATCGCCAACATGACGGCGCGCTGGGGCGTGCCGGTCGGCAGCGGCGAGTTCTTCGTCTTTACCGACTGGGCCTACCGCAGCGACATCAACTTCTTCCTGTACGACTCCGTGGAGTTCGAAGGGAAGGCGCTGCTCGAGGGCGGGCTGCGCGTCGGCTACGACTGGAATGACGGCAGGCAGCAGCTGGCGTTCTTCGGGCGGAACATCACGGACGAGATCCAGGCTGTCGGCGGCATCGACTTCAACAACCTGACGGGCTTCATCAACGAACCGCGCCGCTGGGGCCTGGAGTTCAAGACCAAGTTCTGACCCGGGACCGGCACGGATGCCGGAATTGCCGGAGGTGGAGACGACGCGCCGGGGCATCGAGCCCTGGCTCGTCGGTCGCCGCATCGAGGAAGTCCTCGTGCGCGACCGGCGCCTGCGCTGGCCGGTCTCGCGCGGGCTTCCCGCCAGGCTTCGCGGATCCACGGTCCGCGCTGTCGGGCGGCGCGCGAAATACCTGCTGATCGCGACCGACGCCGGCACGGCAATCCTGCACCTCGGCATGTCCGGCAGCCTGCGCGTGATGGACGCGGCGGCGCCGGCCCTCGCGCACGATCACGTCGACATCGTGCTGGACTCCGGGCGCTGCCTGCGTTTCAACGATCCGCGGCGTTTCGGCTGCCTGCTGTTCACGGCGGGCGACCCGCTGCGCCACCGGCTGCTCGCCGGCCTCGCCGTGGAACCGCTGTCCGAAGAGTTCGACGGCGACGCGCTCTGGCGTCGCGCGCGCCGCCGCCGGGTCTCGATCAAGGCCTTCATCATGGATTCGCGCTCTGTCGTCGGAGTCGGGAACATCTACGCCAGCGAGGCACTGTTTCGCGCGGGCATCCGTCCCGGGCTCGCCGCCGGCAAGGTCAGTCGCGAGCGCATGGCCGTCCTCGTCACGAGGATCCGCGAAGTGCTGACCGAGGCGATCGGCGTCGGCGGCACGACGCTCAGGGACTACGTCGATCCGTCCGGCATGCCGGGCTATTTCCGGCAGAGGCTGTTCGTGTACGAGAGGGCCGGCAAACCCTGCCGGAAATGCCGCACGCCGATCCGCCAGTTCGTGCAGGGCCAGCGCAGCACTTACTGGTGCCACCGCTGCCAGCGCTAGCGCAAGGTTCAGGCCCCGGGACGCGCGGCGCGCCGCTTCGCGAGCGCCTCGACGACGGTCGGGTGCACGAAGCGCGAGACGTCGCCGCCCAGCAACGCGATCTCGCGCACCATCGTCGAGGAGATGAAGGTGAACTGCTCCTTCGGCGTCAGGAACACGTAGTCCACGTCCGGCGCGAGATGGCGGCTCATGTTGGCGAGCTGGAACTCGAATTCGAAATCGGACACCGCGCGCAGGCCGCGGAGCACGATCTGGCTGCCCTGCTCGCGCGCGAAATCGACGGTGAGCCCCGCATAGCCGATCACCTTGACATTCGGCAGGTCGGCGACGACCTTGCGCGCGAGTTCCACGCGCTCGTCCAGCGAAAAAAGCGGCGCCTTGTAAGGGTTCGAAGCGATGCCGACGACCACGCGGTCGAAGATGCCGGACGCGCGCCGCACCAGGTCCTGGTGACCGTTGGTGATCGGATCGAAGGTGCCGGGATAGACGGCGACTCGTTTCGGATTCATTTCAGCGCCAGATGATAACCGACCGCGCCGGCCTTGCCCGACCGGTGCAGGGTCCAGCCCGCGGGCAGCGGCGGCGGGCCGGCCCTGGCCGGCGCCTCGAGATAGACGCGCGCGGACGCCGACAGCCAGCCGCCGGATTCCAGTTTCCTGAACGCCTCGGCGAGCAGGCCGGACTCGAATGGCGGGTCGAGAAATACGATGTCAAAACGCTCGGGCGGCCCGTCGAGCCAGCGCAGCGCCTCGGCCTGGACGACGAGCGCGTGCTTCGCCCCCAGTGTCGCGATCGTCTCGCGCAGGCGTTCCGCGCTCATCCGGTCGGACTCGACGAATGTCGCTGCCGCGGCGCCGCGCGACAGGGCCTCGAGACCGAGCGCCCCGCTGCCCGCGAACAGGTCCAGGCAGCGGCTTCCCTCCACGACCGGCGCAAGCCAGTTGAACAGCGTTTCGCGGACCCGGTCCGGCGTCGGGCGGATGCCGGGACGGGCGGCAAAGCGAATCCGGCGCCCGCGCCATTCGCCGCCGATGATTCGCAGTTCATTGGGTTTTTTGCAGTGCATTGTCCGCCGGTCCGCCGCGATTCCGGCGCATCGAATACCGCCAATCCCGTAGACTTGCGTGACGATTCAGGCCGAGCGTAGGCTGGCCCGAAACAAACGAGCGCGATGATACGCGCCCAGACCGCGGACAACACTTTGCCGGAGTCTCCGAAATGAGGATTCTTTACGCCGCCACGGCGCTCGTCGCCGGCCTGATGCTCGCTGCCTGCGGCGGTTCGAAGGGCGACGGCATCGGCGTGACCGATCCGACTTCCGGCAATGGAAACCCGCCGCCGCCTCCGGCCGGTGTCGGCACCTTCAAGGCCAGGTTCCAGCCGAGCATCGGCGTGCTGCCCTATCCGACGGATCTCTATTTCAATCCGTCCCCCGGCACGATTCCCGACGGCACGCTGAATCTCCCGTCGACGATCGCGCCGTTCACGCCGCATTTTGTCGCAATGAATGCGCTCGACGGATTCTCGACGACCGCCGACATCACGCTGCGGTTCTCCGGCCCGATCGACGGGACGACGCTCGCGGCCAACGTGCGCGTGATCCGTGTCTCGATCGACAACGCCACCAAGGCCACGACCGGCGTGCTCGGCATACTCCAGCCGGGGGTCGATTACTCCGTCAGCGTATCGCCGGACATCGACACTGGCGGCGCGACGATGCTGATCAGGCCGCTGAAGCCGCTCGTCGCCTCTACCGCCGGGACCAACAACGGTTACCTGGTGCTGGTGTCGAATGGCGTGCTGGACACGACCGGCCAGCCCGCGACGCCGGACGCCGAATACCTGACCATCCGCGACACGGCGATTGCCGACATCGTCGCCGGCCTCCCGTTGCCGACCTGTGCGACGCTCACGAATGCAACATTCAACGGCATCTGCCGCCTGACCTGGGCGCATCTGCGCATCGGCGCGTCGCTGCCCGGCGGTCTCGCGATCGCGCCGAGCAATGTCGTTGCATCCTGGAGCTTCTCGACGGAATCGACCCGCGACACGCTCGGCATCCTCGCAGCGACGACCGCCGCGCGGCCGTATACGGTCGCGGCATCCGGCGCCCCGTTCAACACGACGGCTTTCATGGGTTTGCCGGGCTTCGTGAACCTGTACAACGGCACGCTCAATGTCGCCTACTACCTCGGCGTGCCGGCGACGGCCATCGACCCGATCGCGACGACGCGATCCTGGCAGGCGGCTGGTTGCCCTGGCTTCCCGGGTCCCTGCAACCCGAGCCTGGACCCGGCCAGCCGCAACCTGACCCGGTTCAACCCGGTGCCCGGCCCGACTGCCGCGCTCAACATCCCGATGCTGCTCGCGGTGCCGAACATTTCCGCCAAGCCACCCGCGGGCTGGCCGGTCGTCGTCTTCGTGCACGGCTTCCCGCGGGACCGCAGCGATGCGCTGCTGGTCGCCGACATGATGGCTACGCGCGGCTTCGCGACGATTGCGATCGACCTGCCGCTGCACGGCATCACGCCTTCCTCGGCCGCTTACGCCCAGCCGTTTGCACAGACGCCGATCGAGCGCACCTTCAATCTTGACCTTCAGGACAACGCACGCTTCGGCGTTCCCGCGCACGACGGATTCGTGGACCCGACGGGCGTCAATTTCCTCAACTTGACCAGCGTGCTGGTGTCGCGCGACAACATCCGGCAGGGCATCGCCGACAACATCGCGCTGATCCGCACGATTCCGACCATCGATTTCGACGGCGTCGCGGGCGCCGATTTCGATCCCGCCCGCATCCATGTGCTCGGATACTCGCTGGGCGGCACGCACGCAGGAACGGTGCTCGGCCTGCTCGGGTCCGAGGTCAAGGCTTCGGCACTGCCGAGCGCCGCCGCGATGCTGTCGCGGACGATCGAGGAGTCCGCGACTTACGGCCCGGTCATCAACAATCTCCTGGCGGCATCCGGCCTGCAGCCGAACACCACCATTTATCGGCAGTTCTTCCGCGACGTGCAGGCGGCAGTGGATTCCGGCGACGCCTACAACTACACGACGACCGCGGCCGGAGCCGCCGCAGGCGGACGCGAGGTCTTCGTTTCGGTGTTCGAGGGCGGCGCGGGCGGATTCCCGACCGACCCTGTCGTGCCGGTCAGCTCTACGCGCCGGTTCATCGACACGCTGGGAGGCACGGGAGTGCCGCGAGTGAATACGCCCGGCGCAACCGTGGTGGCCGGAACCAATGGCGGCTACGTGCCATTTTCGCAGGGCATTCACAACTCGTTGCTCGACCCGGGCCCGTCGGCGCAGGTCACGCTGGAATTGCAGCGCCAGATCGCGGACTTCTTCCAGACTGCGGATACGGTCGGCGCCACCATCGTGATCAACCCGGCCAACATCGCGGTCATCGCGCCGTAGCCGCCCGACCGCGCGGACCTTGACCAACGAGACTTCGAATTCGGAGCCCGCGCAGGGCGGCTTCCTCAGTCGTCTGCGCGCCAGGGTCAACCGCGGCGCCTCGTGGGTCGCGGACCTGCTGCCCGGGCGCCGCATCGATGATGCGCTGTTCGAGGAACTCGAGACGAAGCTCCTGGAGGCGGACGTCGGCGTCGAGGCGACGAATGCCGTCCTCGCGGACCTGCACCGTGCCGTGGCGCGCAGCGAGCTCGCGGATGCGGCTGCGTTGCAGGGGGCGCTTCGCAAGGCATTGCTGGCGATACTTGAGCCCGTCGAGCGGCCGCTCGTCATCGACCGCGGCCGCAAGCCGTTCGTGATCCTGGTCGTCGGCGTCAACGGTTCGGGCAAGACGACGACGATCGGCAAGCTCGCCAGCAGGCAGAAGGCCGAGGGCCTTTCGGTGTTGCTCGCGGCAGGCGATACCTTCCGTGCCGCCGCCGTCGAGCAGCTGGCCGCCTGGGCCGAACGCGCATCCGTGCCGATGATCTCGCAGGCGCCGGGCGCCGATCCCGCCGCCGTCGTCTTCGACGCCCTGCAATCCGCGCGCGCCCGCGGCATCGACGTCCTGATCGCGGACACCGCGGGCCGCTTGCATACGCAGGCTCACCTGATGGACGAGCTTTCCAAGGTCGCGCGCGTGCTGAAGCGCCAGGATCCTGATGCCCCCCACGAGGTACTTCTGGTGCTCGACGCAGGCCTCGGGCAGAACGCCCTGCGCCAGGCCGAGCAGTTCCACCGGGCGATCGGCGTCACCGGCATCGCCATCACGAAGCTGGACGGCACGGCCAAGGGGGGTATCGTCATCGCGATTGCGCAGCGCTTCGGGCTGCCGATCCGGTTCGTCGGCGTTGGCGAACAGCCGGAGGATTTCGGTATCTTCAACGCAGCCGCCTACGTCGACGGGCTGCTGCGAGCCACGCCCGGGAATGCCCTGTGATCCGATTCGACCGCGTATTCAAGCGTTATCCGAATGGCCGCGAGGCCCTGGCCGAGCTGTCGTTCGAGCTTGCCACCGGTGAAATGGCCTTCCTCACGGGCCATTCCGGCGCCGGCAAGAGCACTGTGCTGCGCCTGATCGCGCTGCTCGAGCGCCCGACGCGCGGCCAGGTCGTCGTCAACGGCCGCAATACCGGCACGCTCCGGTCGGGCGCCATCCCCGCATTCCGGCGCCAGGTCGGCGTGGTCTTCCAGGATCACCGGCTGCTGGACGACCGCCCCGTCTACGACAACGTCGCGCTGCCGCTCGCGATCGCGGGCGTCCCGCGCCGCGAAATGGACAAGCGCGTGCGCGCGGCGCTCGACCAGGTCGGCCTGCTCGGCAAGGAAAGGATGTTTCCGCTGGAGCTCTCGGCGGGCGAGCAGCAGCGTGTCGGCATCGCGCGCGCCGTCATCACCAAGCCGCCGGTGCTGATCGCGGACGAGCCGACCGGGAACCTGGATCCGGACCTTGCGCTCGAGGTCATGAATCTCTTCCAGCGCTTCAATGCGGTCGGCGTCACGGTGCTGGTCGCGACGCACGGCGTGCACCTGCTCGACCGCTTCCCGGTGCGCAGGATCCACATCGAGCAGGGCCGCCTCGCGAATCCTCCCTATGTCGCTGCCTGAAGAACTGCGCAATGTGCGTCCCGCCGGCCCGCGCACGCTCGGCGGTGCGGCATCGACCTGGTTCGAGCGCCACGCGCAGACGCTCGTGGGTTCGCTCGGGAGGCTTGCACGCCAGCCGCTGGCGACCATCCTGACGATCACGGTGATCGGCATCGCGCTTGCACTGCCGGCAGCGCTCTACCTCGTGGTCGCCAATGCGCGCGCCGTGACCGCCGGTCTCGGCGACACCGTGCAGCTTTCCGTCTACCTGCGCCTTCCGACGACGCCCGAGCAGGCACGCAAGGTCGCGCATGCGATCCAGGCGCGCCGCGACGTGGGCGAGGCAGTGCTCGTCAGTCCCGACGAGGGACTCGCCGAATTCCGCGCGCTCTCCGGCATCGGGGAGGCGCTGGAGGCGCTCACGGATAATCCGCTGCCCTGGGTCGTGAAGTTGCGGCCGGCCGCCGGCGAGGATTCCGCGGCCTCGGTCGAGTCCCTCGCGGCCGAGCTGCGGAAGCTCCCGGAGGTCGACCTGGTCGAGGCCGATACGGCCTGGGTGCGCCGGCTGCATGCGATGCTCGATGCATTGCGCCAGCTGGTCGTGCTGGCAGCGGCCGTGCTCGCGATCGGCGTGCTCGCGATCGTCGGAAATACGATCAGGCTCGAGATCAACGGACGCCGCGCGGAGATCGAAGTCACGAAGCTCGTCGGCGGCAGCAATGCATTCGTGCGCAGGCCGTTCCTGTATTCGGGATTCTGGCAGGGACTGGCAGGCGGTTTGCTCGCCGTCGCGCTGATCGGCATCGGGCTTGCCATCCTCGCGGCGCCGGTCGCGCGCGTGGCCGCAGCCTACGGGGCGTCATTCGAGCTCGCGGGACTCGCGATTCCGGAATACCTCGCGATCATCGGTGGCGGCGCGCTGCTGGGACTGCTCGGCGCCTGGATCGCGGCGGCATTTCACCTGCGGCGGATCGAGCCCCGCGCCTGACGGCCAGGTGCGCGCGGTTGCGGTCAGCGCCCGAAGCGGGCCCTGTATTCCAGCGGCGCGACGCCGAGCGTGCGCCGGAAGGCGCGCCTCATGCCCTGTTCGTCTGCGAAGCCGCACTGCCTCGCAATCGCCTTCATCCGGATCGGGCCCTCCTCGATGCGGCGGCGCGCCGCCTCGACACGTGCACGCAGGATGTACGCGGCCGGCGTCACGCCAAATCGTTGCGCGAACCGGCGCGCGAAATGGCGGGCGCTCATGCTGGCGCGGGCCGCCAGAGCCGGCACCGACAGGTCCTCGTCGAGATTCTGCAGGATCCAGAGTTCCAGCCGGCCCAACCCATCGTCGCTCTGCTGCGCCTGCAGGAACCGGCTGAACTGCGACTGGCCGCCGGGCCGCTTCAGGAACATCACGAGTTCCTGCGCGACGGCGAGCGCGACCGGGCTACCCCAGTCCTGCTCCACCAGCGAAAGCGCGAGGTCCATGCCCGCAGTCACGCCGGCCGACGTGTACAGGCGGCCGCTCTGGACGTACAGCGCATCCGCATCCACGCGCGCGCGCGGCGCCGCGGCGGCGAGCCGCTCGCACCAGGCCCAGTGCGTTGTGACAGTCCGGCCGTCGAGGAGCCCGGCCCGCGCAAGGATCAGGGCGCCGTTGCAGATCGAGCCGAGGCGCTCCACCTCCCGGGCCCGGGCGCGGAGCCAGGCGAGCATCGCAGGTTTGCGCGCGGCATTCTCCTGGCCGATGCCGCCGCTCACGAGCAGCGTGTCGATCTGCCGCTTCTCGCGGATGCTGCGGGTGGCGATGAGCTGCAGTCCGCCGGATGTCGTGACCGGCCCGCGGTGTATCGCAATCAGCTCGACTTCATAGGCGGACTTCGCGAGGCCCGCATGATCGCGCAACCAGCGCGCCGTCCGCGCAAAGACCTCGAGTGGCCCGGTGATGTCGAGTATCTGCGCCTGCGGATAGACGAGCATCGCGACTCGGTGCGGCATGCGGCGCCGGGCGGCGGTCGATATGCGAAGCTTCTTCACGGGCCGCCAGTCTGCCTCGTCGGGGCGCGGCGGAACAAGGGTGCCCGATTGGCAGAAAATGACGCCACTACGTCCGCCCGGCCATCAGGCGCGGAGGCATCGTGACGATGGGTTGGCGGCTGCAAACCGGGGTGAGCGCGATGAAATTCAGGATGCGCCTTGCGAAGGGCCCGTTCTTCCTGTCGATGGCGGGCGCAGCAGCGGCCGCACTTGCGATGGTCGCCTGGCAGGCATCGGCGCGGGAGGATGCGCCGCAAGCGGCTGCCGGAAGACCGGTCTCTGCGCTCGATGTCGCCACATTCACGGCAGACGGCTTGCTCAGGCGGCCTGCAAACCTCGACGAATGGATCTTCCTCGGCGCATCGCTCGGCATGGGCTACAACCCCCGCGCCTTCGATCCGAACGCGCCCGGGCAGTTTCAGGTCGTGCTGATGGAGCCGGAGGCCTACCGGCGTTTCGTCGCAACAGGCGCTTATCCGGACGGCGCGATGTTCCTGCTGTCGTTCTATGACTCCGAACAGAAAGTATCGATCAACCGCAGTGGCTTCGTGCAGCGCGACCTCGACAGTTTCGAGATCCACCTGATCGACAAGCGGCGGCCCGGCGAAGGCCATTACTTCTATCCCTTCGGCGGGAGCGACACCAAGGCCGCAGTACTGCCGCCAGGCAACGCCTGCATTACCTGCCACCTGAAAAACGGGGCGTTCAGCGGCACGTTTGCGCAGTTCTACCCGACGATCCGCCATCGGATTCCCGCGGCGAGCCTCCAGGAACACGACGCCGGCTGAGCCCCCGGGCGCCATCGGCCTGATGCTGTCTCAAGGCGTCGGCCGATCGCGCATAAGCTATTGTTTCAGATTGGCTTTCACCCTATCGTCAGGGCGAACTTCCAGCGCCGTTAGCACTCTATTAACATGACTGCTAACATTGGTTTCCGGAGGTTCATCAATCCATGACTGGTACTGCGCTGGTACTGAAGAATCAGTCGCTCGCATTCGACGGCCCGGTTGGAAGCCTGGACGCCTACATCGAGCGCGTCTCGAGCATTCCCGTGTTGAGCCGCGAGGAAGAGCTCGAGCTCGCGAAGCGCTTCCACGAACACCAGGACCTCGATGCCGCGCGCCTGCTCGTGCTCTCGCACCTGCGATTCGTGGTCCACGTCGCGCGCGGCTACATGGGCTACGGCCTGCCCGTCGCCGACCTGATCCAGGAAGGCAATGTCGGATTGATGAAAGCGGTCAAGCGCTTCGACCCGGACATGGGCGTGCGCCTCGTGAGTTTCGCGATCCACTGGATCCGCGCCGAGATCCACGAATACGTGATCCGCAACTGGCGGCTGGTGCGCGTCGCGACGACCAAGGCGCAGCGCAAGCTGTTCTTCAACCTGCGCCGCATGAAGAAGAATCTGGCCTGGCTCTCCGACGAGGAGACCAGGGCCGTCGCCGGCGAACTGGGCGTCGAGCCCCGTGAAGTCCGGGAAATGGAACAGCGCCTGGCGGCGCGCGATCTTTCCTTCGACCCGGCGCCCGACGCCGACGAAGAGGAAGGCTTTGGCTCGCCTTCGCTCTACCTGCCTTCGCCGGAGCTGGATCCCGCCGCGACCGTCGAGAAGGAAGAATGGGAAGGCGCGGTTTCCGATTCGCTTGCCGCCGCGATCGGCAAGCTCGACGAACGCAGCCGCGCCGTGATCAAGGCGCGCTGGCTCGTCGAAGACAAGCGGACGCTGCAGGACCTCGCCGACGAATACGGCGTCTCGGCCGAACGCATCCGCCAGATCGAGGCAACGGCGATCGGCAGGCTCCGGGCCGAAATGGCCGAGCCCGCCTGAGACGGCGCTAGACCGCTTCCCGAACCGCCGCCGCGACCGCGACATGCATGTTGCGGTCGAGCGGATCGGGAACCAGATCGTCCCCATGCGCCAGTTCGGCGATTCTCCGGCTGGCTGCCAGCAGCATCGCGTCGGTGAAGCGCGATGCGCGCGCGACCAGCGCGCCCTTGAAGAGCCCAGGGAATCCGAGCACGTTGTTGATGCCCTTGCCGTCCGCGGCAATCGCCGCGCCGTGCTGGAGCGCAATGTGGGGCTCGATCTCCGGATCCGGATTCGACAGGGCCAGGATGATCTGGCCCCGGCGCACCATTGCGGGCTTGATCAGGCCGCGCACGCCGGTTGCGGCGACGACGACGTCGCATTTCGCCATGATTTCCTCGAGCGAGGCCGGCTGGCCGCCCATCGTGGCGAGCCTCTTCCTGGCCCCTTCATCGAGGTCGGCACCCAGCATGCGCCCGTAGCCGGCACACATCAGGAGCCGCACGATGCCGATTCCCGCGGCGCCGAGGCCGATCTGGCCGATGACGCAATCGCCGAGTTCGCGGCCGGCGCGGCGCGCGGCGTTCAGCACGGCCGCCAGAACGACGACCGCCGTGCCATGCTGATCGTCGTGCAGCACGGGGCAATGCAGGCGCTCGCGCAGGCCGGCTTCGATCTCGAAGCACTGCGGTGCCGCGAAGTCCTCGAGCTGGATTGCGCCGAAACCGCTCGCGATCGCCGCAATGTGCCCGATGCAGCGGCCGGGTTCGGTTTCGTCCAGCAGGATCGGTACCGCGTTGATGTCCACGAGCGTCGCGAAGAGGGCCGCCTTCCCTTCCATGACCGGCAGGCTGGCGAGCGCGCCGATGTTCCCGAGGCCGAGGACGGCGGTGCCGTTCGTGACGATCGCGACAGTGTTGCCGAGCGCCGTGTACTGGACGGCCTGGTCAGGGTCTTTCTGGATCGCCATGCAGACCCTGGCGACACCCGGCGTGTAGACGTCGCGCAGCACCTGCTGGCTGTTGATCGTGATCGTCGGGACGGTCCGGATCTTGCCGCCACGATGGCGGTCGAACACCCGGTCGGACTTTCCGACGAAATGCGCGATCGGCAACTCGTCGATGCGGGCATAGAGGCTGCGATCAGTCTCCTCGTCCATTTCCAGCGTGATTTCCCACAGCGTGCGGCCCTGCTCGCGCCGCACGGCCTGCAGGTGATCGATCGCGAGGCCGGCCTCTGCGATGACCTGGAGCACGCGCGCGAGGCTCCCCGGCTGGTGGATAGTCTCGATCATCAGGATTTCGGGAATCTTCACATGGCGCTCCCCGCGGCCGGCGCAGGCCCGCTGCATGTTAATGACCGGCGCGCGGGCACGCCACGACAGTTCGGACCCCGGCCGGCCTGACGGGCCCCTGAACGGTGGTACCCTTACGTATTGGCCGGCCCCTGCGCCGGCCTCCATTGCAATCAGTCCGGGGAGACGCCCGATGAGCATCATCCGAAGCGCAATCGCAGTCGCGGCACTGGCCGTCGGGCTCATGGGCCTGGCCGGCTGCGCCAGCCAGAAAGAACCGGCCGAGCAGGCGATGGCCGCCATCGAGAAGTCACTCGAGGCGTCCGGCGGCATGCTCCAGAAATACCTGCCGGAACGCTACGAGGAGATCAGCGCGAAGGTCGCTGCGCTCCGCGATGACCTCGCAAAGGAGAAATTCGGGGACGTGGTCTCCGGGGCCCCCGCAGTCGCGGACGCGTTGCGCCGCGCGGTCGCCGACAGCCAGATCCGCAAGGCCCAGGTAAAAGTCGAGCTGGAAACGGTCTGGAAAGACCTCGTCGCGACGATGCCGGCGATGATCGCGGCCGTGGACAAGAAGATCTCGTCCCAGGGCAGCAAGCCGCCGAAAGACATGGATCGCGACGCCTACAAGGCGCTCGTCGCAAGCTATGACGCTGCCCGTGCTTCATGGAGCAAGGCTGCGGAGTCCATCGACGCGTCGAATTTCGAGTCGACGGTACAGGCCGCGCGCGAAGCGAGGACGGCGATCGCGGGCGTCATGGACAAGCTCGGCATGAAGGGTACGTGAGGAGAGCAGCGTGAACATCATCATCCGGATCGCGGCGCTCGCCGCGCTCATCGCGGCGGCAGCGGGCTGTTCGCAGAAGGACCCGGCCGCGGAAGCGATCGATGCAGCCGAAGGCGCATTGCAGGCGGTTTACGAGGACGCGCAGAAATACGTGCCCGAGCGTTACGCGGAAGTGAAGGCGGAACTCGAGAATGCCCGCAAGGCGTTCGACGAGGAGCGCTATGCGGACGCCATTGCCGCAGTCAAGGATGTGCCCGCGCATGCCGAGGAACTCGCGAAGCTTTCGGCCGAGGCGAAGCAGAAGAGCATCGCCGAGATGAACGCCGAATGGACGCGCCTGTCCGGCAGCCTGCCGGGCCTGGTTGCGGGCGTCGAGACGCGGCTTGGCGAGCTCGGCAAGATGCGCAAGCTGCCGAAGGGCATGGACAAGCAGCTGCTCGATGAGGCGAACGCAGCCTTTGGCAGCGCGAAGAGCGCCTGGGACGAAGCGAGCGCCGCATTCACCGCCGGGGACCTCGAAGCCGCGGTGAAGAGGGCCCGCGACGTCGAGACGATGACCCAGGACCTGATGGCCCGGCTCGGCATGCAGGCCGTTTGAGCCCCGGAGACCCGCAGATGGCAATTGCCGCCGACCTCGCCGCATCCAGCACGGCCGGAAAGGCCGCGCTCGACGCGCTCGACCTCTACGACATCCGCGGCGCCCTCAGCGACGAGGAACGGATGGTCCAGGATTCCGTCGCGCGCCTCGTCGACGACAAGGTGCTGCCGGTCATCCAGAAGCACTTCGAGGAGCACACGTTTCCGCGCGACCTCGTGCCCGAGATCGCGGCCCTCGGCCTGCTCGGCAGCTCGCTCTCCGGTTACGGCTGCGCCGGCATGAACGCGGTGTCCTACGGCCTGATCTGCCAGGAACTCGAGCGCGGCGATTCCGGCATCCGCAGCTTCGTGTCCGTGCAGTCGAGCCTGTGCATGTACCCGATCCACACGTACGGCAGCGATGCGCAGAAGGAAAAATTCCTGCCGCGCATGGCGACCGGCGAGCTGATCGGCTGCTTCGGCCTGACCGAGCCGCACGGCGGCTCGGATCCCGGCAACATGAAGACGCATGCGAAGCGGCGCGGCCGGGACTGGGTGCTGAACGGCGCGAAGATGTGGATCACGAATGCGCCGATCGCGGACCTCGCGATCGTCTGGGCGAGGACCGAGGAAGGCATCCGCGGATTCATCGTCGAGAAGGGCATGCGCGGGTTTGCGGCGCCTGAGATCGAGCGAAAATTCTCGCTCCGCGCCTCCTCGACCGGCGCGCTGTATCTGGAGGACGTCGTGGTGCCGGAGGCAAACGTGCTGCCTGGCAGTACGGTCGGTCTCAAGGCTCCGTTGTCCTGCCTGACGCAGGCGCGCTTCGGCATCACCTGGGGCGTCATCGGCGCGGCGCAGGCCTGCCTTTCGCAGCTGCTCGACTACACGCAGACGCGGATCCTGTTCGGGCGCCCGCTCGCGGCGAACCAGGCGATCCAGATCCGGCTTGCGCAGATGGCGCGCGGCATCACCTGCGCGCAGCTGATGTCGCTGCATCTAGGCCGCCTGAAGGAAGCCGGCCGCATGCAACCGGCGCAGGTGTCGCTCGCCAAGTGGAACAATTGCCGCATGGCGATCGACGTCGCGCGCGATGCCCGGGACATGCTGGGCGGCTCGGGGATCAGCGCCGAGTACGTGCCGATTCGCCACGCGCTGAACCTCGAGAGCGTCATCACCTACGAAGGCACCGAGACGATCCATCAGCTCACGATCGGTCGCGAACTGACGGGCATCAACGCGTTCTGAGGGGCGTCATGCAGAAGACCGCGGCCTGGCTTGCCCGCCATGCGCTCGAACAGGTTGGTGTCCGCTACACCTTCGGCATCCCCGGCGTCCACAACACCGAGCTCTATGACGAGTTCGCGGCCTCGGAGTCGATCACGCCGGTGCTGGTCGCACACGAAGGCGGCGGCGCCTTCATGGCGGATGCGGTCAGCAGGAGCGGCGCGGGGCTCGGCACGCTCCTGATCGTGCCGGCTGCCGGCGTCACGCATGCCGCGAGCGGCATCGGCGAGGCTTTCCTCGACGGAATACCGCTGCTCGTCATCGCGGGCGGCATACGCCGGGACACCGGGCGCGCCTATCAGCTCCACGACATGGACCAGCACGCACTGCTCGCGCCGATCACCAAGGGGCGCTGGCGCGTCGATAGTCACGCCGACGTGGTGCCGGTGATCTTCGAGGCCTGCCGGCTCGCGACGAGCGGCGAGCCCGGCCCGGTGTTCGTCGAGATCCCCGTGAATCTCCAGTTGATGACCGGCGACGCGGGCGACATCCCCGGCTTCGCGCCGCTGCCGCGCGCCGGCCACAAGGCATCTGCCACAGACATTGCGCGGGCCGCGGAACTGCTGCGCCGCGCGGAGCGGCCGGGGATCTTCTGCGGCTGGGGCGCGGTGGATGCAACGGCCGAACTGCAGCAGCTCGCGGAACTGCTCGGTGCACCGGTCGCGACGACTCTCCAGGGACTGTCGTCCTTCCCGGCCAATCACCCGCTGCACGCGGGTTTCGCCCTGGGCCCCGCGGCGGTCCCGGCCTCGGAGAACGCATTCCGCGACTGCGATTGCCTGCTCGCGGTCGGCACGCGTTTTGCGGAGATCCCGACCGGCAGCTTCGGCTACGAGCCGCCCGCAAACCTGGTCCATGTGGACATCAACCCGCGCGTGTTCAACGCAAACTACAAGGCTGCAGTCGCGCTCGAAGGCGATGCGCGGGCCGTGTTGTCGGCGTTGATCGAGTCACTCGCGGCCGTTCCCGCCGCTGCCGCGCGCGCGGAGAGCGTGCGCGGGCAGATCGCCGCCGACAAGCACCGCTATCGCGACGAATGGCTGTCCCACGATTCGAAAGGTCGCGTGAACCCGGCGCGGTTTTTCGATGCGCTGCGCGCGCGCCTGCCAGACGACGCCATCATCGTTGCCGACGACGGCAATCACACCTTCCTGGTCGCCGAGCTCATGCCGATCCACAGCGCCCGCTGTTTCTTCTCTCCAACCGACTTCAATTCGATGGGCTACTGCATCCCTGCCGTGATCGGCGCGAAACTGGCGCGGCCCGATCGCGTGGTCGTCGGCATCGTCGGCGACGGCGCCGTGCGCATGACCGGCCTCGAGATGGCGACAGCAGTCGCTCAGAAGGCCGGCGTCGTGTGGTTCGTCTTCAACGACGGGGAACTCGCACAGATCGCACAGGCCCAGGAAACACCCTACAACCGCAAGACCTGCACGGTGCTTCCGGAAATCGACTTCGAGGGGCTCGCGCGCGCCAACCGCGTCGGCTACCGGGAGATGCGAAACGACGGCGACATAGCGCGGGTCATTGCCGATGCGCTGGCGGCGGCCGCGATCGGCGAACCGATGCTCGTCAATGTGCACATCGACTACGCGAAGCGCACGCGCTTCACCGAGGGCGTCATCCGCACGAACCTGAAGCGCTTCGCGCTGCCGGACCAGGCGCGCCTCATCGGCCGCGCACTGTGGCGGCGCGTGACCGGCTGAATCACTGCACTGCGGCCACGCAGTCCGCCGCGCGCGCCTCGAGTTCCACGCAGATCCTGCGCGCCGCCGGCTCGGCGAGCGGCCCGGCACGCAGCCGCCAGAGGGGCGGCGCACCCTTTCCAGGCGGCTGGATCTGCATCGTCAGGTTTGCGAGCAGGTCGGCGTTTTCCCGCGACAGGCGCGCGAGGTCCGCGCGCGCGGCTGATTCACTCGAATAGGCGCCCAGTTGCACGACGTAGGTGCGTTCTCCGGGAAGCGCCTTTGCCAGCACGAAGTCGGACAGGCGTTCGCGCGCCTCCGCGGCGTAACGCCCTTCCGGAAACGCGCCGAGATAGCGCTGCCAGGCCTCCGGAGTCTGCAGCTGGCTCGCGCGTGCCCATTCGCGATCCTCATGGAGCTCGCGGATCCTCGCCCGGGCCTCTTCCGCATGGGCCCCGGCCGGGAAATGCGCCAGGTAGGTCTCGTATGCCGGAACGCTGTCCTCGCGGCGCGCGTCCGTCCAGCCGGTTTCCTGCCGGCTGCAGGCGGCGAGCGTACAGGCCAGGGCGATCCACAAGACAATCCACAGCTGTCGCAATGAGGCTCCTATAATCCCGCCAACCCAGCGGAGCGATGTTGACGCCAGCCCCTGCAAGGACTGACCTCCCCGAAATCGTCGCACACCGCGGCGATGCGGAACACTTTCCCGAGAATTCCCTGCCGGGGCTCGAGGCCGCCTGGCGCCACGGCCTGCGTCACGCGGAATTCGACGTGCAGCTGTCGGCCGACGGCGTTCCGTACGTGATCCACGATGCCCGGCTCGAGCGCACCAGCAATTCCGCCGGGGACCTGCGCCTGATGATGTCCGGACAGCTCGACGGCGTCGATGCCAGCGAGCCGCGCCGTTTCGGCAGCCGTCACGCCGGCACCCACCTGCCGCGGCTCACCGGCGTCGCAGAACTGATGACCGGGATTCCCGACGCGCATGCCTTCGTGGAAATGAAGCGGGAGAGCCTCGTCCACCACGGCCACCTGCATTGCATCGAGCATATCGTCGCGGCGCTCGAGGGCGTGCTCGATCGCTGCGTGATGATCTCCTTCGATGCGGAGGCCTGCCGGATCGCTCGTGACTCGGCGGGCCTGCCGATCGGCTGGGTACTCGAGGGCAATTCCGCGCGCCACCTGGCGACGCTCGAGGAGTTGCAGCCCGAATTCGCGTTCTGCGACCACCGCAGGCTGCCCGCAGCCGCGCCGCTGCCGGCCGGTCCCTGGACCTGGGCCGTGTACGAAGTGACGGACGCGCAAGTCGCGCGCGCCCTGCACGCCCGCGGGGTCGCGATGGTCGAGTCGATGGCGCCGCGGACATTGCTGGCCGCCCTGTCGGCCGGCAGCGGGAAGCGCGCCTGAGCGATCCGGTCTACATCGCGATCGACCAGGGCGCGCATGCGACCCGCGCAACCGCATTCAGCGCGCGCGGCGAGCATGAAGGCGCCGCTCTCGTCACCATTGCGACCCAGCGCAACGCGCTCGGTCATGTCGAGCACGATGCCGAAGAAGTCGTCGCAAGCGTGGCAACTGCGCTCGCCGAGCTCGCGCGCATCGTGCCGGTCGTGCGCTGGCAGGCGGCCGGCTTCGCCGTGCAGCGTTCGAGCCTCGCCTGCTGGGATGCGCGCGACGGCCGGCCGCTGTCGCCGGTCATTTCATGGCAGGACCGACGCAATGCCGCCTGGCTCAAGGGCCTTTCGCGAAAGGCGGATGAAGTGCACCAGCTGACCGGCCTGCCGCTCTCGCCGCACTACGGAGCAAGCAAGCTGCGCTGGTGCCTGGATCACCTGCCGGAGGTCCGCGCCGCCGCCGCGCAGAGCACGCTGCGGGCGGGTCCGCTCGCAAGCTACCTGCTGCATCGACTGCTGACCGAGCGCCCCGAGCTTGCGGACGCCGCCAACGCTGCGCGCACGCTCTTGTGGTCGCCATTCAGGCGCGACTGGTCGGAGGAACTGCTGGAACTCTTCGGCATTCCGCGCGCGATCCTGCCGCGGGCCGTCGGCACGAAATGGCGATTCGGAAGCCTCGCAGCGGTCGGCTGCGCGGTGCCGGTCGTGGTGTGCAATGGCGACCAGTCGGTCGTGCCATTCGCATCCGGTCCGCTCGATTCCCACGCGGCCTACGTCAACCTCGGGACCGGCGCATTCGTGCTGCGACCGACGGCGACGGCCATGCGCGCGGCGCCCCTGATGACGAGCGTCATCCGCGCGGATGCCGTGAATGTCGACTTCGTGCTGGAGGGCTCGGTGAACGGCGCCGGCGCCGCCCTGTCCTGGTTCGAGACGCACCAGGGCGCCGCTGCCGACCGGATGCTGGCACTGCTCGACAACGCGCCGCTCGCGGACGACGGCGCGCCATTCTTCCTGAATGGCGTCGCGGGCCTCGGTTCGCCATTCTGGAATCCGGACTTCGAATCGCGCTTTGTCGGCGAGGGCAGCGAACTGCAGCAATGCCGCGCCGTGCTCGAAAGCGTCGCATTCCTGATCAAGGCCAATCTGGACGAGATGGACCGGCACCTGGATTCCGCGCGGCGCCTGGTCGCGAGCGGCGGGCTCGCGGAGAACCGCCTGCTGTGCCGGATGCTGGCCTGCCTCGGCGGCGTCCCGGTCGATCGCGCGAGCGATCGCGAGGCGACGTCGCGCGGCCTCGCCTTCCAGGTCGCCGGAGAACCTGCCGGATTCGAGCCGCTGGCGATGGAGCGGCTTGCGCCTGAGCCGGACCAGCAATTGCTGGCGCGATATCTCAAGTGGATCGAGCTGATGCGGGCCGCGACCCGTGCCTGAGGATTCAGTCGCGCAGCAGGTCCTGGACGATCGCGCGATCGATCCAGCTCGGCCCGCGCAGGGCGTCCATGTAGCCGCAGTGCCCGCCGCGCGTCGTGAGCGTCAATTCGAGGGCAGCCGGTTTCGCGATCCGATCCAGGTCGTGGGCGAGGATCATCGGATCGTCCTCTGACGTGATGATGCGCGCCGGCGCCCGCAATCCGGCCAGCGCATCGCCGGTGATCGCGTAACCCCGCAGGTAGCTCGCCAGGTCCGGGAAGTCCGTGTACTTCAGCACCATGCGCCCGGTCATCGCCGTCAGCGATCGCTCGGCGAGGAGTTCGCCGAATTCGTAGGACGCAGGCCATGCCGCCTGTTTCGCGCGCAACGACCGCCGCCACTTGAACAGGAAGTAGTTCCGGTACATCGCGGGCCCCGATTCCAGCGCCGCGAGCGTCGTCGCCGGGTCGAGCACCGGGCAGACGGCGACGATGCGGGCGATCCTGAGGCCCGCCGCCTCGGCGCGGGCGCCGACCCGCAGCACGAAATTTCCTCCCAGCGAGAATCCCGCAAGCGAAAGCAGCTTCGCGGGAAACAGCGCCTGCAGCCGTGCGACCGCGCCGACGACTTCCGCGATGCGGCAGGAATGGAACAGGCCCTCGTTCAGCGCATGGCTGCCGCCGTGGTCGCGCAGGTTGAGCCGCATCACGGCGAATCCGCGCTCGTGCAGCAGCTGCGCGACGGAAAGCACGTACAGCGAATCGGCGCTGCCCTCCCAGCCGTGCAGCAGCACGGCGAGACGCTCCGGCTTGATGCCAGCGCCGTTCGCCGGTTCCGAGTGCCAACCCACCAGCCGCGCCCCGTCGCCGCAGTCGAGCACGAGCTGGCGGCTTGCAGCGATGACCGGCTGCGCGCGCGACTCGACCGGCCCACGCCGCATCGGCAGGCTTGGCAGCACCGACTGCAGGTGGCGATTGCCGAGCCACGCAGGTGGCCGGAACTCTTCGCGATTGTTCGTGGGCACGCGCGGCCCCGAGGCGGGATTCAGCTCATTCAACGGTGATCTTCGTGACCCCGGGAAGCGTGGTGACGAAATCGGCGCCCATCAGGCGCGCCGGCGTCGTGAACCCGGGCGTCACGCCTCCCGCGAGCAGGCGCCGCGCGATCGCGATCGACGCATCGGTCGTCACGGTGTATCCGTTCGGCACGCGCACCCTGGCGGTGAGCGATCGCCCGGGCGCGCGCGCCTCGCCCCAGACGAACACCGGCGTCTTCCCGCGCTCCTCGGCCGTGGGGCCCGGCGCGCCCTTGCGGATGCGCCATTTCATGAATGACTGCGCGGGAGCGGAGCGCAGCAACCAGCCGAACTTCCCCAGCCGGCGCAGGTTCGCGAGCGCGCGCGGCGACACGGGGACGTAAACCTCGATGTTCGGTATGCCCGTCGTGCGAAATGCGGTGCTGACATCGCCCCAGGGAATCGCGGCGGCCTGCTTCTCGCCGGCACCGAAATCGACGCGACGCGTGCGCGAGCCGAGCGGTATCCGGCGGAAGACGCCGTCTTCGCGCACGCGGCTGCCGTGGCCGAGCCCCTGCACGCTGGTCGTGGCCGTGCCGCGGCTGAGGCCGGAGCGGCTGTCGAATCCGAGCGCGAGGTGGGTCGCGTCCGGCAGCGCCTGCTTCAGCGTCAGCGCGATGCAGTCGGTCGGCACGACATCGAAGCCGACGCCCGGGCAGACGACGATTCCAGCCTTGCGCGCCGCGGCATCCTGGCGGAATCCGAGTTCGAAGACGTCGATCTCGCCGGTGATGTCGGTGTAATGCGCGCCGGCCGCGAGGCAGCCGGCCATCATCGGGCCTGCCGTCGCCGAGAACGGGCCTGCGCAATGCAGTACGACGCGGCAGCCCGAAAGTCGCCGCGGCAACGGCCGCGGCGTCGTCGAGGCCGAACACGCGGGATTCGCAGCCGAGCTCGCGCGCAAGCGACTCGACCGGCGCCGCCGATCGTCCGGCCAGCACGGGCGCGAGGCCTTGTGCGGCCGCGGCGCGGGCGATCAGCTCACCCGTGTAGCCGTTCGCTCCATAGATCAGGAGGCCCTTGTTCATCGCGGGATGACGCTGATCTCAACGCGGTTGTTGGACTGCGCCGCTGCGTTCCACTGGCTGGCCGTCGCCTGGTCGATTTGCGGATACGAGACCAGGAGCCGGTCACGCGGGCCTGGCGCAATCTGGAGCTCGATTGCACCGCTGGTGCGCCGCTGCACGGTCGAGGCCAGATTCGCGAATGCGACCGGCGGCCTTGACGCGCCGCCCTGGGTGTCGTCGTAGGGGTTGCCCATCTGCTCGCATTGCGAGGCAGCCGTTGCCGAGCCCGCGAGCGTGTAGCCCTGCTCGCCATTTCCCGAGAGGCAGAAGGAGCCCGAATAGACCTCGACGCGCACGATCCCGCCGATGGCTGCCCGCTCGAGCTGCGCCACGAGCGTTCGCAGCGCCTCCAGCCTCGCCGGCGCGAGCGGCGGCTCGCCGAACGGAACCGACAGCACCAGCGCACGCTGGTCCTGGCCGTCGTCCGCAGCCTGCGGGCGCTCGCTGACGACGCGCCATTTTTCGATCGCCTTGGTCAGCGCGTCGTTCGAAGCCGTGACGGCCTCGAAGGCGCGTTGCGCCTGCTCGGTCGCGGACTGCGACTGCCAATAGAGCACGCCGACGACGAGCAGCGCGATGAGGGCCGATACCGTTGCCGCGATCCAGCCCCAGGGCTTCGCGGCGGGCGCTTCCACCACCGGCTCGGCCTCACCACCGGGCTCGGCAGGCTCCTTGGGGCGCAATTCGGCCACGACCCGGTGCACCTGCGCGTCGAGGGAAGCGACGATGAAGCGCCGCAACTCGACGCTCTGGTCCTTCAGCATCGACTCGACCAGCCCGCGCAGCCGCGGATCGACCGCCGGCTGCGCACCCGGCGCGATGCCCTGCGGCGCGCCCACGCCTCCGTCGACGGGTTGCAGCATCGAGGGCTCGCTGTCGCGCCGGTCGCTCAGCAGCTGCAACTGGTACAGCGCCTTGGTCACGTCGATCGGGCGGATGGATTTCGGCAGCACGCCGACTGCGCCGGAGGCGCGCGCCTGGCCGGCGTAAAGCTCGCCCTCCTGGGAGGTGTACATCATGATCGGGATGGAGGCGAGTTCCGGGTTCGCCTTGATTTCACGCACGGCCTGGAGGCCGTCGATGCCCGGCATCAGGTGATCCATGAAGATCACGTCGGGGCGGTGGTCGCGCAGGTATTCCAGGGCCGTTTCCGCAGAATCGGCGCTGTCGACCTCGATGCCGTATTTCTCGAGCATCCGGCTCAGGACGACCCGCGCGGACTTGGAATCGTCAACCACCAGAGCGCGCTTGCCCGGCATCATGCCTCTCCGTGAATGAATCGGGCGAAGTGTAGCGCAGGCGGGCGCCGGGGCGCCGCGATTCAGTTCTTCAGGCGATAGCCGGTCCTGAATATCCATGCCACGAGCCCGAGGCAGATCAGCAGGAATGCCAGCGTCATCGCCAGGCTGGTGCCGACATCGACGTCGGCGGTGCCGAAGAATGTCCAGCGGAAGCCGCTGATCAGGTAAACGACCGGGTTGAACAGCGTGACCGTGCGCCAGGCCGGCGGCAACATGTCGATCGAATAGAAGGCGCCGCCGAGGAAGGTCAGCGGCGTCACGACGAGCATCGGCACAAACTGCATCTGCTCCCAGTTCTTCGCCCAGATGCCGATGATGAATCCGAACAGGCAGAAGGTGGTCGCGGTCAGCGCTAGGAACGCGACCATCCAGACCGGGTGCAGGATCTGGATCGGCACGAATATCGACGCGGTCGCGAGGATGATCAGCGCGAGGCCGACGGACTTCGTCGCCGCCGCGCCGACATAAGCGAGCACGACCTCGAATGCGGAGACCGGCGCCGACAGGAGCTCGTAGATCGTGCCGGTGAATTTCGGGAAGTGGATGCCGAAGGACGCGTTCGAGATGCTCTCCATGAACACCGACAGCATGATGAGCCCCGGGACGATGAACGCCCCATACGGCACCCCGTCGACCTGCGTCATGCGCGCGCCGATCGCCGCTCCGAATACGACGAAGTACAGCGATGTCGTGATCACCGGCGTCAGCACGCTCTGCAGCAGCGTGCGCAGGAAGCGCGCCAGCTCGAAGCGGTAGATGGCCCAGACGCCGTGGCGGTTGAATGCGACGCTCATCGCCGGAACCCCTCGCGCTCGCTGACGAGGCTGACGAAGATCTCTTCCAGCGAACTCTGGCGGGTGTTCAGGTCCTTGAACCCGATGCTGAGCTCCGACAGCCGCCGCAACAGCGCTGGTATCCCGGCCTGCTCGTCGCTGGCATCGAACGTGTACTCGAGCTCATGGCCGCCTGCATTCAACGCCAGTTTCCAGGACTCGAGCCCGGCCGGAATCGCGCCCATGGGCTCCTGCAGGTGCAGCGTCAACTGCTTCTTGCCGAGCTTGCGCATCAGCCTGGCCTTTTCTTCGACGACGATCAGCTCGCCCTGGCTGATGACGCCGATCCGGTCCGCCATCTCCTCGGCTTCGTCGATGTAATGCGTCGTGAGGATGATCGTCACGCCGTTGTCGCGCAGCCGGCGCACCAGCGCCCACATGTCGCGCCGCAATTCCACGTCCACTCCGGCCGTCGGCTCGTCGAGGAACAGGATGCGCGGCTCGTGCGAGAGCGCCTTGGCGATCATGACTCGCCGCTTCATGCCGCCGGACAGCGTCATCATGATGTCGTCGCGCCGGTCCCACAGCGTGAGGTCGCGCAGCACGGACTCGATGTGCTTCGCGTCCGGCGCGCAGCCGAACAGCCCGCGGCTGAACGTCGCAGTCGCGCGCACGGTCTCGAATGCGTCGGTCACGAGTTCCTGCGGCACGAGCCCGATCTTCGAGCGCGCGGCGCGGTAGTCGCGCAGGATGTCGTGGCCGTCGACCAGCACCGTGCCGGTGGACGGCGTCACGATGCCGCAGATGATGCTGATCAGCGTCGTCTTGCCGGCGCCGTTCGGTCCCAGCAGCGCAAAGATCTCGCCCTCGCGGATCTCCAGGTTGACGCGCTTCAGCGCGTGCTGGCCCGAGGCATAGGTCTTGGTCAGGTCCGAGATCGAGATGATGGGGCGCATCGGGGGATTTTACAGGCTGGCGGGCGGGAGTTCTCCGATCCGCCGCTCGAGGAAGCGCCGCAACGGGTCCTGCCGCGTCAGCTCGAGCGCGCGCAGGTAGGAGGCCCGCGCCTCCGCCGTGAGGCCGAGCCTCCGGCACAGGTCCGCGCGCGCCGCATGCGCCGGCTGGTAATCGGCGAGTTCGCCGCGGCCGAGGATGGAGTCGATGAGCGCGAGTCCGGCCGCGGGACCGTCGCGCATGGCGATCGCGACCGCGCGGTTGAGTTCGACGACCGGCGACGGCTCGGCGCTCGCGAGCACGTCGTAAATCCCGACGATCCGGCTCCAGTCCGTCGCGGCGGCGCTCGGGGCCTCGGCGTGCACCGCCGCGATGGCGGCCTGCAGCGTGTAGGGCCCGAAGCTTCTCGACTCCAGCGCGCGCTCGACGAGCTGCAGGCCCTCGCGGATCTGGTCGCGATTCCAGCGCGCGCGGTCCTGGTCGTCGAGCAGCACGAGTTCGCCGTCCGCCGTCGCACGCGCGGGACGACGCGATTCCTGCAGCAGCATCAATGCGAGCAGCCCCCGGGCCTCGGGCTCGGGCAGCAGCTCGACCAGCAGCCTGCCGAGGCGCAGGGCCTCGCCCGAGAGGTCCGCGCGGGTCAGCGACTCGCCGGAAGTCGCGGCATAACCTTCATTGAACACCAGGTAGATCACGCGCAGCACCGCGTGCAGTCGCTCCGGCAGTTCTTCGCGCGGCGGCACCTGGTAAGGAATGCCGGCATCCCGGATTTTGGCTTTTGCGCGCACGATCCGCTGTGCGAGAGCGGGTGGCGCCGCAAGGAATGCGCTCGCAATCTCCTCGGTGGTCAGGCCGCAGACTTCGCGCAATGTCAACGCCACCTGCGCATCGGGGCCCAACGCCGGATGACAGCAAGTGAAGATCAGCCGCAGCCGGTCGTCTTCGAGCGATTCGTCGATGGCCTCGGCTGGATTGCCGGAATCCGAATCGAGCTGGTTGGCGATCTCTACCTGCGAGGCATCGAATCGCGCGCGGCGGCGGATCGCGTCGATCGCCTTGAAGCGGCCCACCGACACGAGCCAGGTCCGCGGATTTGCAGGTACGCCGTCGCGCGGCCATTGCTCCATCGCCGCGGCGAATGCCTCGTGCAGCGCCTCTTCCGCCAGGTCGAAATCCCGCAGCAGCCTGATCAGCGTTGCGAGCACGCGGCGCGATTCCGAGCGGTAAACCGCTTCCACCGTGTCGCGCATCGCATCGCCCGCCTCTTCGCCTGTCAGAGGGCCGGCTCCAGCTGCCGCACCTCGATCGTGCCGCCAACGGGGAGCGTCGGGATCCGCCCAGCGATCGCCAGGGCCTCTTCCAGGTCCCGGCAGTCGATAAGGTGATAGCCGCCGAGCTGTTCCTTGGTTTCCGCGAAGGGTCCGTCCGTGATTACCGGTCTGCCGGCCCTCTGCCTGATCGTCGTCGCAGTCGCACTGGGTCTCAGCTTTCCTGTCGCGAGGTGATGCCGGGTCGCGCGGATGCCTTCGATCCAGGCGCCGTACTCCTCCATCACCCGATCTCGCTCCTTCTGCGGCAGGCCGTGCCAATGATTCTCGTCGATGCAGCACATCAGCATGTACTGCATTTCAATACTCGACCAGGGTCTTGAACCCGCCCCAGAACATCCGCTTGCCATCGAATGGCATGGCTTTCGGGTTCATCATGTCGGCGAGCCGCGGATCCTTCATCACCTTGGCGTTGATGCGATCGCGATCCTTGCGCGACTTGTAGATGATGAAGGAAAAGACGACGGTCTCGCCCTTCCGGAGCTTGACGGCCTGCGGAAACGACGTGACCTTGCCGGGCTTCACGTCATCCGCAATATTCTCGACAAAGTGCAGTGCGCCGTGGTCGATCCAGACCTTGCCGGCCCTGCGCGCCATGCGCCGGTAGACCGCGACCTTGCTCTTCGGCACCGGCACGACGAATCCGTCCACGTAATGCATATGACTCTCCTACAGTGTTTTCAGGACCGGGTGCTCGGCCATGAAGGCCTCGTCCGCGGGCCGGATCTCGAAGCTTCCCATCTTGATGCCCGGGTGCCGGGTCATCAGCTGGATCGCTTCCTCCTTGCTGGCAGCCTCGAGGATCAGGATGCCGCCCAGCATTTCCTTGGTCTCGGCGAACGGGCCGTCGCTGACCGACGGCTTTCCGTTCTTCCAGCGCACGGTCGTTGCGGTCTCAGAAGGCTGCAGCGCCTCGCCGCCGGCGAAGTGCCCGCCCTTGCGAAGCTCGATGTCGTAGGCGAGACAGGCGTCGACCATGGACTTCTGCTCGCTGTCGCTCAGCTTGCTCCACATGCCCGTGTCCAGGTACCCGAGGCAGATGAATTTCATGGCTTGCCCCCTTCCGATCCGACCCCGATCTTGCCGAAGCGTTCCACGGCTTCGCTCGAGCCGAAATCCTCCATCTCGAACAGCTGCCGTACCTCGATCTCGCAGTCGGCGCCGCGCATGTCGGGATTCGGGAAGCGCCGGGTCCATGCCAGCGCCTCCTCGCGGGACTTCACCTGGATCAGCGTGTAGCCCGCGATCAGCTCCTTGGTCTCCGCGAACGGCCCGTCGATCACGGTGCGCTTCGCGCCCTGGTAACGGATGCGCCAGCCCTTCGAACTGGCCTGCAGGCCGGAGGCATCGAGCAGGACACCGGCCTTTGCGAGTTCCTCGTGGAAGCTCGCCATCTCGTCGATCAGTTTCTCCTGCGGCATCACGCCCGCTTCGGAGTCCTTGTTGGCCTTGACGATGATCATGTATCGCATGATTTCAGAACTCCACGATCGGGCGGACTTCGACGGCTCCGAGTCGCGCGCCGGGTATGCGCGATGCGACCTGGATCGCCTCGTTGAGATCCTTGGCCTGCACCAGGTAATAGCCGCCCAGTTGCTCCTTGGTCTCGGTGAACGGCCCGTCGGTGGTCGCGAGCCTGCCGTTTCGCACGCGCACGGTCGTCGCAGTATGCGTGGGCTGCAGCGCGTTGCCGCCGACGTAATGGCCGCTCTTCTTGATCGACTCCGTGTACGAGAAGAACTCGCCCATGATCTTTTCGGCTTCGGATTTCGGCAGCTTCTGCCATTCCTGTTCGTTCTCGTAGATCAGGCAAAGGTACTGCATGGCGGTCTCCATATTGGGGCCACTTTGGAACCGGCGGGCAGCCGTGAGCACTGCCGCGACCATATACGCTGGATTCATCACACCCAATAGTCGAATGGCGGACGCCGGAATCGACATCCGTGGGAAGCCGCCCTAAGGGCGCGAAATTACTGGAAAAATTCCTGCGGCAGCAGGACCCGCCGGTTCAGGGCACGCTGAAGCGCGCGGGATCCAGTGCGGGATTGACCTCGATCGCGGTGACCGTGCTGGTCGACGAGCACGTCGCCGGATTCCAGCTTCCGTTCCACCTGGTGCCAGGGAAACTGCACGCCGGCGGTCGTCCTGTAGTCGCTGAAGAGCGTCTCGATCCATTGCGGCTTCGGATCGATGTCCACATGAAGCGCGCGCAGCTCGCGGGAGCGATCGATCAGCCAGGTATCGGGATTCACGAAGTACTGGACCTGGAATCCATCATCCAGGGTCAGCTGCAGCCGGTAGTAGTCGATGCCATCCAGCTTCTGCCTGCCCAGCAGTTCCAGCCGGTGGCCGCGGCCCTGCAATTCGTGCAGGCCATAGAGCTTGAATGGAAACTCGACACCATGGCGAAGCGCGGCGCTGCCCTGTGCCGATTCATCGGCGGGTGAAGCCGCGCCCGGCGACCAGGACCAGCCGCGCCCGTTGTCCAGCGCCTCGGTGAAGACGGGCTGCCCGTCCTGGAACGCATCGATGCGCATCTGGCCATTGCGGGTCGCAATGTAGCGGCCGTCGACCTGGAAGGTCGGCTCGGCGATCCGCAACTCGATCGCGATGCCGTGAACCGCTTCGATGGCTTTTGCGCCGCCGCGCGCCGCCGTATGTCGCGCGATCAGCTCGTCGAGCGAAATGGCCTTCGCGTTGCCCGTGCAGGATGCAAGAAGCCACGCACAGCCGAGCAATGTCGTGATTCGCGTGATCGGCCGCGCCTTTGGTGATTGCATCGTGACGAATAAGATGCGCGAGCCCCGCAAATCGTCGCACGGTCTTGGACTGCCGGCTCTTCGGGCTTACTCTAGGTTCGACATGTCACGTACTCCGGCACGTTGCTGCGCACGCGCACTCGCCCTCCTCGCCTGCCTTGGGGCGGTGAACCCCGTTCTCGCGGCCGGAAAGGTGAGCTCTTCAGGTCGGGCAGGCTGAATTCGGCGGATTGCGGATCGAGGATCTTGGACTCGACTGGACACAGGGCGCGGCGACGGGCGGCCGCATCGGTGTTCGCGCCGCACGCATTCGCGGCATCGGCGCGACCGGGCCACTGTCCGCGATTTCCATCGACTGCGCGGATCTTTCGATTTCCGGCGACCAGCTGAGCTGCGACAACGGCCGCCTGGGCGGCGCGCTCGGAAGCCTCGGCGCGCAGAACACGAGATTCAGCGCGCGCACTCGAGCTGACGGCAGCCTCGTCCTGCATCTCGACGCCTTCGCACTGGCCGGCGGCCGCGCGAAGCTGGACCTGCGGCTCGACGGCGCGAACTGGCAGCTGGAGTCCGCGCTCACGGAAATCGACGTCGCGGCGATGGCGAAGATCGCCGCTCCCTGGATTGCGCTTCCGGAGGGATTCACGGCATCCGGCCGCGCCTCGGGTCGCGTGCTGGCAACCGGACGCAGCGCCGCCCTGCGCACGGCGACCGCCGACCTTGCGGTCGGGCAGCTCAATTTCGCCGACGCGGAAGGCACGCTCGCGGGCGAAGCGGTCGCCGGGACATTCAAGTCCAGTCTCGCGGCGGACCGCTCGGGCGATTTCGCCGTGACCGACGGAAAGCTGACGCTGAAAAGCGGCCAGGCCTACAGCGATCCGGTATTCCTCGATTTCGCCGCGCACGGGATGACCGTGGATTTCGAAGGAACCCTGTCATCGGACGCGAGTCATTTCACCGCGAGCAGGTTCACGCTCGCGCATGACGGCGTCGCCTCGGTATCGGGCTCCGCAACGCTCGACCTCTTCGGCGACACGATGCTGCAGAGGCGAAACTCGCGATCGCGGACCTCGACCTGTCGAATGCCCTGCCTGCCTATGTCCAGCCCTACCTGATCGCGACCTCGCTGAAGGACCTCGAAGGCATCGGCCATGTGCGCGGCGAACTCGAGGTCGCCGGCGGACTGCCGAGCCGCGCGGCGCTGACGTTCGACGCTGTCACGCTCGACAGCACGACGGGGGCGCTTTCCGTCGCCGGGCTCGGCGGAACGGTCAACTGGTTCGACGACGCCCTGCGCAGCGAGCTCGCGGGCGAAATCGACGACGACTCGTTCCAGTCCCGCATGGCCTGGCAATCGGCGAGCCTCTGGGGCATCGAGTTCGGCGCGGTCGAATTGCCGTTCACGACGACCGGCCGCAACTTCCGGCTGCTGGAGCCGAAGCTGCTCCCGATATTCGACGGCGGCCTTGCGATCAGGACATTGCGCCTGCGCCACGCCGGCACCGACCAGATGTACCTGCGATTCGACGCCGAGGTCCGCCCGATCAGCGTCGCGCTGCTGGGCCGCGCGCTGGGCTGGCCGGAATTCTCGGGCACGATTTCCGGCAGCATTCCGGACCTGCAGTTGTCGCATGGCGTCGTGACGCTCGGCGGCAATCTCGAGGCCTCGGTATTCGACGGCCGCGTGATCGTGCGCGATCTCCAGCTTCGCGACCCGCTCGGGAAGTTTCCGCGACTGCACGCGAGCATCGACGTGGAAAATCTCGACCTCGAGCTCGTCACCAACACGTTCTCGTTCGGCATGATCACCGGCCGCCTGTCCGGCCAGGTCAAGGACCTCGAGACATTCGACTGGATGCCCGAATCGTTCGACGCGCGCTTCTATACGCCGCCGGGCGACAAGTCGAAGCACCGGATCAGCCAGCGCGCGGTGACCAACCTGTCGAGCATCGGCGGCGGCAGCGGCGGCGGCGTTACGGCCGCGCTGCAGGGAGGCTTCCTGAAGTTCTTCGACAGCTTCAGTTACAGCCGGCTCGGCCTGAGCTGCACGCTCGCAAACGACGTCTGCACGATGCGCGGCGTCGAGAACGCCCCCGGCGGCTATTACATCGTCAAGGGCGCGGGCCTGCCGCGCATCAACGTCGTCAGCAGCCAGTCGCGCGTCGCCTGGACCCGGCTCGTGCGGCAGCTCGGGGCGATCATGCAGTCCGAGATCGTCGTCGAGTGAGGCCGGCGGGTGCGCTAGAATCGGTTCAGGAAGGGTTCAGCCGCCGGCCGCGAGCATGGCTCCAGACCGACCCGGGATTCGAAGGAGGAATTGACATGATTCGCTGGATCACCACTGGCATCGCCGTTGGCTGCCTCGCCCTCGCCGCCTGCGTGACGATCAATGTCTATTTCCCCGCCGCCGCGGCCGAGAAGGCCGCCGACCGCATCATCCAGGACGTCTGGGGCCCGGACAAGGCCGCGGAACCGGCTCCGAAGGAACAATCGTCGCTCGGCACGCAGGCGGGCGGCGTCATGCTGGCCGCCCTGCAGGGCACGCTCGATTTCGTCATTCCCGCCGCAGAAGCGCAGGCGGATCTCGACGTATCGAGCCCTGCGATCCGCGCGCTGACCGGAGAGATGAAGGCGCGTGCCGCGGACCTCGCGCCATTCTTCGACTCTGGCGCCATCGGCCTGACGGCGGATGGCCTCATCGATTTTCGCGACGCCAACTCCGTGCCGCTTGCCGACCGCACGCGCGCGCGCAAGCTGGTCACGGAAGAAAATGCGAACCGCAACGCACTCTACGCCGAAATCGCGAATGCAAACGGCCACCCGGACTGGGAAGCCAACATCCGCAGCACCTTCGCGGAACGCTGGATCGCGAATGCGCGCGCCGGCTGGTACTACAAGAAGGGCAGCGGCGACTGGGTCAAGAAGTGACGCGGCAGGTCAGGCGCCGATCATGGCGCCTGGACTTTCCGCCTCGATCAGCTTCGGCCCTTCATTCTTCGGGGCATTGACGAGCCGGCCGACCTGCCAGGCCCGCAGCGCCTTCTGGTCATAGGGTCCGAGAATCTTCGACAGCGCTGCGGTGTCCGAATAGGCCGGATCCATCCAGCGATCCCAGGATTCCTCCGGCAGGACCACCGGCATGCGATCGTGGATCTTCCGTATGGATTCCGACGCGTCGCAGGTCACGATCGTGCAGGACTCGAGCAGCTCGCCCGCCGGGTCCTTCCATTTTTCCCAGAGTCCCGCGAATGCGATCGGCCGCGGATCGCGCAGCCTGACGAACCAGGGCTGCTTGCCGCCCGGCGCGGGCTGCCATTCGTACCAGCCGTCCGCGAGCACCAGGCAGCGGCGGCGGCGGAACGCTTCGCGGTAGGACGGCTTCTCGGCGAGCGTTTCCGAACGCGCATTGATCATGCGGTTGCCGATCGCGCGCTCCTTGGCCCAGTGCGGCACGAGGCCCCAGTGCAGCATCACGAGCGTGCGCCTGCCCTCCTCGACGACGCGCAGCGCCGCCACCGATTGCGTCGGCGCGATGTTGTAGCGCGGCTTGAGTTCCGGCAGCAGGTCCAGGGCGAACGTGCGCTTGACGGCCTCGGCCGGCGAAAAGAACGCATAGCGCCCGCACATGACCGCTACTCCCGGATGCCGGTGCCCCGGTTCATCAGCGCGACGACCATCGTGAACATGACGACCGCGAATGCCGCCATGATCGCGAACGCAAGCCCGACGTCGACGTCGCTGGTGCCGAGGAAGCCGTGGCGAAATGCATTGACCATGTAGAGGATCGGGTTTGCGTACGAAAGCTGCTGGGCCCATTGCGGCAGCAGCGAAATGGAATAGAACACGCCGCCAAGGTAGGTCAGCGGCGTCAGCACGAAGGTCGGGAACCAGGAGATCTGGTCGAAGTTCTTCGCGAATATCGCGTTGAACAGGCCGCCCAGCGAGAACACGATCGACGTCAGGAGCGCCGAGCCCGCGACCAGGAACGGGTGCTGGACCGGGATGTGCGTGAAGAACAGCGCAACGCAGCTGACGACGATCCCGACCAGCAGCCCGCGGATCACGCCGCCCGACACGTACCCGACCACGAGCAGCCAGTTCGGCAGCGGCGCGACCAGCAATTCCTCGATGTGCTTCCCGAACTTGGCGCCGAAGAAGCTCGAGACGACATTGCCGTAGGAATTGGTGATGACGGCCATCATGATCAGGCCCGGCGCGATGTACTGCATGTAGTCGTAGCCGCCCATCGCCCCGATCCGCCGGCCGATCAGGCTGCCGAAGATGATGAAGTAGAGCGTCGCGGTGACCGCGGGCGGCACGAGCGTCTGGCCCCAGATCCGGATGATGCGCCCGTATTCGCGGCGCATGATCGTCTGCAGGCCGATGCGGTGGATGCGGGCAAGCGACGGAGCGGCGGCTTGCATGTCAGCCCACCAGTGCGCCGGCGGCGCCCTTGTTTTCGACCAGGCGCATGAACAGCTCCTCGAGCCGGTTCACCTTGTTGCGCATGCTGACGACCTCGATGCCGGCCTGGGTCAGGCGGGCGAAGATGTCATTGAGGCTCTGCTCCTTGGAGACTTCCACTTCCAGCGTGTGGTCGTCGGTCATGCGCGTGACAAAGCCCGGCAACGGCGGCGGCGCCGTAACCGCGCCGCGCAGGTTCAGCACGAAGGTCTCCTGGTTCAGCTTGCGGATCACGTTCGCCATCGAGTCATTCTCGATGATGCGGCCGCCGTCGATGATGGCGATGTTCCTGCAGAGGCTCTCCGCCTCCTCGAGATAATGGGTCGTCAGGATGATCGTCGTGCCCTGCTCGTTGATTTCGCGCAGGAACGTCCACATGCTGCGGCGGATCTCGATGTCGACGCCCGCCGTCGGCTCGTCGAGGATCAGGAGCCGCGGCTCGTGCACCAGGGCGCGCGCGATCATCAGGCGGCGCTTCATGCCGCCCGACAGCGAACGCGCGATCTGGTCGCGCTTGTCCCAGAGCTGCAGCTGGCGCAGGTATCTTTCGGCGCGTTCGAGCGCCTTGCGCCGCGGAATGCCGTAGAAACCGGCCTGGTTCACGATGATCGTGAACACCTTTTCGAACTGGTTGAAGTTGATTTCCTGCGGCACGAGCCCGATGCAGGACTTCGCGTGAGCGAGCGCGCGGTCGATGTCGTAGCCGAAGACCTCGACGGTGCCCCCGGACTTCGTCACCAGCGACATGATGATGCCGATGATCGTCGTCTTGCCCGCGCCATTCGGGCCGAGCAACGCGAAGAAATCCCCTTCCTGCACGTCGAGGTCGATGCCGCGCAGCGCCTGCACGCCGTTGCGGTAGGTCTTGGTCAGGCCTCGGATCGAAAGCGCCTTCATGGGGCTCCGGGAACGGGGTCAATCGGTGACGGGCAGGCGCGCAGCGTAAGCTGCGGCCCGATCCCCGGCAACCATCGGAGCCCTGTCAGGCCAGTGCGGCGCGCCTCGGCCTGCGCTGCAGCGCCTGCAGCCGCGCGCTGTCCGCGCCCTGGATCTGCAGCCCCAGCTGCTGCAGCAGGTTCACCGACTTCTCGTCCGGATTGGCGGCGCATCCCTCGAATTGCAGCCAGAATCGCGCGCGCGAACCGAAGCGCGCGGTCAGCGCAGGCGCGACCCGCCTCGCCAGGCCCTCGAATGCCGCCACCGGAAGCGTTGCGATCGCGGTGATGGTCGCCGGCGCCATGCCGAACATCAGCCGCGCGCCGGGCACGCGTGTCTGGGCCAGGTGCCAGGCGAGCATGATCACCGTGCGCGCGAAGCCGACGATGCGTTCGTCGGCAGCCGGCGACGGCTGGGTGTCCTGGACCGCGCCGGCGGCGGCGATCTGATCTTCCCAGAAGCGGCCGTCGTCAAAGCGCAGGTCGAAGAGCGCGTAAGGCAGGCTCTCGCAGAGCCGCTGCTGCGCGACCGGGTCGATCAGGGCATCGACCGCGCGCGGCGGCAGGCCCGAAATCAGCTTCAGGCGGCCTTCTTCCGCGAGTTCCGCCGCGAGGTCCAGGAACGCGCGGTTGATCGAGCCGAGCGCCCTGCGGGCCGCGGCATCCAGCAGCGAGCGCTCGGACCAGTCGGCATTGCCGGCGGGCGGCGCCAGCGCAAGCGGTTGTTGGCGATTCATGGCATTTCTCCCCGATGACGTGCCATTACGTTGACGGCCGGCTCTTGGACCGGTTTCCATTCACTGGTAAAAAAATACCAGTCCGATACCATGACGTCAAGGCAGCCACGATGCGCATCACCGACGACCGATACACCCGCGACCGGCTGCGGCTGGACCTGGCCTTGCGACTGATCGGCCACGAGGCGCGAACGCGCACCATCAGGAGCTGGACCGGGCTCACCGACGACCGCATCCGCAAGCTTTACCGCTCCTACGTCGCCGACGCCGGCCGCCGCGACGTGCGCCGCCATCGCGGCAAGTCCCCCCGCCAGAGCGCCTTCTTCATGCGCAACGCCGGCATCCGCCGGGAAGCCGCGGGCCTCGCCACGCTGATGTGCATCCTCGGGCTGTTGCGGCGCGAGGCCGGCAGTTCGCCGGGCGGACTCGACCAGTTGCGTTGGGGCGAGCGGTTCTGCGAGGCCTACGAAACCTTCGCGAGCCTCTTCGCGCACCCGCAGATCTCGTTCGAACACGCCTGCCACCTGCTGCGCTCGCTCGAGCGGCAGAACGAACTGTGCCTGGACGAATGCGAAGGCTGCGGCAGCCTGCTCGTCGTGCTCCGCTACGCGGAGAAGCCGAAGGCCTGCGAGTTCTGCGCCAGCACCCGCCCGCCCGCGCGGCCGGGCCTGTCGGTGGGCGACTGCTAGAATGGCGCAACTGACAGGCAATGATGGATCCCGATGCGCCCTGAGAGCGAGCGGCCCAATGTCTTCGCCGGGCCGCATGTCGATCGGCTGAAATTTTCGCGTGCCGATGCCGAGACCGTCGCAGCGGCGATCGCGGCGGGCTCCGCGCGCCTGATACCGGTCTGGCGCTCGCGCTGCCCGCTGATCCGCGCGCCCTCCCCGAGCGCCTTCCTGCTGGAATTCGGCGATGGGCCATTCGGCAGCATCGCCGAGGACGAGCTGATCCTGCTCGGTGAATACCGCGGCAGCACCGTATTCACGACGGAGATTGAGGCCGATGCGCCGCCGCCCTTGTCCCACGGCGCCGAATTCGCCGACCTGCGCCTCGTAGCGGGGCTGCTGGCGCACGAAGAGGCGGGCCTGCTCGCCTACGCCCGCGCGATGGTCTCCTTCCGTCACCGGCACCGATTCTGCGGCAGCTGCGGTGCGCCGACGAGGCCGCAGCGTGCAGGCCGCATGATGGTGTGCAGCAATGAAGGCTGCGCCACGGAATTCTTTCCGCGCGTGGATCCGGCGATCATCGTGCTCATCACGCAGGGCGACCGGGCGCTGCTCGGCCGCCAGGCCGGCTGGCCCGAGGGTCGCTATTCCACGATCGCGGGCTTTGTCGAGCCGGGCGAAAGTCTCGAAGACGCGGTCCGCCGCGAGGTGCTCGAGGAAACCGGCGTCGTGACCGGCAGGACGAGCTACCAGTCGTCGCAACCCTGGCCTTTCCCGCGCTCGCTGATGCTCGGCTTCCGCGCCGAGGCTCTCTCGTCCGACATCAGCCTCGACGACGAGGAACTCGAGGACGCGCGCTGGTTCAGCCGCGCGGAGATCGCCGCCGGCACGACCTTGCTGCCGTTTCCGCAGTCGATCGCATACCGGCTGATCGAAGAGTGGTACGACGCGGGCAGCCTGCGTCCGCTCGCCGAGGAGGCGAAGCTGCGCGGACAAGGCTGAGGCCGCAATGTGCCTGGTCCTGATCGCTTACCGCATGCACCCGCGCTACCCGCTGGTGCTCGCGGCCAATCGCGACGAGTTTCACGCGCGGCCCGCAGCGGCGCTCCACTGGTGGGCGGGCAGCCCGCGCATGCTCGCAGGTCGCGACCTGCAGGCCGGCGGCACCTGGCTCGGCCTCGACGCATCGGGGCGCATGGCGCTCGTGACGAACTACCGCGACCCTTCGTCGCCGCGGCCCGGGGCAATCTCCCGCGGTTCGCTGGTCGGCGACTTCCTCGGTGGCCGCCAGGGCGCAGTCGAGTTCGCGCGATCGACCGCGGCGCGCGCCGGGCAATTCAGCGGCTTCAATCTGCTTGCGCTCGATCGCGACGGCATGGGCTACGTGACCAGTCATCCGGAGCCCGAGGCGCGCGCGCTTGCGCCCGGCGTCTATGGCCTCAGCAACCGGCAGCTCGACACGCCCTGGCCGAAGCTGCTGCTCGCGCGCGAGCGTTTCGAAAAGGAACTCGCGAGCGATCGCCCGCAACCCGCGGCCTTGATGCACATCCTTTCGGATCGCAGCATCGCCGCGGACCATGTGTTGCCCGACACCGGGGTCGGCCTCGAATGGGAACGCCTGCTGTCGTCGGCATTCATCGTCAGCACTGCCTATGGCACCCGCTGCAGCACGGTCGTATTGGCCGGCAAGGACGGCATCGTGAGCGTCGAGGAACGCAGCCACGCGCCGGACGGTTCCACGACGGAGCGCATTCGCATCGCCTGCCAGGCCGCGCGGCCCGCCTGACATCCGCGCGGCCTTCCGGCGCGCGGGCGGTCTCTTGCATCGCTTGCATATTTATGCAAACATGTTGCAAGTTTATGCACACACAGCCGCGAACAAACGGCGCACAGGCGGCATCGGCCCGCCGCGAGGCGCTCCGGCGCATCATCACCGCTACGCCCGTGGGCCGGCAGGAGGATCTCGTGCGCCTGCTCGGCAGGGCCGGCCATCACGCGACGCAGTCGAGCGTCAGCCGCGACCTGCGCGAGCTCGGCGTCGCGAAGCAGGGCGACCGCTACGTGCTGCCGGACGAATTGGTCATGGCGCTCGATGACTTTGCCGCAGTCGCGGCATTCGTCCGCGACCTGAAAGCGGCCGGACCCTGCCTGACCGTGATCCGCACGGCCACGGGCGCCGCGCAAAGCGTCGCCATCGTGCTCGACCGCGCGCAGTGGCCCGAGATCATCGGCACTCTGTCCGGCGACGACACGATCTTCGTCGCAACCCAGGGTGCCGCGGCGCAGCGCCGCCTGATCGCCCGCCTCCGCCAGGAATTCCGGGTCTGAGCATGTACATGTCCACCGATTCCACGGGCGCCAGCGCGCCCATGTTGCATGCCACTTCTCGAGGCCCCAGGCAATGATGAAGTCGATCATCGTCGACAAGATCGCGTCGGTCACGCAGGCCTGCGGACTGTCGCACGAGCTGCGGATCTCGACCGACATCGCCTGTGAAGAGGGAGTCGTGCTCGCGGTCGAAATCCTGACCGACAAGGCGCAGTACAACACCCTTGAATTGACTAGCGGCCGGATGGCCAAGCTTGCGCGCGGCAACGTGGTCGTCGGCGCGCTGGGCCACCGCAAAGCGCTCTTTGGCTACTCCGGGCACCTGCCCGAAAAGCTGGATGAAGGCGACGTGATCCAGATGCTGAACATCGGCGGCGTGCTGGGCGTGTGCGACTCCGCCAACCCGGAGAAGGGCCGGCCCTTCGACTGCCGTGTGCTCGGCTCCGTTCTGCACTTCCCGTACCTCGGCGAGCGCATCGGCGTGCCGGCCCGCGCCGGCATGCGCAGGCTCGACCTCGCGGCAACGCTCGACGCGGGCGGCGTGCCGGTCGTCGCGCTCGCCGGCAGCTGCATGGAAGCCGGCAAGACCGCGGCGGCCTGCGCGATGATCTCGCGCATGCGGCACCGCGGCCTGACCGTGGACGCCTTCAAGGCGACCGGGGTTTCGCTGCGCCGCGACATCCTCGCGATGGAGGATGCGGGCGCGCGCCACACGTCGATTTTCACCGATTTCGGCGTCGTCACGACGACGGCGCAGAACGGCCCTGCGCTGACGCGCACCATGCTGACCGAGATGGCGGCCGACAAGCCCGACGTCATTGTCTTCGAGCTCGGCGACGGCATCCTGGGCGCCTACGGCGTCGAGGCGATCCTCGAGGCGCCCGACATCCGCAAGGCGCTGACGGCCGTCGTGCTGTCCGCGAACGATCCGGTGGCCGCCTGGGGCGGCGTAAAGCTCCTGCGCGACCGTTTCGGCATCGAGCCTGCCGTCGTCACCGGACCAGCCACCGACAACTCGGTCGGCGTGGACATCATCCGCGAACAGCTGGGCGTCGCGGCATTCAATGCGATGACCTCCGGCGCGGCGCTCGGCGATTGCGTGATCTCGGCCGTCAGCCTCGATGCGGTCGCGCATTCGCGGGAACTCGAGCCGTGAGCGCCCGCACGCCGGCGATCATCCTCGGGGGCACCGGCTATGTCGCCGGCGAACTGCTGCGCCTTGTGCTCGGCCACCCACGCCTTGCGCTCGACGCGATCGCATCGGACAGCCAGCCCGGCGAGCCGGTCGCGAAGGCCTTTCCGCACCTCGCCGCGGCCTGCAACGGATTGCAGTACGTCTCGATCGAGCAGGCGATGGAACGGGCGGCGACGCACCCCCGCTCCGCCGTACTCGCCGCCGCGCCGCACGGCGTCTCGCACAAGCTCCTGGATGCGTTGCTGGCCCGCGCCGCCGCAGCCGGCGCAAAGCCGGCGGTCGTCGATATCTCGGCCGATTTCCGCTACGCGGACCTCGACGAATATGCGCGGGTCTACAAGCATGCGCACGGCGCACCTGCGCGCGCGCGCGAATTCACCTGCGCCGTGCCGGAGCACCTGGACCGCTCGCCGACGCCGCATGTCGCGCATCCCGGCTGCTTCTGCACTGCGACGCTGCTCGCCTCCGTGCCACTGCTTGCGCTCGACCTCGTCGAGCCGCAGGTCTACGTGTCGGCGATCACCGGCAGCACCGGCGCAGGCCGCAGCCCGATCGCCGGCACCCACCACCCGCAGCGTCACAGCGACCTCTACTCGTACAACGCGCTGACGCACCGGCATGCCGCCGAGATCACCGCGCTGGCGCGGGCCGCTTCCGGAAAGGACGGCTACTTCGCCTTCGTGCCGCATTCCGGGCCGTTCGCCCGCGGGATACACGCCACGGTGCAGGCAAGACTGAAGAAGCCGCTCGACACCGCAGGCGCCATCGCGGCATTGCGCAGCTTCTATGCGAACCGGCCGTTCGTACGCGTGCTCGCCGAAGCGCCGCGCATGAAGGACGTCGTCGCGAGCAATTACGCGCACCTGTCGGCCGTCGCCGACGGCAGGACGGTCGTCGTGATGTCCGTGATCGACAACCTCGTGAAGGGCGCGGCCGGCGGCGCGCTGCAATGGATGAACCGCCTGCTCGGCTTCGACGAAACCGACGGGCTGACCGCGCCCGCCCCGGGCTGGACCTGAGAGGAGTCCCGACGAAATGGTGACCCATCGCATTGAACAGACCGCCGCGATCGCGGCGCTGCGCGGCGCCGCGCCCTACATCCGGCTCTACAAGGGCAAGACATTCGTGATCAAGGCGGGCGGCGCCGTGTTCGGCGACGCAGCCGGGACGCGCGGCCTGATCGAGCAGATAGCGATCCTGCATCACCTCGGCATCCGCGTCGTGCTGGTGCACGGCGGTGGACCGCAGCTCGACGAAATGCAGCGCTCGCTCGGCATCGAGCCGCGCATGGTGCGGGGCCGCCGCATCACCGATGACAAATCAATCGACGCGACGACGATGGTACTGAACGGGCTGATCAACACCAGGATCCTCGCGACCTGCCGCGAGGTCGGCATCGATGCCGTCGGCCTCTCGGGCGTGGATGCGGGCCTGGTCCGGGCGATCCGCCGCCCGCCCGTCAGGGTGGACGGCGAGTCCGTGGACTACGGCTACGTCGGCGACATCGTCTCGATCGACACGATGGTGCTGCGCAAGCAGCTCGACGCCGGCCTGATGCCGGTCGTCAGCCCACTATCAGCCGACGACGCAGGCATCGTGCTGAATATCAACGCCGATACCGTCGCCGCTTCCATCGGCGCCGCACTCGGCGCCGAGAAGCTGATCATCTGCACCGGCGCGGCGGGCATCCTCGAGCGCGTGGACGATCCCCACTCGGTCGTGTCCTACACCGACCTTGCCGGGTTGAAGCGCCTCGAGCAGGCCGGCAGCCTCGAGGGCGGCATGCTGCCGAAAGCCTCGGCCATCGAGGCGGCGATCCGCGGCGGAGTGCGGCGCGTGCACGTGATCTCCTATCGCGTGCGCGACAGCCTGCTCGCCGAGGTGTTCACGAACGAAGGGACCGGCACGATGATCGTGGCCGACATCAAGGCGATGACGCCGGCCGAGCAGCATCCGGAGGCGGTCGCGCCGTGACCCCGCCCTGGGACCAGGGCGGCCATTGCTGTTTACTCGAACCTCCCTTCGCGGTACAACCGGACCTTCAGACGCTCGGCGTCGTAGAAAACGAACGGGAGAGCGGAGGTCCATCATGAAGGGCTGGATAAAGCCTGCCGTCGGCATCGCGCTCATTGCGGCGGGTGTCGCGGGCATCACCTACGGCGAATTCACCTATACGAAGGCGGAGCACGAAGCCAATCTCGGCGGCGTCGAGCTGTCCTACAAGGAAAAGGGAACCATCGACGTTCCCAAGTGGGCGGGTGTCGGCACGATCGCCGTGGGCGTCCTGCTGCTGGTGTTCGGGCGCAAGCCTTGATCGTCGATACGGCTGCTTGAAGATCGTCGCGAACCTGCTGGTCGCCTTCGTGGCGCTCTGCCACGTCGGCATCCTGGCGCTCGAGATGTTCTTCTGGAACCATCCGGTCGGCCGCCGCATCTTCGCAATGACGCCGGAGGTCGCGGCCTCGTCCGCGACGCTCGCGAAGAACCAGGGCCTCTACAACGGCTTCCTCGCCGCCGGGCTCGTCTGGGGACTCGCTGACGGACGCGCGGACATCACGCTGTTCTTCCTCGGTTGCGTGATCGTCGCCGGCGTCTTCGGCGGGCTGACGGCAAAGAAATCGATCCTGGTGACGCAGGCGCTGCCCGCGGCAATCGCCCTGATATTCGTGCTGCTCTCGTAACGCAGCACCGGGATCCGGATTCCATTCAAGGGGGGGGATGACCATGAGAATTACGCTGATCCTGGCGGCCGCAATGCTTGCCGCCGCCTGCGGCGGCCCGAACGTGCTCGGCGAATACGGCGGCGAAAAGTGCATTTACGACAACATCTCGCTGCGTGCCGACGGCGTCGCCATGGTGACGATGATGGGCATGCAGATTCCCGGCCAGTACCGGATGGAAAGCGGCAAGGTCATCCTGACCGCTCCGGACGGCACCCAGTCGTCGTTCACGGTCAAGGGAACGGACCTCGTGCTGGAAATGATGGGCCAGCCGATGATGGTCTGCTCGCGCAAGTGACCCGACTGCTGCTCGCCTGCTGCCTGGCTTTGCTGGCAGCCTGCGCAAAGCCCGTGGATCCGCCCGGACCGGCGCTTCTTTTCGCGGGCGGCCGAGGCGACCTGAGCGCCGAGGAGCGGGCCCAGGTGTTCAAGCTGCTCGCCCTCGACGTCACGCCGGACGGCAAGGGATTCACCGACCAGGTCTGCGGCCAGCCCGCTGGCGCCACGGTCGAGTTCCGCGACATGAATTCCGACGGCCGGCAGGAAGTGCTGGTGATCTTCGGCAACGACTGCACGTCCGGAATGGCCGGCAGTTCCGCACTGCTTCTCATTCGCGACGCCGGCGGGAAGCTGCAGCCGAATCTCGGCTTTCCGGCCGCGAGCGCCGATCCGATGCCGGAATCGAACCTGGGATACCCGGACCTATTGATCGGCGGACCCGGTTTCTGCTTCCCTGTCTGGCGATGGAATGGAAAAGAGTACATTGGGCTGCGCAACGACCCGCAGATGGCGGGTGGCTGCGACCACATCAACGACTGAGCCGGAGCAGGCGGGACCATGCGTCACGGTGAATGGCACAAGTCGGGCCGCATCGGCTGGTTGCGCGCGGCGGTGCTGGGCGCCAACGACGGCATCGTCTCGACGGCGAGCCTCGTGATCGGCGTCGCGAGCGCCGACGCCACGCAGAGCGCCGTGCTGATCGCCGGAACCGCCGGTCTCGTCGCCGGCGCGATGTCCATGGCGGCCGGGGAGTACGTTTCCGTCAGTTCGCAGTCGGACACCGAGAATTCGGACCTCGCGCGCGAGCGCAAGGAACTTGAAACCGACACCGAGGCCGAGCACCAGGAGCTTGCAGCGATCTATGTCCAGCGCGGGCTCGAGCCGGCGCTCGCTGCCCAGGTCTCGAACCAGCTGATGGCGCACGATGCGCTCGGTGCGCACGCGCGCGACGAGCTGGGAATCTCGGAGATCGTCCAGGCGCGGCCGGTGCAGGCGGCTTTTGCCTCCGCCCTTTCGTTCTCCGTCGGCGCAGCATTGCCACTCGCGACCGTCTTCGTCGTGTCGCAGGCGATGATGGTCTGGCTGGTTGCGGTGCTTTCGCTCGCGTTCCTGGCCATTCTCGGCGGCATTGCGGCCAAGGTCGGCGGCGCGCGAATCTCGACCGGCGCGTTTCGCGTGACCTTCTGGGGTGCGCTCGCGATGGCCGCGACGGCTGCTGTCGGAAGCCTGTTCGGCGTCACGACCTGAACGGCGGGGCCGCGTGTCAGCCAATCCACTGGACAATCCTGTCTGGCATTCGCTGGCGACGCAGCACTCGCCGCTCGCCATCACCGCGCCCGGCGCCGCAAAGTACCCGCCGGCGGTCGCTCCGTTCGCAGCCGTCGGCGATGATCCCGGCGGCGCCGCAACGCAGCTGTCGAGCCTGGTCGGCGACGGTGAGTCGGTGTATCTGGTGGGTGTGGCGCCTTCGCAGCCGCAAGGCTGGACTCTCGAACAGGGAAAGCCCTGCCTGCAGATGATCTGCCGGGCGCCGCCCGCCGAAGTTCCAGGTCCGCCGGTCACCGAGATGACCGCAGCGCAGCGGGATGACATGCTGGCCCTGACGGCACTCGTGTTCCCGGGATTCTTCCGGCCGCGCACGCTGGAGATGGGGCGCTATCTCGGCATCTACGACGGCACGCGTCTCGCGGCGATGGCCGGCGAACGCATGCGACTCGACGGATTCCAGGAGATCAGCGCCGTCTGCACCCATCCGGACTACACGGGCAGGCTGTATGCGCAGCGCCTGGTCTCGCTGGTCAGCCGCGGCGCCTTCGACCGCGGATTCGTGCCATTCCTGCACGTGTACCACGACAATGCCCGCGCCATCGGCGTCTACCGCCAGCTGGGTTACGCCGATCGCAGGAACCTGCCGCTCTGGTCGCTGCACAGGGTAGGCGAACATCACTGACGAAAAAGCCGCCGTCATCGTGCTGGAAACCAGGAGGCTCCGGCTCACGCATCTGTCGGACCGCGACGCGGAATTCATCCGCGGGCTGCTGAACGAGCCGTCGTTCCTGCGTTTCATCGGCGACCGCGGCGTACGCACGGCGGACGATGCGCGCCGTTACATCCAGGACGGTCCGGTCGCGGGCTATGCGCGCCATGGCCACGGACTGATGCGCATGGGGCTGAAAACCGACGACACGCCGATCGGGATCTGCGGCGTGCTCCGACGCGACACCCTGCCCGAACCGGACCTCGGTTTCTCGCTGCTGCCCGCCTTTTGGTCGAAGGGATACGCCTTTGAAGCCGCAAGCGCCGTCATGCGGCATGCGCGCGAAGCGGTGCATCTCGGCCGCATTCTCGCGATCACGTCGGTGGACAACGAGTCGTCGATCCGCCTGCTCGGCAAGCTCGGCTTTCGCTTCGAGCGGATGATCCGGCTCGGCGAAGAGACGGCCGAACTTCGGCTGTTCGCCTCCGAACCATGAAGCGCTGCGCCTGGGCAACGACGCCGCTCGGCATCGCCTATCACGATGCCGAATGGGGCGTGCCGGTGCACGACGAGCGGGTGCTCTTCGAGTTCATCACGCTGGAAGGCGCCCAAGCGGGACTCAGCTGGGAAACGATTCTGCAGAAGCGCGAAGCGTATCGGCTCGCGTTCGCCGGCTTCGATCCCCGCCGCGTGGCCCGCTTCACGGCAGCCCGCCGCGCCAGGCTCATGGGCAACGCTGGCATCGTCCGCAACCGCCTGAAGATCGAGAGCGCGGTCTCGAATGCCAGGGCCTTCCTCGATGTGCAGCGGGAATTCGGCGCCTTCGACACTTTCCTGTGGGAATTCGTCGGCGGCGAGCCGCTCGTTGGCCGCAGGAACTCCAGGAAGCCGCCGCCGGCCCGCACCGAGCTGTCCGATGTGCTCAGCAAGGAGCTGAAGCGCCGGGGCTTCCGGTTCGTCGGCTCGACGATCTGCTACGCTTTCATGCAGGCGGTGGGCGTCGTCAACGACCACTCGACCGACTGCTTCCGGTACCGGATTTGCGCCAGGGGCTGAGGGGCCATGCTGTTCCTCGATCGCCAGGATGTCGTCGCATTGCTGCCGATCGCGGATTGCATCGCCGCAGTCGAGAAAGCGTTTGCTTCCCATGCGAATGGCGAATTGCCGGCGGCCCCGGGCGTACTCGGCTCCCATGTCGCCGCCGGCGGCTTTCACGTCAAGACCGCGGCGCTCGGCTTGAACCCCGGTTACTTCGCCGCCAAGATCAACGCAAACTTCCCGGGCAATCCCGAACGCCATGGCCTGCCGGCGATCCAGGGCATGATCGGGCTCTTCGACACGGCGAACGGCCGGCCGCTGGCCCTCACCGATTCGATCGAGGTCACGACGCTCCGCACCGCCGCGGCGAGCGCCGTCGCCGCGCGATATCTCGCGCGCGCAGACGCGACGACCATGGCGATCTGCGGCTGCGGAAACCAGGGCCGCGCACATCTATGCGCACTGCAGTCGGTTCGCAAGCTCCAGCGCGTCTTCGCGTTCGATCGGGACCCCGAACGCGCGCGGGAGTTCGCCCGTGGCATGGCGCTCGTCTCCGGCATCGAGGTCCTCGCGACGGAAGACCTGGTGGAGGCCGTGCAGGCGAGCGACATCTGCGTCACCTGCACGCCGGCGCGCGCACCGCTCGTGCTCGTGGAGCACCTGCGGCCCGGCCAGTTCTTCGCGGCCGTGGGCGCCGACAGCGAAGGAAAGCAGGAGTTCGAGCCCGGCGTGTTGCTCCGGGCCAGGGTCGTGGCCGACCTCACCGCCCAGGCTGCGACGATGGGTGAACTGCAGCACGCGATTGCCGCGGGCTTCATGACCGAAGACGACGTGCACGCGGAACTCGGGCAGGTGGTCACGGGCCAGAGGCCAGGACGGACATCCGACGACCAGATCTTCGTCTTCGACAGCACGGGCACGGCGCTCCAGGATGTCGCCGTCGTCGCGATCGTTTATGAACGCGCCTTGCAGTCCGGCCGTGGCCGCAGGCTGTCGCTGACAGGGAGCGAATGAGCCATGTTCGATTCACAGGTCCTGGCATTCACGCTGGTCGCCGCCGTCATGACGGCCGTGCCCGGCGCGGATACGATGCTGGTCGTGCGCAATGTGCTGCGCGGCGGGCGTCGCGACGGTTTTTTTACCTCCGTCGGCATCTGCAGCGGCCTCTATGTCCACGCGCTGCTCTCCGCGCTCGGAATCTCCGTGATCCTGATGCACTCGGCGACCGCCTTCACGGTCATGAAGATCGCCGGCGCCTGCTATCTCGCGTGGCTGGGCTTCAACTCCCTGCGCAGTGCCGCACGGGGTGGCAGTACCGGGGCCTCGACTGCCGTCGCCAGGGCGACAGTAACGCCGGCGCGCTGCTTCCGGGAGGGTTTCCTGACGAATGTCCTGAATCCCAAGGTGATCGCGTTCTACCTGGCGCTGCTGCCGCAGTTCATCGGGCCATCGGATCCGGTGCTGCTGAAGTCGCTGCTGCTGGCCGCGATCCACTTCATGGAAGGCATCGCCTGGTTCGCAATCGTGGCCTGGCTCGTCGACCGCTCCCGCCACTTCTTCATGAAGCCCGACATGCGGCGCTGGCTCGACGGCATCTGCGGCACGATATTGATCGGTCTTGGCCTTCGCCTCGCGATGCAGCAGCGTTGATGCGCCACCTGTCGAGCATTGCCCTGCTGGTCCGGGATTACGATGAAGCAATCCGGTTCTTCACGCAGGCGCTTCGATTCCATGTCATCGAGGACGAGCACCGTCCCGGCGGAAAGCGCTGGGTGCGGATATCGCCATCGCGCGATGGCGCGGCGCTGCTGCTCGCGAAGGCCGCCACGCCGGAACAGGAAAGCGCCATCGGCAACCAGAGCGGTGGCCGCGTCTTCCTGTTCCTGCGCACTGACGACTTCGGCGCGGACTACGAGCACATGAAGGCGCACGGTGTCCGGTTCACCGAATCGCCGCGGCACGAGCACTACGGCACCGTGGTCGTGTTCCTCGACCTGTACGGGAACAAGTGGGACCTGATCGGCCCGGTGACGCCGGCATGAAGATGCCCGTCCTCTTCGTCGGCCATGGCAATCCGATGAATGCGATCGAGCGCAACGAGTTCTACCGCAGCTGGCAGGAACTCGGCCGCAGCCTGCCTCGGCCTGCGGCGGTGCTCTGCGTCTCCGCGCACTGGGAGACCCGTGGCGTCTATGTCACGGCAACCGCGAAGCCGGATACGATCCACGATTTCTACGGATTCCCGAAGGCGCTCTTCGACGTGCAATACCCGGCGCCGGGGGATCCAGAGCTCGCGCGCCGCGTCGCGGGGCTGGTCCCGGCTCCCAGGGTCAGGCTCGATCCGGGCCGCGGGCTCGACCACGGGGCCTGGAGCGTGCTGATCGCGATGTACCCGGCCGCGGACATCCCCATCGTGCAGCTGAGCCTGGACACCAGCGAGCCCGGAAGCTTTCACTATGCCCTCGCCCGCGAGCTGGCGCCGCTGCGCGACGAAGGCATCCTGGTGGTGGCCAGCGGCAACATGGTGCACAACCTGCGCCTCTTCAGTTTCCACGATCAGCGGCCGGCGCCCTGGGCCGCGGCCTGCGATGAAACGATGCGCGAGCGGATCCTGGCCCGGGACCACGAGTCGCTGATGGACTACGGCAGCCTGGGCCCCGATGCGCGCCTTGCGGTGCCGACGCCGGAACATTACTTCCCGCTGCTCTACGCCCTCGCACTGCAGGAAGCGGCTGAACAGGCAAGCTTTTTCAACGCGCGGGTCATCAGCGCGCTCTCGATGACCTCCGTGCTGATCGGTGCCCCGTCATAAAGGGTTAAGATCCGCCGATTGGCCTCAGGGAACCCTGATCTTTTTCAGCAACGGGGGATGTGACGTGAACAAGAAATTCTTCATTGCCTGGCTTGTGATGTTCATCGCCTACATGGCGGGCGGATTCATCGTGCATCACGCGCTATTGGGCCAGGACTACATGGCGCTGCCGAACCTGTTCCGCGCGGAAGCGGATGCGCAGCCGATCTTCTACCTGATGATCATCGCCCACGTGATCATGGCGGGCGCATTCACCTGGATCTACGCGCGCGGTGTCGAGAACCGGCCGTGGCTCGGCCAGGGCCTGCGTTTCGGCCTTGCGGTCGCGCTCTTGTGCGTCGTGCCGCTCTACATGATCTATTACGTCGTGCAACCGATGCCGGGAATGCTGACCGTCAAGCAGATCGTGTTCGACACGATCATGACGCTGGCGCTCGGCGCGATCGTCGCCTTCCTGTATCGCGGCCAGGGACGCGCCTGAAGCGCGGAGCGCGATACAGCTGATGGCTGGCTATTCAGGCACGCCGCTCTCATCCAAGCTCGGGATCAAGGCGGGCATGGCGCTCTGCGTCGTCAACGCACCTGCCGGCTATCGAGAACTCCTGGCGCCGTTGCCGGACGGCGCCAGGATTTCGACCCGCGCATCCGGCAAGGCGGACATCGTCCATCATTTCGCCACGCTCCGGGCCGAACTCGCCGCCGCGCTCAAGTCCTATCGAGGGAAACTCGATACGGCGACGCCGGTCTGGGTGTCCTGGCCCAAGAAATCGGCCAGGCTTCCGACCGACATCACGGAGGACACGATCCGCGCCGTGGCGCTGCCGCTTGGCTACGTGGATATCAAGGTCTGCGCCGTCTCCGAGGTCTGGTCGGGGCTCAAGCTCGTCGTCAGGAAGGAGCTGCGTTGAGCCGCCGCATCGCCATCATCCAGGGTCACCCGGATTCACACGAAGGTCATTTCTGCCGTGCGCTCGCTGACGTCTATCAGAAATCCGCGGCGGCGGCGGGCCATCAGGTCAGGATCATCGAAGTCGCCGGTCTCGACTTCCCGATGCTGCGCAGCAAGGACGACTGGGAACGCGGAACGCCGGTCGCGGCGATCCGCCAGGCGCAGGAGGCCATCCACTGGGCTGAGCATCTCGTGATCCTCTACCCGCTGTGGCTCGGCGGATTGCCGGCGCTGCTGAAAGCATTCCTCGAGCAGGTACTCCGGCCGGGGTTTGCGCTCGCGCAAGCAAGCGAAGGCAAGCCCTGGACCAAGCTCTTGAGAGGCCGCAGCGCGCGCATCGTCGTCACGATGGGCATGCCGGCCATCTTCTATCGCTGGTATTTCGGGGCGCACAGCCTCCGGAGCTTCGAGCGCAACATACTGGGCTTCTGCGGCATCGGCCCGATCAGCGAAAGCTTGGTCGGGATGATCGAGTCGAAGGATCCCGGCCGCAGGGAAAAGTGGCTCACCAGAATGCGCAAATTCGGCAAGGACGGATCATGAGCGAGGGAAACTGGGTGGATGTCGGAGCGAGCGAAGAGCTCGCGAAGAAACCGGTGCAGGAACTTCGCGTCGGCGCCAAGCGCATTGCGCTGACCTTCAGGGACGGCCTGTTCGGCGCGATTTCCGGCGTCTGCAACCACGTCGGCGGCCCGCTCGGCAACGGCACGCTCGACGGCGACTACGTCGTATGCCCCTGGCATTACTACAAGTTCCACTGGCAGACCGGCGCGGGCGAGCCCGGCTACGAAGCCGATCGCGTGCCGTCCCACGACGTGAAGGTCGAGAACGGCCGGGTGCTGGTCAACGAAGTGCAGAAGACGAAGCGCGGCCGCCTGCCGCACGAGACGCATCCGCTCGCACGCGAACTGAAGCGCGAACCGGGGCCGATCCGCGTGCTCGGCATCTCGACGACCTCGATGACCAGGGCTCATCCGCGCTACAGCACGTCCGAGGACCTGCTCGATCATGCGCTGGCGGCGGCGCGAAGCCGCGCTGAATCACCCTGCGATACGCAGTTGCTCCGCATCCGCGACCTGTCGTTCCGCGCCTGCGAGGGTTTCTATTCCAAGTCGGCGCGCGCCTGCACCTGGCCCTGCTCGATCACGCAGATGGATTCGAAGGACCAGATGGACAGGGTTTACGAAGGCGTCGTGCACTGGGCCGACGTGATCCTGGTCGCCACGCCGATCCGCTGGGGCGGCGCGAGCAGCCTCTATTACAAGATGGTCGAGCGGATGAACTGCATCCAGAACCAGGCCGTGGTCGCCAACCGCCACCTGATGCGCAACAAGGTCGCCGCCTTCATCATCACCGGCGGCCAGGACAACGTGCAGGCCGTTGCCGGCCAGATGCTCGGGTTCTTCTCGGAACTCGGCTGCCAGTTCCCGCAGTTTCCGTATGTCGCCCATTCGCGCGGCTGGAGCGCCGAGGACATGGAGAACAACGAGTTGTACGTGCGCAACTCGAAGGCGCTGCACGACGGCGCAGCCGCGCTCGTCCACCGCGCAGCCAGCATGGCGAGGATCATGATCGAGAGCACGCTGGGCCAGGGCGCCCTGGTGCGCGGCGGGCGCAAGGGCCATGAGCTGGATACCCGGGCGCAGCTTCCGGGGCTATGATCGCGACGGCGACCTTGGGGGATGGGGGAGTCAAGATGAACAAGTTCCTGGCCGAATTCATCGGCACATTCTGGCTGGTGCTCGGCGGCTGCGGCAGCGCGGTCCTCGCAGCGGCGTTTCCGGACGGCGGCATCGGACTGCTGGGCGTCTCGCTCGCCTTCGGCCTGACGGTCGTGACCATGGTCTACGCCGTCGGCCACATCTCCGGCGCACACCTGAACCCCGCCGTTTCGATCGGGCTTTGGGCCGGCGGGCGCTTTCCGGCCGGACAGCTGTTGCCTTATATCGTGGCCCAGGTCGCGGGCGCGATCGCCGCGGGCGGCGTGCTGTACCTGATCGCGAGCGGCAGTGCCGGCTTCGACGTCTCGACGGGCTTCGCCTCGAACGGTTACGGGGCGCACTCGCCCGGCGGCTATTCGCTGGCGTCGGTCCTGGTCTGCGAGATCGTGATGACCGCGATGTTCCTCGTGGTGATCCTCGGGGCGACCGACCAGCGCGCGCCACAGGGATCCGCGGCGCTCGCCATCGGCCTCGCGCTGTGCCTGATCCACCTGGTCAGCATTCCCGTTTCGAACACTTCCGTGAACCCCGCCCGCAGCACCGGCGTGGCGCTCTATGTCGGCGACTGGGCGACCTCGCAGCTCTGGGCCTTCTGGGTGGCGCCGATCGCCGGTGCGCTGCTCGGCGCGGGCCTCTATCGAATCATCGGCAGGAGATCCACATGATGACCATTGCCGCACTCTGGATGCCGATCCTGGTATCCGCCGTAATCGTGTTCATCGCGAGTTCCATCATCCACATGGGCCCGTTCTGGCACCGCAGCGACTGCCCGGCGCTGCCGGACCAGGACCGGATCATGGATGCGCTGCGCCCCTTCAACCTGAAGCCGGGCGAACACATGCTGCCGCGCGCCGCCGACATGAAGGCGATGAAGTCGCCGGAGTTCGGGGAGAAGCTCAAGCGCGGGCCGGTCATCTACATGACCGTGCTGCCGAATGGCCCGTTCTCGATGTCGCGCAACCTCGTGCAGTGGTTCATCTACACGCTGATCGTCGGCGTGTTCGCCGCCTATGTCGCGGGCCGCGTGCTCACGCCGGAGGCCGATTACCTGCATGTGTTCCGGGTCGCGGGCACGACCGCATTCATCGCATACGCGGTCGGGCTCTGGCAGCAGTCCATCTGGTACAGCCGTCCCTGGTCCACGACGATCAAGCTGACGCTCGACGGGCTGATCTATGCGTTGCTGACCGGCGGCGCCTTTGGCTGGCTCTGGCCCAGGCTGGCCTGAACGCTGCGATTCAGGCGCTCGAGACCATCGCTGGCCAGGGAGGCACCATCAGCATCAACTTCGAGACCAGAGTGCACGCCGCCTATGTGGAGCTCGAGTGCACGGGGACGCACACGCTCGAATCGGCCCTGCGAGTCTTCGAACAGGCGTTTGAGATTGCTGCGCGGGAAGGCCGCGGCGCCGTGCTGGTGGACATTCGTCTTCTCGCGGGCATCCCGCCGACATTCGGGGAACGATACGACCAGGGCGTGCACATCGCGAAGCTGCAATCCGTCCAGGCGCCGCGAATCCGGCTCGCGGTGCTCGGCCGGGAGCCGATGGTCCATCCGGAGAGGGTCGGCGAGATCGTTGCCGTGAGTCGCGGCGCACTCGCCCGAGTTTTCACGGACCTGGACGAAGCGATCGCCTGGGTCGGCGCCTAGGAGGCCCCGCTCCGGCTCCAGACTTCCAAAGCCTGGGGGGTTATGCGAGACTCAAACGTCCACAGGCGTCGGCGTTTTTCCGCTTTATGCCCGCGATTCGACGAGGGGAATCATGAAGTGCCTGTATTACGTCGCACCGGAGCTTGAGAGCACCTCTCAAGTTTCCGAAGACCTGCACGACGTGGGCATCGACGACTTTTTCGTGCACGTGATCGCCAAGGATGAGTCCGGACTCAAGAAGCGGCACATCCATTCCTCCAATTACCTCGAGACACTCGACGTCGTGCGCGACGGCTTCATGGGCGCCGCACTCGGCCTGTTCGCGGGCGTGGTCGGTTGCGTGCTGCTCGACCAGTTCGGGCCGTTCGCGAGGATCCCCTGGTTCGTGTTCGTCGCGCTGTGCGCCGTCGCGACGCTGTTCGGCGCCTGGGAAGGCGGGCTGATCGGCGTCGAGAAGGAAAACAGGAAGCTCGCGCGCTTCCACGACGACATCGAGGCGGGAAAATTCCTGATCCTCATCTATGCCCGCAGGGACCAGGAAGCCGCGGTCCGGCACATGATGAAGACGCGGCACACCGAGGCGGAATTCGCGGGCGTCGACAGTCACTTCGTCAATCCATTCTCGGCCGTGCAGCGCCGGCGACGGGCAACCGGCGACCGGGTACGCGCAGTACAAGGGGACTAGCAGATGGCGATCGCAGTCGTACTGGTCCTCCTCGTAATCGGCTCGATCATTTTCCATTTCATGAGTCCCTGGTGGTTCACGCCGATCGCGTCGAACTGGGGGACCATGGACAACACCGTGATCCTGACCTTCTGGGTCACGGGCATCGTGTTTGTCGTCGTCAACCTGTTCCTGGCCTGGGTGGTCGTACGCTATCGCCATCACAAGGACCAGAAGGCGGACTACGAACCCGAAAACAAGAAACTCGAAGGGTGGCTGACGATCGTCACGTCCATCGGCGTCGCCGCGATGCTGACGCCGGGCCTCTTTGTGTGGGGCAAGTTCGTCGTCGTCCCGAAGGAAGCCACGATCGTCGAGGCGGTCGGCCAGCAATGGCACTGGAGCTTCCGCCTGCCTGGCAAGGACGGCGAGCTCGGCTTCACGGACGAGTCGCTGATCACGCCGGACAACCCGTTCGGCGTCGACCCGCAGGATCCGAAGAGCCAGGACGACGTCCTGATTGCGAGCCCGGAACTGCACCTGCCGGTCGGCAAGCCGATCAAGGTCCTGCTGCGATCGAAGGACGTGCTGCACAACTTCACGGTCACGCAGTTCCGGGTCAAGATGGACCTCGTCCCCGGCATGATCACCTACCTGTGGCTGACGCCGACGAAGGTCGGCGAGTACGAGCTGCTGTGCGAGGAGCTCTGCGGGCTCGCGCACTTCGCGATGCGCGGGCGCGTCGTGGTGGATTCGCAGGAAGCCTACGACACCTGGCTCGCCTCGCAATCCACCTTCAGCCAGACGCAGTCGCTGGCGGCCGCAGATCCCGTAGCCGGCGCCACGCAATACGCGGTCTGCATGGCCTGCCACGGGCCCAATGGCGAGGGCAACCAGGCGGTCAATGCGCCGCGCATCGGCGGCCAGTCGGCCTGGTACCTGCGTCACCAGCTGAGCAACTTCCGCGCCGGCATCCGCGGCGCCCACGAGCAGGATACGTTCGGCGCGCAGATGCGCACTTTCGCGGCGATGCTGCCGGATGACACGGCGATCCGGAACGTCGCGGCCCACATCGAGTCGCTGCCCGGCGCGGCGGCGGCTGCGACGGTGACGGGCGACGCGGAGCACGGCAAGGAGCTTTATCAGAACTGCGTTGCCTGCCATGGCGTGCACGGCGAGGGCATCTGGGCCCTCAATGCGCCGCGGCTGGCCCAGATGAGCGACTGGTACCTCGAGCGGCAGCTCAACAACTTCCGCGCCGGCATCCGCGGCTCCCACCGCCAGGATTACTACGGCCGGCAGATGCAATTCATGGCCAACGTGCTCGCCGATCAGCACGCGATTGACGACCTGGTCTCCTACATCAATACCCTGAAGCCGGAGGACGCGCAGGTCCTGGCCTCCAGGAGGGGCTTCTGATGGCATACGTGGCAATTGCGGACCGTGACGTCGAACTGCACGACCCGCACGGCTGGTTCTACAAGTACATCTGGAGCCAGGACCACAAGGTCATTGCGCTCCAGTATGCGATCGTCGCCATCAGCGTCGGGCTGGTGGCGCTGGTGCTGTCCGGCCTGATGCGCCTGCAGCTCGGCTTCCCGGGCACCTTCCACTTCATCGAGCCGAGGGACTATTACCAGTTCATCACCATGCACGGGATGATCATGGTGATCTACCTGCTGACGGCATTGTTCCTCGGCGGATTCGGGAATTACCTGATTCCGCTGATGTGCGGCGCGCGGGACATGGTGTTCCCGTACATGAACATGCTGAGCTTCTGGGTCTACCTGCTGGCCGTGCTGGTGCTGATGGCGAGCTTCTTCGTCCCCGGCGGTCCGACCGGCGCGGGCTGGACGCTCTATCCGCCGCAGGCGATCACGCAAGGCACGCCCGGCGCGAGCCACGGCATCATCCTGATGCTCATATCGCTCGGCATCTTCATCGTCGCCTTCACGATGGGCGGCCTGAACTACGTGACAACCGTGCTGCAGGCGCGCTGCCGCGGCATGACGCTGATGCGGATGCCCCTCTCGGTCTGGGGGATCTTCATGGCGACGATCCTGGGCCTGCTCGCCTTCCCGGCGCTGCTCGTCTCGGCCGTGATGATGACGCTCGACTCGACGCTCGGCACCAGCTTCTTCATGCCGGCAGTGATGTCGCTCGGCGAGAAGCTCAGCACCAACGGCGGCAGCCCGCTCCTGTTCCAGCACCTGTTCTGGTTCTTCGGCCATCCCGAGGTGTACATCGTCGCGCTGCCTGCGTTCGGAATCGTCTCCGACCTGCTCTCGACGCACGCGCGCAAGAACATCTTCGGCTACCGGATGATGGTGTGGGCGATCCTCGCGATCGGCGGGCTGTCCTTCGTCGTGTGGGCGCACCACATGTACGTCAGCGGCATGAACCCCTACTTCGGGTTCTTCTTCGCGACGACGACGCTGATCATCGCGGTGCCGACGGCGATCAAGGTCTACAACTGGGTGCTGACGCTGTGGAAAGGTGACATCCACCTGACCGTGCCGATGCTGTTCGCGATCGGCTTCATCTTCACCTTCGTGCACGGCGGGCTGACCGGCCTCTTCCTCGGCAACGTGACGGTGGACCTGCCGCTGTCCGACACCTACTTCGTCGTCGGCCACTTCCACATGGTGATGGGCGTGTCGCCGATCATGGTCGTGTTCGGCGCGATCTATCACTGGTACCCGAAGATCACCGGCCGCATGTGGAACGTGACGCTCGGCAAGGTGCATTTCTGGATGACATTCCTCGGCACCTACGCGATCTACCTGCCGATGCATTACCTCGGGATCCTGGGCGTGCCGCGCCGCTACTACGCCCTCGGCAACACGGACTTCATGCCGCAGTCGGTGCACACGATCAATGCGGCGATCACGATCGCCGCGCTTTTCGTCGCCGCCTCGGTCGCCGTGTTCCTGTACAACATGATCACAAGCCTGTGGAAGGGCGAGAAGGCGCCGCCGAATCCCTGGCGCGCGACGACGCTCGAGTGGCAGACGCCGGACACGCCGCCGCATCACGGCAACTGGGGCCCGAAGCTGCCGGTCGTTTATCGCTGGGCCTATGACTACAGCGTGCCGGGCGCGAAAGAGGACTTCATCCCGCAGAACGTGCCCGTGGACCCGAAGCTCGGTGCCGGCAGGGATCACGGAAAGCATAAGTGACGAATACCGTCATATTCACGGCGCTCGCCTGCGGTGTCGTCGCCTGGTTCCTGGTGGTCAGCCGGCTGACGGCGAAGTCATGGGAAAGCCAGGACGAGAAAGGCGACGTCGGCGCGATACGCATGGCGCCGCAGCGCATCGGCCTGTGGATCTTCATGGCGGTCGTCACGTCGCTCTTCAGCCTGTTCATCTCGGCCTATGCGATGCGCATGCACGCCGGCGCCTGGTGCAGCATCGCGATCCCGAACATCCTGTGGGTCAATTCGCTGGTGCTGGTTGGCGCGAGCGTCGCGATGCAGCGCGCACGCTGGGCGGCAGACCATGGGATGCGAAGCGGCGCCCGCTCGGCACTCGTCGTGGGCGGCATGCTGTCGGTTGCGTTCCTGGTCAGGCCAGCTGATGGCCTGGCAGCAGGTCGGGCCGTCCGTGTACTTCATCTCCGGCAGCCCCGGCGTTGCGTTCTTCTACGTGCTGACCACGGTCCACGGCCTGCACCTGATCGGCGGGTTGTGGGTGCTGGGGCGCACCGTTTCCAGATTTGCGGCCGGTGCGGAAATGGTCGACCTGCGCCTGAGCCTGCAGCTCTGCTCCGTGTACTGGCATTTCCTGCTGCTGGTCTGGCTGGTCGTGTTCGGCGTCCTGTTGTTCATGTAAGGGGAAGCTCCGCCAATGGCCCATGATGCAGAAGCTGCCGCCCTGCCCCCGCTACAGCAAGTAGCCACCGATTTCGCCGCGGACAAGCAGGCGTTCTCGGTGCCGTGGGGCAAGGCCATGATGTGGATCTTCCTGCTCTCCGACACCTTCATATTCACGTGCTTCCTGACGTCCTACATGAACGTCCGGATTTCCACGACCAAGCCGTGGCCGAATCCCAGCCACGTGTTTGCGCTCAACATCGGCGGCCAGGACATCCCGCTGATCCTTATCGCGATCATGACCTTCGTTCTGATCACCTCGAGCGGCACGATGGCGCTCGCGGTCAACTACGGCTATCGGCGCAACAAGAAATACACCGTGTTGCTGATGGTCGCGACCGCAGCGCTCGGCGCGACCTTCGTCAGCATGCAGGCCTTCGAATGGACCAAGCTGATCCTGGAAGGCGTGCGGCCATGGGGCAATCCCTGGGGAGCGCCGCAATTCGGCTCCGCTTTCTTCATGATCACGGGATTCCACGGCCTGCACGTGTCGGCCGGCGTGATCTACCTGCTGACGATCGCGCGGCGCGTGCACACGGGCTTCTACGACAAGCGCGGCACCTACGAGACGGTCGAGGTCGCGGGCCTTTACTGGCACTTCGTCGACCTGGTCTGGGTATTCATCTTCGCTTTCTTCTACTTGTGGTGAGGCAGCATGTCTGAAGCGAAAGAAGGCCAACAACACCCGCTCAAGATCTATCTGTGGATCTGGGCGCTGCTGTTCGTGCTCAGCACGTTCTCCTACCTGGTGGACTACTTCCACCTGCACGGCCTGCTGCGCTGGTCGCTGATCATCCTGTTCATGCTGCTGAAGGCCGGCTTCATCGTCGCGATCTTCATGCACATGGCCTGGGAGCGGCTCGCGCTCAAGTTCGCGATCCTGATCCCGCCGCTGTGCCTGCTGATCCTGATCAGCTTCATGGCCATCGAGGGCGACTACACCTTCCTGACGCGCGGGGCGGCTTTCCTGCGCTAAGATGACGGGGCGATGGCAGGCCCCGTCATCCGTGAAGCCGACTTCGTGCAGAGCGTCGCCGACGCCCTGCAGTTCATCTCCTACTACCACCCCGCCGACTACATCGAACACCTCGGCCGCGCGTACGAGCGCGAGCAGTCGCCCGCCGCGAAGGACGCCATCGCGCAGATCCTGACCAATTCGCGGATGTGCGCCGAGGGGCGCCGCCCGATCTGCCAGGACACCGGCATCGTCAATGTGTTCGTGAAGGCCGGCATGGGCGTACGCTGGGATACCGATCGCAGCCTGCAACAGATGGTGGACGAAGGCGTGCGCCGCGGCTACATGGACCCCGACAACCGGCTCCGCCCGTCCATCGTCGCGGACCCGCTGTTCGCGCGGAAGAACACCGGCGACAACACGCCGGCGGTCGTCCACGTCGAGCTCGTGCCCGGCAACACGGTCGAGGTGACGGTCGCCGCCAAGGGCGGCGGCTCCGAGAACAAGGCGATGTTCAAGATGCTGAACCCATCCGATTCCGTCGTGGACTGGGTGCTCGCCACCGTGCCGAAGATGGGCGCCGGCTGGTGCCCGCCCGGCATGCTTGGGCATCGGCATCGGCGGCACGGCCGACAAGGCCATGGTGATGGCGAAAGAGGCGCTGATGGAGCCGATCGACATGCACGAACTCCTCGAGCGCGGACCCGCGAACAAGCTCGAGGAACTGCGCATCGAGCTCTACGAGAAGGTCAACGCGCTCGGCATCGGCGCGCAGGGCTTGGGCGGGCTCACGACCGTGCTCGACATCAAGATCATGACTTTCCCGACGCACGCCGCGTCGAAACCCATCGCGATGATCCCGAACTGCGCCGCGACGCGGCATGCGCATTTCGTGCTGGACGGCAGTGGGCCCGTCGCGCTCGACCCGCCGCCGCTCGAGAGCTGGCCCAAGGTGCAATGGCAGCCCGCGGCTGATGCAAAGCGCGTGAATCTCGACGCGCTGACACATGAAGAAGTGAAGAGCTGGAAGCCCGGCCAGACGCTGCTGCTCTCGGGGAAGATGCTGACCGGCCGCGATGCGGCCCACAAACGGCTTGCCGACCTGCTGAACTCCGGCAAGGGTCTGCCGCCCGGCGTGGACCTCAAGAACCGGATGATCTACTACGTTGGCCCGGTAGACGCGGTGCGGAACGAGGCCGTCGGTCCCGCGGGTCCGACGACCGCGACCCGCATGGACAAGTTCACGGATCTGTTGCTCGAGAAGACAGGGCTCCTCGCGATGATCGGCAAGGCCGAGCGCGGCCCCGTCGCGATCGAGGCGATCAGGAAGCACCAGGCCGCGTACTTGATCGCGATCGGCGGTGCCGCTTACCTCGTCTCGAAGGCCATCCGCTCCGCGCGCGTGATCGCATTCGAGGACCTCGGCATGGAAGCGATCTACGAGTTCGACGTGAAGGACATGCCGGTCACGGTCGCCGTCGACTCACGCGGCGAATCCGTGCACACAGACCGGCCCCGCAATCTGGGGCGAGAAGATCAGGCAACTCAGGATTCCGGTTCGCGTGGCTTGACGCGGGCCCGGGCAGGCCAGGCTCACTCGTTCGCTCAGAAGATCGGACATTCGCTCACTCGCGACCTGGTCTGCCCGGGCCTGGTCACGCGCGCGAATCGCTCTCGATGCAGCACGATTACCAGCGCGTCAGGCGGGTGGGCGGGGTGGCGAGTGAGCGAATAAAGATCGGCTGAGCGAACGAGCCAGCCCCGCCCACCCAGCCAGTCGCGCTAGTCCTCAACACCAAGTGAGAATCCCGCCTCGAGCTCGCGCTTCGAATAGGTGCGAAACGCGATCATCGTCTCGGATCCCGCAATGTCCGGCAGCTTCCGGATCCGGTCGGTGACGACCGTCGCGAGATCCTCGTTGTTGCGTACGCGCACGATCGCGACCAGGTCCCAGCGCCCGGCGACGGAGAAGACTTCCTGCACGCCCTCGATGCCGGTCAGCGCCTGCGCTAGGTCGCCGACCTTGTCCGTCTCCGCCTTGATCAGCACGAGCGCCGCAACCATGGATCGCACTCCTAGATCGATGTCCGAAGGCTGATCAGCTCGGGGAAGAATCCGCGCTTCAGCACGTGCTCGAGATAGCCGACGCCGGCCGAACCGCCGGTGCCGCGCTTGAAGCCGATGATGCGCTCGACGGTCTTCAGGTGCGCGAAACGCCATTGCTGCAGCCGGTACTCGAGGTCCACAAGCTTCTCGGCGAGCTCGTAAAGGTCCCAATGCGCATTGGAATCACGATAGATCGCAAGCCACGCAGCCTCGACCTCCGGATGGGCCTCATAAGCCTTCGTCCAGTCGCGTTCGAGGCGTTCGCGCGGGATCGCGAAACCGCGCCGTGCGAGCAACCGCAGTGTCTCGTCGTAAAGCGAGGGAGTCGCGAGCTCGCGCCCGAGCAACGCGTGATTGGGCGGGTCCGAGGCATGCACCTCGATCAGTTTCGCGTCCTTGTTGCCCAGCATGAATTCCAGCAGGCGGTACTGCCAGGACTGGAAACCGGAACTCTGCCCGAGCGAATCGCGAAATCGCATGTAATCGGCCGGCGTCATCGTCCCGAGTACGTCCCAGGACTGGATCATCTGCGCCTGCGCGCGCGCGACGCGCGAGAGCATCTTGAATGCCGGCTCCAGGTCGTCGGCGCGGATCTGCGCGCGGGTCGCGGCGAGCTCGTGCAGGCAGAGCTTGAGCCACAGTTCGCTCGCCTGGTGGATCACGATGAACAACATCTCGTCGTGCTGGCCGGACAGCGGCTTCTGCGCGCCGAGCACGCGGTCGAGCTGCAGGTACTGGCCGTAGCTCAGCGAGCGGTCGAGATTCCAGTGAATCCCCGCCATCGGGTCATCGGGCTTCTGGTCGCGTGGGTCGGTCATTCGGCGTCCGGTTGTGCTTCGGGCCGCGCCGCAGCGAAGGCCGGCAGCGACGTCAGGTGGGCGTCGATCGCGACCAGCGCCGGAAACGGCGTCACATCGCAATAGTAGCGCCGAGCGTTGTACATCTGGGGAACCAGGAAGACGTCGGCGAGCGTGACGTTGTCGCCGTACAGGTAATGCCGGCCGTCGCCATGGCGGCGCGCGAGTTCCTCGAGCGCCTTGAAGCCCTCCACGATCCAGTGCCGGGTCCATTCGGCAACCGCTTCATCGCCATGGCCCAGCGGCTGGCGCAGGTACTTGATGCACGCGTTGATTGTTGAGTGGGTGGATGTCGCAGGCGATGGCGAGCGCCATCGAACGCACGATGGCGCGGCCCGCGTAGTCGGGCGGCAGCAGGGGCGGATCGGGACTGGTTTCCTCCAGGTACTCGATGATCGCGAGCGACTGGGCGAACACATGGCCGTCGTCGGCGAGCGCCGGGACGAAGCCCTGCGGGTTCACCTCGCGATAGGACTCGCTGTGCTGCTGGCCGCCATCGCGCACGAGGTGCACCGGCACCGTGCCATAGGGGATGCCCTTGTAATTGAGCGCAATGCGGACACGGTAGGCAGCTGAACTGCGGTAGTACGTGAAAAGCTTCATCGCGCCGCGATCCCGAATTCCAGCACGCCGACGCCATCCACGCCGGCACGCACGCAATCGCCCGGCACCAGAGGCCCGACGCCGGCGGGCGTGCCGGTGAAGATCAGGTCGCCCGCAACGAGCTCGAACCAGGTCGATAACTCGGCGATGATCTCGGGCACTTTCCAGATCATGTCGGAAATATCGCCCTGCTGGCGCGGCTTGCCGTTGACCTCGAGCCAGATCCGGCCCTTGACCGGGTGGCCCGATTTCGCGACCGGGACGATCGCCGTGACCGGTGCAGAATGGTCGAAGCCTTTGGCGACGTCCCAGGGCCGGCCCAGGTCCCGCGCGGCGCCTTGCTGGTCGCGGCGTGTCAGGTCGATGCCAACGGCGTAGCCGAACACCAGCGACAGCGCTACATCTGCACTGACATTGCTGCCGCCGCCCGAGAGCGCGACGACGAGTTCCACCTCGTGATGCAGGTTCGACGTGTGCGACGGATAGGGCACCTCGCCGCCATTGGGCATGACGGCATCGGCGGGCTTCGTGAAGAAGAACGGCAAAGCGCGCTCGCCGCCCATGCCCATTTCGCGCGCGTGCTCGGCGTAATTCCGGCCGACGCAGAAGATCCGCCGGACCGGGAACTGCAACGCGCTGCCGGCGACCTCGACGACAGGCCTGGGAGCGGCGGGAAAGGCAAACTTTTCCGTCATGACAACTTCTGGCGCGGGCCGCGCGGCAGGTACACTAACCGAAACGAGGATCAGCGGCCATGAGTATCTGGTTCAAGCAATACAGTCTCGACGACATCGGCACACTGCAGGTCGGCAACATGGGCGGGCATATCGGCATCGAGATCCTGCGCATCGGCCCGGACCATCTCGACGCGCGGATGCCGGTCGACGAGCGCACGATGCAGCCGGACGGCATCCTGCACGGCGGAGCCTCTGTCGCGCTCGCCGAGACGCTCGGCAGCATCGGCGGCTCGATGGTCGTGGACCGGGAACGTTTCCAGGTGGTCGGCCAGGAGATCAACGCGAATCACCTGCGCGCGGTGCGCGGTGGCTTTGTCCATGGCAGCGCGAAGCCGATTCACCTGGGCCGGCGCAGCCAGGTCTGGGGAATCGAGATCTTCGACGACCAGAAGCGCCTGATCTGCATTTCGCGCCTGACCCTCGCGGTCATCGAACGCCAGGCCCTGTGACGCTGGCCTATACTTCCCGGATGTCCTTGATGCGCTTCATCCTTCGCCTGGCGCCGGCTGCTCTCCTCGCGGGTTGCGGCCAGACCGGCGCGCTGTACATGCCCGACGAAGGCGTCACGACGCCCGTCGAAGTCCGCACCACCCAGACGCCCGCGCCGGAATCCGCGCCCACACCGGCGCCCACGCCCACGCCCGCACCCGTTCCGAAGCCGGAAGACAAGGACAAGGACCAGCCCAAGGGTCCTTGAGTCATGGCGAATTCCGGGAAACTCTGGCTGGTGGACGGCTCGTCCTACCTCTACCGCGCGTTCTACGCGCTGCCGCCGCTGTCCAGCTCGAAGGGCGAACCCACGGGCGCGATCCTCGGCGTCCTCAACATGCTGAACCGGATCTTCAGGGAAGACGATCCGAAGCTGATCGCCATCGTCTTCGACGCGCCGGGCCGGACGTTTCGCGATGACCTCTTCGAGGAATACAAGGCGCACCGCCCGCCGATGCCCGACGAACTGCGCTCCCAGATTGCGCCGCTGATCGAGGCGATTCCCGCGCTCGGGCTGCCGATGCTTCGCATCGAGGGCGTCGAGGCAGACGACGTGATCGGCACGCTCGCCGAACGCGCCGCGCGCGAGGGCCTCACGGTCGTGATCTCGACCGGCGACAAGGATATGGCGCAGCTGGTCAACGACCAGATCACGCTCGTCAACACGATGTTCGACACGAAACTCGATCGCGAGGGCGTCAAGGCGAAGTTCGACGTGTTCCCCGAGCAGATCGTCGACTACCTCGCGCTCGTCGGCGACAGCTCGGACAACATCCCGGGCGTGCCGAAGGTCGGGCCCAAGACTGCCGCGAAATGGCTCAACGAATACAAGACGCTCGACACGATCATCGCGCGCGCCGCCGATATCCAGGGCAAGGTCGGCGAGAGCCTGCGTGAGAATCTCGAGACGCTCGAACTGTCGCGCAAGCTCGCGACCATCCGCCGCGACGTCAAGCTCGACCTCGAACCCTCCGACCTCGCGCGCAAGGCCCCCGACGTCGAAGCGCTGACGCCGCTATTTCAGCGCCTCGAACTCAACTCCCTGCTCCGCCAGTTGAGTGGACCTGCCACACAAGGCGCCGGCAGCCGGGAGGCGGCGAGCGAGCGCGTAAGTTCCGGCCGCGCGAGCGAGCCGGCCTCCCGGCCGCCGGCGCCGTTGCGCCACTACGAAACGATCACGACGCCGGAGCAGCTTGACGACTGGCTCGACAAGCTACGCAAAGCGCCTCTCTTCGCCTTCGACACCGAGACGACGAGCCTCGACTACATGCAGGCCGACATCGTCGGCGTCTCCTTCTGCATCGAGCCCGGCCACGCCGCCTACCTGCCCCTTGCGCACGATTATCCAGGCGCCCCGGACCAGCTCGATCGCAAGAAGACCCTGGCAAAGTTGAAGCCGCTCCTCGAGGACGCCGGCCGGCCGAAGGTCGGGCACCACCTGAAGTACGACGCGCATGTGCTGCTCAATCACGGCGTCAGTCTGGCAGGCATGCGCTACGACTCGATGCTCGAGTCCTACGTGTTGAACTCGACCGCGACCCGCCACGACATGGATTCCTGCGCGAAGCTCTATCTCGGCGTCGACACGATCAAGTACGAGGACGTCGCCGGCAAGGGCGCGAAGCAGATCACCTTCAACCAGGTGGCATTGGAACAGGCATCGGAATATGCGGCCGAGGACGCCGATGTCACGCTGCAGCTGCACACCGTGCTGCACGGCGAACTGGCGAAGCTGCCGCCGCTGCTTGCGCTCTATGAGGAGATCGAGCAGCCGCTCGTCCCCGTGCTGCTCGAGATGGAACATCGCGGCGCATTGATCGACCGTGAGCTGCTGCGCGTCCAGAGCGGCGAAATCGCGAAGCGCCTCGTCGAGCTCGAAGCCGATGCCCACAAGTCCGCGGGCCAGCCATTCAACCTCGATTCCCCGAAGCAGCTGCAGGAAATCCTGTTCACGAAGCTCGGCCTGCCGGCGATGCGCAAGACCCGCACCGGCCAGCCCTCGACGGCCGAGGATGTGCTCGAGGAACTCGCCGAAAAGTACCTGCTGCCGAGGATCATCCTGGAATACCGCGGCCTCGCGAAGCTGCGCTCCACCTACACCGAGAAGCTGCCCGAGCAGATCGACCCGAAGACCGGCCGGGTCCATACCTCCTATCACCAGGCGGTCGCGGTGACGGGCCGGCTATCGTCCAGCGACCCGAACCTCCAGAACATCCCGATCCGCACGCCCGAGGGCCGGCGCATCCGCCAGGCCTTCATCGCGCCGAAGGGCCACGTGCTGCTGGCGGCCGACTACTCGCAGATCGAGCTACGGATCATGGCGCACCTGTCGGGCGACGAAGGCCTCCGCAAGGCGTTCGTTGCGGAGGGCGACATCCATCGTGCGACGGCCGCCGAAGTCTTCGACGTCGAGCCCGCGAAGGTCAGCGACGACCAGCGCCGCGCCGCGAAGGCGATCAACTTCGGCCTGATCTACGGCATGTCGGCCTTTGGGCTCGCGCGCCAGCTCGGTATCGAGCGCCAGGCCGCGCAGGAGTACGTCGGGCGCTATTTCGGCCGTTATCCGGGCGTTCGCGAGTACATGGAACGGACCCGCACCCTCGCCCGCAAGCAGGGCTTCGTCGAAACCATCTTCGGCCGGCGCCTGTACCTGCCCGACATCAACTCCCGCGACCGCCAGTTGCAGCAGTACGCCGAACGCAGCGCCATCAATGCGCCGATGCAGGGCACGGCCGCCGACATCATCAAGCGCGCGATGATCAAGGTACATGCCTGGCTCGCCGCCAGCTCAGTGCCCGCGCACCTCGTCATGCAGGTTCACGATGAGCTGGTGCTCGAAGTTGCAGAATCGGCAGTCGAGAAAGTGCGGCGCGAAGTCGTTGCGATCATGTGCGGCGCCGCGGAATTGTCGGTGCCGCTCAAGGTGTCCACCGGCACCGGAAAGAACTGGGACGAAGCCCACTAGAAACCCCAGCCTAATCAACGCCGTGCAACAGCGTTCCGGGCGGACTGTCCGCCGGAACTTTTTTCATAACGCTTCTCTCTAATGTTTCGAGCGCCGTGAGACGCTCCCCGCTTCCCTCCCTGAGCGGGTTGCCCGGATTGCATCCCCAAGCCGGGTCTGTATGCCCGGCGGTCCTTACGGGCCGCCGGGCGTCTTTTGTCTGGCGCCGCCCGACGAAGAATCCTGCACGGGACGCCGCGCCAGCATCGCATCGAGCGCGCCGCGTGCCGCATCCACCTCCTCCCCGCTCACCGCCGAGAACAATTGCGCTGTCGCACGGCCGGCAAGCAGCGCGCGGGTCTTCTTCAGCAACTCACGGCCCTCGTTGCGGCCGAGCTTGTCGGCCTTGGACAGCAGCACGTGCACGGGGCAGCTGCGCGCGCTGGCGTAATCGAGCATGGCCTGGTCGCTGTCCGCGAATCCGCGGCGCGCATCCACGATGACGAAGAGCCCCGCCAGCGACGCCCGGGCCGTGAAATACGCCTGCATCAGCCGCCCCCAATGGGCGCGCATCGCCGGGGGAACCTGGGCATAGCCGTAGCCCGGCAGGTCCACGAGGCGCCGGCCCGGCTCCAGTTCGAAGAAATTGACGAGCTGCGTGCGACCCGGCGTCTTGCTGGTCCGGGCCAGGTCGCGGCGCTGGACGATGGCATTGATCGCGCTCGACTTGCCGCTGTTCGAGCGGCCCGCGAAAGCGACCTCGGCGCCGGAATCGTCGCCGAAGCCGGCCGGCGCATCGGCGCTGATCAGGAATTGGGCCCTGGGGTAATGAGACATCGGCGGGTGGACGGCGGCACCGGTGGCTTGCGTATAATTCCGGGCTCGTCGGCGGGCAGTCTAACAGCTACCCCGAATACCCGCCCAAGGCACTGCTGGAGAATTTCGCCGATGAAAACGACGTTATCGCTGCTTGGCGCCCTGACGCTCCTGACCGTGTCCGCGATGCCTGCATCCGCCGGCGACGCCGCGGCCGGGGCGCAAAAAGCCGCGATCTGCGGCGCCTGCCACGGCGCCACGGGCAACAGCGCCAATCCGGAATGGCCTAACCTGGCGGGCCAGCATGAGAGCTACATCGTCGCGCAGCTCCAGGCGTTCAAGCAGGCCAAGCGCGACAATCCGCTGATGATGCCGAATGCCGCCGCGCTCTCGGACCAGGACATGCAGGACCTGGGTGCGCACTTCGCGAGCCAGGCCCTGACCGGGCTCGAGGCCGATCCGTCGAATTACAAAAACGGCGAAAAGCTCTATCGCGGCGGCGACGTCGAGCGCAAACTGCCGGCCTGCATCGCCTGCCATGGACCGCAGGGCAAGGGCAACGGGCCGGCCAGGTATCCGGCACTTCGCTCGCAGCATGCGGTCTACACGTACAACCAGCTCAAGGCGTTTGCCGAGGGCAGGCGAAGCACGCCAGGGAACGACATCATGCAGGTCATCGCAGCGAAGCTGACCGACGACGAAATGCGCGCAATCGCCTCCTACACCCAGGGTCTGCGCTGATTCATCAGCACCATGAGGACGACACCGATGACGAGGCTCCTGCTTTGCGCTGTCTTTGCCATGCTTACGATGGCCGCCTGCGGCAAGAAGGCGGCTGAAGAAGCCGCGCCCACGGCCACGGCGCCTGCAGAGCAGGCCGCCCCGCCCGCCTCCGTGCCGGCTTCCGAAGCCGAGCCGCTCAATGCGCCTTCGGAGCCGGACAAGCCCGTCGGCGAAAGCGACGGCGAAACCGTCGATACCGGCACGACCACGACGAGCCCGGTCGCCGCGGCGGTGAATGCGAACACGCCCGCGGCTCCTGCTGCCGAGCCCCTCAAGTGGAAGAAGGGCGAGAATTACACCGAGTTCGCGGTCGCCCAGCCGATCAACACGCCGCCCGGCACCGTCGAGGTCATCGAGGGCTTCTGGTACGGCTGCCCGCACTGCTTCGAACTCGAGCCCGAGCTCGTGGCCTGGGAAGGAAAGAAGCCCGCCTGGGTGCAGCTCCGGCGCGTGCCGGTCATCTTCAACGAGGTCACGCGCGAAGACGCGCGGCTCTATTTCACCATCGAGGGCCTCGGGCTCGTCGACAAGCTGCAGTCCGAGGTATTCCGCGAGATCCACGTCAACGGCCGGCCGCTGACCATCGTGCGCGGCAATCGCGTGGACCTCGCGGCGACCGAGAAATCGACGCGCGAATTCCTGATGTCCCACGGCGTTTCAGCCGAGGATTTCGCGAAGCAGTACCGCACGTTTTCGACCGAAAACAAGCTGCGCCAGGCCGAGAACCTTGCGCATCGCTACAAGCTCGATCACACGCCGATCATCGTCGTACAGGGCAAGTACCAGACCGACGTCGGCATGGCTGGAGGACGCAAGGAAGTGCTCCAGCTGATCGACGACCTCGCGGCCCGCGAGCACGGCGCAAGCTGAGCGGCCGCCGGCGTGCTGAACTGCTTCGTTCCCGGCAACCAGGGCCTCGACCGCCTCGATCCGCCGCCGGCGGACATTCCGGAGGCCTGCGTCTGGGTGGACCTGCTCGAACCGACGCTGACCGAGGAGCGGGCGGTCGAACGACTGCTGGCGATCGACGTGCCTTCGCGCGAGGAAATGCGCGAGATCGAGACCTCGAACCGCCTGTACGAGGAAAACGGCACGCTGTACATGACGGCGACCGTGGTCACGAAGATCGACACGGACCGCCCGGAATCGGCCGCGGTCACCTTCATCCTGTCGCGCAACCGGCTGATCACGAACCGCTACGTCGATCCGCTGCCCTTCCGCCGCTTCGTCGCCTATGCGGAGCGCCATCCGGCGGCTGCGACGACGGCGCCCGGCATCCTGGCGGGGCTCCTGGAATCGATCATCGAGCGCACCGCGGATGTCCTCGAGCGCGTGGGCGTCGGGCTCGACGACCTGTCCGCCAGCGTTTTTGCGCCGGAAGCGAAGGTGCCGACCCAGCCGCGCAACCTGCGTAACGTCATGGAACGCATCGGCCGCGACGGCGACCTTACCTCGAAGGCGCGCGAGAGCCTCGTGACGCTCGCGCGCCAGCTGACCTTCATCCAGCAGTCGACGGCCGTCCAGATGCCGAACGAGCTGCGCGCGCGCTACCGCAGCATGTCGCGCGACGTGCTCGCGCTCGCCGACCATGCGTCGTTCATCGCGAACAAGTCGAGCTTCATGCTGCAGGCGGCCCTCGGCCTGATCAACATCGAGCAGAACAACATCATCAAGATCTTCTCGGTCGCGGCCGTCGCTTTCCTGCCGCCGACACTGGTCGCGAGCATCTACGGCATGAATTTCCACTTCATGCCGGAGCTCGACTGGCCCTTCGGGTATCCGATCGCGCTCCTCCTGATGCTGCTCTCGGCGGTGCTGCCCTACGTCTATTTCCGCCGCCGCGGCTGGCTCTAGCCCCCGAAACAGGCCCATTTCACGGCCTCTTGTTAGCTATACAGAATGTTCTGTATAGTTATTCCATGGGACGTCCACCGCTGGCCAAGGAAAAGATCCTCGCCGCCGCCCGGCAGATCGTCGAGCAGGACGGCGCGGGCTGCCTGACTTTCGACGAACTCGCCAAGGTCAGCGGCATCACGCGCGGCGGCATCACCTACCACTTCCCGACCAAGGAAGACCTGCTGCGCGGGCTGCTGGAGTCCGATTTCGCGCAGTGGGAGGAATCCGAGACCGCGCTGACGCCGTCCGACTGCGACCCCGAGACCGCGCGCCTGCTCGGCTTCATCCGCACCTACACGTCGCAGGACGAATCCCACCGCCGATTCCTCTGCGGGATGCTCTCCGCCGCGACCTTGGACCCTTCATTGATGGATCCCTGCCGGCAAGAATTGCAGGAGCGGCTCGGGCGCAAGCAGTGGTCCGAGCGCGACCTGCGCCTGCACATCCTGCACCTCGCCGCCGAGGGGCTGATGTGGCAGGAGCTGTTCCAGATGTTTTCGATGCCGGCGCCCGCCAGGGCGCGGCTCATTGCGATGATGGAGCGACTCGCCCGCGAATGGGGCGAAGAACAAACCCGAAGAATCGCCAAGGAAGCCTGAGCATGACGCGGTTTCACAGCAGGGCGGTCTTCCGCCTGACAAGCCTCACTTCGGCCGCAATTGCGGCGCTTTCGCTCGCGGCCTGCGGCGGCGCAGGCGGGCAACAGGGCTTCCCTCCGCCGGATGTCAGCGTCGCCACCGTGGTGAAGAAGTCCGTCACTGAATGGGACGAGTACAGCGGCCACATCGAGGCGATCGATTCGGCCGAGATCCGCCCGCGCGTGACCGGACACCTCCGCGGCGTCCATTACAAGGAGGGCGGCATGGTCAAGAAGGGCCAGCTGCTGTTCACGATCGACGACCGCGAATACGGCGCGGCGGCCGATGCCGCACGCGCGGACACGAGCCGCGCCGAAGCACGCGTCGCGCTCGCGAAACAGGAACTGGCGCGCGCCGAATCGCTGATTGCCGCACGCGCCGTGTCGCAGGGCGAACTCGACCAGCGGCGAATGGAGGAGCAGCAGGCCGAGGCCGACCTGCTTGCCGCGCGCGCGCAGCTGACACGAGCGGAGCTCAACCTGGAATTCACGCGCGTAACCGCGCCATTCGCCGGCCGCGCGGGCGCCGCGCTCGTCAAGCCCGGCAATGTCGTGTCGCCGAATGAGACGATCCTGACGACCGTGGTCTCGGTCGATCCGGTCTACGTGACGTTTACCGGCGACGAACGCGCCTATCTTCGCTACCAGGAGCTTGCCCGTGCCGGCACGCGCGAGAGCTCGCGCGACGCGCAGAATCCGGTGCTGGTCGGCCTTGCAGACGAAGAAGGCTTCCCGCACCAGGGCGAAGTCGACTTCGTGGACAACGCGCTCGACCCGGCGACCGGAACCATCCGTGCCCGCGCGGTGCTGCCGAATCCGGACGGTGTCTTCACGCCCGGCCTGTTCGCGCGCGTGCGCCTGCTCGGCGCATCGCAGAAGGATGCGCTGCTCATTCACGAGCAGGCGGTTCTGACCGACCAGGATCGCCGATTCGTGTACATCGTCGGCAAGGGAAATTCCGCGGAGCGGCGCGACGTCAAGATCGGCCCGCGTGTCGAGGGCCTGGTAGTCGTCGAGTCCGGCCTCGCGCCTGGCGACAAGGTGATTGTCAATGGCATGCGCAAGATCTTCTTCCCCGGCCAGCCGGTGAATCCGCGCGACGTGCCGATGGATCAGCCGGACCTGCCGGCACCGCCGCCCCCTGCGGCCGCCGCGCCCGCCGCCGGCTGATTCGCCATGTCGAAGCACACCGACTTTTCACGGATTTTCATCGACCGTCCGATCCTCGCGACCGTGCTGTCGACGCTGATCCTGGTCTCGGGACTGATGGCGATCCCGAGCCTGCCGATCAGCGAGTACCCGGACGTCGTGCCGCCGTCCGTGCAGGTGACCGCGATCTATCCGGGCGCGAACCCGCGCACCATCGCCGACACCGTCGCCGGTCCGCTCGAGGAAGCGGTCAACGGCGTCGAGAACATGATCTACATGAAGTCGACGGCGAGCTCCGACGGCCAGATGGCGCTGACCGTGACATTCAAGGGCGGCACCAACATCGACCTCGCCGCCGTGCAGGTGCAGAACCGCGTCGCCCAGGCAATTCCGCGGTTGCCGGAGGCAGTGCGCGCGCTCGGCGTCACGACCATCAAGGCTTCGCCGACATTGACGATGGTCGTGCACCTCGACTCGCCGAACAAGACCTACGACGCGCTCTACCTGGCCAACTTCGCCAATCTGCGCATACGCGACGAACTCGCTCGCCTGCCGGGCGTCGGCCAGGCCTTCGCATTCGGCATCGGCAACTACGCGATGCGCATCTGGATCGACCCGGCGCGCGCCGCCGCTCGCGGGCTCTCGGCCGGCGACATCGTCGCCGCCATCCGCGAACAGAATGTCGAGGTTTCCGCAGGCAGCATCGGCAGCCCCCCGACCCCGGCAGGCTCCGTGCTCCAGGTCTCGGTCAATGCGCAGGGCCGGCTGGCGTCGCCGGAGGCATTCGGCGATGTCGTGCTGAAGGCCGACGGCGCCGAACTGACGCGCCTGAAGGATGTCGCGCGCATCGAGCTCGGCGCCAACAGCTACGCAATCCGCTCGCTGCTCAACAATGAGGACGCGGCCGCCATCGCGATCTTCGAGGCGCCCGGCGCCAACACGATCGCGCTCTCCGATGCGATCCGCAATCGCATGGCCGACCTCGAGCGCGGGTTTCCGGAGGATGTTCACTGGTCGGTGGTCTACGACCCGACGGTATTCGTCAGGGACTCGATCCGCTCGGTCATCGAGACGCTGCTCGAGGCGATCGCGCTCGTGGTCGTCGTCGTCGTACTGTTCCTGCAGACCTGGCGCGCCTCGCTGATCCCGCTGATCGCGGTCCCGGTGTCCATCGTCGGGACCTTCGCCGTGCTGTGGCTGCTCGGATTCTCGATCAACGTGCTGACGCTGTTCGGCCTGGTGCTGGCGATAGGCATCGTCGTCGACGATGCTATCGTCGTGGTCGAGAACGTCGAGCGCCACATCGAGGACGGCATGACGCCGCGCGATGCCGCGCACCAGGCGATGAGCGAGGTGTCCGGCCCGATCGTCGCGATCACGCTGGTGCTGTCTTCGGTGTTCGTGCCGCTGGCGTTCCTGGGCGGCGTCACCGGCCAGTTCTACCGCCAATTCGCGGTCACGATCGCTGCCGCCGTCCTGATTTCCGGCTTCAACTCGCTGACGCTCTCGCCGGCGTTGGCGGCGATGCTGTTGCAGCCGCGTGGAGCCAGGAAGGACGCCCTCGGGCGCTGGATCGAGAACCTGGTCGGCCGGCCATTCGCGGCCTTCAACCGCATGTTCCGCGGCTTCGGCAACCGCTATTCCGGCGGCATCGGCGGCACCATCGCCCGTGCGCCGCGCCTGCTCGTGATCTATGCCGTGCTCGTGGTCGTGGCCGTGATCGGGTTCCGCGCCGTGCCCGGCGGCTATATCCCGTTCCAGGACAAGCAGTATCTCTTCGCAATCCTGCAGTTGCCGGAAGCGGCAACCATCGACCGCACGGAAGCGGTGATGCACAAGATGGGCGAGATCGCGATGGACGTGCCCGGGGTCAAGAATGTCGTGCAGTTCCCCGGCCTGAATGCCGTCCACTTCGTCGCGACACCGAATGTCGGCGTCATGTTCGCCGGTCTCGAGCCGCAGGACGAGCGCGACCTCAAGGCGGGCGAGATCGCCGCGCGCATCAACATGGGCTATAGCAAGATCCAGGAAGGCCTTGCCTTCGCGCTGCTGCCGCCGCCCGTGCTCGGCCTCGGAAACGCGAACGGCCTGGAGCTTTACGTGGAGGATCGTGCCGGAATCGGTTACGGCGACCTCTACACGCAGACCATCGGCCTGGTCGGCGCGCTCGGCGCCACCAAGGGCTTCGACCCGCTCGGGACCTTCACTTCCTACCAGTCGAACGTTCCGCAGCTCGATGCCAGCGTCGATCGCACCAAGGTCAAGGAGCTGGGCCTCTCGCTGACCGACGTCTTCAACACATTGCAGGTCTATCTGGGCTCGGCCTATGTCAACGACTTCAACCTGTTCGGGCGCACGTATTCCGTCTACGCGCAGGCCGACGCCCCCTATCGCGCAACGGTCCAGGACATCGAGGGCCTCAAGGTACGCAACAACCGTGGCGAGATGGTGCCGCTCGGCAGCGTCGTGAGCATCAAGCCGAGCTATGGCCCGGATCCCGTGATCCGCTACAACGGCTACGCCGCCGCCGACCTGACGGTCGGCCTCAACCCCGCCCTGCTGTCCTCGACCGAGGGGCTCGGCAAGGTGCAGGCGATGGCGGACCAGATCCTGCCGCGCGGCATGAACATCGAGTGGACCGGCCTCACCTACCAGCAGATCACGCAGGGCAATGCGGCGCTCCTCGTGTTCCCCCTGTGCGTCCTGCTCGTCTACCTGGTGCTCTCCGCCCTGTACGAGAGCTGGTCGCTGCCGCTCGCGATCATCCTGATCGTGCCGTTGTGCCTGCTGTCAGCGATCGGCGGCACCTGGCTCGTCAACACGATCCACGGGCTATGGCTCGCGGTCTCGCCACCGAAATTCGCACCGACATTTCTCGACAACAACATCTTCACCAAGATCGGACTCGCGGTGCTGATCGGACTCGCCTGCAAGAACGCGATCCTGATCGTGGAGTTCGCCCGCGACCTCGAGGAAGCCGGCAAGGGCATCGTCGAGGCCGCGATCGAAGCCTGCCGGCTGCGGCTGCGGCCGATCCTGATGACGAGCTTCGCCTTCATCGCAGGCGTCACGCCGCTGGTGTTCGCTTCCGGCGCCGGCGCCGAGGTTCGCTACGTCATGGGCATCACGGTGGTCGCCGGCATGCTGGGCGTGACGTTCTTCGGGCTCTTCTTCACGCCGGTGTTCTACGTCGTGTTGCGCAAGCTGGTCGAGCGTCGCAAGGAACGCCACGCCGCACGGCTTGCGGCCGGGGGCGCCGGCCATGAATAAGCGGCTCGCAACCCTGGCGCTTGCCGTACTGCTCGCGGCCTGCACCATCGGCCCGCGCCATCGCGTCCCCGAGATGCCCCTGCCCGTGCAATTCGACCAGGCGCCGGCGGAGGCGACGGCGCAACCCGTCGGTTCAAAGCTCTGGGCGGGCTTCGCCAGCAACGAACTCGACACGCTGATCGCGCGGGCACTCGAAGCCAACACCACCATCGCCCAGGCCGCGGCGCGGCTCGACGAGACGCGCGCGCTGTCCGGGCTCTCCCTCTACAGCTGGGCGCCGACAGTCACGGCCGCAGCCGCTGGCGAGAAGAGCAAGCTCAGCACCCAGGACCCGTTCGCGCCGCCTGGCGGCTTGCGCACGCAGACCTATCGCGCAGGCTTCGACGCGAGCTGGGAGATCGACCTGTTCGGCGGCCTGCGCAACGAGAACAAGGCGATCCGGCGGCGGGTCGAGGCCGATACCGCATCGCTCACGGGTGCCAGGCTCTCGATCGTCGCCGAGACCGCACAGGCCTGGTTCGCGCTGATCGGCGCACGCGAACGGCTTGCGCTGCGGCGCCAGCAGCTCGCCAATCTCGAGGACAACGTCGGGATCCTGAAGGCGCGCGTGGACGCCGGCAATTCCAATGCGCTCGACCTCAACCGGGCCGAGGCCCAGATGCGAAGCGTGGCTGCGTCCGTGCCGGAGGCGGAGTCGGATCTCGTGCGCCAGGAACAGCGCCTGACGGTGCTGACGGCCTGGCCGGTCGCGACGCTGCGCTCGAAGCTCTCGCCGGCGACCGTGATCCCGGAACTGCCGGTGCTGGTCGCAACCGGGACGCCGGAGGAATGGATGAAGCGCCGGCCCGACATCCGCGCCGCCGAACGCGAGCTGGCGGCGGAGACCGCGGACGTCGGCGACGCGATCGCGGAATACTTCCCGAAGATCAATCTGCTCGGCACGTTTGGCTGGACCTCGCAGAAGCGCAAGTTGATCGGCGACGCGGATGCAGAACGCTGGAGCTACGGCCCGTCGCTCACCTGGAGCTTCCTGGATTTCGGGCGCGTGACACAGAACGTCAAGGCCGCGCAGGCGCGGCGCAATGGCGCCATCGCGCGCTACCAGGAGACCGTGCTGAAGGCGCTCGAGGAAACCGAGAATGCGCTTGCGGGCTTCCGCGCGACCAACCGCTCGGAGGACGAGCTGCGGGCCGGTGCCGCGGCGGCCGCCGAAGCGGCGCGCCTCGCGCGCATGCGCTACGACGTCGGCGCGGGCGATTACCTGTCCGTGCTCGACGCCGAACGCACGATGCTGGACCTCGAAGATCAGCATGTCCGCGCTGCCACCGGCCGTGCGACCGCCCTCGCCGCCCTCTACAAGGCTCTCGCCGGCGACCTCTGAGTCGTACCGTTAGCCGGTGCCGGGTCGCAAGTTCGCAGTCTGGCTGGCCGGGAATGCACGGATTGCCCACCAGACGGCGAGCGCTGCGAGCAGGTGCTTGACGGCATGCCCACCCAGAAAACCGGTCGCACCGTAGATCGTTGCGTCATCGATTTCCACGATCTTCGCCAGCACATAGGCGGCAATACTCACCCATAACCAGCCGCCGCGCAGCCCGCGGCCCTTGAACATCAGCAGCATCAGCGGGATCAGCAGCATCGGAAGGAATTGCACGACTGCGTAAGGCCGGAGGTCGCCGCGACCGGTCAGTTCCGACCGGTACCACCAGACGATGGATGCGACGCCCACGACGACGAGCGGCCACAACAACGCCTGACCGAGACGCTCTGAAACTCGATCCTGGATGACTGCCGAAAAGAGCGCCATGAAAGCGACTGTCATCGGCAGGCGATCCCAGACCAGCGCACCGTTGGACGGCGCCCAGTGGTAGAACGCGGAACCGACGCCGACCAGCGCCACGCCCGCGCAGAACAGCGTGTAGTGAACACGCTGGGCCGCGAGCTCCAGCCGCGCACGCCGCGCGAACCCGAACCAGCCGACGATCAGGAACGGCAGGTTGGTCGCGACATTCCAGAAGTTCGGGATCCCGGACCATGCATTCTGGTCGGCGAACCGGTGATAAGCGGGATCCTGCGGAATGCGATCGACCCAGAAGGCCGCCGCGACACCCGCGACGGCGGCGAGCAAGAGTATCAGTCGCCTGGCTGGCAGTGAGCTCACGATCCAGGCTCGTCCGGTGAACGCGGCAGGGCGATCTGCTGTCACATCCCTAGGGTAAAGAGTCCGAAGGACCCCCCACAAGGAGGGACCCATGAATCGCCGCCTGCTGCCGGCCCTGCCGTACCTGCTCGTCTGCGCGCTCGCCACGGGCGCAGCCCAGGCCCAGATAACGCCAACCGCCACCGAAATCCGCCTGTGGGAGCAGGAAGGCAACGCGGTTGCGCCCCCCGAGCGGCGCTTCTACTCGACCCGTTACGACGCCGATCGCAGCCGGTACATCGGTTTCGAAATCACGATGAACCACCCGCCAGCAAAAGCGACGGGCATCTTTCCGGTGGAGTGCAAGCTGCTCGGCGCAGCGGACGATAAGGCGCTCAAGACATTGAACCTCGAAGTCGAGGTCGTCACCGGGGCCGCGTCGTCGAATGGCATCGCCCTGCTCGCCCCGAACGGCGACTCGGGCTGGTTGCCGGGCAATTACCGGGTTCGCTGCAGCGGCCGCGGCAACCTGCTGGGCGAGGCGTCATTCGCGATCGCGGTGAATCCGCCGGATGCCGCTGAAATCGGTCTGCATGTCGCGACGATCCACCTGTTTCCGGTGAGCGGGGCGCTGCCCGCCAGGGGCCAGCGCGAATATGCCACGCACTTCAATGCGCGCAACACATCGCGCATCGGGGTTGAACTCGAGTTCACGCATTCCGCGCCCGGGCGCGCGATATCCATTCCGGTCGACTGCTATTACTACCCGCCGAGTGGCCGCGTGATGGGACCGATCAGCTTCAATTATGAACCACAGGCTGATGCAACCAGTGGCTATGCGGGACTCGCGATGGGCTGGGACAAGCCCGGCAAGTGGTCAGATGGCTACCACACCGCGGTCTGCAACATTCGCGGTCGGCCGGTCGCCGTCGAGCGATTCCTGGTCGACTAGGGCGGATTCAGCTCTTCCCGACCACCTCGTAGTGGACGACGCGCGGCTCGTACTCGAGCAGAAATTTGGCGTCCTCGGGGTAATACTTCGCCTTCTCGACGTCGTCTCCGGCGAATGCCCGGATCGCGTCCAGGTTCTCCCAGAATGTCAGCGTGATGAAGTGCGTGATGTCGCCTTCGGCCCGCTCGAGGACGTGCACGCTGATGTTGCCGGGAACCGAGCGGTAGTCGGGGATCGCCCGGCCGTTCGTGAACTTGCGATAGGCCGCTGCCTTCTCCGTGGGGACTCGGCCATGCCACATGCGCACGATCATCCCTGGCCTACCTCTCGCGCTCCATGCTCTTGATCTTGCCGTCCACGATCGTCACGACCATCGGAGCCGCCTGGGTGCCGCGGTCGTAGGTCCATCTCTCGATCGTCGAAGTGCCACGCTTGACGCGACCGCCCCCGGAAACGCTCGGGCCATAGACGTCGACGGTCTCCGAGGTCCGCTTCGCGGGCTCGCCGCACTTCTGCAGCAGTTCATCGACCGTCATGTCCTCGGAGGCGATCCAGGGGCCACAACGAAAGGACTCCGCTGTCGCCGATGCGCTGGCGAGCACGAGCATCAACATGACGATGATCTTGCGAGGCATGCCACTCTCAAACCAAAGCCTGAACCAACGCATCTTAGCTCTGGTTGCAACCGGGGGTGACCAGCGTGTGCGTCTGGATTCGTATCCCTTTGATCCTGGCCGCTATCCTGGGTTCTTGGCCAGCTATTTGCGGCGTTGACGGACCTGGCGGCTCGCCCGACGGATACTGGAGCGGCTGGGCAGAACGCGATGGCATCCGGAGTGAAGTGGCGCTTCGCCTGGCGACCAATGGCGGCAACCTGACCGGTACCGTCGACTGGGCGTCGATGGGATATTTTCGCACGGACTTGATCGGCGCGCAGGTCGAGGGCAGCGACGCGCGTTTCAGCGTTCCGTTGCCCGTCGGAGCACTCAAGCTCCTGGGCACGCTGCGGGCGGACAGCATCAAGGGCACGCTCGAACCGATCGGCCTCGTCCACGGCGATTGGCAGAGCCTCGGCAAGGGCGGTGAGTTCGACCTCGAACGTGCGGCGGAGCCGCCGGCGCCCTACGACATCGAGGAAGTCGCGTTCCGCAGCGGTGACGCGATGATTGCGGGCTCGCTCTACCTGCCTCGCGAGCCAACTCCGCGCCCGGGTATCGTCTACGTGGCCGGATCCGGCGACACGACTCGAGGCGACGGCACATTTCTCGCGGATCGCCTGGCACGCGCCGGAATTGCGGCTCTCGTGTACGACAAGCGCGGCGCCGGAAAATCAACGGGTGACTGGCGCCGGGGTGGCTTTGAAGAGCTCGCCGCCGATGCGACCAGGGCATTGGAGTCTCTGCAGCGTCATTCGGGAATTCAACAGGGCAAGACCGGCTTCGTATGCCAGAGCCAGGGCTGCTGGGTCGTGCCGGTAGCGCTTCGCAACGGCGCACCTGCACACTTCGCCGTCCTGCAATCCGGACCTGCGGTTTCGGTCGCGGATGAAGACCTCGACTACTACCGCGTGACGCTCGCTGCCGAAGGATTCGGCACGCCGGAGATCGAGGAGGCCTTTGCGCTGGTCAGGATCGGCCACCAGGTCAGTCTTGGAAATGCGGCGGCAGCCGACCTCAATGCCGCAATCACAAAATATGGTGACCGCGCCTGGTTCAAGGCTTTGGGCTACTCTCCGCCGTCAGCCGACGATCCCGGACATGAATTCGATCGCCGCACGCTTTCCTACGACCCCGCAGCGGACATTGACGCCATCCACATCCCTTCACTCTGGATCTACGGCGAAGCCGACACGATAATCCCGATTCAGGCTTCCATTGAAAGAGTCACGCGGGCAAATGCCGTTCCATGCGCGGAAGTCAGGGTGCTCCACGGTGCGGGTCACAGCTTCACGATCGGAACGACCACCATTCCGAAGCTTGCGGGCGACTATCCCGGCCTCGTGATCGAGTGGATCAAGAGCCGCCATTAACCGAGGCCTGAGCCTGCCTGCTGGTAGAGACGATAATCAGCAGCGGGTGCGAGTCCGGCTTCGCCTCACTTGATCTCCTCACCGACGTCGAAGTCCTCGTCCAATTGATATTCGCCCGCCTCGAACGCCTTGCGAACCGCCATTCCCTGCTCGAAATGAGATTGCGGCACGAGTACACGCACGCCGCCAACAGCCGTCGTCAGGAACAGGTTCGCCTGCACCAGGTGCGCATCCGCGACAACGGCAGGCACGCCATTCGCCTCCAGGCAGGATTGCAGCATGTAGGCATCGGTCGGCGAGAAGAACCGCGCAACGACCATCAAATCGCCGTGGCCCGCATTCCCGCTGTTGGAACTGTCCTTCATTGATAGGTCTCGCCGTTGTGCTTGAGCCAGCCCGCCTCATGCTGGCCGTTCGGATCACGATGCGTCCAGTGAATGAGGCCGCCCTTCTCGTTCCACTCGTACTCGCCATTGAACGCGACCGAGTCGCCCGGGCTGAGGGAGACGATTCTCGGAGCGAGGTCGACGTTGTGCGCAACCAGCAGTGTCTGCCCGGACGCAAGACGCAGGATGAATCGCTGATGGCGGCTGCCGTCGGAGTCGTCGTCCAGGATTCGCGTGACAATGCCCTCGCCCCTGACCTGGACGCCGCTGCGCTGATTCTGGAGTGCGCTGTCGAGCTCGTCATCGGCGATGACCGCCGGGTCGCCTGAAATGATCGCGGGAGCACTGGAATCGGCGGTGCCATTGAACCGCTGCCATCCATAGATCGCCGCGACTATCGCAATCGCCAGTACGAGCTTCTTCATCTCGCCGTCACTTTTCCATCGCCTGCGAGGACGCGGACCAGCGAATCGCGAGTGCAATCGGGATTCCGACGAATACGGCGTGGGACGCAAAGCCCTCGAGAAGCCTGGGCAGTGGATATGTCAGCTGGTATGGAAATGCGGAGAGCGGCAGGACCACGAAGTTCATGAAGAGATAGACCAGCATCCCGAACAGCGCGCCGCACAGCCATGGCTGCGATCGAAGCACGGCCGCGCGCCGGCTGGCCACGTAGTAAAGCGCCGCCGCGACGAACACCGTGCTGTAGTGGGAGACCACACCGAGGATTCCGGCGGGCCAGCCGCTATCGAAGGACTGCGGGCCGAGCCACCCGCTCCCAACCAGCTGGAGAGTCCACAGCGCGGGCTTGCCGCCTCCGGCATTGCGGAGAATCGCGTACACGAGATCGAGCGTCGCAGCGACGCCTCCGCCGAGAAGGACTCCGAGCATTGGCTTACGCATTGTCATTGCCTGCCATTACGGTTCCGGTGTTCCCGTGTCCTTGACGCCCCGACGCAGTTCCGCTCTCGCGGCACTGGCAAGTGCCTGGTACCTGGCCCGAAATTCGTCGAGGTTCTCCTCCTCAAGTTCCTCGAGATCGAGCAACGCGTTGTGTGCGCCCTGGGTTGCGCGTATCAGCTCGTCGAGCTTGACCTGGATCGCCTCCGTGTCGCGATTCTGTGTGTTCTGGATCAGGAAGACCATCAGGAAGGTAATGATCGTGGTGCCGGTATTGATCACCAATTGCCATGTGTCGCTGAACCCGAATATCGGTCCGGTGGCAATCCACAGGGCAATGATGGCCACGGCAAGCACGAAGGTCCTTGGCCGTCCGGAGAATCGTGCCGTCGCTTTTGCAAATCTGGCATACCAGGCTAGACCGCGCATGGGGACCTCTCTTGTGAATCCGGCGGGCGCGAGTGTCTGCCATCCGCAGTCAATCAGGCGCCGCTATTCTCCAACAACGCACGCAGATCCTGCGGAATCGGCATCGGCTTCATTGCGCTGACGTCGGCGCGACCGGTATTGCCGATCGGCACCCAGATGCGCGAGAACAGTGCCGCTGCAAGTATCCGGGTCATTTGACCAAGGACCTCGCGCCAGTCGCGCAACGAGGCCCCGAGTTTCAGCATCCGCCAATGCACGCTGACGTGCCGCCAGGTGAAGCGCTGGCTCAGGATGTGGGCTCTCGCGAGATGGCGAAATGCACGTTCGGAATCCGTCGCGGCCTCCGCAGCGGCCAATTCGGCGAGATACGACTCATGCAGCAATCCGGTCATCATCTGGGTTTTTCTGCCGCCTCTTCCGTCCGGATCTCTTGCTGCCGCTGATTGCACCAGCGGATGCCGAGCGGCAATGCTATGCCGTACGGCAACCACATGAACCAGTTGTACGGCTTTGGCAACAACAGGAGCCCGGCGAGAAACGCCGTCACCGCAATCCAGGCGATCAAGGATGCCTTGATCATGAAGGCCCGCTCACGGGGTCCGTTCGTGTTCCTGATGCTGAAATAGGTGCCGATCGCGCCACCGGCCAAGCCGATGGCGCCACCGACGATTCCGCCGATCATGCCAGCGTCCATCATTTGCCCGCTCCTTTCAGACAGAGCTCCATCGCCGGATCGTGCACCCCTGTGATGTACTCGTGCACCGAGCGCAGGCCATCCTTCAGGCCGCGGTAATTGACGCGCTCCAGGCACTCCTCGTACGCGAGCCATGCGTATTCGGAATGCTCGGATATATCGAGGTACACCGGCGCGTCCGCTACTTCCGCAGCATACACGCCGATGATCTGCATTTCGGCGAAGCGGCGATTGTAAATGGTGTAAGCGTGCTCGCCCGCCCAGATGGCCTTCGGGCTCAGACCATACAGTTTCAGCACCCGCGAAATAGCATCGATGACCAGTTCCCCGTCATCGACAAAGCCGCTCGGAATCTGCCAGAACCGCCCTCCGTTGAAATACCGCGTAGCCTTCTCGATCGACGTGTAGAGGAGCAGGAATCGCACGCCGTCGGCGGTATTACGGAATGCCCAGATGTCGAAGACATTCGCTGCCAGTTTCAAGGATCGTTCCCGTGCATGGTCACGGCGCACGCCATAGCTCGATGGCGCCCATACCGCAATCTTCTACGACGACCCAATGAAGGGGCCGGTTTGGCAGCCGGCGTCCGAGCCTTGATGCTTCGAGTGCCCGCGCAGCATTCTCCACCAGCACTTTGTACTCCTCTTCGCACCGGGCGATGGCATTCGATGAGTTGGACACCGAGCACTCAATCCCGTGTGGACTGGGCGAAAGCGTCGCGATTCCCGCCACATCGACGACACCATCGCAGCGTTCCAGCAGTCCGGCTGCGTATGCAAGGCGCTGCTCGGTCGAGGAATCGTCAACGGCTAGCCGTTCCATGTGACCAGGTCCGTCTCAGCAATCACTGCATTGCTTGATTGGATACCGAGCCCTCACGTGTGAATACCAATCCGACCCATTACCCAGACCATGGCGAAATACGCCCCGGCCGTGACAACGCACGAGGCTCCAAGGCTCAACCAGAAATTGAGCTCGGTGCGCAGGAGCAAGGGCAGCAGCACGAACAGAGTCAGTGATGGAATGACCAGCCAAAGGATGCTCTGCGATAGATCGGCAACGCGCTGCGAACTCCCTGTATCGAGATACAGCCAGATGAACGCCAGCAGCGAGGTCAGTGGAAGCGACGCGAGGGCAGCGCCCCAGAATGTACTGCGCTTCGCAATTTCCGCCACAGCCACAACGACTGCTGCGGTGAGAATTATCTTAAAGACGTATTGCCACATTGGAGCTCGGGATCTAACTGTTGCCGGAGGACCCTGACGATTGGAGAAGCTCGAGCATTTCCGTCCGTATAACACCTCTTACCCCAAAAGCAAAAAGGCCCTCCTCGCGGAGAGCCTTTCGACTCGGATTTGGCGCGCCCGGCGGGAGTCGAACCCACGACCTACGGCTTCGGAGACCGTCACTCTATCCAGCTGAGCTACGGGCGCATTGTCTGGTGCTGGCGCCGGCGGCACTGCCGGCACTCGAACTGGCCCGCGATTTTACCGGCCGCGGCAGCCAAGCGTCCAATAACCGTCTTCCGCCGCGGAAGCCCGCCCCGCTATAATCCGCACCCCCGACATTCATCCGCGCGAGAGTACGCAGTGGCCAAGCCAGACCGGCATTTCATGAACGTTTTCAGCGCCGTTCTCGGCATCCTGATCGCGATCGCGCTGCTCCTGATCGGCGTGTCGCGGCTCGTGGACAGCGGTCCCAAGGGCGCCCGGGACGTCGAGGACCCTCTGATGCAGGCCGAGGCGCACGAACGCATCAAGCCGTTTGGTCAGGTGGCGGTCGCGGGAACGGACAATTCGGCGGTTGCGATCCAGGCGCCGGCCGCGCCTGCGGGCGAGGCGCCGGCCGTGGCTGCCGCTCCGGCGGATGGCAAATCCACCTATGAAACCGTCTGCGCGGTCTGCCATGGCGCGGGAATCGCGGGCGCGCCGAAAGTCGGCGACAAGGCGGCCTGGGCACCGCGCATCGCACAGGGCCTGCCGACGCTCGAAAAACACGCCATCGGAGGCTTCCAGGGCAAGTCTGGCGTGATGCCGGCGAAAGGCGGCCGCGTCGAACTGAGCGACGAACTGATCCGGGCGACCGTGGCGCACATGGTCGAGCTGAGCCGCTAGCGCTCCCATTCCGCCGCCATCCGCGGCAGAGGACACAATGGCCATCACTCTCTATATGAACCCGGTGTCGACAGCGAGTCGCCCGGTCTGTCTGTTCATTGCGGAAAAGAAACTGCCCGTGACGGAGCGGGTCGTGGACCTGATGAAAGGCGAGCATCGCGGGAGCGAATATTCGGCGATCAATCCGAGCCGCCTGGTGCCGGCGCTCGAAGACGGCGATTTCCGGATGACCGAGAGCTCCGCGATCCTCAAGTATCTGGCATCCAGGTTCGACGCACCCGAGTACCCGAAGGACCTGAAGCAGCGGGCCAAGGTGGATGAGGCGATGGACTGGTTCAACACCCAGTTCTATCGTGACTTTGGCTACGGTCTCCTCTATCCCCAGCTCTTCCCGCACCACAAGCGCCCGACCGACGAGCAGCATCAGGGCACGATTGTGTGGGGCAGGGATAAGGCGAGGGTGTGGCTTGAGATCCTGGACAAGAACATCCTGGGCAAGAATGATTACGTCGCAAACAACCGGATCTCCATCGCCGATTATTTCGGCGCCTGCCTGATTACCGCCGGTGAGTTGATCGGTTGCACCTACGAGGCGTACCCGAGCGTGCACCGCTGGCTCGGCCGAATGAAGAGTCTTCAGAGCTGGTCGAAGGTCAACGAGGTCATGTACGGCTTCGCGGGATCGTTGCGCGAAAAGCAATTCCAGAAAGTCTGAGACAAAAAGCAGAGGGCCGTCACGATTGTGGCGGCGCCCGCGTGAGAGACTGCCTGCATCTCTTCCTTGAGGATGCACCAGTGCGCACATCTCAGCTCGTGACCCTGGCCGCGATTTGCGGCTCCGTATTTCTCGCCGGGCCGGCCCTCGCGGCGTCGGACTATCTCCTCGAGATCGACTCAATCAAAGGCGAGGCAACTGCGACACCGCCTTCCAGGTCGGTCGAAGTGTCATCGTTCTCCTGGGGAACGAGCCACGCGATCACGTCACCGCGGGACGCCGCTTCCGGCCTGGCAACCGGCAGGCAGGCGCAACAGCCGGTGAACGCCGTTGCCGCAGCGCAGCCGGTCGCGGCGGCAGTTGCGACGGACGTTGCGCCCGCGGCGGATTCCGTCCAGTCATTCAGCCTGACCGTCGCCGAGCCCGGCAACGCGACAGCCGCATTTCTTACCCGGATGTGCGCGAGCGGAAAGCATATTCCGCGCGCCGTGCTGACGACCCGCAGCGGGCGGTACGAGCTGACGGATGTCATGGTCACGTCCTGCGCCGTCTCCGGTAACCAGCGCAAGCACGAACTGACCGGTCACGTCACGCTGATCAAGTAAAACCTCGTTAGGCCTTGCCCGTCGCTGCGAGCGCGGCTCGACCAGGTTGCAGGTTGCACCTGGCCGAATGCGTTCAGTAGTCGCGATTCACGTTGACGGGCAGCTTCTCGATGCGGCCCACCGCCTCCGCGGCCGCCCGCACATCATCGCGCCCGCGAACCGCGGCCTGGCGTTCACGCAGGATCTTGCTCAGTGGTAGTTCGTCGCTACGCAACTCCGGCGTAATTTGCAGGGCGAGCAGTGCACCGCTTCGCATGTCGCGATCCGCCAGCCGACGGATCATCCAGGCCGCGGCACCATCGATGTTGTTCGAACATAGGAGCGCCCGCGACAACGCCGCTGGATTGTCCGATTCGTGTGCCTTGAGGTATTCCAGCCCCTCGCGACGCAGCCTGTCGTCCCCAAGCTGCATGCCGGCACAGGAGCGGATCGATTCGACCCATGACTGGCCGTAGGGCGATGCCTTTCCGACCTTTGACAGCAATTCGAGCGCATCGGCAGCCTTGCCCTCCCGTATCAGGTAACCGGCGAGATTGATCAGGTTGCTGACATTCGTTTCGCCATGTTCGGTCATCAGAGCGGACTCGCGGAGTGCCGCTCGACCCTCCTCGAACCGACCTATGTTGTAAAGCAGTTCGCCGCGCGTATCGATCAACCAGTTGCGGAATTCCTCGGCGTCCGTGAATGCCGCCGGATTCGCCCCATGCCGCTCAAGCGCCAAGTCCAGGATCGTGAGCGCCTCGTTGTCGCGATTCGCAACATCGAGGACCCTTGCATGCAGGTACACGCCCTCCATCAGGGCGGGATTGGCATCCATGGCTGCCCGCGAGCGCGCGACGTCACGCTTTGCGGCAGTCGCGAGATCGAGATGCGCCTCCCAACCGGGATCTTCCCGTAGTGGATCGAACTGGCGTTCAATGCGCATGGAGACGACGGAATCGACATCGATCACCGTCGCGAGAAGGACGCGCGCCTCATCCACGCGGCCACGTTCCAGAAGAAGTCGTCCATGACCCATGCGCAAAAAATCATCGGAATATGGGGCTGCCGGTACATAATCAACCTGCTCCAGTGTCTCGTATAGCGCCAGCTTCGCGTCCCCAGTCTTGTCCGCGTCCTCTGCTGCACCGAGAAGCCGATTCAGGAATCTGAGCTCGACTCCGCGGACTGCTTCAGGAGCGACGCCAGCGAGGGTATGCACTGCATCGAGGCTGGCCGCCGGCTTGTCGAAATCGATACCGAGGTACATTCGCACCATTTGGGGCCAGGCCGACTGGGGTGCCAATCCGGCGACGCGATCGACGTTCCGGAATGCAAGTTCATATTCCTCATTGTCGACCGCGCAAACCGCGATCTGCCAAAGGAACACGACCTGGTCATCGCGCGATTGCGCGGTGTTGAACTCGGGCAGCGCGGCGATCTCGGCCGCCTTTGCCAGGTGTTCGCGACAATTCGGGCCGCGCAGAGCCTCAAATACCGGCTGGGTGCGCAGCACGAAGTCCTGCGGTGCAGGAACAGCCGGTTCCGGCGCGACCGGTGGCTTCGCAGCACAGGCACATAGCGAAGCAGACAGCAGCAAGGCGAGGATTCGTTTCATTTGATACCTCATGCGGGCAGAACAATACGCCCTCACGAGAATTCAGGCATCAACAGCGCATCCGGCGGGTTCGCGATCGAGCCGCCGGTAGCCGATCGCCTCCGACAACTCCGTCACTCCCACGCTGTCCTGACCTCCGAGGTCGGCGATCGTGCGTGCGACCCGCTGCACGCGGTGGCAGGCGCGAGCGGAGAGCCCGAGCCGCCGCGATGCGCTCTCCAGCAGGCCGTGCTCGAGGATGCCGAGCGCGCAGGCACGCTGGAGTGCTGCGGCATCGAGTCCCGCGTTGAGCGCCCCGCGTTCCTGCTGCCGCCCGCGAGCGGCCAGGACACGTGCCGCGACCGCCGCAGTTCCTTCCGGTGCCTGGGCCGTCGCGCGCAGTACTTCATAAGACAGACGCGGCACCTCGACATGCATGTCCACGCGATCGAGCAGCGGCCCCGAGAGCTTCGAGAGATAGCGACGCACCTGCTGCGGCGTGCAGCGGCAGCGGCCGTTGGGGTCGCCGGCGTAGCCGCAGGGGCAGGGATTCATCGCGGCGATGAGCTGGAAACGCGCCGGAAGATGCCCGCGGTACGCCGCGCGCGCCACGCTGACGTTGCCGGTCTCGAGCGGCTCGCGCAGCGCCTCGAGTACGTCGCGGCGGAATTCAGGCAATTCGTCCAGGAACAGCACGCCGTGATGCGCGAGGGATATTTCGCCCGGGGAAAGCCGCCCTCCGCCGCCGATCACCGCCGCGGCGGAAGCCCCGTGATGCGGCGCTCGGAACGGCCGGCGCCGCCATTCCCCGACTGGCGGCAGGTCGCGGCCCAGCGAGTGCAGCATCGCGCATTCGAGCGCTTCGCCGTCGTCGAGCGCCGGTAGCAGGCCCGGCAATCGCTGTGCGAGCATGCTCTTGCCGGAGCCGGGAGGGCCGATCATCAGCAGGCTATGCCCGCCGGCCGCCGCGACTTCGATCGCGCGCCTCGCCGCGGCCTGGCCGCGCACGTCGGCGAGATCCGGCCCGGCCCGCGCGCAATCCGGCAATTCGCCGCCACTCGAGAAATCGAGCCCCGCCCCACCGCGCAGCCCATGGCAGACCGTCGTCAGATTCAAGGCGCCGGCGACGGAAGCGCCATTCGCGACTCGCGCCTCATCGGCATTCGGCAGTGGCACGACCAGCCTGCGGCCGTCGCGCACCGCGTGTACGGCTGCGGCCAGCGCGCCGCGCACCGGGCGCAACTCGCCCGACAGCGACAACTCGCCGTAGAACTCGATGCCGTCCATCGCGGCGAACGGCTGCTGTTCGGATGCCGCGAGAATTCCGAGCGCAATCGCGAGATCGAAGCGCCCGCCCTCTTTCGGCAAGTCCGCGGGCGCCAGGTTGACGGTGATGCGTCCCGGCGGGAATTCATAGCCGCAATGCGCAAGCGCTGCACGCACGCGATCGCGGCTTTCGCGCACGGCGACCTCGGCGAGCCCGACGACGGAGAGCTGCGGCAAGCCCGCCCCGCAATGCACTTCGACACGCACCAGCGGCGCGTCGAGCCCGAACTGTGCGCGGGTGAGGACGGTGGCGAGGCTCATCGAGCCCCGCGCATTCGCGCTACTTCCTGCTGGGTTTTGCTTCGAGCGCCGCGATCCGCGCTTCGAGTTCTTCGAGCCGTTCGCGGCTGCGGCGCAGAACGCCGGCCTGGATGTCGAATTCCTGGCGCGAAACGAGATCGAGTTTCGCGAGCCCGCTTTGCAGCACGGCCTTGAAGTTCTGCTGCAGGTCGTTCTTGAGCGCGGCGAGTCCGGGCGGCACGGCGTCGGCCAGGCGGCGCGCAAGATCGTCGAGGGACTTCGGATCGAAAGCCATGGGTGAACTCCGTGTTGCCGGAAGCTTCGGGGCCGCGGGCGGCAACGTCAAGCGATGCCCCGCGATCTGGCAGGCGCGCGGCCACGGCGCGCCACGACGGTGCAAGGGCGAATGGCCGGCGCCACCCGTCCGCCCGTAACCCATTGATTGGTAAACAACCCATGACTGGCACGGATACTGCAATCCCGCCAGGGACAGTACCGGGATCCGGTCGCGGGCGGCCCCCTTGAATCTGCCCCGTGCCGGCATTTATTTCAGAGCGCGGTGGAGGCAGGCATGGCGGATAGCGGCGACACGGCGTGGATGATCACCGCAACCGCGCTCGTGCTGCTGATGACCATCCCGGGCCTCGCGCTTTTCTACGCCGGCATGGTGCGAGTCAAGAACGCCCTCTCCGTATTGATGCAGTGCTTCGCGATCACGGCGCTCGTGTCGGTGCTGTGGATGATCTACGGCTACAGCCTCGCCTTCGACACGACCGGCATGACCGCGGGCGAGATCAGCCTGCACTCCTTCATCGGCGGCTTCGGCAAGGCCTTCATGTCCGGCATCACGGTCAAGTCGCTGGTCGCCACGATCCCGGAATCCGTGTTCGCGACTTTCCAGATGACCTTCGCGATCATCACGCCGGCGCTGATCGTCGGCGCCTTCGCCGAGCGGATGAAGTTCTCGGCGCTGCTGCTGTTCACGGCGCTGTGGTTCACATTCGTCTACCTGCCGATCACGCACATGGTGTGGAGCGGCGCGGGCGCGCTGATGTGGGACTGGGGCGTGCTCGATTTCGCGGGCGGCACGGTCGTGCACATCAACGCAGGCGTTGCAGGACTCGTTGCGGCGCTCGTACTCGGCAAGCGCCATGGTTATCCGACGACGGCGATGCCGCCGCACAACCTGCCGCTGACGGTCGTCGGCGGCGCGCTGCTATGGGTCGGCTGGTTCGGCTTCAACGCCGGCAGTGCGGTCGCCGCCAACGGCACGGCCGGCATGGCGATGCTCGTGACGCAGATCGCGACCGCGGCCGCGGCGCTCGCCTGGATGGGCACGGAATGGGCCGCGCATGGCAAGCCGAGTGCGCTCGGCATCGTGACGGGCGCGATCGCCGGGCTGGTCGCAATCACCCCGGCCTCGGGCACGGCGGGCCCTGCGGGCGCGCTCCTGATCGGCATCGCCTCGGGCGTGCTGTGCTTCTTCGCGGCGGCGCGCCTGAAGCGCGCGCTCGGCTATGACGATTCGCTGGACGTCTTCGGCGTGCACGCGGTCGGCGGCATCGTGGGCGCCATCCTGACCGGCGTCTGCGCCGGGGCCCTGGGCGGCGTCGGGCTCGCCGAGGGCATGACGATCGGCCATCAGGTCTGGGTGCAGGCCAAGAGCGTGCTGTTCACGCTGGTTTTCAGCGGGTTCATGACCTTCGTGATCCTGAAGGCCCTGGATGCGACCGTCGGGCTTCGCGTCACCCGCGAGCAGGAGGTCGAGGGCCTGGACCTCGCGCTGCACGACGAACGGGCCTACAACAACTAGGCCCCCTGCCCGGGCCGGGAACCGGCGAGCCGCCGGCCGGTCCGAAGCCATACCGGTACTCGGGCACCCTCCGCTACACTGCCGCCCATGAAGATGGTCACTGCCATCATCAAGCCCTATAAGGTCGACGAGGTCCGGGCCGCCCTCGCGGAGGTCGGTGTGCAGGGCGTCACTGTGACGGAGGTCAAAGGTTTTGGCCGCCAGAAAGGCCACACTGAGCTTTACCGGGGGGCGGAATATGTCGTGGATTTCCTCCCCAAGGTACGCATTGAAATTGCGGTCGCGGACGAGCGCGTGGACGCGGTGATCGATGCGATCGCGGCATCCGCCCGGACCGGCAAGATCGGCGACGGCAAGATTTTCGTGACGGGGCTCGGCAGCGTGGTGCGCATCCGCACCGGCGAGCTGGATGAAAAGGCGCTGTGACGATTCGGCGCCTCGGCCTGGAGGTCAACATGTTGCAGAAATTCATGGTCGCATTGCTGATGGCGGGCCTCACGGTCGTCGCCTCGGCGGACAATTATTACAAGTGGTCCGACGGGCGCGGCCAGATCCATTACAGCGACCTGCCCCCGACGCAGTCCGATGCCAAGATCCTCGGCGTCTTCAACAAGGAATCCAGCATCGTCGACGAGGAGTCCGGTGACGACCAGGGCGATGGCGGGGACAATGGCGATGACGCCAACAACGGCAACGGGCAGACAACGCTGCCGTCCGGCAACGATTCCAGCGAGCCACCGGTCGATAACGAGGCGATGGCCGCCGTCCAGAAGGACGTTGCCAACGCCAAGTCAAAGCAGTGCAAGGAAGCCCAGGATCGCTACCAGCGCTACGTCGAGTCGCGGCGCCTGTTCCGCGAGACCAAGGACGGCAAGCGCGAATACCTGACGGACCAGCAGCTGGCCGAAGCCCGCGTGAAGGCCAAGCAGTCGGTCGACGAATCCTGCAGCTGAGTCGCCGCTGCCTGAAGCCTTAAGAGCGGCGTCGGGCCGCGTTCGGGCACAATGGGGCCCGCCATGAACGTCGGATTCGTCGGTCTGGGCACCATGGGCCAGCACATGGCCCGCAACCTGCATCGTGCGGGACTGCTCACCGGCGTCTGGAATCGCACCGCCTCCAAGTCCGAGGCGATGGCAGCCGAAACCGGCTGCACGGCCTTTGCTTCTCCGGCCGCGCTCGCCGCCGACTCCGATTTCGTCTTCACCTGCGTCTCGGCCGACGACGACCTGCTCGCGGTCGTCGAGGCACTCCTGCCGGGGCTCAGGAAAGGCGCGATCGTCATCGACTGCTCGACCGTTGCAGCGGATACCGCGCGCAAGGCCGCGGCGCGCCTCGCGACCGTCGGCGCGGCCCTTCTCGACTGCCCCGTCAGCGGCGGCGTCGAAGGCGCAAGGAATGCGACGCTCGCCATCATGTGTGGCGGTGAGCCTGCGATTTTCGAGCGCGCGAAGCCGGTGCTCGCCGCCGTCGGCAAGACCGTCGCACTCCTCGGCCCTTCGGGCGCCGGCCAGGCAACCAAGGCAACCAACCAGATCCTCTGCGCGGGCGTCATCCAGGTCGTCGCGGAAGCCATGGCCTTCGCCCAGGCCGAGGGCCTGCCGCTCGATCAGGTGATCGACGTGCTGGGAAAGGGCGCGGGTTCGAGCTGGTACTTCGTGCACCGGGCGCCATTCATGGCGCGCGGCGAATACCCCGCGGGGTTCCGCGTGAGGCTGCACGCCAAGGACCTGCGCATCTGCCGCGAAATGGCCGCGCGGCACGGCGCGACGCTTCCCGTCGTCGAGGCGACCCTCGCCGACTACAAGCGGCTGCTCGAGACCGGGCACGGCGAAGAGGACATTTCGACGATCTTCCGGCTGAAGACGCCGCTGTTCGCGGGCAAGGACTGAGCGGATGAACGCCGCAAGCCGCGAACGCCCGGATTTCTACCTGCCGGACTTCTGCGCGGCCCAGAGCGTGCTCGCGGTCGTGCTGATCGCGGAACTGGTCGCGCTCTTCCTGACGCTGGCGCGCATCGGCATCTCGGAGCTCTTCTGGACCGACCTCGCGCGCACTTCCCTGTTCCTGCTATGGGCCGGGCTCGGCACGGCAGCCGCGCTCTGCGCGGTGCGCGGCTCGCTCTCGCGGCTCGATGTACTGCGCGGCTCGTTGCTGGCTTTATTGCTGATGCTCACCGTCACGGCCCTCGTGACGGAAGGCGCCTGGTGGCTCTCGGCATCCGCGAGCCGGCTGCTCGGCGTGAACCGCGACCTGCTCGGCGCCGACCACATCGAGTTCCTGCTCCGGAACCTCGCGGTCTGCGCGATCGCGGGCGGCCTGGCGCTCCGCTATTTCTATGTCTCGCATCAATGGCGGCGCAATGTCGAGGCCGAGGCGCAGAGCCGCGTGCGCGCCCTGCAGGCGCGCATCCGCCCGCACTTCCTGTTCAATAGCATGAACACCATTGCTTCGCTGACGCGCACCAACCCGCGCGTCGCGGAACAGGCGATTGCGGATCTCTCGGATCTCTTCCGGGCCTCGCTGCGCGAGCACCGCGAGCGCATTCCGCTCGGCAGCGAAATCGAGATCGCACGGGCCTACGAGCGCGTCGAGCGCCTGCGCCTCGGCGACCGGTTGCGCGTGGACTGGCAGGTGGACGCGCTGCCGATGGACACACCGGTGCCGGCCTTGTTCCTCCAGCCGTTGCTGGAAAATGCCGTTTACCACGGCATCGAGCCGATGGACAAGGGCGGCACGATCCGCGTGACCGGCAAGCGCGATGGCTCGACCGCCGTGCTGACGATCGAAAACCCGGTTGCTCCAAAGCTGGTCGCGCGCCGCCCCGGCCATCAGATCGGGCTCGACAATGTGCGCCAGCGCCTGAATCTGATGTTCCACGGCGAGACGGATCTGGACGTCGTCGAGGGTCCGGAGCGCTTCATCGTCACGCTGCGATTCCCGATCAGCAGGCCGGAAGCATGAAGCTGCGCGTGCTGGTCGTGGATGACGAGCCGCTCGCGCGCGAGCGCCTCGCCCATTTGGTCGAGGAGATACCGGAAGCGGAACTCGCCGGCATCGCCGCCTCGGGCGAACAGGCGCTGCTGCTCGCTGGTTCGCTGCGCCCCGAGGTGATCCTGCTCGACATCCGCATGCCTGGCATGGACGGACTCGAGGTCGCGCGCCACGTTGCGCGCCTTCCCGATCCGCCTGCCGTGATCTTCACGACCGCCTTCGATGAGCATGCGCTCGCCGCGTTCGAGGTCCAGGCGGCCGGCTACCTGCTGAAGCCCGTGCGGCAGGAGAAACTCCAGGAAGCGCTCGACCGCGCGCGCCAGCCGAACCGCGCGCAGTTGACGCGCATCGCGGACGGCGCCGGCGGCGGACCCCGCATTCGCATCGCCGTGCGCGCGCGCGACGAGCTGAAGCTCATCCCGGTCGAGAATATCCTGTGTTTCATCGCCGATTTGAAGTACACCACGCTGCGTCATACAGGCGGCGAGGAGTTGATCGAAGAGCCTCTGAAGGCGCTGGAAGACGAGTTCGCGGAGACTTTCGTGCGCGTGCACCGCAACTCATTGGTCGCCCTCGCCCACATCGAGGGGCTGGAGCGCGACGGCGACGGTCACCAGGTCGTCCGGCTGAGACACGGCGCGGGAACGCTCGCGGTCAGCCGCAGGCTCGCGGCGGAAGTGTCGAGAAAACTGACGCGTTGAGGCTTGCCGGCGCTACGCCGCGACGGCGTTGTCCGCGCGCCGGAATCCCCTCCAGGTCCGCATCGTGAACGCGCCGATGCCCGCGACGAACAGGAGCGCCACCGCGAGCCCGCCGATCAGCGGCATCTGCCGGACGATGGACAGCAGGACCAGCGCGAGCAGCAGGAACAGCACGCGCCAGCCGACGGACTTCACGCGATCCCCGCCGAGCCGCTCGAGTGCGAAGTCGCCGACGAAGATCGCGGCGATCACATAGCCGAGCATCAGCAGGACCATGTAGCCGAAAACCATCATCAGCGCGAGCGGGATGCCGATGATCGTGATCATCAGGATGACCGCCGCGAGCGGCACGCCGATCAGCATCACGCAGCCGACACCCGCGCTCTGCCACCACTCGCGGCGGATCGCCGACGCGGCCTCGCGAGTGAAGGCGGGCAACCCGAGGATCAGCAGCGTGCCGAGCACCAGGACGCCGATCGAGAACATCGTGCGGCCGCCGCGTGACGACCGATGCCCGCCTTTCCTGAACCAGTGGTGGTCATTGGCGTCGAGCTTCTGGACGCCTTGCGCGACCTCGGCCTTGGGGTCCATCACGAACTGGCTGCCGCTCTTGTACTCGAGCCGGCCCAGGACACGCGTGTCGGGACCGATGCGGATGTCCTCGCCGGCGAGCCGCAGGTCTCCGCCGATGATGCTGTTGACGTAGATGGACTCGCCGTAGGCCTGCAGGTCCCCTCCGACATTGCCTTCCACGTCGATAGTGCCGCCGGCGAGTGTCGCGTCTCCGCGCACCTCTGCGCCGCGCTGCACGCGCAGCTTGCCGCCGGCTGCGTGCACGTCGCCCTCGACTTCACCCTCGACGCTCAGGTCGCCGCCGGCCGCGAACAGGTTGTGGCCGATCGAGCCGGTGACGTCCACCTCGCCGCCGGTCACGAAGGCGCTGCCGCCGATGCGATCGTCGAGATTGACGCGCCCGGCCGCGAGATAGACGTTGCCCGGCACGTACTCATCCATCGTGACTTCATCGCCCGCGCTCAGGCGATTGTCGCCAACCGACGCCCTTGCGGTATCGTCGGCCGAAGCGGCGCCGGCGAGCCCCAAAAGCACCAGGAATCCCAGCACAAAGTACCTGTTCATGGGCCGATCCTACGGCTTTGGGGACGCATGGCACAATGGCTGCGTGACCGGCGAATTACGCATTGCAACACGACGCAGCCCGCTCGCCCTCTGGCAGGCGGAGCATGTCGCTGCACGCCTGCGCGTCGCGCATCCCGGTCTCGCCGTACGGCTCCTGCCCATGGTCACCGAGGGTGATCGCATCCAGGACCGCGCGCTCGCAGGCAGCGGCGGCAAGGGCCTGTTCATCAAGGAGCTGGAGGCCGCAATCCTCGCGGGAGAGGCTGATCTCGCAGTGCATTCGATGAAGGACGTGCCTGCGGCGCTCCTGGAAGGGATGGCGATCGCCGCCGTGCTCGAGCGCGCCGATCCGCGCGATGCCTTCGTCTCGAATCACCATGCGACGTTTGCCGGGCTGCCGCGGAATTCGCGGGTCGGTACCTCGAGTCTGCGCCGGCAATGCCAGCTGAAGCACGCGCGGCCGGATCTCGAGATCGGGATCCTGCGCGGCAATGTCGAGACGCGCCTGCGAAAACTCGACCAGGGCGATTTCGCGGCCGTGCTCCTCGCCACTGCCGGGCTCGAGCGCCTGGGGCTCGGCGAACGCATCCGCGAGCGGCTCTCTCCGGAAAGCATGCTGCCCGCTGTTGGCCAGGGCGTGATCGGCATCGAATGCCAGGCTGGCGACTCGCGTGTCCGCTCGCTGCTCTTGCCGCTCGACCATCCGGCCACGCGGCGTTGCCTCGACGCGGAGCGCGCGCTCGCCGCAGGGCTTGGCGGCAGCTGCCAGTCGCCGATCGCGGGTTACGCGACGCTTGCCGGCGGCCGAATCGAGTTGCGCGGGCTCGTCGGCATGCCGGACGGCAACCGGGTGATCGCCGATCGCATCGCTGGCCCCGAGGCCGATGCCGCCAGGCTTGGCACGGCGCTCGCGGATCAGCTGCTCGCCGCGGGCGCCGATGCGCTTCTGAAATCGCTCGCAATGGACGGCGGGCGCTGACATGGGACGGCTGACCGGCATCGGCGTGCTGGTGACGCGGCCCGAGCATCAGGCCCAGCACCTGTGCCAGCTGATCGAGACCGAGGGCGGCACGCCCGTGCGCTATCCGGCGCTCTCGATCCGGCCGCGCACGGACCGCGCCGCCGTGCGCGCTGCGATCGGCCCCGCGGATCGCTATGACTACGTGATCTTCATCAGCGCGAATGCCGCGCGCTTCGGTTCGGACCTGCTGGAGCAGCGCCGCGACATCAAGCTCGTGGCGCTCGCCCAGCCGACCGCGTCGGCGCTCAATTCAGCCGGTTATCGCGTGTCGCTGATGCCGGCGGAAGGTGCCGACAGCGAGGCGCTGCTCGCAATGCCGCAGCTTTCGCACATGAGCGGCCAGCGCGTGCTGATCGTGCGCGGCGTCGGCGGACGCGAACTGCTGGGCGAAGTGCTGACATCGCGCGGTGCGCAGGTGCAGTACGCCGAGGTCTACACCCGCGAACCGGCACGTCCCGGGGCGGACGTCCAGGGCCAGATCGAACAACTCTGGCGCCAGGGCGGCGTGCGCGCCTATTCGGCGACCAGCGTCGAACTGCTGGAGGCGCTGGTAGGGATCGTCACGCTGCGATGCCGCGAGCTGATGGATTCGACGGCCTTGCTGACCGGCTCACGCCGCGTCGCCGATGCCGCGATCCGGCTCGGGCTCGGCTCGCCCCTGATCCTCGCCGATGCGCCGGACGATGCGGCGCTCGTCAGCGCCCTGATCCGCTGGCGCGTCGCCGCTCAGGCCGGCGCGTAATCGAAGGAGTCGATGTAGATCCGCTCGGGGTCCGCGCCCTGGGCAGGCAATGCCGCGCGCACGGCGTCGATCATCGCGGGCGGGCCGGCGGCGTAGATGTCAAAACCGGCGAGACCCGCAACGCGCCGCACCACGGCTTCGTGGACGAATCCCGATTCGTGCGGTGCCGGCGCATCCTGTTCCGAGACCACGGATGTGTAGCGAAAGCGCGCGTGCTTCTCAGCGAGACCGCGAAGCCACGCGTCCTCGTACAGATCGGTCACGGTGCGCGCGCCCCAGAAAAGCGTCAGGTCCCGCCTCGTCTCGGTCTCCAGCACCTGGCGGATCATCGCCTTGAGCGGCGCGTAACCTGTACCGCCGCCAATCATCAGGAGCGGCCTCTCTCCCGGGCGATAAATGAATTGTCCAAGCGGCCCCTCGATGCGGAGCAGCGAGCCTTCCTTCAATGTCGTGAACACCTGCCCGGAGAACGCGCCGCCGGGCGCGCGCCGCACATGCAGCTCGAGCAGCGCCGCATCGTAGGGCGGGTTTGCGAGCGAAAAGCTGCGGCGCCGCTCGCCGCCGAGCATTACGTCCACGTACTGGCCGCTTTGCCAGCTGAACGGCTCGACCGCAGGCAGACGCAGCCAAAGCCCCATGACGTCAGGCGCGAGCCGCTGCATCCGGTCAATGCGGGCCGGCAGGCTCTTGACCTCGACGTCGCTGACGTGGCGGATGTCGCGGATCTCGATCTCGAGATCCTCGAGTGCGCGCGCCTGGCAGATCAGCGCATAGCCATGGGACTCCTCGTCCCCGCTGATGCCGAGCGGACGGCCGTGCGGATATGCGATGCGGCCCCTGACCACGCGCACGCGGCAGGTTCCGCAACTGCCGCCCTTGCAGCTGTGCGGCAGGTTGAGATGCTCGCGCAGTGCGGCGGAAAGCACGGGCTCGTCGCCACGCGCCTGGAATTCCCGACCTGTCGGCAGCAGCCTGACCTTCACGCCGCTATTATGAAGGGGCCGGGGTTCCATTTTCCCGGTCTCGTCAGGACCCGACATGGCGGCGACACCATCACCTGCTATTCCATCACGCGGATTTGTCGTGGCCGGCTGCGGCTACGCGGGCTCGCGCGTGGCCGCGCGGCTCGCGAAACAGGGGCCGGTCACCGCCATCACGAGGGTGCCGCGCGCGCGCCGCTTCGAGGCGCCATTCGGCTTCGACATGGTCACCTGGGACTTCGACACTGGCCAAGCCGTGCAACTTCCGTTACCGAAAACCGAAGGATTCGACGTCATCTACCTGGTGCCGCCGCCGGCATCCGGCACGAGCGACCCGCGGATTCAACGCTTCCTCGCTGCGCTACCCGCAGCACCCGCGCGCTTCGTTTACATCAGCACGACCGGCGTCTATGGCGACGCCGGCGGTGGAACGGTCAACGAAGACACGCCGCCCGTCCCTGTGACCGATCGGGCGCGCCGGCGACTCTCCGCCGAGGAGGCGCTCCGTGCCTGGTGCGAGCCGCGCGGTGTCGAGTGGGTGATCCTGCGCGTGCCCGGGATTTATGGCCCCGGCCGGCTGCCCGTCGATCGCCTGCGTCGCGGCGAACCGGTGCTCGTGGAGTCCGAGGCTGGCCCGGCCAACCGGATTCACGTGGACGACCTGGCCGATGCCTCAGTGGCCGCGCTCCAGAAACCGCAGGCGCGCAATCGAATCTACAACGTGGGTGATGGGGACCACACGACGAACACGGCTTTCCTGTCGCTCGTCGCGCAGTTCGCGGGCCTGCCCCCTCCGCCGCAGTTGCCGCTCGCCGAATTGAAGGCACACCGCTCGGAGGCCGCGCTGTCTTTCCTTGGCGAGTCGCGTCGCGTGGACACGAGCCGGCTGCGGCAGGAGCTTGGCTTCACGCCGCGCTATGCGAGCCCCGAGCAGGGAATTCGCGCGAGCCTCGCGGGCCGTTAGGGAATCAGCAGGACGCTGCCCGTGGTCCGCCGCGCTTCGAGGTCGCGATGCGCCTGGGCGGCATCGGCCAGTTCGTAGGTCGCGCCGATCTTCAGCCTGAACTTGCCGCTCGCCAGCGCCTCGAACAGTTCGCGCGCGCCACGCGCCAGTTCCGAGGCTTTCGCGGTGTAATGAAAGAGCGTCGGGCGAGTGAGGAAAAGCGAGCCGCGTTTGGTGAGTTCGAGCGGCGCGATCGGCGGCACCGGCCCCGAGGCATTGCCAAAGCTCACCATCATGCCGCGCGGCCGCAGTGAGTCGAGCGAAGCATAGAACGTGTCCTTGCCAACACCGTCATAGACGACGGACACACCCTTTTTCTTCGTGATCTCGCGCACGCGCGCGGCGATGTCCTCGCGTGAACTGACGATCACTTCCAGCGCGCCATGCTCGCGCGCAAGCGCCGCCTTCTGGTCGCTGCCGACAACTGCAATGACTTTCGCGCCGAGCGCCGTCGCCCATTGCAGGGCGATCAGGCCGACGCCGCCGGTCGCCGCATGCAGCAGCACGAACTCATTGCGTCGCAGCCGATAGCAGCGTCGCAGCAGGAACCAGGCGGTGAGGCCCTTCAGCATCATCGCCGCAGCCTGCTGGTCGGAAACGCCCTCGGGCAGCTTCACGACGCGCGTCGCGTCCATCACCCGTTCATCGGCATAGGCGCCCGTCGTGTTGTCGGCGTAGGCCACGCGATCGCCTGGTTTGAAGGCGGTCACCCTGCTGCCCACCTCCACGACGACACCGGCTGCCTCGGAACCGAGACCGCTCGGCAGTTTCAATGGATAGAGGCCCGTGCGGTGGTAGGTGTCGATGAAGTTGACGCCGATCGCGGTCTGGCGGAGGCGCAGCTGCCTCGCTTTCGGCGCGCCAACGGGGACTTCCTCGAGGCGCAGGACCTCGGGTCCACCGTACTGATGAATGCGGACGGCGCGGCCCATCGCCCGCTCAGGAAGGCTTGACGTTGGCGTTCAGCCGGAACAGGTTCGTCGGGTCATACTTTCTCTTGAGCGCGACCAGCCGGTCATAGTTGCCACCATATGCGCCGCGGATCCGGTCTGCCGGGCCATCGGACAGGTTGGTGTTGGCATAGAAACCGATCGTCGACGGTTCGATGGCTGGCCAACTGGCTTTGACCCACTCCATGATCGGTGCATCCCCTGAACCGTCATCGCTGCTGGCCTGGACAATCACATTGAACGCCGCGTTACGGTGCCAGAATGCCGTCGCGTCCGGCGCCACGCGATTCATTGCACCACCGAACGTCGGAATCGCGATACGAGCTCCAGGCGCAGTGGCCTCCGCGTAAGTATCGACGATGGTATCGATCAGCTTGCCATCGAGCTGCTTCACGAATCCTGACTTGGTGTAGTAGTGACGGCCGATGCGCGCGCGCGTGTCGTCCTTTGTCTGCAATTGCGTATATTTGATGGGGCCCAGTTCATCGCGGAGCGGTTTTCCCAATCGGCGGTACGGTGCGAGCGCGCGCTCGGCGGTCTCGATCCGGCCGCTGTAACAGACATCCAGGCCGACGAGCTTGTCGCCCGTCGGCATGACCGTCATGAAAGGCTCGATCCAGAGCTCGTCGGGTGCCTGCGCCCAGGCGTCCGCGAAACCGCGCAGCACGTCACGCGCCTGCGCGAATGGAAAGGCCAGCAGCCCGCCGTACGCCCGGCCATCGAAGGGATGCAGGCGATACTCGAATGATGTCACAACCCCGAAATTGCCACCGCCACCACGCACGCCCCAGTAAAGATCCGGATTTTCAGTCGCGTTCGCCTGGAGAAACTGGCCGCTGGCGGTGACGACGTCCACCGCCGTCACATTGTCGCAGGTCATGCCGTATCTGCGCGAAAGGCGGCCGAAACCGCCGCCCAACGTCAATCCGGCCGCACCCGTGTGTGAAACGGTGCCGGTCGTCGTTACCAGGCCGAATGCCAGGGATTCCCGGTCCAGCTCGCCCAGCAAGACGCCGGGCTCGACGCGCACCGACTTGCGCGCGGGATCGACCCGCACGCTGCGCATCGGCGCCAGATCGATCATGAGTCCGTTGTCGCACACCGACTGTCCCGACAGGCTGTGGCCGCCGCCGCGCACGGCCACGAGCAGCTCGTGGGCCCGGGCGAAATTCACCGAACGGATGACATCCGCGGCGCCCGCACAACGGGCGATGAGCGCCGGCCTGCGATCGAACATGCCATTCCAGATTCGGCGCGCGTCGTCATAGCCGGTCGCATCCGGCAGCAGCAGTTGGCCACGCAGGCTGGCGCGGAAATCGTCAACGTCGGAACTTGAGAGAACGATCTGCCGGCCATCACCGGTGGTGGCGGAAATATCCGAAGCGATCGAGGCTACCGCGGCGAATACGCCCTCGAAGGGCAGCGCCGTGGCGCCAATCGTTGCGATTGCCGACGCGCAGAAGGCTCTTCTCTTCATGGCCCGCTCCCAGTCGCCCGCAGGCCGAAAGCATGCGCTCGCCCTAATACCCCGCGCAAGCGCCTCGATCAGTCGCCGCCAGGCAGCGGATTGCTCGCGAAACTAAGCTCCTCTACCGGCCGGCCGCCGAGCAGGTGTTCCTGGATGATGCGCTCGATGTTCTCGGGCGTGGCATTGCGGTACCAGGTGCCTTCCGGATACACGACCATGATCGGCCCCTCGCGGCAGATGCGCAGGCAATCGGCGCGGGTACGCAACACGCCGCCGTCCACGTCGGCGAGGCCGACCTCGCGCAGACGGCGCTTAAGGTATTTCCAGGATTCCTGGCCGACCTCCTTCGGCGCGCAGTCGCCATGGGTGCAGAAGAGCACATGTCGGCGCGCGCGGCCGAGCGCAATCTTCGCAACCGCTGCCTCGATCGTCGGGGCCTTCGGGTTTTCTTCGCGCTGGTTCAAAGTGCCGCTTCGTCGGTTTCGCTGGTGCGGATGCGGAGCACGCGTTCGATGTCGGTGACGAAGATCTTGCCGTCGCCAACCTTGCCGGTGCGCGCGGCGCCGATGATGGCCTCGGTGACCTGGTCCACGAGATCGTCGCGCACGGCGACCTCGACGCGGGTCTTCGGCACGAAATCCACGACGTACTCGGCCCCACGGTAAAGCTCGGTGTGGCCGCGCTGCCGGCCGAAGCCTTTCACCTCGGTGACGGTCATGCCCGAGATGCCGATCTCGGACAGCGCAGCGCGCACGTCGTCGAGCTTGAACGGCTTGATGATGGCGGTGACGAGCTTCATCGCTGACTCCTGCGGATAAACGGGCTACCCGCGGTACAGGATGCAGATTCTATGCCGAGACGGCGCTGCGAGGTTAATCAATCACTTGCGGATACTGCAGGCATCGGCCTGCACCGCTGCGGCGCGACCGCTGCCAGCATTTGTGCCATCGCGGTGCGGCGGCTGGCGAGACCGGGAGAAATGGCAACTTTCCGCGCAGATTACCGGCGCGCCGGGCTGATCGCGCGCCGCTAGCTTTGCCTCGATGCCCGCATGGATGGCGGGCGATTCCGGAGTCAAGGCAATGGATCTGCCCATCACACCGCGCGTCATCGGTTTCCTGCTGCTCATTCTTTTCGCCCTGACCGCAGATTGCGCGCACGCCGCGATCGGGCGAACACCGGGCAGCGCCACGGTTTCGCCGGACGGTGAGGCGGTCTACTCGATTCCGCTGAACCTGCCGCACGGCACCAATGGAATGACGCCGGCCCTGTCGCTCGAGTATCGCAGCCGCAGCGCCCACGGACTGCTGGGCGTCGGCTGGAGCATCGGCGGACTGTCGCAGATAGCGCGCTGCCCGCGGACCATCGCGCAGGACGGCGTCGCCTCCCCCGTCACCTATACGAGCGACGATCGCTTCTGCCTGGACGGACAGCGCCTCGTGGTCACGAATGGCGTCACGTACGGCAGTGTCGGCGCCGAATACCGCACCGAAATCGAAACCTTCTCCCGGATCCGCCCGGTCGCCGGCGCCAGCAGCGCGCCGCGCTCATTTCGTGCTCGAGGCGCCGGATGGCCGCGTACTCGAATATGGCGCGACGGCGGATTCGCGCATCGACGGCTCGACTGCCGCCAATCCCGCGAATGCGGCCCGCATCTGGGCGCTGAACCGCATTCGCGACCGCTCGGGGAATGTCATCGATTTCGAATATTTCGAGGACAGCGCCAATGGCAGCTTCCGGATCACGGCAGTCCGCTACAACGCGAATCCCGATGTCGGCGTCGCGTCTTCGCACGCCGTCTCCTTCGCCTACGAAAACCGGCCGAATGACGAGGTGGATTCCGCCTTTGTCGCGGGCTCCGAGATCCGCGAGGTCACGCGCCTCGCCAGCATCGACGTTCTCTACAACGACACGATCCAGCGGCGCTACGCACTCGCCTACGAGCCTGCGCTGTCCGGCGGCGTCCGAAGCCGGCTCGCGTCGGTCAGGGAATGTGGCGTCGGCGGCGACGACTGCCTGGCCGCGACGACGTTCACGTGGCAGGACGGCGCGCCCGGATTCGGCGCCGAGATCAGCATCGCTGCCACGCTCCCGGGATCGACGTCCCTGCCAGCCAGCCGCTTGTGGACGATGGCCGACATCAACGGTGACGGCCGCGGTGATTTCGTGTGGGCCGGGGGCGCGACGACAGGCGTTGCGACATTGCGCTACCGGCTCGCGACCGCCGGCGATGCATTCGGCGCGGAGGTGAACACCGGCATCGCCTGCCCATACGGCATCGGCACGTCATTCGACCACAACGGCGACGGCCGGGAAGACCTCCTGATGCTGTCCGCGGCGCGGAAGTGGACCGTCGTGCCGGGCGGCACGAGCGGCTTCGCGGCGCCGATCAACACCGGGTATGCGCCCGAACCGCAGCTCGTCGATTACCGCGGCGCGGACATGAATGGAGACGGCTTGGGCGATCTGGTCTCGTCGGAGATCCCGGCCTACACGGGAAACAGCCTGGTCGTGCGCCTGCGGCAGGCGGTTCCGGGTGGAGGGTTCTCGCCCAATGTCGTGACGCTTTACGAACAGGCAACCGCCGTCGGTTACGACATGCCCGAGGGCGGCGACTTCCTCGGCCCGCCGGGGCAACGCATCGATTTCGACGGCGACGGCGGCGAAGACCTGCTGATGAACGAGAATTACACCGTCGCGCGCATCTCGGCGTCGATGCATGCGACCGATTTCTTCGAAGGCGCCTACCGCCCTGCCGTCGTGGCGGACATGAACGGCGACGGTTGCACGGACTTCATCTACACGCATCACACCGGCAGCGTGCGCGTCCGCGTCAGCGGATGCGGCGTGTCCTGGTCCGGCCCGGAGCTCTCCGTTCCCGCCACCAGCGTGTCAGGGCCGTTTCAGGCCATCGACTGGAACAGCGATGGCAGGGACGACCTGCTGTTCGCCGGCGCGACGAACTGGTGGGTGTCCGTCTCCACCGGAGGCTCCTACGCGCCCGCCGTCGATACCGGACTGGCTCACGGCGGCGTGCAACCGGCGGCGGTGGATGCGAATGGCGACGGTCTCGGCGACATTGCATTCCGTAGCGGCGGCCAGCTGCGGGTCCGCCTGCGAAACGGCCCGCGGCCCGATCTGCTGCTGTCGGCGACCGACGGCTACGGCGCCGTCGCAGCGTTTTCCTATCGGCCCCTGACGGATCCGGCCGTGTACACGCGCGGCAGTTCAGCCAGCTATCCGGAGCAGGACCAGCAGTCCGCCGCGTACGTCGTTTCCGAAATGGGAACTGACGGATGGGACGGCGCTCGGATCGCTGGCCTCGACCCGCTATAGCTACCAGGGATTGCGCCGTCACCTGCTGGGGCGCGGCACACTCGGCTTCGCAATGCGCACGAGCGTCGATCTCGCACCCGGCGGCGGAATGCGCGTCGAGGAAACGCGCCGCCAGGACTTTCCCTTTACCGGCCTGCCGGCGTCGATCGTCCAGCGCCAGCACTCCGGCGCGCCGATCCGCGACGTCAGCTTCACCTGGTCGGCGCTGAATCTCGGCAGCGGAGCCGCCTTGCGGCGCTTCCCGTATCCATCGTCGACCATTGAACGGAGCTACGAAGTGGGCGGCAGCTTCGACGGTGCGCAGATTGCGACGACGAGCCGCACGGTGGACGCGATCGACGCGAACTCCGGCCTCGTGACCGACGAGACCGTGACGATCACGGAAGTCATGGGCGGTGGCAATGCCGGATCGTCCAGCAGCCTGCGCAGGAACTACACGTCGATCCTCAATGACACGACGAACTGGTGCCTGGGGCGGCCGCAGGCGATGCAAGTCACGGCCAGCCACACGCTCGCCGGCGGCGCACCCGTCACGCGCAGCTTCAGCCAGACCTGGGACGGCCTGAAGTGCCGCCCGACGCGGTTGCGCCTGGAGCCGGGCAGCAGCCAGTGGCAGGTCACCTACGGCCTTGCGTACGACAGCTTCGGCAATGTCGCCAGCCGCACCGTGACCGGCGCCGGCATGAGCGCACGCACCACGTCGCTGGACTGGGGCAGCCGGGGTCAGCTGCCGGTCGGCATGACCAATCCGCTGTCCCGGACCACGACGATGAGCTGGGACTACGGCGCCGGCCTGCCGACCTCGATGACCGACCCCAACGCGCTGACCGAAAGTTGGGCCTACGACGCCTTCGGTCGCCTCACCGGCGAATCGCGGCCGGACCGCACGACGACGCAGTGGGTGCGCGCTGCCTGCGCGGACAATTGCGATTCGCGCACGCGTCTCCAGCTGACGCAGTACGAGAAGGACGACGCCGATGTCATCCAGGGCCTGGCGGTCATCGACGTCGACCTGCTCGGCCGCGCGTTCCGCTCATCCATTCGCCAGCCCGGCGGCGGCACGACCGTCATCGCTGCGGATGCCGACGCGCGCGGGAGGGTGATTCGCCAGTACCTTCCCTTCTGGTCCGGCAGCTCGCCCGCCGGTTACTGGCAGTTCGACTACGACGCGCTCGACCGGCCGGTTGCGGTGTCGTTGCGCGCTTCGAACGGCGCGGCGGAACGCACGGCCGCCTGGCGATACGACGGTTATGTCGTGACCCGGACGGATCCGCTCGGCAGAGTCACGACCGCAATGCGTAGCGCCTGGGGAAGCTTCCTGCGCGTCGCCGATGCCGCGGGCGGCAGCACCCAGTACGACTACGATGCCTTCGGGCGCCTGTTGCAGGTCCGCGACGCGCTCAACAACGTCGTTGGCTCGATCAGCTACAACGCGCGTGGCATGAAGCTCGCGCAGACCGACATGGACATGGGCAGCTGGACCTACACGCCGAACGCGCTCGGCGAGGTGATCTCGCTGCGCGATGCGAAGGCCCAGGTCTCTGGTTTCACCTACGACAAGCTCGGCCGACCGACTGGCCGCAGCGCGACCGAAGGAACGAGCACCTGGACCTGGGGCAGCTCCGCAACGAAGCACAACATCGGCAAGCTGGCGGCCGTGGCCGGGCCCGGGTATTCGGAGAGCTTGGCTTACGATTCCTTCGGACGCCCCGCGATGCGGACCATCACTTCCGATGCCAGCTATCGCTACGACTACGCGTACAACGGACTCGGCCTGCTCGATTCATTGACCTACCCCGCCACGGGTTCCGGCAGCCGCTTCAAGCTTGCTTATGACTACGACTCCGGGCAGCTCGTGCGCATCCGCGATGCCAGCGCGCCCGGCAGCTACTTCTGGCGGCTCAACGCGCAGGACGCCGCCGGCAACATCCTCGACGAAACGCTCGGTGCCGCGATCCGCGTCATCAGCGGCTTCAATCCGGTCAGCGGCGTCATGGACTATCGCCAGGCCGGCGCCGGCGGTGGAAGCACGATCCAGGACCTCGCCTACGGCTGGGACGCGAACGAAAACCTGGTCAGCCGCAGGGACCTGAGGCAGGGCCTGACCGAGGAATTCCGCTACGAAGCACTGGACCGGCTCGACGACGTGCGGCGAAATGGCGTCGTCAGCCTCGACCTGAGGTACGACGCGATCGGCAACATCCTCTGGAAATCGGACGTCTGTCCGACGACCGCGTCCTGCTTCGGGTACGACGCGGGCAGGAAGCACGCGGTCATCGCCGCCGGCGGCCAGACCTATGGCTATGACGCGAACGGAAACATGGCCACTCGCGGCGGCGCGTCGATCAGCTGGACCAGCGCCAACCTGCCGAACACGATTACGCAGGCGAACGGCAACAGCAGCCAGTTCTGGTACGGTCCCGCCGGCAATCGCTGGAAGCAGGTCGCGAGCCAGGCCGGCACGACCGAGACGACGATTTACGCCGGCGCATTGATGGAGAAGGTGGCGCACGCCGGCGTCACGACCTGGCGGCACTACATCCTCGCCCCTACCGGCAGCGCCGCGGTCCACCTGCGTTACAGCAATGGCTCGCCGGCCGCGACGCGTTATCTGACCCACGATCACCAGGGCAGCATCGACAAGCTGCTCGACGCGAGCGGCAACATACTCGGCGCCGAGAGCTTCGGCGCCTTCGGCGTGCGCCGCGGAGCGGGCTGGAGCGGCGCGCCCGGCGCACCGGAGCTCGCCGCCATTGCCGCGACCACCCGCGACGGCTTCACGGGGCACGAGCACCTCGACAACCTGGATCTGATCCACATGAACGGGCGGGTCTACGACCCGCGCATCGGCCGCTTCATCAGCGCGGATCCCTACGTGCCGGAACCGTATTCCGGCCAGGGCCTCAATCGCTATGCCTACGTACTGAACAACCCGCTGAGCCTGATCGATCCGAGCGGCTTCGATCCGGAGTTACCGTGTATGGAAGCGCAGAACGGCCAATGCGCGCGAGTCACCGTCATCGGCGCACATTGGGCGGATTTCCTCCGCTATTTTGACAGCAGCCAGACCGACTCCGCGTCACAGCGCGATCCCTGCGGCCAGGACAGCAATGCCCTCACCTGCGCGATGCAGTCCGCCCAGTGGATGCCGCCGGCGCGAATCGTGCTGACCGCCGGCACGAAGGTGGACTCGACCCTGTCGCGGAACGCTACCGTCGACTTCCTGCAGGGGGCGGCGGCACGCATCGGCAACATTGCCTTCAATTCGTCGCCCGTCACCTGGCTCTTCGACTCCAACATGGATTTCCAGTGGTTTCCCGAGCCCGATTCCGTTTCAGGCCGGCGCGGCGCCATGCTGGGGAATGTCGGCCTCCTGATCGGCGGAATCAGCACCAGTGCCCGAACCGCCATCAATCACGTGCCGGCCGAGCTCGCGCGTGTGGTTCGCGGCAGGAGGGCCTTGGCGACCCTGGGAAAGGAAGGCGTCGAAGATGTCTTTGTCGTTGCGGCCGACGACATAGCCGGCCTCAACGCCTCGCAACTTTCACAGCGGTTGACGATCGGCGCTTCCGATGTCTTTACTGTGATCCGGTTTCCGACACCTGCGACAGGAGTTGCATCCCCCGTGTTCAGATCAAGCGTGGGTTTCCTGGAAGGCGGATTCACGCGCGGTGGAGCCAGGGAATTCATCGTTCCAAATGGCCCGATTCCATTTGGCGCCCGCATCGAGGTGATAGGCCCGTGAAATTGACGCCGCAGGACACTGATCTGGTCGGTCAATGGCTGATGAAGAAGCAAGCGATCGTCGCGGACCCGACCTGCGCGAGAATCGAATGGTTGATTGCCAATCAACTCGTCCTGCTGGGTGCCGATGCTTCTGGATGGAATGAGCTGTACAGGGATCCCGAAGACAGCCGCTTGTGGGAATTGACATGGCCGCAATCGGAAATGCAGGGCGGAGGCCCTCCGCGTCTGACCTGCCTGGCCAGCGACGCCGCGCAACGCAAGTTCGGCACGATCGCCATTCGATGATCCTGGCCGGAGCCGCCTCCAGAGCGGCTTGCGCCGGTATAGAGTAGCGGCTGTCATCGCTGGCGGGAAATCATGCAGGGCACGATCGTCGTCGTCGGTACCGGCCACGCCGCCGCGCAGGTGGTGGACAGCCTGCGCCGCGAGGGATTCGGCGGCCGGCTCGTGATGGTCGGCGAGGAGCCGAACCTGCCATACCAGCGCCCGCCCCTGTCGAAGAAATTCCTGGCCGGTGAGATGGAGGTGGATCGCCTGCCGATCCGTCCCGCGACCTTCTACGAGAGCATTCACTGCGAGCTGATGCTCGGCAATGCAGTCACGGCCGTCGACGCCGGCGCGCGCAGCCTGCGGCTCGCCGATGGCAGCGAGCTTCGCTACGACAAGCTGGTGCTCGCGATCGGCGGACATGCGCGTCCGCTCGCGGTGCCGGGCGCCGATCTCGCCGGCGTGCATGTGCTGCGAACGATGGCGGACGTCAATGCGATCCGCGTCGAGGCCGTCGCCGGCAGGCGCGCGGTCATCGTTGGCGCCGGCTACATCGGGCTCGAATGCGCAGCGACTTTCCGCAAGCTCGGACTCGAGGTCACGGTCATCGAGATGATGGACCGCGTGATGAGCCGCGTCGTCGCGCCGGAGATGAGCCGCTTCTACGCCGGCGAGCATACGGCTCATGGCGTCACGATACTGACCGACAAGCGGGTCAGCGCCTTGCAGGGCAGCGGGCATGTGTCAGCCGTTGAATGCAACGAAGGTTCGCACGTGCCTGCGGACCTGGTGCTGGTTGGCATCGGGTTCGTTCCCAACACGGAACTCGCGGCGACCGCCGGCATCCGCTGCGACGACGGCATCGCGGTGGACGAGCATTGCCGTACCAGCGACCCGGATGTCTACTCGATCGGCGACTGCTGCAGCCACCCGAGCCTGCGTTACGGCCGTCGCATCCGGCTGGAATCCGTGGACAACGCCTTCGAGCAGGCGCGCACGGCGGCGGCCAACATCTGCGGCCGGGTGCTGGTCCACGACAAGACGCCGTGGTTCTGGTCCGACCAGTACGAGTTGAAGCTGCAGATCGTGGGCCTGAGCCAGGGCTACGACCAGGTCGTGCTGCGCGGCGACCCCGCGGGCCGCTCCTTCAGTTGCTGCTACCTGCGCGACGGCGAGCTGATCGCGCTCGACGCCGTCAATCATGTCAAGGACTTCATGGCCGCGCGCAAGTTGATCGCCGAGCGCGTCCGGCCCGATCCGGTGCGCCTCGCCGACGATGCAGTCGCGATCAAGGACACGCTTTGAGGCCTTGCGGCCCTTTATAATGCGCGAATGACCGAAGAAAACGACAAGATTGAGGCCGTCGAGCAGCAATTCCGCGCCATGCTCGGCAAAGTGACCGGCGGCCTCGCGCCGCAGGATTACGGAACGGCGTTCTGGGACTGGTGGCTCAATCTCGCCCGCTCCCCCGCGAAAGTGGCGGAGCTCCAGCAGAACGCGATCAAGCAGGCGATGGACCTCTGGCGCTTCAACGCCGAGGCCGCACAGGGCAAGCCGCTGGCGCCGACCGAAAACGGCGACCGGCGATTCGCGAACCCTGCCTGGAAGCAGTATCCGTTCAATGTCTACGCACAGGCTTTCCAGAGCGGCATGGCGATGCTCGAGCAGACGGCGCGCGCCGTTCCGGGCGTCGAGCCGCGCAATGCCCAGCTCGTGGAATTCGCCGCACGCCAGGTCGCGGAATCGCTGTCGCCCGCCAACAACCCGCTGACGAATCCCGAGGTGCTGCAGCAGACCGTTGCCGAACGCGGCCAGAACCTCGCGCGCGGCTACAAGAATTTCCTCGACGACCTGGAGCGCACGCTGACCGGCGCTGAGCTGCCGGGCACGGAGCATTTCCGCGTCGGCGAGAAGGTCGCGGTTACCGAGGGCAAGGTGATCTTCCGCAACGAGCTGATGGAGCTGATCCAGTATTCGCCGACGACGCCTGATGTCCAGGCCGAGCCGCTATTGATCGTGCCAGCCTGGATCATGAAGTACTACATCCTCGACCTGTCGCCGAAGAATTCGCTGGTCGCCTGGCTCGTGGACCAGGGCCATACGGTGTTCATGATCTCCTGGAAGAACCCGACCGCGGCCGATCGCGAACTCGGCATGGACGATTACCTGCGCAAGGGCGTCTATGCCGCACTGGACGTGGTAGAGAAGATCGTGCCGGGCCGCACGATCCATGCGGTCGGCTATTGCATCGGCGGCACGCTGCTCGCGATCGCGGCAGCCGCACTCGCGAAGAAGGGCGACCAGCGCGTTCGGGACGTCACGATATTCGCCGGGCAGACCGATTTCAGCGAGCCCGGCGAACTGTCGCTCTTCATCAGCCCCGCGCAGATCGAAATGCTCGAAGCGCTGATGCGCAAAGAGGGCGTGCTCGAATCGTCGAAGATGGGCGGCGCCTTCACGATGCTGCGCGCGCACGATCTGCTGTGGCAGCCGGCCGTGAAGTCCTATCTGAAGGGCGAGCGCGAAGGGATGATCGACCTGATGGCCTGGAATGCCGACGGCACGCGCATGCCCTGGAAGATGCACACGGAATACCTGCTGGGGCTCTACCTGCGAAACGACCTGGCCGAGGGCCGCTTCAAGGTCGAGGGCGAGACGATCCAGCTGTCGGACATCAAATTGCCGATGTTCGTGGTCGGCACCGAGACCGACCATGTCGCGCCCTGGAAGTCGGTCTACAAGGCGGATCGCCTGACGAGTTCGACGGAATTCACCTTCCTGCTGACGAGCGGCGGCCACAACGCCGGCATCGTCAGCGGCCCCGTGCACCCGAAGCGCCGCCATCGCGTGCGCACACGGCGCCCTGGCGATCCGCAGATGGGCGCGGACGAATGGTTCACGGCGACCGCACCGCTGCCCGGCTCCTGGTGGCCGGCCTGGGGAGAATGGCTAAAGACCCACTCCTCGCCCGTGCGTGTGGCCCCGCCCGTGATGGGCGCGCCCGAAGCCGGGTATTCGCCGCTCGCCGATGCACCAGGCGAGTACGTGCTGCAGCGCTAGGAGTCCTTGACCGGGGTCCAGCGCACCGCGCGGCGTGAATCGCGCGAACTGCTGGATTCGCCTTCGTAGGACATCGGCTGCGCTGCCGGCAATCCGCCGGGCTCTGGATCCAGCGAGTGGATGTTGATGACCATCAGCGTCCGGCCATCGGTGTCGGTCACCGCGCCCAGGTACCCGCCGCAGCGCTCGCAGAAGATGAAATCGGCCGTCTTGTGGCCGAAGCGGTAGCGCGACAGGCATTCCGGCTCCCGATGCGTGAACTGCACCGCTCCGGCCGGATCCGACGTGTACACGCCGGCATGCGCGCGGCAGAAGTTGCACTGGCAGGCCCGGATCGACCAGGCCGAAGGCGCAAGCGCCGTGCGGAACTCGAATCCCAGCGCACCGCAGTGGCAGCCGCCGTGCCAGGTCTTCATGACTTCAGGCTGGATGGTAGTTCTTCGAAGTCCGTGCTGCGCGGCAGCTTCTGCAGCGCCGTCATCAATTCGGGCGGCGGCGCAATCAACTTGCGGGCCGCAAGGTCGAGCCACCCACCCTCGGTGCGCACGCGCGCGGCCACCTTGCCGTCGGCACGCAGCACTTCATTGACCAGTCGGAACCGCGAGCCGTCCGGCGCGCAGCCGCCGAGCGCAAGCGTGACGGTAATCGGCTCGAGCAACGAGACCTCGCGGAAATATTCGATCTCGTCGCGCCGCACGACCGGCCCGATCTTGCGCCGCGCGAACTCGGTCGCCGGGAAGCCGCAGTGCACGAAGAAACTCATGCGCGCGTCCACGCATTTGTTCATGTACGCGACATTCGCCATGTGCGCATTCGCGTCCATGTCGCCCCATCCCGCGATGGTCGAGATCGAAAATGGAGCGTTGACGCTCATTTCATGTGGAAGAAACTCAGCTTGTTGCCGTCGGGATCGCGGAAATAGCCGGCGTAGAAATCGTCGCCGCGCGGCCCGGCCGGACCCTCATCGGTGCCGCCAAGCTCGATCGCCTTGCGGTACATCGCGTCCACCTTCGCCGGGCTGTCCACGGCGAGTGCAACCATCACGCCGTTGCCGACCGTCGCTTTCTTGCCGTCGAATGGTTTCGTCAGCGCAAGTCCCGGCGTGCCCTTTCCAACGCTCCAGGCGATGAACGTCTCGTAGTCCATGAAGCGCTTCCCGCCGATTTCCTTGAGGAGCGCGTCGTAGTATTTTGCCGCGCGCGGCAGGTCATTCGTACCCAGGCATACATAACCGATCATGGCCCTTCACTCCTGTTCTGGCTGGTTGGGATGATATCAGCCGATGACGGCGATGAACGCCGCGAGCTTCGCGGCATCGAGCTTTCCATTGGTCCTCAAGCCGTTGCACACGTCGAGCCCCGCGGGTGCCACCGCGGCGATCGCGGCGCCGGCATTGCCGGCGTGCAGGCCGCCCGCGAGCAACACGGGCACCCCCGCAAGCTCGCGAATCCGGCGGCTGTACGACCAGTCGTGCACGCGCCCGGTTCCGCCCAGTTGCTTGACTGGCAGGCGAGGATTACCCGAATCGAGCAATAGCGTGTCGACGAGCGAAGCGATCCCGCGCGCCTCCTCGACCGACGCCTCGCCGTCGACGTGGACGACCTGGACGAGGCGCACGCCGGGCAGCCGCATGCGCAGGCGGCGCAGCTCGGCGGCGGGCACCTGGTCGACGAGCTGCAGCGCGGTCGTGCGGCAACGCCGGTGCTGCTCGGCGATCGCATCGGCATCGCGCCGCGCGGTCAGCAGGAAAGTCTCTGTCGGTCGCGGGATGCGCGCGGCGATCTCCGCGATCAGTTCGTCGGGAATGACGCCCGGGCCGCTCGGCATTTCCGAGACGAGCCCGATGGCGGCGGCGCCGGCCGAAACCGCCAGCCTCGCCTCCGCCAGATCCGCGATGCAGCAGACCTTCAGGAACATCGTCTGCGCGTTCAGCCGCCCGGCTTGCGGCGCAGCCCGTCGACGCTCCAGATGCCCGCGCCCTGCGCGGAGATGCAGAGGAAAACGAAACAGTACAGCACGATGGTCTCGCCGCCATTCATGATCGGAAAAAACCCCTGCCTGGCGTGCACGACAAAATATCCGACCGCCGCCATTCCGGAAGCGATGAATGCCGCCGGTCGCGTGAAAAGCCCGATCATGATCAAGGTCCCGCCGATAAGCTCGATCGGTCCCGCGCCGTAGACGACCCACTCCGGCGCGCCCGATGGCTTTGGAAAATCAAACAGCTTGCTCATCCCATGCCAGAGAAACAGGAAGCCGGTGACGATGCGCATCAACGCGTACGTCTGTCCGCCGAATCGCTGCATGAATGCCTTCATGGTGATCTCCTGAATTGCCGCCGTTCAGTCCCAGTTGCGGGCGCGCTTCGCGAAGTCCTTGTCATGCACCCGCACGACGCAGAATTTCTGGCCGGTCGGCGCCTGCATGACCCACCAGGAATGGATCTTGACGACGCGCTTCGCGCCGAGTTTCTCGAGGCGCTGGACCTCCGCCTCGATGTCGTCCGTCTCGATGTCGAGGTGCACCCGGCTCTCGTGATCGACCAGCTGCACCTCGATGTCCAGCAGACCCTCCGGATCCATCAATCGGACGTATTTCTTGCCCTCCTCGCCCGGCAATTCGTGCGTGTCCATCCCGAGCGCGGCGGACCAGAAGGTCGAGGCCGATTCCAGGTTGTCGGTCCGGCAGTCGATGATGAATCCGGCGAGCTTGCTCTTGTGCATGGTGAATCCTATTGAACCCTTGGCGTGCCGAGCCGCAATTCCATGTAGACGTCCGCCCGTGCGTACTCCCCTGGGTCCGGGTCGGGCGCATGGCTGAAACCCAGGCGCTCGTAGAGGCGGATGGCGTTGGCGAGGCGGCTGTTGGTACGCAGGAAGACCAACTCCGCGCCTGCTTCACGCGCGAATGCGATCGCCGCGGCACCCAGCAATTCGCCGATGCCACGCCGCTGGTGCGACGAGGCCACCGCCATCTTGGCGAGTTTGTATCGCTTCGGCGAGGTGAAGATCATCGCAACCGTTCCGATCGCCACACCCGTGTCCATTGCGAAGAAAATCTGGCCGCCTTTCGCGATGATCGCGCGCTCCGGGTCGCCCAGCACCTTGCGATCGCCTTCCTCGACCGCGAACAGGCGCTCGATCCAGTCCAGGTTGAGCCGCTGGAATGCCGGCGCGAGCTCGCCGCGATAGGAAACGATCTGCACGCCCGTCATTCCGATGGCCCCGGCCGCCATTCGTGGCTCAGGAGACCCAGCATCACCGAGTCCTGACACTCGCCATTGACCTTCCAGCGCTCGCGCAGGACGCCTTCGCGGCGGAACCCGAGCCGTTCCACGGCGTGCAGCGAGCCAGCGTTGCGCGGGTCGACGTCCGCCTCGAGGCGGCGCATCCCGAGCTTCCCGAAAGCGAATTCCACGAGCGCCGTCAGCGCCTCCTTCATGTAGCCATGGCCCCAGAACTCGTGGCCCAGCGCATAACCGACTTCGGCGCGGCCCTGCGACTGGTTGATGGCGAACAGCGTACAGGTACCGATGACGCGATCGTCCTCGAGGCGGACGACACCCCACTGGAACAGGCGCCGCGTGCGAAAACCCTCCTGGATGTCGACGACCAGTTTCTCCGCCTGAGCGATGTCAGACATCGGCAGCGTCGACCAGTAACGCATGACGGTCGGGTTCGAGAAGATCCCGAACAGGGCGCCGGCATCGGATTCCGTGAGCCAGCGCAGCGCCACGCGCGGGGCGGTCAGTGTCGGCAACTCGTTCCCTTCGATCATCGGGCTCGGCATGGGCGCATTCTAACCGTCAAATCGCGCTAGAATCCCGCCATGCGCTTTACGAAGATGCATGGACTCGGCAACGATTTCATCATCTTTGATGCGCCCACTGGCGGCCCACCGGACGCGGAGACATTCCGCCGGCTGGCCGATCGCTACACCGGCATCGGCTTCGACCAGGCACTGATGCTCGAGCCGCCGCGGCATGCAGGCACAGCCGTGTATTACCGTATCTTCAACGCCGACGGCCGCGAGGTCGAGCAATGCGGCAACGGCGCGCGCTGCATCGCCCGGTTCCTGCATGAGAGGAATGGCGTCAAGTCACCGGATCTCGTGCTCGACAGCCCGGGCGGGCTGGTGCAGGCGAAGGTCCGCGGCGCCCAGGTTTCGGTAACGATGGGAGTCCCGGACTTCAACCCCGCTGCACTGCCATTCGAGGCGAGCGGCGAGGCTTATGTCTATCCGCTGACGGTCGGCGCCAGCGAAGTCGAGATCGGCGCCGTCTCGGTCGGCAACCCGCACGCCGTCATCCGCGTGCCCTCGGTCGCCGACGCCCCGGTCGGACGGCTCGGCCCCGCCATCGAAAATCACCCGCGTTTCCCGAAGCGCACCAACGTCGGCTTCATGGAAGTGGTCGATCGCGGCCATATCCGCCTGCGTGTCCACGAGCGCGGCACCGGCGAAACCCGTGCCTGCGGCACCGGCGCCTGCGCCGCGGTCGCGGTGGGCCGCCGTCACGGTTTGCTGGATGAAAATGTTCAAGTCGACCTCCCCGGCGGCCGGCTCGACATACAATGGAAAGGACCGGGGGAGCCGATCTGGATGACCGGACCGGCAGAGACGGCGTTCGAGGGAGAAGTATCCACATGACGACACGTCCGCTGCGCGGCCTCGAAATCGCCGAAGTCGACGAAGAGGCTGTCGCTTCCTATCTTTCCGCGACACCCGAATTCTTCGACCGGCATGCCCAGCTGCTGGCGAAGATCCGCCTCCCGGATTCCCGCGGCGGCGCGACCACGGTCTCGCTGCTGGAGCGGCAGGTCGAAGTGCTGCGCGAGCGCAGCCGGCAGCTCGAACGCAAGCTCAAGGAATATGTCGAAGTCGCGCGCGAAAACGACGTGCTCGGCACGCGCGTGTTCACGATGGCGCGGCGGCTGATCGCCGCCGGCGACCGCGCGGCCGTCGTCAAGGCCGTCGAGGCTTCGCTGCGCGAGGATTTCGACGCTGGCGAGTCCGTGCTCGTGCTGACCCAGGCGACCGTCCCCGCGGGCCTCGCGGAGTCCCGCTTCCTGCGGGTCGTCGCCGCCGACGCTCCCGACCTGCGCTCCTTCGAGACGCTGTTCAGTTCCGGCAAGCCGCGCTGCGGCCAGCTGCGCGATTCGCAGCGCGATTTCCTGTTCGGGACGGGATCCGTCGCGATCGGCTCGGTCGCGCTCGTGCCGCTCGGTCCCAAGGGCAGCCTCGGCCTGCTGGCCTGCGGCTCGCATGACGCACAGCGCTTCAATCCGACGATGAGCACGGATTTCCTGCAGCGAATCGGCGAACTGATCGCGGCCGCGCTCGCCGAGGATTGATGCAGGCCGCCGCGGGCGCCTGGATCGAGCGCTACCTGGCCCACCTGCGGACCGAGCGCAGGCTGTCACCGAATACCGAGTCGAGCTACCGCCGGGACCTCGGCGCCCTGGCCGCTTTCTGCGACACCGAGAAGCTCGGCACCTGGAAGAAACTGGACAATTTCCACATCCGCACGTTCGCCGCGCGCGAGCACCGCGACGGCCTCGGGCCGCGCAGCGTCCAGCGCCGCCTGTCGGCATTGCGCGGATTCTTCAACTACCTGATCCGCGAGAAGGTGATCGAGGCCAACCCCGCGGCCGACATCCGCGCGCCGAAGGCCGCAAGGCGCCTGCCGAAGACGCTGGACGTGGACCAGGTCGCGAGCCTGCTGGAACGCAGGACCACCGATCCGCTGTCGCGGCGCGACCTCGCGATGCTGGAACTCCTGTATTCCTCGGGCCTGCGCCTCGCGGAACTCGTCGGCCTCGACGTCGTGGACGTGGATCTCGCCGACCGCACCGTGCGCGTGCTCGGCAAGGGATCGAAGACGCGGATCCTGCCGGTCGGCCGCCAGGCGCTGACGACGCTCCGCGCCTGGCTTTCCGATCGCGCGAGCATCGTGAAACCGGGCGAGTCGGCGCTGTTCGTCGGCCAGGACGGACACCGCCTCGGCGCGCGGGCGATCCAGCAGCGCATCCGCCGCTGGGCCGCCGGCAGCGAACTCGGCATACCCGTGCACCCGCACCTGTTGCGCCATTCCTTCGCGACCCACCTGCTGGAATCCAGCCGCGACCTGCGCGGCGTGCAGGAACTGCTGGGCCATGCCGACATCAGCACGACGCAGATCTATACGCACCTCGACTTCGCGCATCTCGCCCGCGTCTATGACGAGGCGCATCCGCGCGCGCGGAGACGCAAGTAGCCCGTGGAGGCACCCAGCGAAATCAAGGTCAAGCGCAAGTCGCGTGTCGTCGAGGTCGCCTGGCCGGACGGCACGCGCTACGCGCTGCCATTCGAGTACCTGCGCGTCTACTCGCCTTCGGCGGAAGTGCGCGGCCACGGCGGCGGCGAGGGCAAGCTGGAACTTGCGAAGGAATCGGTGCAGGTAACGCAGGTCGAGCCGGTCGGCGTCTACGCCGTGCGCCTGCTTTTCAGCGATGGCCACGACACCGGGCTCTACAGCTGGGATTACCTGCGCGAGCTCGGCGTCGAATACGAGCGCAAATGGGCCCGCTACCTGGAACGCTGCGAGAAACTCGGCTACGAGCGCAAGCCACCTGCCTGACACTGTAGAATCGGCCTGAGGCCAGGCACCACAACGTAATGAAATCAGGGACTTCCGGTCAGCCGAGCGACGGAACCGTCGACTTCGGATACGAACAGGTCGCCGCGGGCGAAAAGGCCGGGCGGGTGCGCGGCGTATTCGATTCCGTCGCCGGCAAGTACGACCTGATGAACGACCTGATGTCGGGTGGCATGCACCGGCTCTGGAAGCGCTTCGCGCTGTCGCAGACCGGTTTGCGCCCCGGCGAGCGGGCGCTCGATGTCGCTTCCGGCACCGGCGATCTCGGCGCGGGCATCGCACGCCAGGTCGGCGACCAGGGCCTCGCCGTTCTCTCCGACATCAACTGGGAAATGCTGTCGCGCGGCCGCGACCGGCTGCTGGACGAAGGCATCGCCCGCAATGTCGCCTTCGTGATTGCGAATGCCGAGAGCCTGCCGTTTCCCGACCGTACGTTCGACTGCGTGACCATCGGTTTCGGGCTGCGCAACGTCACCGACAAGGCCGCGGCACTCGCCTCGATGCGCCGCGTGCTGCGGCCGGGCGGACGGTTGCTGGTGCTCGAGTTCTCGAAGCCGCAGGTCACGGGCCTCAAGCCCCTGTACGACGCCTATTCCTTCAGCCTGCTGCCGGCGCTCGGCCGCGTCGTCGCCGGCGACGAGGCCAGCTATCGCTATCTCGCGGAATCGATCCGCATGCACCCCGACCAGGAAACGCTCGCGGCGATGATGCGCGATGCGGGATTCGACGACTGCCGGTGGCACAACCTGGCCGGCGGCATCGTCGCGCTGCATCGCGGCTGCGTTTACTGAGACTCATGACGCCAGAACCCCTGCTGCGCCCGCTCGAGTCGCTGTTGAACCGCAATATCGCGGGATCCTCGCGCGCGCGCGGGCTCCTCGCCCAGGTCACGGGCAGGTCGCTCGAGATCCGGGTCACCGCGACGCCGTTTCGCGTGCGCTTCGAGGCTGCGGCTGACCGGGTTTCGATCGGCAGGGGCGGCACGGCGGCGGCCGATGCGACGATCGAGGGCACGCCGCTCGCGCTCGCGAGGCTCGCGGCGCCGGACGCGACCCGCACATTCCAGAGCGGCGGGCTGCAGATTACGGGCGACGCCGAGATCGCGCAGTGCTTCCAGAAGCTGTTCGCCGCGGCACAGCCGGACTTCGAGGAGGAGCTGTCGCGCATCACCGGGGATGCCTTTGCGCATCATCTTGCGAGCCTCGCGCACAGCGCGATCAGGTTCGGGCTCAAGACGCGCGACACATTCGTGCAGAACATCGCCGAATACCTCACCGAGGAAGGCCGCGACGTGCCGGCGAAATTCGAGGTGGACGAGTTCCTGGCGGGCGTGGACGCGATCCGCGAGGCAACCGACCGGCTCGAGGCGAGGATCGGGCAGCTCGAGAACCCCGGGAGCCGGCATTGATTTCGATCCGCGTCGCCGGACGGATGCTGACGATTCACCGCAAGCTGGTGCGCTACGGACTGGGCGACTTCGTGCGCGCGACGCACCTGTACAGGCCATTGCGCTTCGTCTTCTACCTGTCGCCCTGGACCTGGTTCACGCGCCGCCGCGGGACGCGCGCTGAGCGGCTGCGCCTGGCGCTCGAGGAACTCGGGCCGATCTTCGTGAAGTTCGGGCAGCTCCTGTCCACGCGGCGCGACCTGCTTCCGGTCGACATCGCCGATGAGCTCGCGAAGCTCCAGGACCGGGTGCCGCCCTTCCCCGGCGACATCGCCCGGGCGCGGATCGAGGAGGAGCTCGGCAGTCCCGTCACCAGCCTGTTCGGCAGCTTCGACGAGACACCGCTCGCCGCCGCGTCGATCGCGCAGGTGCACGCCGCGACGCTGACCGACGGCCGGCCCGTCGTCGTCAAGGTGCTGCGGCCGGGCATGCGCGAGGTCATCGGCCGCGACCTCGAGGTGCTGCATACGCTCGCCGCACTCGCCGAGCGCTACTGGTCCGATTCGCGGCGCTTCCGGCCGAAGGAAGTCGTCGCCGAGTACGAAGTGACCATCCTGAACGAGCTCGACCTGATGCGCGAGGCCGCCAACGCTTCGCAGCTGAGGCGCAACTTCCTGGGCTCGACGATGCTGCACGTGCCGGAAGTCCATTGGGACCTGTGCCGGCGCGAAGTGATGGTGATGGAGCGCATCCACGGCGTGCAGATCTCGGACATGGCAAGGCTGCGCGCGGCCGGAACCGACATCCAGAAGCTCGCCGAGAACGGCGTGACGATCTTCTTCACGCAGGTGTTCAGCCACAACTTCTTCCACGCCGACATGCATCCCGGGAACATCTTCGTGGACATCAGCGATCCGGCGAACCCGAAGTACGCGGCGGTGGATTTCGGCATCGTCGGCACGCTGGACCCGCGCGACCAGCTCTACCTCGCCGGCAACTTCCTCGCCTTCTTCGAGCGCGACTACCGCAGGGTCGCGGTGCTCCACATCGAGAGCGGCTGGGTGCCGGCGGGCACGCGCGTGGACGAGCTCGAGAGCGCCGTGCGCACGATCTGCGAGCCGATTTTCAACAAGCCGCTGAAGGAAATCTCCTTCGGCCTGGTGCTGCTGCGCCTGTTCGAGATCGCGCGGCGCTTCCAGATGCAGATCCAGCCGCAGCTGTTCCTGCTGCAGAAGACCCTGCTGAACATCGAGGGCGTCGGCCGCGACCTGTATCCCGAGCTCGACATCTGGAAGACGGCGCTGCCGATCCTGAAGCGCTGGATGCGCGAGCGCACCGGCCCGCGGGCGATGTTCGCGCACATCCGCGAGAATTGGGCGGATGTCGCCGAGGCGCTGAAGCTCCTGCCCGTCATCGCGCGCCGCGCCGTGCGCAAGGCCTACGACGGGGAGCTGGCGGTCCAGACCGAATCCGCGTCGCTCGGGGCGCTGCGCGAGGAGCTGCGCGAAAGCCGCCGGCGCACCGACACGATTCTCGTGGCAGCCGCTGCATTTCTCGGCGGCATCGTCTGGATATCGCTCGGCACCCAGCCCGGCTGGCCCGGCTGGCTGCTGGCGCTCGCAAGCGCGCTCTTCCTCGCCTTCCGGCTGCGCCGCCCGTACTAGGCGCCGGGCTTCAGCTCGATCCACGTAGCGGTCGCGCGCGCGCAGAGTTCCCCATCGTCGTCGAATACCGCCGTGCCGGTGAAGTGCTTGCGCCCCTCGTGCCCGATGGCCCAGCCGATGATGACGCAGGCCTCGCTCAGATGGACGCGCCGGTCGATGCGCGCGGTGAACTCGCCGAGCAACGGGCCGCGTGCGGCGAGCCCGGTCGCGAAGAAGCCCGGGCAGTCGAGCGCCGCCCACATGAATTCCGGCAGGATCTTGCCATCCGGACCCGCAAGCGACGCGTCCGGCAGCCAGGCTGCGGCGACCAGTTCGCGGCCCGCGACCGCCGACGCGAAGATCCGCATGCCGTCGCCGCGCTTCCGCTCGGGACCGCAGACGAAACAGCCTGGATACGCGTGCTCGCGGAATCCCTCGTAGCCGCGCGCCGCAGCGAGCGCGTCCGCGTAGGACGGTGGCTCCGGAACCGCGATTGTGCAGGTCCCGGGCTGGCCGCTGGCCACGGGCTGCTCACCATGCATCAGGAGAATCTGCGACTTTTCCGGGTCTTCACGGACTTCGAGCGGCTGCTCCAGCGGCGGCGGCCGCAGCAGGCGCACGGTCAGCAGGGCATCGGCCGCCCCGGCCAGCATGCCGCAGACATAACCGCCGTTGCCGGACTGCGGCGGCCCGCGAAATCGGCGGCCGATGACGATGGATCGATTGGCGGTCATGGCACGCGAGCCTGCCTCCCCTCGCCGCATCGTAGCGGATCGGGGGTGGATGCGCCGCACGGCGGGCGCTAAGCTTTGCGCCCCACCAACGGGACCCGCTCATGAAACTCATCGTCTCCCTGGCCGCTGCTTGCCTCCTGCTTCCTGCTGCTGCGCAGTCCGACGATGGCATCCGGAAATTCCTCGCCGGCCGCGCCGGGCACGACGAGGAAGTCGCCCGCTCGATCTGGAACTGGGCCGAGGTCGGCTACCAGGAAGTGAAAAGCTCCGCATTGCTGCAGAAGGAACTCGCGGACGCGGGATTCAAGGTCGATGCCGGCGTCGCCGGCATGCCGACGGCATTCGTCGCGAGCTGGGGCAACGGCAAGCCCGTGATCGGCATCCTCGCCGAATTCGACGCGCTGCCCGGCATCACGCAGGACGTATCTCCGCTGCGCAAGCCGATTCCCGACAAGCTTTCCGCCCACGCCTGCGGGCATCACCTGTTCGGCACGGCGAGTGTATCTGCCGCGATCGCGCTGAAGGACTGGCTGCAGAAGAGCGGCACGGCCGGCACGATCCGGCTGTACGGCACGCCGGCCGAGGAAGGCGGGGCCGGCAAGGTCTACATGGTGCGCGCCGGCCTCTTCAACGACGTGGACACGGTCCTGCACTGGCATCCTTCGGACGTCAACTCCGCCGGACTCGACAAGGCGCTCGCCAACAAGACCGCGAAATTCCGCTTCCACGGAATCTCGTCGCACGCCTCCGGCGCGCCGGAGCGCGGGCGCTCGGCACTCGACGGCATCGAGGCGATGGATTACATGGTCAACATGATGCGCGAGCACGTGCCCTCCGACACGCGCATTCACTACATCATCACGAATGGCGGCTCGGCGCCCAATGTCGTGCCGGATTTCGCGGAATCCTATCTCTACGTCCGCCATCCGGACCCGCGCCAGGTCGTGCAGATCTTCGATCGCGTGGTCAAGGCCGGCGAAGGCGCCGCGCTCGGCACCGGCACGACCATGGACTACGAAATCATCGGCGGCGTGTACAGCATGCTGCAGAACGAGACGCTCGCGCGCGTGATGCACGCGAAGCTCGAGGAGGTCGGCGGCATCCATTACTCGCCCGAGGAACGCGCTTTCGCCGGGCAGCTGTACACGAGCTTTTCGGAGCCGAACATGCCGCTCGGCTCGGAAGCCGATGTCCAGCCCTTCGAGTTCGAGCGCCCGGGCGCCGGCTCCACCGACGTCGCGGACATCAGCTGGGTCGTCCCGACGGTCGGCCTGCGAGTCGCCACCTGGGTGCCCGGCACCTCGGCGCATAGCTGGCAGGCGGTGGCCGCCGGCGGCATGAGCATCGGCTACAAGGGCATGGAAAACGCCTCGCAGGTCCTTGCGCTGATGGGAAAGGAACTGTTCACGAAGCCCGGGCTGATCGCGAAGGCGCAGGCGGAGTTCGAGCGGCGCCGTGGCCCGGACTTCCACTACGAGCCGATGCTGGGCGACCGCGCGCCGCCGCTCGATTACCGTCGCGGCGTGCCCGGCGGCGGCGAATGAACGCTTCGTCGCAGCCAGGCAACCGGCCGGCGCAGGAATTGATGGCCTCTTGCTGTCCGGACCTATAGTCCGACCGATCGCCATTTGACCGCCTTGAACCGGGAGACCCCCATGCGCCGCCACCTGATTGCCGCCGCCCTGTTGATCCTGGTATCAGCACCGCTGCAGGCCGCCGACGTACCCGCCAACATCAGCGCGGCCGTTGCCGCCGCCGGGCGCAGCGACAAGGATCGCGAGCGCGATGTGCGCGACCGCCCGGCCGAGCTGATGAGCTTCGCCGGCATCACGACCGGCATGAAGATCGCCGACGTGTTCGGCGGCGCCGGCTACTGGACCGAGCTGTTCGCGCGCGCCGTCGGCCCGGAAGGCCATGTCCGACTCGTCAACAACGCGCCCTACTTCGCTTTCGCCGGCAAGGATCTCAAGACGCGATTCGAAGGCAACCGCCTGCCGAACGCCGAGCAGATCACCGTCGAGACCGCCAACCTGAAACTCGGCAGCAAGGCTTACGACCTGATCGTGATCTTCATGTCCTATCACGACCTGTACTACGTCGACGAGGGAGACGGCTGGCCCGCCATCGACGCGAGCCACTTCCTGGACCAGCTGCACGACGCCCTGAAACCGGGCGGCCACCTGCTGATCGTGGATCACGAAGCCGCCGCGGGCTCCGGCAGCTCGGCCGCGCAGAACCTGCACCGCATCGACGAGGAATTCGCGAAGAAGGACATCTCGAGTCATGGCTTCAAGCTCGAGAAGACCTGGGACGGATACCGGAACTCGACCGACGACCGGACCAAGCTCGTCTTCGATCCCGTCGTGCGCGGCAAGACGGATCGCTTCACGCACTTCTACGTCAAGCGCTGAAACTCACTCAGCGAGCCCCGAGACCCCGCAGGAATGCTGCGGGGTCTTCCCCGCGCTCGAGCACTTCGACGAGCGCCGAGCCCACGATCACGCCGTCCGCGTGACCGGCAAGGCGCGCAACCTGGGCCGCATGACGGATGCCGAATCCCGCGCAGACGGGAACCGCTGAGGCCGCGCGTACCCGATCGAGGTAATCGAGCACCGCGTCCGGCACGGCGACGTCCTTGCCCGTCGTTCCAGTCATCGTGACCGCGTAAACGAAGCCCTGCGATTCGCGCGCCAGCATTGCGAGCCTCGCCTGCGGCGTCACGGGCGTGACCATCTGCACGAGCGCGATGCCCTGGCCTGCGAGCGCCGCACGAAGCTCGGCGCATTCCTCGAAGGGCAGGTCCGGAACGATGAAGCCCGCGATCCCGGCCGCCCGCGCTTCCGCGGGCAGGTTCGCGAGGCCATGGGCGAGCAGCGGATTGAGGTAGCTCATCAGGAGCAGCGGTGCGCGCGGCCGCGTCGCGAGCGTCGCGAGTTCCGCGAGGATCCAGTCGAGCGTCACGCCGTCGGCAAGCGCCGCACGGCTCGAGCGCTGGATCGTCATGCCGTCCGCCATCGGGTCCGAGAACGGCACGCCGATTTCGATGAGATCCGCGGCCTGCGCCGATCTTCAGCAGGTCCGCGGCGAAGCGCGCGCGGCTCGGGAAACCCGCCGTCATGAATGCGACGAGCGCCGGCCTTCCGTGCGAGGAGGCGCTGCGGATCGCTTCGGCAATCGCGGCCCCTGGCTGCATCAATCGCGCCCCGCGAGCAACGTCGCCTGCAACGTGGACATGTCCTTGTCGCCGCGGCCGGAAAGCCCGACCAGGATCCGGCTGCCCGGATGTTCCCTGGCATGGCGGCGAGCGCCTGCCAGTGCGTGGGCGCTTTCGAGCGCGGGCAGGATGCCTTCCAGCCGGCAGCACTGGTCAACCGCCGCCAGCGCCTCGTCGTCGCTCGCGACCTCATAGCGCACGCGGCCCGTCGCCTGCAGCAGCGCGTGCTCCGGCCCGACGCCGGAGTAGTCGAGACCAGCGGACACCGAGTGCGTTTCCTGGATCTGGCCGTGCGCGTCCTGCAGCAGCATCGTGAAGCTGCCCTGCAACACGCCCGGCCGTCCGTAGGCGAGCGTCGCTGCGTTATCGCCGAGCCCGGGGCCGCGGCCGCCGGCCTCGACGCCGAGCAAGGCAACGCCGGCGTCATTGAGGAACGGATGGAACAGGCCGATCGCGTTCGAGCCGCCGCCGACGCAGGCGATTGCGATGTCCGGCAGTGCGCCAGTCGCCGACAGCACCTGTGCGCGCGCCTCGTGGCCGATCACGGCCTGCAGCTCGCGCACCAGGTAAGGATAGGGATGCGGCCCGACGGCCGAGCCCAGCAGGTAATAGCTGCCCATCGGGTCCGCGACCCAGTCGCGCAGCGCCTCGTCGATCGCCGCGCGCAGCGTCTGGTCTCCACTGGTTACCGGAATGACCGCAGCACCCATCAGCCTCATGCGCCCGACATTCGGTGCCTGGCGCTCCATGTCCACCGCGCCCATGTAGACGACGCAGGGCAGGCCGAGGCGCGCGCAGGCTGCGGCGCTCGCGACACCATGCTGGCCGGCGCCGGTCTCGGCGACGATGCGCTTTGCGCCGAGCCGCTTCGCGAGCAGTGCCTGACCTACGGCATTGTTGATCTTGTGCGCGCCGGTATGCGCGAGGTCCTCGCGCTTGAGCCAGATCTCGGCGCCCCACTCGCGCGACAGGCCGTTCGCCCGCGTGAGTGCCGTCGGCCGGCCGGCCCAGTGGTGCAGCTCGCGCGCGAATTCGCGCTGGAAGTCCTCGGCATGGAGATGGCGCGCCACGCCCTCCTGCAGGCGATCGAGCGCCGGTACCAGTGTTTCCGGCACGTAACGCCCGCCGAACGGACCGAAGCGCCCGCGCGCATCGGGGAAATGCCCGGCCAGCTCCTCCGCGAGCAGGTGCCTCGTGTCGCCGGTCGCAATCGCTGCAGTCATGTTGAAGTTCTCCGATCCGCGGCCCGCGCCGCCTCGATGAATGCACGGATCATTGCCGGGTCCTTGATGCCGGGCCCGCGCTCGACGCCGCTCGACACGTCCACGCCGTAGGGCCGCACGGCCGCGATCGCGGTGCCGACATTCGTCGCGTCCAGGCCGCCGCCCAGGATCAGGCCGCAGCGCTTCGCAAGAACCGCCGCAGCCTGCCAGTCCGCCTTTGCGCCGGCGCCGCTGACAGCCGCCTCGAACAGCAGCCGTGGCGGCGGCACGGATGGCGCATTGTCCGAGCGCCAGACCGGCCAGCGCGCAATCGTCGGCGGCAGGACCAGTCCCGCGAAGTCGTCGGCATCCGACTGCCAGACATCGGGCTCGAACTCGGCCAGCACGCGATCGACCAGCGCCTGCGACGGATGCAGCGTCACGGCGACCCGAAGGACGCTCGCGGACAATGCGGCGGTCAGCGCCGCTGCGCGAACGGGTTCGATGCTGCGCGGCGACGGCCCGTGAAACACGAAGCCGAGTGCGTCGGCGCCGGCGGCGACGGCGGCGTTGACCGCCTCCTCCGTCGTCACGCCGCAGATCTTGATCAGCAGGCTCATGTGGCTGCCCGGCCGGCGGCGAGCATCGTCTTGATGACGCCGGCGGGATCCGTTGCCGTCATCAATGCGCTGCCGACCAGCGCCAGTTCATATCCTTGTCGGGCGACTTCCGCACAGGCGTCGGGCGTCGTGATGCCGCTCTCGGCGACATGCACCACTGCATTCGGCAATTGCGACGCCAATTCGACGAATCGTGTTGGCATTACCTCAAGTGTCTGCAGGTCGCGGCAGTTAACGCCAACAAGAACCACGGGCGAAGCCACGCGGGTGGTCGGGATCCGGCCGGGTTCCCCGCTCGCGCGCTCCGAAGAACTGATGTCGCTTGCTCGCGGGGACCCGGCCACCTCGACCACCCGCGTGGCGCGCGCGATGTCATCGTGGTCGAAAACTTCCAGAAGCACGAACAAGCCGAGATCGCGCGCGCAGTTCATCATCTCGGACAGATTTTCTTGCGAAAGCATGCGGACGATCAGCAACGCGCCGCCGGCGCCGGCGGCGCGGGCCTCGTAGAGCTGGTAGGGGTCGACGAGGAAGTCCTTGCGCATTGCCGGAATGCCGAGCGGAGTCAGCACTGTTGCTGCTGCAGCGAGATGGTCGAGGTTGCCGTGGAACTGGGAGGGCTCGGTCAGGACGGAGACAACGGCGGCGCCGGCGTTCGCGTAGGCGGTGACGCGTGTTTCGAGGTCGTCGTCGCCGAGGCGGCCGAGGGATGGTGAGCGGCGCTTGAATTCGGCGATGAGATTGAATTTTCCGTGCAGGCGCAATGCCGGCGCTGGCGGCGTTGCGAGAGCGCGGGCGCGAAGCGCCGCGAGCGGCTCGCGGGCGCGGGCTTCGTCGAGTCTTGCGGCGGCTCGCGGCGGCCATGCGATCGAGGAAGCCGCTCATCGGGCGCGCTCCCGGCCCCAGCTGACAATACCGTCCAGCAGTCTCGCGGCGCGGCCGTCATCGATCGCGGCGGCTGCAAGTCTGGCGCCCGCAGCAGCATCAGCTGCCAGGGTCGTTACTTCGGCGACGAGCGCTGCGCCCATCACCAGCGCATCGCGGTGTGCGCCCCGCTCTTCGCCGCGCAGCACGGCCGCGAGCCGCCCGGCATTGTGCGCGGCATCGCTGCCCTTCAGGTCTTCAGCGGCGCAGCCCGGCAGGCCGAAATCGGCGGCGGTCCGTCTCGATTCCTTCACGGAACCCGGGCGCACATCGAAGAGCGTGAATGGAGCGGCCGGTGTCGGCTCGTCCCAACCGTCGTCGCCGTGCACGACGAACATGCGGCGGATTTCCATGCCTGCCAAAGACTCCGCCATCAACCTTGCGATGTCGCGGTTCCAGGCACCGATCACCGCGTAGGGAGCCTCGGCCGGATTTGCGAGCGGCCCCAGCAGGTTGAAGATGGTGCGCACGCCGAGCGCTGCGCGCACCGGCGCGATCGCCTTCATCGCCGGGTGGTAATGCGGCGCGAACAGGAAGGTGAATCCGGTCCGTTGCAGGCAGTCGCCGGCGGCCGTCTCATCGAGCGGCAACGGCAGGCCGAGCGCTTCCAGGACGTCCGCGCTGCCGGAACGCGAGGAGACCGAGCGATTGCCGTGCTTGACGATGCGCACGCCGGCCGCAGCCGCGAGCAATGCGGCGCCGGTCGAGAGGTTGAGGCTATGCGAGCCGTCGCCGCCGGTGCCGACGAGGTCTGCGATCGGTGCACCCGGCGCGAGTTCCGGCCGCCGCGCCAGCGAGCGCATTGCGCGCGCGAAGCCGCGCACCTCGTCCGCCGTGACCCCCTTGATCCGGAGCGCAGCGAGCAGCGCCCCTGCCATTGCGGGCGCCATTTCCGGGTCGGTCAGCGTGAGCATCAACTGGTAGGCCGCGTCCTCGTCGAGATTCTGCCGCTCGAGCAGCGCATCGAGCGCTTCCTTGCCGGGGCGATTCATTTCGCGGCGCCTGTTTCCAGGAATCGCGCCATCAGACGCGGGCCGTCGGGCGTCAATACGCTTTCCGGGTGGAACTGCACGCCCTCCACGGCGAGCGTCCGGTGCCGCACACCCATGACCTCGCCTTCCGCAGTCCAGGCCGTCACCTCGAGCTCCGCGGGAATCTGGCTGCGCTCGGCGATCAGCGAGTGATAGCGCCCGGCCTCGAATGGATTCGGCAGGCCCTCGAACAGCCCGCGGCCATCGTGCAGCACGGGCGAGGTCTTGCCGTGCATCAGCCGCGCAGCGCGCACGACCTGCCCGCCAAATACCTCGACCAGCGCCTGGTGGCCGAGGCAGACGCCGAACACCGGCACGCGACCCGCGAAAGCCCCGATCATCTTCATCGAGACGCCCGCGTCCGCAGGCGTTCCTGGTCCCGGCGATACGCAGAGATGCGTCGGCGCGATCGCAAGCGCCTCCTCGACCGTGATCCGGTCGTTGCGATGCACCAGGACCTCGGCGCCGAGCACGAGGAAGGCCTGCACCAGGTTGTAGGTGAAGGAATCGTAGTTGTCGATCAGGAGCAGTCGCGGCTTCACAACCCGCCCTCCGCCAGTTCGAGCGCGCGCCGCAGCACGGCGCTCTTGGCGAGGACCTCGTCGTGCTCGCGCTCGGGCTGGCTGTCGGCGACGATGCCGGCGCCCGCCTGGTAGCTGTAGCGGCCGTCCGCGAACACCATCGTGCGGATCGTGATCGCCTGATCCATGTCCCCGCCCCTGCCGAAGTAGCCGACCGTGCCCCCGTAGAGCCCGCGGCCGACTGGCTCGAGTTGGTCGATGATCTGCATTGCGCGCACCTTTGGCGCGCCCACCAGCGTTCCCGCCGGAAACGCCGCGGCGAACAGGTCGAAGGCATCACGGCCCGCAGCGAGCTCGCCGGTAACGCCGCTGACGATGTGCATGACGTGACTGTAGCGTTCGATCAGCCGGTAAGGATCGACCCGTACCGTGCCCGCGCTCGCGACCCGGCCGAGGTCGTTGCGGGCCAGGTCCACCAGCATCACGTGCTCGGCATTTTCCTTCGGGTCCGCGAGCAGCCGCGTGGCATTGGCGTCGTCCTCGGCGGCGTCCGCGCCGCGCGGCAGCGTGCCCGCGATCGGCCGCAGCTGCGCGCGTCGGCCATTCAGGCGCACCAGCGCCTCCGGCGAGGAGCCGACGACCGTCACGCCACCGGCTTCGCAGTAATACATGTAGGGCGATGGATTCAGCAGCCGCAGCGCCCGATAGGCCTCGAAGGGATCGAGCTCGCATTCGCCGTCGAAGCGCACCGATAGCACGAGCTGGTACACGTCGCCCGCGACGATATGCGACTTCGTGCGCGCGACCGCATCGACGAACTCGCCGCGGCCCAGGCTCGCAGCGGCGGGCTGATACTGGAACCGGTGCGCCGCCTTTGGCAGCGGACCGGAGAGCGCCGCGATGATTTCGCGCTTCAGTGCCTGGCGTTCGCTCTCCTCCCCGTCATGCAGGAGCGTCACGCCGCGCGTCAGGTGGTCGAAGACGAGCAGCGACTTTGGCGCGACGTAGCAGGCCTCCGGCACCCCATGGCCGTTGCGTGCGCCGCCGGGGAGCGACTCGAGATACCGCACGAGATCGTAGGAGGAAAAGCCGACGAGCCCGCCCGCCAGCGGCAGGCCGTGATTGTCCGGGCGCGGTCGCGGCGCGCGCGCAAGCGCCGCGCGCAGGCCCGCGAGCAGTTCATCGCGGCCCGCGGGCCGCGGTGCCAGGCTGCCGTTGACCGCGAAGCCCCGGCCATCGAGGCGGACTTCGAGACAGTCGCCGAAGCCGATGAACGAATAGCGCGCGAGCCGCACGCCGCCCTCGACGCTCTCCAGCAGGAAGCGCGGACGGAATGGCCGCAGCTTCAGGTAAGCCGAAACCGGCGTGTCGAGGTCTGCTGCGATGTCGAACGGCAAGCTCATGGGCATTAAAAAACCCACCACCGGCATGTACGGAGGCGGGTCCTGGTTCCAAATTGATAACGAAAAAAACTACGCGACCAGCGCCCACTCCCTGGAGCGGCGCCACCACCAGCCAAGATCGGCGGCAATCGGATAGGCGTAAGTCACAAAGCCAGTATCGGCTCGCGGCCGTGCGCTGGTCAAGCCGCCAGGCAGGTCAAGCCGGGGGCTCGGTCAGGGGCATTTTCAGGTACCGGCGGCCATTGGCCTCCGGTTCCGGCAGCTGGCCGGCGCGGATATTGACCTGCACGGCCGGGTACAGGAGCTTCGGCACGGCGAGCCCGGCATCGCGCTTGGTCCGCAATGCGATGAAATCCGCCTCGCTGACGCCATCCCGCAGGTGAATGTTGCCGGTACGCTCCGCGGCGATCGTCGTTTCGCAAAGCGGCTGGCGCCCGCCGGGAGAATAGTCATGGCAGACGAAGACGCGCGTCTCCGGCGGCAGCTCGTAGAGCCGGCGGATGGACGCGAACAGGAGCGCCGCGTCGCCGCCCGGGAAGTCGCAGCGCGCCGTGCCGCCGTCCGGCATGAAGATCGAGTCGCCGACGAACACGGCGTCGCCGATCAGGTAGCTCAGGCTGTCGCTCGTATGCCCGGGCGTCGCGAGAGCGCGGAGCGTCTGCGAGCCGATACGGAATTCCTCGCCGTCTGCCAGCAGGCGGTCGAACTGGCGGCCGTCGACCGGGAATCCGGACCCGAGGTTGTACACGTCGCGAAACGTGCGCTGCACCTGGCGGATCCCCTCGCCGATCGCGATCTGCCCGCCGAGCGCCGCCTTGATGTGCGGCGCCGCGCTCAGGTGGTCGGCGTGGGCATGCGTCTCGAGGACCCACTCGACCTTCAGGCGCTCCTTGCGGACGAACGCGATGAGTTCGTCCGCCGCCGCCGTCCAGCAGCGCCCGGAATGAATGTCGTAGTCGAGCGCCGGATCGATGACGACCGCGGCGCGCGTGCCGGGATCCGCAACGACATAGGTCCATGTCGAAGTCGGCTCATGCATGAAAGGATGGACTTCGGGACGCATCGAATTGCAAAGTTAGCACGGTTCACGCGTGCGTATAATCGCGCAGGAGAACCCGATGAGCGATTTCGAAAAGCTGGGCGCGTTCTATATCGGCCGCGAGTACGACCCGCAGAAGGACTCGCTTGCCGCCGAGCCCCTGATGTACGACTCGCGCGACCTGACGACGCACGGGGTCTGCGTGGGCATGACCGGCAGCGGCAAGACCGGCCTCTGCATCAGCATCCTGGAAGAAGCCGCGCTCGACGGCATCCCGGCGCTCGTGGTCGACCCGAAGGGCGACATCGCGAACCTGATGCTGACCTTCCCCGGCCTGACTCCGGCCGAGTTCCGTCCCTGGATCGATGCCGGTGAAGCGACGCGCAAGGGCATCTCGCCGGACGACCTGGCTGCCAGGACCGCCGAAACCTGGAAGAAGGGCCTCGCCGAATGGGGCGAGGACGGCGAGCGCATCCGGAAATTCCGCGACTCCGTGGATATAGCCGTCTACACGCCCGGCAGCACCGCCGGCCTGCCGCTGTCGATCCTGCGTTCCTTCGCGCCGCCGCCTGCTAGTAGCAGCGGCGTGGGCAGCGACCCCGCCGGCAACCGCGATCGCATCTCGGCCTCCGTGTCGGGCCTGCTCGGTCTCGTCGGCGTCGCCGCGGATCCGCTGAAGAGCCGCGAGCACATCCTGCTCTCCGGCATCGTCGACGCCGCCTGGAGCAAGGGCAATGCGCTCGATCTCGCGGGCCTCATCGGCGCGATCCAGAAACCGCCCTTCGAGAAGGTCGGCGTTTTCGACGTCGAGACCTTCTATCCGGCGAAGGACCGGCTCGAGCTCGCGATGGCGATCAACAACCTGCTCGCATCGCCCGGCTTCGGCGTGTGGCTCGAGGGCGAAGCGCTCGACATCCAGCGCCTGCTGTTCACCGCGGAAGGCAAGCCGCGCATCTCGATCGTCTCGATCGCGCACCTGACCGATGCGGAGCGCATGTTCGTCGTGACACTGCTGCTGAACGAGCTGGTCGCCTGGATGCGCCGTCAGTCCGGCACGGGCGCATTGCGCGCCCTCTTCTACATGGACGAGATCTTCGGCTACTTCCCGCCGACCGCAATGCCCTCGTCGAAGCTGCCGATGCTGACGCTGATGAAGCAGGCACGCGCCTTCGGGCTCGGCGTGCTGCTCGCGACCCAGAATCCAGTGGACCTCGACTACAAGGGCCTGTCCAACGCGGGCACCTGGTTCATCGGGCGGCTGCAAACCGAGCGCGACCAGCAACGCGTCATCGACGGCCTGTCGAGTGCGCTCGCGGGCGTGGACTTCGACCGCGCGACGCTCGAGAAGCTGATGGCCGGCATCGGCCCGCGCGTGTTCCTGATGCGCAAGGCCAGTGAAGACGATCCGCTGTTGTTCCGCACGCGCTGGGCGCTCAGTTACCTGCGCGGGCCGCTGACGCTGCCGGAAATCACGCGCCTGATGGAGGGACGCAGGCCCGCGGCGACCGCACCGGCCGCGCCCGAAGTGAAGGCCGCCCAGGCTTCCACCGCGCGACCGGTGCTGCCGGCCGGTGTCCAGGAAGTGTTCCTCGCCGCCAAGCCGGGTGCGGGCGAACTGACTTATCGGCCCAAAGTCGTCGCGACGGCCGAATTGCATTACGCCGACAAGGCCTCGGGCGTCGATGCCTGGAGCAAGCTAGCGCTCCTTGCGCCGCTCGGAGATTCCGACGGCGCGCCGGCCTGGTCGGAGGCCGCGACGATCCCGAACCTCGATCCGGTGCTGGCGCCGGGACCGGTGGATGGGGCCGGATTCGGGGAACTTCCGGCTTCTGCGCTGAACGCGAAAAACCACGAAGAATGGACCCGCTCGCTTGCAGCGCACCTGTACCAGAACGGCGCCGTCGAGCTGCTCTCCTGCAAGATGCCGAAGCTCACGTCGAATCCCGGCGAGAGCGAGGGCGACTTTCGCACGCGGCTCTCCCACACGCTGCGCGAATACAGGGACGAGCAGGTGGCGAAGCTGCGCGAGCGCTATGCCGCCAAGCTCAAGTCGCTGGACGATCGCCTGCGCACGGCCCAGGACCGCGTAGCGCGCGAGCAGTCGCAATATTCGCAGCGCAAGCTGGACACGATGATCAATATCGGGACCTCGGTGCTCGGTGCGATATTCGGCGGCAGGAGCATGGCGACGACGCGCGCCGGTTCCGCGGCGCGCTCCGCCGGGCGCGTATTCGGCGAGCGCGGCGACGTCACGCGCGCCGGCGAGAGCCTCGAAGCGCTGACCGCCGAGCGCGACGGGCTGATGCGCCAGATCGAACAGGAGGCTGCGGAACTGACGGCATCGCTCGATCCCGCCGGCGTCGGGCTGACGCGCATCAGCATCGCGCCCCGCAAGTCGGACATCGCCGTGGGTCGCATCGCGATCGCCTGGGAGCCCTGGCGCGCGGGCGCCGACGGCTTCCCGCGCTCCGGTTCGACGCTCTAGCCCGGAGATGACGCAGGTGCCGCGGCATTGGCTCGCATGGATCGCCATTCCGCTCGTGGCGGCGAGCCTCGCCGCCTGCGGGCCCGGCAGCGAACCCGCGGCGGCCGGCGATGCGCCGCTCGGACAATACCGCGCCGTGCTGTCGGTCGCGGGCGGCGACCTGCCCTTCGGCCTCGAACTGACGCGCGAGAACGGCGTGCTGGTCGCGTGGCTCGTCAACGGGCCCGAGCGCGTGCGCGTTCCCGACGTGCGCCTCGACGGCAATCACCTGACGATGCAGATGCCGGGCTATCCGCACCGGCTCGATGCGCGCTTCGTCGATGCGCGCTTCGAGGGGACGGTCGAGTTCCTGCGCCCGCACGGCGTGATCAGGAGCGTGCGTGTCGTCGCGATGCCGGGCCAGGGCTGGCGTTTTTTCCCGAAGCCGGAAGCGGAACCGCGGGATTTCTCGGGCCGCTGGGCGCTGACCTTCCGCGATGCAGAGGGCAAGGAGAGCGCCGCAATCGCGGAACTGACCCAGAAGGGACACGAGGTGACCGGCACCGTGTTGCGCGCGAGCGGCGACGATCGCTACATCGCGGGTGAGGCGCGCGGCGACACCTTGTTCCTGTCGCGCTTCGACGGCGGCAGCGCTTATCTCTACCTCGGCCGGCTGGGATCCGACGGCACGCTGTCCGGGGATTTCCACACCGGCGGCGGTTCACACGAGACCTGGTCCGGCCGTCGCGATGCCGACGCGAAGCTCGAAGACCAGACGAAGATGACCGTCCTCCGGCCCGGCGTGCAGGGCCTCGCATTTACCTTTCCGGACCTCGATGGAAGTCCGGTCACCTATCCGGGCGGCCGCTTCGCCGGCAAGGTCGTGCTGATCACGATCGGCGGCAGCTGGTGCCCGAACTGCCACGACGAAGCGGTGTTCCTGCGCCAGCTGCTCGCCAGCCGCCGCGCCGAGGGACTCGAAGTCATCCAGCTGATGTTCGAATACACGCCGGATTTCGCGAGCGCTTCGGCCGCCGCGCGCTCGTTCGCGCAGAAATTCTCGATCGATTATCCGGTGCTGGTCGCCGGGACCACGAGCGACGACGGCGTGCTGAAGCAGCTGCCGCAGCTCAAGGTTTTCGCCGCCTACCCGACGCTCTTTGTCATCGATCGCCAGGGAAAGATCCGGCGAACCTACGCGGGATTCAGCGGACCCGCGACCGGCGCCCATTACGAGGAGCAGAACCGCGAGCTCACCGCCTTCGTCGAAGGCCTGCTGAAGGAGCCGGCATAGCATGCCCTCCTTCGACGTCGTCTCCGAGATCGACTCCCACGAACTCGCCAATGCCGTGGACCAGGCCAACCGCGAGGTATCGCAGCGCTTCGACTTCAAGGACACCGGCGCAACTTTCGAGCTCGGCGATCACCTGATCACGCTGCATGCCCAGGTGGACTTCCAGCTGAAGCAGATGCTCGACATGCTGAAGCTGAAGCTCACGAAGCGCGGCATCGACATCGTCTGCCTCGAGCCGGGCGAACCGCAGATTGCGCTGAACGCGGCCACCCAGCCACTCGTCCTGCGCCATGGCATCGACGCCGACAGCGGCCGCAAGCTGCAGCGCCTGATCAAGGACTCGAAACTGAAGGTGCAGGCCTCGATACTCGGCGACCAGCTGCGGGTGACCGGCAAGCAGCGCGACGACCTGCAGGCGGCGATGGCACTGATCCGCAAGGCGGGCCTCGACCGGCCGCTGCAGTTCAAGAATTTCCGCGACTGACGCGATGCGTGCGGTGTTCCTGGATTTCGGCACGGTCAGCAATGGCGACCTCGATACGGCCGCGCTCGAGCGCCTCGTCCCCGGGCTCATGCTCCACCAGCAGACATCCACGGAGCAGGTTGCGGGGCGCATCGCCGGCTTCGAAGTCGTGTTCGCCAACAAGGCGATCATCGGCCGCGCGGCGATCGCGGCGGCGCCGGAACTGAAGCTGATCGGGCTGACCGCGACCGGCGTCGACAACGTCGATCTTGCCGCGGCGCGCGAGAGGGGCATCGCGGTCTGCAACCTGCAGGACTACTGCACCCAGTCCGTCGTCCAGCACGTCTTCGCGATGCTGCTGGCGCTGACGCATCGCCTCCACGACTACTCCGCCCTGGTGCGCGCCGGCGGCTGGCAGCAGGCCGGGCAGTTCTCGACCTTCCCCTACCCGATCCGCGAACTGCAGGGACGCGTGTTCGGCATCGTGGGCTACGGGACGCTCGGGCATGCCGTCGCACGCACGGCTGCGGCGTTTGGGATGGAAATCGCGATCGCAAATCGTCCCGGCGGCGCGCCACAGGAGGGACGAGCCGATCTCGACGCGATGCTGCCAGGGCTCGACGTGCTGTCGCTGCATTGCCCGCTGACCGATGCGACGCGCGGCCTGATCGGTGCGGCGCGCCTCGCGCTCATGAAACCCGATGCGATCCTGATCAACACCGCGCGCGGCGCGCTCGTGGACGCCGCGGCCCTCGCCGCGGCGCTCAAGATCGGCCGTCTCGGCGGTGCCGGCATCGACGTGCTGGAGCGCGAGCCGCCGCCGCCGGGCCATCCCCTGCTCGATCCGGGCATTCCCAATCTGATATTGACGCCGCACATCGCCTGGGCCGCGCGCGAGGCGCGGCAGCGCTGCCTGGACGAACTTGCGTTGAATGTCGCGGCCTTCAGCGAGGGCCGTCAGCGCAACCGCGTCTGCTGACCCGCCGGCCTCAGAATTCCAGCCGCAGGCCGAGGTTGAATACGCGGCCTTCGACCGGCGCCCACAATTCGGTGATTCGCTGCCCGCCCGCTCCGGGTGCCGGCAGCAGCAGCGGGTCGAAGTGAGCCTGGCGCACATTCGTCAGATTGATCGCGTTCAGGAAGATCGCCGTCTCGCCGAATCGAATCTCGGCCAGTGCGTTGACCTCCACGTAGGACGGACCCGATGTGCGGTACGGATTGTCGATCAGGTTCTGCCGGCCCGTGTAGGAGACCTCGACGCCGATGCGGCCGCGCTCTTCGTCCTCGAGGAGCGCCGCGAGTTCCGCGGTCTGCCGCGGCACGCGGTCCACCGCGCGCCGTCCGCCGGCCGGATCCGCTTCGGTGACGTCCAGGTAGGTGTAGCTGCCGATCACCTGGAGCGGACCGGCGACATAGCGCAGGAAAGCCTCGGCTCCTTGCGCGCGTCGCAGGCCGTCGCCGTTGACCAGCGCGAGCCGGCCCGGAGTCGATGACGGAACGACTTCGAGCGGATGGCGGATCTCCGACCCGAAGAGGCTCAGGTTCGCTTCCCAGCCATTCGCGGCCCATTGCGCATCCACCGAGGCGCTCGCGGCGCGCTCGGCCAGCAGTCCCGTCAGCGGATCGAGCACGCCCAGGCCCGTGGATTCGATTTCGTCGACGAATGGCGTCGGCGCAGCGAAACCCGTGCCGATCGACGTGCGAACCGTCCAGCGTTGCGCCGGCAGGAAGACAGCAGAAAGCCGTGGACTGAAGAACGTTCCGTAATCGCTGTGCGCATCGATGCGACCGCTCGCAGCGAGGATCACCCAGTCGGCGGGCGCAAATTCGTCCTGCGCGAAAATTGCGGGCACGGTGTAGGTGTAGCCGACGCCCGGGGCATCGCCGGCCTGCAACCGGTCCTGCCCGACTGCCGCGCCGAGTACCCAGGAATGCCCCCGCGCGCGGCCGCTCAGCGTCGTCTCGCCGAAGAGCGTCGTCTGCGTATCCTGGATCCGGTCGTCGCCGAACTGCCGATCGTGATCGGCAACCGTCGCCGAAACGCGCGCGCTCAAAATCCGGCCGCCGTCGAGCGGTATCCGGCCGATGGCGCCGCCGTCGATGCGCGTCGTATGCAGCGCCTCGACGAACGTCGAGCCGTCCGGCAGGGTCTGACCCGGCATCGATCCGCCGGTGCGATCCTCATCGACGATACCGGCCGTCATGAAGAGCGTGCGCCCCGATCCGTCATCGAAGAAGAAGCGCGGCCTGAAAGTGTATCGCTGATAGCGCGCGAGGTCCGCCCAGGCATCGTCGTCCAGGTCCTGGCGTCCCTGGTGATTGGCGCCGGCGGAAAGCGTGTAGCCCCAGTGCGGCGACAGCGAACCTGTCACGAAGCCCGCGGCGTCGGTTCCTTCGCGCGAAGTGCGATTGACGAGCAGTTGCGGATCGCCGCCCGGCGGCATCGATACGAGATTCAGCACGCCGCCGAGCGCGGAGCCGCCGTACAGTGCCGATGCGACACCCTTGATCACCTCGACCCGCTTCAAGTCGAGCGGTGGCGTCTGCAACAGGCCGAATCCGCCCGACTCCGGGCCGGCGAGCGGCAAGCCGTCGAAAAGGACCTGGGTGAGTCGTCCTGGCATGCCGCGCATCTGCAGGGCCGCGCCTCCGAGGCCCGGCGCCGTGGATTCCATGCGCACACCGGCGAGTTCGTTCAAGAGCGTGCTGACATTGCCCGGCTGGATCGTCAGGTTTTCCTCGATCTCTTCTTCCGGCACCGCCTCGACGCGGATGGGCTGGTCGCCGACCACGGTTCCGGAGCGCGTCCCGGTCACGACGACCACCTGCGACTCCAGCGACTCCTCCTGAAGCTGTGCGACAACAGGCGGATTGCCGGCCGCCAGAATCTCGACTTCGACGGATACGGGGCCGAATCCCTCGCGTTCAATCCGTATCGTCTCGCTGCCGACGGCGAGCGTCAGTTGCGCTTCGCCCCGGACGTCGGTGATGGCACGCGTCGCCCCGCTCTCGACGACCGCGCCGCGAACCGGGGCCGTCTCGTGCAGGACCCGCACCGTGACCTGGCCGGAGCCGCCCTCTGCCGCCGATGCGAGCACCGGGAACGCGACCGCGCAGGCGAGGAACCAGGGCGCAGTGCGGCGTTGGAGGAAGCGCCTTTGCATGGAACCTGTTGACCGGCTCCAATCAGTCTCGTTCCGTAAGTCTTTAAAATAATTGGATTTTCTGAATCTTTTCAATCACGTTAGGCACATGTTGATCCGTTGACACTTTGTCAACGTACGCCTAGACTGAGCCGGTGTCATACGTCGCCGAACGTCGCGAAGAAGAGAAGGAACGGCGCCGCGCCGAGATCGTCGACGCGGCCGAGCTGCTCTACGCCGAAGTCGGCTGGGACACGGTCACGATGGAGCGCGTCGCGAAGAGAGCGCGCCTCTCGCGTGCGCTGATCTACGTCTACTTCCAGGACAAGAACGACCTGCTGCTCGCGATCGCCGAGCGCGCGCTCGCCGACCTGCGCGAGCGCTTCGTCGCGGCGGCTGCCGCGCACAAGGCCGGACTCGACAAGGTGCAGTCCATCGGCCGCGCCTACGTGCAGTTCCAGCAGGAGTTGCCGTATCGCTTCGATGCCTGTAGCCGTTTCCACGCGCACCAGGCTGCGGGCCAGCCGACCGACGACGCCTGCGCCGCAGCGGGCGACGCGGTGATAGCGGTGATTGTCCAGGCGCTGGTGAATGGACAGGCCGACGGCTCGATCCGCAAGGACATCGGCAACCCCGCGCAGGTCTGCGTGATGTTGTGGGCGTTCACGCACGGCCTGATCCAGATCGGCACGAACAAGACTGAGGAGATCGCGCGCCATGGCGTCGCCGTCCCGCAGCTGATGGAAGGATCGTTCGCGATGTTGCGCTACATGCTCGCGGCGAAGGCAGAGAGTTGATTTCCCCCGGTCATGGATCGACTGATGTCCAGGTATTCGACAGCCATTCGTTTTCTCTTCGCAGTCGCGCTCGCGCTGCCGCTCGCAGCAAGGGCCGCCACCGCCCCTGATGCGCCCGCTGTCCTGCGCGTCACCGACGCGCTGGTTGCCGAGGCCCTCGAGTCCAATCTCGGCCTGACCGCCGTCCAGGCGGGCGTGGACCAGCGCCTTGCCGCGCTCGACATGGCGCGCGCGCGCTTCCTGCCGACGCTCGACCTGCAGCTGCGTTACTCGCGCGCGGACGGCGGACGCGAGATCGAATTGCCTGTCGGCGACCTGCTGAATCCCGTCTACAGCTCGCTGAATGCACTGCTCGCGGCTTCCGGCCAGCCTGCGCCATTCACGCCGATCGCCAACCAGAGCTTCAGCTTCCTGCGCGAGCGTGAGCAGGATTCCGTGCTGCGGCTCTCGCAGCCGCTCTACGACGCGCGCATCGGCGCGGCGCGCCGCCAGGCCGCCTACGGCTACGACGCCGCGCGCTACGGCCTCGACGCCTACCGCCTGCAGCTCGAGCGCGACGTCCGCCAGGCCTATTACCGCTGGCTCGCTTCGCGCGAGGCGGTCGGGATCCTGGCAGCCACGCTCGAACTCGCGAAGGAGAACGAACGGGTCAACGACAGCCTGTTCCGCAACGGCAAGGTCACGCGCGACCTGGTGCTGCGCGCGGAAGCCGACCGGCTCCAGGTCCAGCAGAACCTGGAACGCGTGCGCGCCACGGAATCGCTGGCGCTGCGCTACGTCAACCTGCTCTGCAATGCGCCGCTGACACGCGAACTCGAAGCGGCCTCCGTGACCGATGCGGACCTGCCGCGGCTCGCGGCACGCATTCCGCGGCCTTCCGGCGCGGCCGCGGCCGCTCTGCAGCTCGAAGACGCGGCCCTCGAGCGGCGCGCCGAGTTGCACCAGCTCGAGGCCGGCGTTGCGGCGGCCGGCGAGTCCGAACGCATCGCGAAAGCCGCATTCAAGCCGCAGGTGGCGCTCGCCGTCGATGCCGGCACCCAGGGCGGCGAATGGGACTACAGCGACCAGGACCCGTACGTGATGGCTTCCGTGATCGTGCGGTTCAATATTTTCAGCGGCGGCGGCGATCGGGCATCGGTGCGCGCCGCCCGCGCCAGGAGCGCTGAGCTGGTGGCGGGCCGCACGCTCGCCGAGCAGCAGATCCGCATGCAAGTGCACGAAGCGGTCACGGACCTGGAGGTCGCCGAGGCTTCGCTCGCGACCGCCAGCCGGCGCGCCGACGCGGCGGCGGCCGCCTTTGCGATCGTCGCGAAGAAGCGCGACCTCGGTCAGGTGTCGCCGGCCGAATACCTTGATGCCCAGCGCGCGCTGACCGAGGCGCGGTTGAACGGCAATGTCACGCGCTTTGATGCGCTGGCCGCGCTCGCGCAGGTGGAATACGCGATCGGCGGCGTGGAGCAGCAACCATGATGATCAGGAACCTGGCGTTCATCGCGATGCTCGGCCTCACGGCCTGCGGCGATGGAGCCGATACCAAGGCCGCCACGGAAGCAGCCCCCGTGCGCGTCGCCACGGTCGAGACCGCCTCGGCCGCGGAGGCATTGCGCGCGATCGGCGTCGTCGCTCCGGCAGACGAGGTCCGTCTCGCCTTCAAGACCGGCGGCATGATCCGCTCGATCACTGTCGAGCAGGGCGATCGCGTCAGGCGTGGCCAGCTGCTGGCGACCCTCGCCGACGACGAAGTCGCCTCCGCGGTCGCCCAGGCGCAGGCGCTCGCCGACAAGGCTGCGCGCGACCTCGAGCGCGGGCGGGCGCTGCTCGCCGATGAGGTTGCGACCCGCGAGCAGGTCGAGGATCTCGAGACGGCGCGCTCCGTCGCGGCGGCCGGACTGCGCTCCGCGCTTTTCAATGCGCGCCATGCGCGCATCGAGGCGCCCGGCGACGGCGTCGTCCAGAGGCGCCTCGCGGAGCCGGACGAACTGGTCGCCGCCGGCCAGCCCGTGCTGGTCGTCGGCAACACCGGCGGCGGCTGGATCGTGCGCGCGGCCCTGTCGGATCGCGACGTCGTCCGGGTTCGCGCGGGCACGAAGGCCGAGGTGACGCTCGACGCCTTCCCCGGCCGGAAATTCAATGCAACCGTCACCGAGATCGCCGCCGCCGCCGACCCGCAGACCGGCACCTACGAACTGAAGCTGGCCGTCGATCCGGCGGGCGAGCGGTTCGTGCAGGGCCTCGTCGCCAAGGTCGTCATTGCGGACGAGGACAACTCGAGCGTGCCGGTGGTGCCGGTCACGGCCATCCTCGAAGCCGATGGCCGCGCTGCACTCGTTTTCGTCGTTGCGGACGGCGGCCACGCGAAGCGCGTCGCCGTGAAGACCGGCCGCCTGCTCGGCGATCGCATCGAGATCGTCACGGGCCTTGCCGTCGGCGATCGCGTTGTCACCGAAGGCGCCGCCTGGCTCGACGATGACGCTGCCGTGCGCGTGCTCGGCGGCGACTGAGGTCCTGGCATGAGCCTTTGGTCGTTCTCGGTCCACCGCTGGCAGTTCACGCTGGTCGTGTTTGCGCTCCTGATCGCGACCGGGCTCTGGGCGCTCGGCGCGATCCCGCGCGCCGAGGACCCGTCGCTGAAATTCCCGGGCTCGCTGGTCCAGGTGCGCTACCCGGGCGCGGATCCCGAGGATGTGGAACGACTGGTCGTGGACCCGATCGAGGATGCGCTCGCCGAGCTCGACGACGTCAAGAAACTGACCAGCACGGCGCTCGATGGCCTCGCGCTGATCGAGATCGAGTTCGTCTACGGTGTCGATCCGGACCGCAAGTACGACGAAGTCATCCGCGAAGTAAATGTCGTGCGGCCGACGTTGCCGGCCGGCGTGGTTTCCGTCGACGTGCGGCAATTCACGCCCGGCACGGTCAACATCGTGCAGTTCGCGCTGGTCAGCCCCGACGCCGACTGGCACCTGCTCAGCAAGCAGGCCGAGCGCCTCGAGGACCTGATCGAGACGGTCCCCGGCGTGCGGCGGGCCGATACCTGGGCCTATCCGAAGCCGGAAGTGCGGGTCGCGATCGACCTCGAGCGCCTCGCCGCAGCGAATGTCACGCTCGGGCAGGTGATCGCCGCGATCCAGGGCGAGAACGCGAGCATCCCGGGCGGCGCGGTGGACGTCGGGATGCGGCGCTACAACCTGAAGACTTCCGGCAGCTACGAGTCCCTCGACCAGATCGGCAACACGGTCGTCAATGCGCGGGCCGGCCGGGTAGTGCATGTCCGGGACCTCGCGGACGTGTCCTGGAGCGCCGAGGAGGAGCGTTACATCGGCCGCTACAACGGCACGCGCGCCGTGTTCGTCACCGCGAGCATGAAGGACAACCAGAACGTATTCGCGGTGCGCGATGCGATTTATGCGCGTCTGCCCCAGTTCGAGGGCGGCCTCCCGTCGAATGTGCGCCTCGAACGCGGCTTCGATCAGTCGTCCAACGTGGACCGCCGCCTGTCCCGGCTGCAGGTGGACTTCACGATCGCGATCGGGCTCGTGATCCTGACTCTGCTGCCGCTCGGCCTGCGCGCCGCCGGCATCGTGATGATCTCGATCCCGCTGTCGCTCGCGATGGGCCTGGCAGCGCTCTATTTCGTCGGCTTTTCGCTGAACCAGCTGTCGATCGCCGGGTTCGTCGTCGCGCTCGGCCTGCTGGTGGACGACTCCATCGTCGTCGTCGAGAACATTGCGCGCAATGTGCGCCAGGGAGTGCCGCGGCTGCAGGCTGCAATCGCGGCGACCGACCAGATCTGGCTCGCCGTGCTCGGCTGCACCGCGACCCTGCTGCTCGCTTTCGTGCCACTCTTGTTCCTGCCGGAAGGCGCCGGAGACTTCATCCGCTCGCTGCCGGCGGCCGTGCTGTTCACCATCCTGGCCTCGCTCTTCATCGCGCTCACGATCATCCCGTTCCTGGCGAGCCGCCTGCTGCGCGGCGAGAAGCGCCGGGAGCCGCGCCAGCCCTGGCTCGCCGCGCCGCTCAAGAAGCTCCATGCGCTGCTCGACGGCGCCGACGACCTCGCCGAGCGCGTGCTCGCCGCACTGATGCGCGGCATCCACGGGATCTACGGCCCGGCGTTGCGCTGGGGCCTCGCGCGGCCGCGTACGACGCTCGCATCGGCGCTCGGCGTCTTCGCGCTCGCGCTGCTGCTCGTGCCGTGGATCGGCTTCAGCATGTTCCCGACCGCCGACATCCCGCAGTTCCGCGTGCGCATCGAGACCGCGGACGGCGCGAGCCTCGCGGAAACCGACAAGGCGCTGCGCTTCGTCGAGCAGAAGCTGGCGGATACGAAGGGAATCCGCTGGTGGTTCTCGAATCTCGGGCAGGAGAACCCGCGCATCTATTACAACGTGCTGTCGCGCAATTCGGCGGCCAACCTCGCCGAAGTGTTCGCGGAGGTCGAGCATTACGACCCGGTGAAGACGGAAAAACTGCTGGACGGACTGCGGGCCGAGTTCGCCGCCTACCCGGCCGCGCGCATTTCCATCCACCAGTTCGAGAACGGCCCGCCGATCGTCGCGCCGATCGAGATCCGCGTGTTCGGCCCGGACATGGAGACGCTGCGGGCGCTCGCCGCAGACGTCGAGAAGCTGATCCGCGAGACCCCGGGCACGCGCGACGTCGTCAATCCATTGCGCCTGCCGCGCACCGATATCGACCTGCACGTGGATTCGGAGAAAGCCGCGATGTTCGGCATTCCCACGATCGAGGCCGACCGCACGGTCAGGCTCGCGATCGCCGGCCTCGCCGCCGGCCAGTTCCGCGAGCCGGACGGCGACGAATACGACATCACGTTGCGCCTGCCGATCGGGCCGCGCCCGACGCTCGACATGCTGCAGTCCGTGCAGGTCTCGTCGCTGACTGGCCGCCAGGTGCCGCTGGCCCAGATCATCGATCCGCAGTTCCGCAGCGCTGCGAGCGTCATCAAGCGCTACAACCGCGAGCGCGCCGTCGCCGTGACCGCACACCCCGCCACCGGGTACGAAACCGACGAGCTGACGAACCGGGTGATCGCGAAGCTCGACGCAATGGCCTGGCCACCGGGCTACCACTATGTCGCCGCCGGCGACCTCCAGGCCCGCCAGGAAAGCTTCGGCGGCCTCGGCGTCGCGATGCTGATCGCGGTGTTCGGGATCCTCGCGGTGCTGGTGCTCGAGTTCGGCAGCTTCCGCTCGATGCTGATCGTGTTCGGCGTCGTGCCGCTCGGCATCACCGGCGGCCTCGTCGGGCTGTTCCTGACAGGCTACACGCTGTCGTTCACGTCCATGATCGGCATGATCGCGCTGGTCGGCATCGAGATAAAGAACTCGATCCTGCTCGTGGATTTCACGAACCAGCTGCGCGCCGGCGGCAAGGCGCTCGACGACGCGATCGCCGAGGCCGGCGAAGTGCGCTTCCTGCCGATCCTCCTTACCTCGCTGACGGCGATCGGCGGCCTGACGCCGCTCGCGATCCAGGGCTCCGGCCTCTACTCGCCGCTCGCAATCGTCATCATCGGCGGGCTCATCAGCTCGACGCTGCTCGCCCGGCTGGTGACGCCCGTGATGTACAAGCTGCTGCCGCCGGTCATCGAGCCGCGCAAGGCTGCGGCGCTTGCGAGCGACGAGGCGCTGCCATCCGCCTGAGGCGCCGGCACCTGCCCGCTCATGCCGGTGCTACCTGTGACGATGCGCGCAAACGCCGCAACTACCTCATTCCTGCTGTTCGCGCTGGCCCTCGGCGGCTGCGCGACCTACCCGACGCCCGGGCCTGGTGCGCCTTTCGCAGGAGCATGCTGCCGTCAGGCCAGCAGGTGCCGGTGATCATCATCCCCGGGCTGATGGGTTCGCGGCTGGCCGACCGGAAGACCGGCGTGGAATCCTGGCCCGGCAGCACGCGGAAGCTGCTGACCAGCGGGTACCTGAACCTTGCGCTGCGCATCGACCCGGCCACGCTCGAGCCGAAGGACGACGGCCTGGTCGCGACCGGCCTGTTCGACGGCGCCGTCGGCCTGGATTTCTACGGCAAGGTCGTCCGGGCGCTGCAGGAGATCGGTGGCTACAAACGCGGCCATCCCGGCGAGGCGGCGACCGGCCGCGATGCGCAGTTCTATACCTTTGCCTACGACTGGCGCCAGGACAACATCGTCACGGTGCGCGCGCTCGACGCGCTGATCGAGCAGATCCGGCGCGACTACGGCGACCCGGAACTGCGCGTGGACGTGATCGCGCACAGCATGGGCGGGCTGGTCGTGCGCTATTACGAGCGCTACGGCACTGCCGATGTGCTGGAGGGGAATTACTTCCCGGTCACCGGCGCTGGCGCGCGCAAGTTGCGCCGCGTCGTGCTCGTCGGCACGCCGAACGAAGGCTCCGTGAGCGCGATCCATTACTTCCTGAACGGGTATCAGGTCGGGTTGTCGCGCCTGCCCAATGTGGGCGTCGTGACGATGCCGTCCACGTACCAGCTGTTTCCGCATCCGCAGTCGAACTGGATCGCGACGATGCGCGGCGCACCTTTGCGCCTCGATCAATTCGACGTGGAGGTGTGGCGCCGATTCGGATGGTCGGTGTTCGACAGCAATGTGCGGCGCAGGATCGCAAGGCATCCCGATATCTGGCCGGCGCCGGACGTATTCGAGCGCTATTTCAGGAAGCACCTCGAGCGCGCACGGCGCTTCGTCTGGTCGCTCGACGTACCGGTCGGAGACGTGCGGCTCATCGAGCCGCTCCTGCTCGGCGGAGATTGCCTGCCGACACCGGCCCGCCTGGTGATGGAGGAGGTGCCTGGCGCTTCGGTGGTCCGGCTGATACCCGAGCAGATCCAGAAGCCATTACGCGGCATCGACTACGACAGGCTGATGTACGAACCGGGCGACGGAAGCGTCACGAAGGCATCGCTGCTCGGCGAGCACCCGCTCGAACTTTCCGCCTCGCGGAGAGGACATGCCGACATCGAATTCGACAAGTCATTCTTCTTCTGCGAGCAGCATGACAAGCTGACCGGGAATGCCCATTTCCTGGAACAGCTGCTGACTTACCTGTTGAGCCCGACCTGAGCGGCCGTCAGCGATCGGCGCCCCCGGCGGCACCGACATAGCGGCACCATGCGCAGTCCTCGCCGGCCTCCGGCACGGTGCCGGCGCCGACGGTCGCGACCGCTCGCTTGAATGCGTCCAGTACCCATTCGTCGTCGCCGTCGTAGGGCACCATGTGGGTCGAGAACCTGAGGGTGCCGCGGAATTCCCCCGCCCTGCTGTCGCCGTTTGCGTAGACGAACCAGCCCCTGTCGCTGACCTCGAAGCCCTGGCGGCGCACCAGGAACTGGTAGACCTCCATCTGCCGCTGGTAGGACGGATAGAGCCCGCCGGTGGTCGGCGTCTCCTTGCGCGACGTCGCCTTGTAATCCGCGACGATCAGCTCGCCGCTGGCCGCCTGCCAGAGGTCGTCGATGGCACCGAACAGGGTCCAGCCGGTGTGATCGTCCGTCCAGCGCACGCCGGTGAAATTCTGGCGCCACTTGTCGAGTTCCGGATGCGCGAACGGGACGGCATCGAGGCCCGCTTCCTCGAACAGCGGGTGCGGCTCGCCGGCCGCGCGATAGCGGTCGAACTCCGCTTTCAGGAGCGTATCGACCGCATTATTAAGCGTGAATGGCGGGCCGCTCGGTCTCGGGATCCCGCGCGCGACATCGAGATACAGGCAGCGTGGGCACTCGACGAAGAGATCGATCTTCGAGCGGCTCAACTGGCGACGCTGCAGCGAGCGACTGGTCATTGCTCCGCCTGAGGAGAGGCCGCCGCGCCCCGATAGTGTGCTGGACTAACCCGCTGTGGGATTGGATTCACCCGACCGTGGCGCGGCGGGCCTTGCTAACAATGCCGGTTTACATGATGTGATTTCAAGTGGCGCGTTGCGCGGGCACGAGCAGGACCGGCAGTGCCGACGCGCGAACGACCCCTTCCGCTACGCTGCCGACCACCAGATCGTAGATGCGGCCGTGACCGTGGCTGCCGAGCACGATCAGCGAAGCCGACAGGCGCTCCGCCTCGCTCATCAGCGTCGCGACCGTCGCTCCCTGCAGCAGCAACGAGGTCGTCTCGACGCCCGCCTTGCGCAGACGATCGGCGTGTGCTTGCAGCACGCGATGCCGCTCGTGGTGCTCGACGGCCACCTGGCTGCGCACGCCTTCGGGACCGGTGCCATAACCGACGAAGTCCGGGTCCGGCGGCGCCACGTGCACCAGCCAGACATGCGCCGGCATCGAAGTGCCGATGCGCTCCAGCGCCTGGAGGACCTGCTCGGTCACCGGCGAGAAATCGATCGCGGCGAGGATGTTCATGTTGCCGGTTCCTTGCGCAGGCGCGCGTGCAGCCAGGGCACTTCCCGGGCAAGCACCGTGACATAGGCGCGCGTGAATTTCACCGAGGATGCCTGCGACAGGTGCGACCACTCGGGCACGTCCAGGCCCCGCATCTCGGGGTAATCGTCGAAAAAGATGCCGAAGGACCCAGTCTCCTTCAGCAAGCGGTCCCAGGTCTTCGCACGTGGTGCCGCACGCTGCTCGTGCTCGTAGTAAAGGCCCGCGGAGGGCGGGCGGACGAAGACGACCTCGCCGCCGCGCGCGCGGATCTTCTTCACGGCCACCGCCGCTTCCTTGCAGGCCCTCGCGATCCCTTCCGGGTCCATCGCCTTGCCGTCGAAGGGCCCCCAGACGAGGCGCGCGTGCTCGCGCAGGCGCTCGTTGTTCACGATGCCGCTCCACAGGGAGGTCTGGCGATCGTCGGTCGTCTGCCAGACCTTCCAGACGTCCAGGTAGGGGCGCACGATGTCGCCGCGATTCGGGATATTCAGCTGGTCGATGAACTTCATCAGCGTGTAGTCGCCGTCGAGGAATGCCAGGCGGCGCGACAGGACGAGCCCCACCTGGTGGCCGAATCGCTCCGATGGCGACTGGTCCTTCCAGTAGTCGAGCACGCCGGCAAACACCGGAATGCCCAGCCAGTCGCCGAAGAAGATATCGGGTGCGACGCCGACGACGAGCAAACCCTTGAAGTCCGGGTTGTCGGCGAAATCGTTGAGGAAGGGCCTCGGATTCGTGCCGGCGAGCGCGAGCTGGATCGGCCGCCGCCCGGTCACTTCCTGCCAGACGTCGAGATTCGTGTCGAACAGCATCCGGGACGCCCCGATGATCGCGATGTCGTCCCAGTCGCCGGCGGCGATCTTGCGCCGCTCGACCGCCCAATGCGCCTTGCTGTCGTCGAGGTCCCCGGCCTCGAGGCCGAGCGACCGCATCTTCAGTTCCCAGGAAACCACGCCGGCGGCCACCAGCAGGAACACGAGCCAGCCGATCGCGGCGAGGCGCGCCTTCGGGATCTCCCGGACGGTGACATTCTCATCCCACTTGGCAGAATTTCCCATGACGCTTGCCTAGCCGTGGCTCGTGCGAGCATGCGCCCTGAGCCACGAGGAGTTCTTCATCATCACGTCGACATAGGCGCGCGTGAATCGCTGCGCCGACTGCCGCGTCAGGTGCGACATCTCCGGGATCTCAAGACCCTGCATCGCCGGATAGTCCTCGAAATTGATGCCGAAGGTCCCGGTTTCCTTCAGCAGCCGGTCCCAGGTCTTCGTCCGTGGAGCATTCTTCTCCTCCCTCTCGTGGTAGAAGCCCGCCGAGGGCGGGCGCACGAAGACCACTTCGCCGCCGCGGGCGCGGATCATGCCGACGTCCCGCAGCGCCTCTTCGCAGGCCTTGGCAATCAACTCCTCTGTCGGCGGCGGGCGGGCGTTGTTCACCCAGACCCTCATCGCGTGATCACGCAGCCACGGATCCGTCGCGATGCGCGGCCACAGGAAATGCTGGCGGTCGTCATTGGATTCCGACAGCTTCCAGGCCGTGAGATACGGACGCACGATCTTGCCGCGATTCGGCAGATCGAGATGATTGATCAGCGCGGTCAATGAGTATTGATCGTCCAGGAATGCCAGGTAGCGTGAAAGCACCAATCCAAGCTGGTGTCCGACGCGTTCCGAAGGGGACTCATTTTTCCAGTAATCAAACACGCCGGTGAAGTCCGGGCCGATCCTGTCGCTGAAGAAAAGCTCGGGCGTGACGCCGACGACGAGCAGGCCCCTGAATTCCGGATCAGCGGCAATGTCCGCCAGGACGGGCCTCGGGCTCGTACCCGGCATGGCGAGTTGCACCGGCCGCAGGCCCGTCATCTCCTTCCAGATGTCGAGATTGGTATCGAACAGGATCCGGGACGAACCGATGATCACGACACCGTCGTAGTCGCCAGCCGCGATCTTCCGCCGCTCTACGGCCCAGTGCGCCTTGCTGTCATCCAGGTCGCCCGCGACCAGGCCGAGGGACCGCATTTGCAGCTCCCATGCAAGCATGCCGGACAGGACGAGCAGGAACACGAGCCAGCCGATCGCAATGAGGCGCGTCGCCGGGATTTCCCGAACGGTGACATCCTCACCCCACCTGGCCGAATTGCCCATCTGCCCTGCCTAGAACTGGAAGTAGATGAACGCCGTACCCGAGCCCTGCGTGACGATCACGGCGAACAGCATCGTCGCGCAGGCGAGGCCCGTGAGCCACCAGGGCGTGCGCGATACGACCTGCTCGAGCTCGCGTTCGCGCATCAGCCAATGCGTCACGACAATACCGGTGATCAGCACGCCGACCTTGATCATGTAGATGGTTGCGAGCACTGGCTCCGCGCCCGCGGCAAAGCCGAACATCCCCTTCAGGATGGTCGCGGCGCCACCGAACGTGTGCGCGCGGAAGAACACCCAGGTGATGTTGACGAGCATGTAGGTCAGGAGCGCAAGCGCGACCCGGTTGATCCAGCGCACCGGCTCGCCGCTGATCCCGGTGCGGTCCCGTATCCAGCGCTCGACCGCGAGGTAGATGCCGTGCAGGCCGCCCCAGGCGACGAATGTCCAGTTCGCGCCATGCCACAGGCCGCCCAGCAGCATGGTCAGCATCAGGTTCACGTAGGTGCGCGCCTTGGTGCCGCGATTGCCGCCCAGCGGCACGTACAGGTAGTCGCGCAGCCACGTGGACAGCGAGATGTGCCAGCGGCGCCAGAAATCGGAGAATCCCATCGCCGCGTAAGGCATGCGGAAGTTGTCCGGCAGACCGAAGCCGAGACACAGCGCGGCGCCGACCGCGATGGTGGAGTAACCGGCGAAGTCGCAGAAGATCTGGCCGGAGAATGCGAGCGTCCCGAGCCAGGCATCCGCGAATCCGACCGGTCCCTGCGCGCCGAAGACTTCGTCCACGGCGCTCGAGAGCCCGCCGTCCGCGATGACGACCTTCTCGAAGAGACCGAGGATCATCAGGCCGAGGCCCCACAGCATCTGGTCGCGATTCGCCTGCTTCGGCTCGTAGAACTGCGGCACGAGCTGCGTGGGCCGGACGATCGGGCCGGCAACCAGGTGCGGGAAGAAGGTGACGAACAGCGCGTAGTTGAGCGGCGACTCGATCGGCTTCGAACGTCCGAGGTACACGTCGAGCGTGTAGGACATGGTCACGAACGTATAGAACGAGATGCCGACCGGCAGCACGATATGCCAGGCAGGCGGCACGTACTCGATGCCGAATGACGCCATCAGCGCCTGCCAGTTGTGCAGCATGAAGTCGCCGTACTTGAAGAACCCGATGAAACCCAGGTTGACGGCGACCGAGATCACGAGCCAGGAACGGCGAATGGCCCTGCTCCTGTCCCGCGCGGCGTAGATGCCGCGCGCGATGAACCAGTCCACGATCGTCGAGGCCCACAAGAGCAGGATGAACGGCGGGTTCCAGGCCGCGTAGAAGATGTAACTCGCGATCAGCAGGTTGACTTTCTTCGTGGTCCACGAAAACGGCAGCCTGTGCAGCAGCAGCAGGAGCGTGAAGAACACGATGAAGGTCAGCGAGTTGAATACCACCCTGTCAGCCTCTTTGTTATTCGCATGTCGACTGCCGGCGGAGTATGCGCGACCTGACCCCGCAGGGTAAACCTTGTGCATTCGGAGCCGGCGTCTAAGATGGTTGCGGCCCAGGAACCCACCGGGATGCCGACAACGCGGTTTTCCGTAGCATAGGCAATAACTTGAATAATCCTGAGCTTTACCGCGGCCTGGGGCGGTTCGACGTGGTCGCGCTGACGGTCAACTCGATCGTCGGTGCTGGCGTCTTCGCGATGCCCGCCGGGCTCGCCATTTCCTCGGGGCGCTGGAGCCTTGCGGTCGTCTTCGCCGCATTCGTCGTCGTCGCGCTGCTCGCGCTGGCGCTCGCCGAGGTCGCGAGCCGCTTCGACGTCACAGGTGGACCGCAGTACTACGCGCAGGTCACCTTCGGGCCGCTGTCGGGTTTCACGGTGGGCTGGCTGTTCACGCTCTCCAGTCTCGCGTCCACCGCCTTGATCGCGCAGGTCATGCTCGATTACGCGGCAGCGCTCTGGCCCACGATCGCGGCACCCTGGCCGCGCGCATTGGCCGTCACCGTGTTCATGATCGTGCTCGCCGTGGTGAATGTCCGCAGCGTCACCCGCGGCGCCTGGCTTGGCAACCTCCTGACGATTGCCAAGATGCTGCCACTTGGGCTCGTGGCCCTCGCGGGTCTCTGGTTCGCAGGCTGGAACGACATCCCCGCTACGGAGCCGCGACAGCCGGGCGGGCTTTCGGATGGGCTGCAGATTGCAATCTTCGCCTGCGTCGGCTTCCACGTTGCCGCGGTCGTCGCCGGCGAAATGCGTGATCCGCGCCGCGATCTCCCCGTAAGCATCCTGGGCGGCCTCGGGATCGCCTGCCTGCTCTACCTTCTCCTGATGCTGGCCTGTTTCGGCGTGCTGCCGGATACGGCCGCATCGGCGTTGCCGCTCGTGGACGTCGCGAAAGCCTTCGTCGGTGCGGCCGGCGTCACGCTGATGGCCGCAGCGGCGGTCGTGTCCTGCGCCGGTGGTCTTTCCGTGCAAATGCTCGTCGGACCGCGCTTCGTCTACGCGCTGGGCGCGGCCGGCGATCTGCCGCGGCCGATCATGGCCGTGCATGACGCCTTTCGCACGCCGCATGTCGCGATCATCGGGTACGCGGCCATTTCATGGCTGTTGACTATCACGGGCACGTTCAAGTACTTGCTCGCCATCTTCGTGATCTCACGAATGCTGGCCCACGGCTCGACGAGCGCGGCCCTGCTCGTGCTGCGCCGCCGCGAGGGGCCGGCGCCGGTGCCGATGCCTGGCGGCGTGACGATCGCGGTCGCCTCACTCCTCTGCTGCGCGGGGATCGTACTGACGACGGACTGGAAAGCGGTCCGCGACGTGGCGATCGCGCTCGTGGCCGGGTTTGCCATCCGCGCCTGGGTGCGATGGGCGGCGATGAGGCGTACAATTTCCTGAACCCCATCGCCGGGAGAGACCATCATGAAAAGGCGTGACTTCGTCGGCGCGAGCCTTGCGGCCGCAGCGGCCTGGCCATTCCGCGGATACGCGTCCGTCCTGAAAGGCGTCGGCGACCTGCCGGCAAAGACGCTCGCCGGCGGCGACGTGGTGTTGCCCGGATCCTCGGTCGAGGCATTCGCGGCCAGCCTGCGCGGCGACCTGTTGATGCAGGGCAGCGAAGGCTACGACAGCACCCGCCGCGTCTGGAATGCGATGTTCGACAAGAAGCCGGCGCTGATCGCCCGCTGCACGGGCGCCTCCGACGTCAGGCATGCCGTCGACTTCGCGCGCGAGCACCAGTTGTTGACGGCCGTGCGCGCAGGTGGCCACAGCCTATCGGGCAAGTCGACCTGCGATGGCGGATTGATGATCGACCTGCAGCCGATGCAGGGCGTGCGCGTCGATCCGGAGGCCAAGCGCGCCTATCTCGAATCGGGTTCGCTGCTCGGGCAGCTCGACTACGAGTCTGCGGCCTTCGGGCTTGCGACCACGGCCGGCACCGTTTCTCATACCGGCGCCGCGGGCCTCACGCTCGGCGGCGGTTTCGGTTGGCTGGGCCGGCGTTTCGGGCTCGCCTGCGACAATGTCGCGTCGTTCGACATCGTCACCGCCGACGGCCATTTCCTGCGCGCCAGCGACGAGGAGAACATGGATCTCTTCTGGGGCCTGCGCGGCGGCGGCGGAAACTTCGGTGTCGTGACGTCGATCGAATACCGGCTGCACCGGATGGATCCCGTGATTCTGGGTGGAGATATCGCCTGGCCAATTGACCAGGCGCGCGATGTGCTGCGCTACTACCGCGATATCGCGCCGGACGCGCCTGACGTCGTCACCCTGGGCCCTGACTTGCACAATGAACCCGGCGGTCCGATGGTCGGCATCACGGTCTGCTGGTCCGGCGATCGTGGCGAAGGCGAAGCCTGGCTGAAGAAACTGCGTGCATTCGGCAAACCGGCGCACGACAACATCGCGCCGATGCCATACGTGGTGCTTCAGTCCAGCGCCGACGAATATCTCGCCGCCGGGAAGTTCTACTATCTGAAGAGCGGTTTCCTGATGCAGCTCAAGGATGACGGCATCGATCTCATCATCGACGCGTTCAGGCGCATGCCGGACTGGTTCTATCTTTTCTTTGATCACGGCGGCGGGGCCTACAGGCACATGGCGGCGGATGCGACGGCTTTCCCCAATCGCGACGCGCTCTTCCTGCTCGGCACAGTAGGCGCCTGGCCGAACAAGGACGGAATCGAAGACAACCTCGCGAAGATGCGTGCGAACTGGCACGAGCTGGAGCCGCTGACCAGGGGCTTCTACACGAATCTCACCGACGCGGACACGACGATGGCCGGTTATCGCGACAATTACGGCGGCAACTTCGAACGGCTCGTCGCGCTGAAGGCCAAGTACGATCCGATGAACCTGTTCCGGCTGAACGCGAACGTGCCGCCGAAAGTTTGATGGCGGACTGGCGCTGGGTTCGCACAGCGTTTCTCGCCGCTGCGGCGGCGCTCCTCGCTCTCGGCTGTGCGCCTCAGCCGCCAGCGCATCCGGTGGCGCAGTCCGCCGCCGCGGTCGCGATGCCCGACCACTACAGCGCGGAGGTCGCAGCGAAAGTGCTGGCCGATGGCGGCAACGCCGTGGACGCGGCGATCGCCTCGGCCTTTGTCCTGGCTGTCACCTATCCTGAGGCCGGCAACATCGGCGGCGGCGGCTTCATGCTGGCGCGCATGGACGGCAAAGCCGTCTTTCTCGACTTTCGCGAGGTCGCGCCCGCGGCGGCGACACGCGACATGTATCTCGATGCCAAGGGAGCGGTCATCGAAGGCGCGAGCTTTACCGGTCATCGTGCGGTCGGAGTGCCGGGCACGGTCGCTGGCCTCTGGGCCGCACACCGGAAGTACGGAACGAAGCCCTGGGCGGACCTCCTGTCGACGGCAATCGCGCTCGCCGAAATGGGCTTCATGGTGCCTGCACAGCTTGAAACGGACCTGCGTGATGAGCTGCCGCGGGTCGCGGGCACGGCGAACCTCGCGCGCTACTTCGGCGATCTGCACGCCGGGCACATGTTCAGGCAGCCGGAACTCGCCGCGACGCTGCGCCGCATTGCGGCCGATGGCCCCGACGGTTTTTATCGCGGGGAAACCGCGGGCATGCTGCTCGCCGAGATGCGCCAGGGCGGCGGGCTGATCACCGCGGGCGATCTCGAGAACTACCGGCCGCTCTGGCGCGAGCCGTTGCATGCCCGGTGGCGCCAGTTCGAGATCCTGGGCGCACCACCCCCCTCGTCCGGTGGCTTCGCCATCATCCAGCTCCTGAAGATGAGGGATGCCCTCGCTTCGAGCTTTGCCGGGCTGCCACTCAATTCACCGCAGTACATCCACCTGACGGCCGAGATGGAGAAGCGCGTATTCGCGGACCGCGCCGAATACCTGGGCGATCCGGATTTCGTCCCGCAGCGCGTCAACGAGCTGATCGCGGACGACTACATCGCAAAGAGGGCCGCGGAAGTGAATCCCCAAAAGATCTCGCCGGCCGCTGCGGTGCGCCCGGGACTCGAGCCGCATGCGACCACGCACTTTTCGATCGTGGACCACGCCGGCAATGCCGTCGCCCTCACCTATACGCTCAACGAATTCTTCGGTAGCGGCGTCGTGGTCGATGGCGGCGGCTTCGTGCTCAACAACGAAATGGACGACTTCAGCGTCAAGCCGGGTGTGCCGAACTTCTATGGAGTCGTTGGCTCCGACGCCAATGCGATCCAGCCCGGGAAGCGGATGCTGTCGTCCATGGCGCCGACGATCCTCGTCTCCGACGGGAAGGTCAGCATGGTGCTCGGCTCGCCTGGTGGCTCGACGATCATCACCTCGGTGTACCAGACGATCGTGGACGTGCTCGATTTCCACATGACGGCGCAGGAGGCCGTCTCGGCGACCCGTTTTCACCACCAGCTCTGGCCCGAAGACCTGATCACCTACAGCATCAGCAAGCCGCTGCCGAAGGACGTCATCAGCGAGCTGGCCCGCCGCGGCTACCGCGCGGAGCCGCATCCCTGGGAAATCGGCGACCTGCAATTGATCTGGCGCGACGGCGATGAATGGCGCGCCGCTTCCGATCCGCGCGGCCGCGGCGAGTCCACAATCATCCATTGACGCCGGCTCAGTCCGGCCAGCGACGACCCGGGAACGAACACTGTCCCTGGTCTGTCCGCCCGGCAGCCTCGAGCTGCCTGCGCGTATCCTCGACGTTCGCCGCCATGGGCGTGCCGGCGGCGTGCGCCGCCGCAAGCGCGAGTTGCCGCCTTGCTTCGTCGATGCAATCGGCCTCGGCGAGCACCTGCGCGAGATTGTTGCGCGCCGCCACCATGCCGGGCGCCAGCGTCACCGACCGCGCAAAGTCATCGACAGCGCCGGCGCGATCGCCATCGGCATAGGCGACATTGCCGCGGCCGAGCCACGCAAGCGCTTCACCGGGCCAGCGCGCGATCGCCGCTTCGTAGGAAACGGCCGCGGCCTTGCGATCTCCGGCCGCCTCGATGCCCGCCACCGCGTCCAGGTACCGCGCCGATTCGGCCTGCGACGGAACGACGCCCGGCGCGATCGTCGTGATCGCCCAGCGTCCGGCGCGATCCCACGACCGCGCGAAATGCTGCCAGCGTTCTTCCTTGCGTTCGCGGCGACCGGAGCGCAGCACCGCGACATTGCGCTCCACGTCGTAACCGATGAGCACCGCGTAATGCCAGATCGGAATCTGCTTGACGCCGAGGTTCTGCAACAGCAATACGGGACGGCCGTCGGCCAGTTCCGCGAGCAGGGCATCGCCAGTGCCCGGCAGGACGTAGGCGAGCCGGCCATGCCGGCGCGATGCGCCGATCAGTTCCGCCTGCAGGCTGCCATGACGCCCCGGCATGAAGACCTGCGGCGCCAGCGCGTCGGGTTCCACTGCGACGCCACTCGCGACCAGCACGGTCGCGAGCGCCGCGGGGCCGCATTGATATTCCTTCTGGGGGAAGAACGGCGTGTCGCGCAGCTCGATCGCTCGCGGCAGCGCTGGCGGAATCCCTTCCGCCAGCGGCGGCGATGCCGCGCAGCCCGCGAGACCGAGGATCAGCGCTGCCGCCGGCAGCGCAATCCGGATCACGTCTTCTTGAAGATATCGATCACACCGGTCAATTCGAGGATCAGCAGCACGACGAACACGATACCGATGACGGCCAGTGCGGAGTCGCCGCCGGCCGGCGCCTGCTGGATGTCACCGGCGAGTTTTGACAACTCAGACGGCGTCAGGGCGGCGAGGCGGCCATCCACTTCCGCCGGATCGACGCCGAGCTTGACCATCTGGTCGCGCACATCGGCGCGGTCAAGCGCTCCGCGCACGACGGCCAGGTCGCTCTGCTGCTGGGCGACGGCAATCGCATCGGCCGTGCCGACGATGCCGGCGGATGCAGGAGCCTGCACCCCCAGCGAGATAAGGCTCACGCTGAGCAGAGCAACGCAGCTGCGGCGAAAACTTTCAATGTGCATGAAGCACCTCCAATTCAACAAAGTGGCTGATGGACAACCCTATTTCAGGCGCCATTTCAGGTCCGTACGGTACCGCACACGGCGGCCGATGACCACAATCATCTGCCGAAGAAATACCAGACGAATCCCACGATCAGCAGGGCATCGACGACCAGCGCCCACTTGATCAGCCGCCGCTTCATCTGCGACTGCTGCTCCGCGATCTGCGCCTTCAGCACGGGATCCCGCGCGACATGAGCTTCGACGCGCTGCTTCGCTTCCATCAGGCCGAGGCCCTCGGCCTGGCGCACGTACTTGATCGCCTCGACCATGTGGCCGGTGGAGAGCGCAGCGGCGGCCGCTGCCGGCAATGGACGTTCTTCTTCGCTTTCGTCCTGCATGTGCCAATCCTGTGCCCTGTGCGGCTACATTTTCAAGCCCTTGCAGAACGGAACTTCGACAACTCGGCTCACTCAAAACAACAAGGCCAAGCGATTCGCATGCGTCGCCAAGTTGCGACAGGTGAATCGCGCCGGCCCCGCCGGAAGCGCGCCTTCTGTCGCGCCGTCGGATACGACGCCTGATTGATAAGGGCGCCGACGACCGGTACTCGAGGGGATGAACAAGGCCGGGGTTCAAGGACCTCGTTCATCAATATTGTGGTGGAGGTTGCAATCATGTACGAGCAATACAAACCGCGGCATCCGCTCGCGTGGGGAATCATGGCGGGCATCGCGCTGTTCAGCGCCGTCGCCTTCAGCGCTGTGCAAGGCTGGCTGCCGATCGGCGACAACAGCCTGGCCGCGCAGGCCTGCGCCGAATGCGCCGTCGTCGAGTCGGTCAGGACGGTGGAATCACCGGCCGCGCCGCTCCCGGCCGAGATGGCCGCTGCGGAAACACCTGCGGATGGCAGCGCGGTTGCGCCGGCTGTTGCCGCCGAGGAGACCGCAGCACCGGAGCAGATCGCTCAGGTGATCTACAGCTACGAGACCACCGTGCGCTTTGAAGACGGCACGACCGATGTCTTCAGCCACGCGAAACAGCCGACCTGGAAAGCCGGAGACAAGGTCCGCGTCGTGGACGGAGAGATTCTCGTCCAGGGCTGAAACCTCGCCTCACGAGGCGCCAATGGAGATACCGAAATGAACTATCGCCTGAAGCCGATTATCGGAGCCGCGTTCGCAGCCCTGCTGCTCGCCGGCCCGGGCTGTGCATCGACGCCCAAGCATGAAAGCACGGGTGAGTATGTCGACGACAGCGTCATCACAGTGAGGGTCAAGGCTGCGTTCGTGAAGGATCCGACGCTGAGCGCTGCGGAGATCAACGTCGAGACCTTCAAGGGCCAGGTCCAGCTGAGCGGCTTCGTCCACGACGCCGCTGATGTCGTCAAGGCATCGGAAGTCGCGCGCAACGTCGACGGCGTGAAGTCGGTCGTCAACAGCCTGGTCGTCAAGGGCTGAGGCCGCAGAACGGCCGAGCGGCGCCCGGCCCTGCCGGGCGCCGCTTTTCGTATTCCCGCTTGCGCTCCCGGCGCCAGTGTAGCAGACTTGGTTGAATGATCAATCAAGTCCCTGCGGACACCCGTGGGCGAATCGTCGGGGCGGCGATGCAGCTGTTCTGGGAAAAAGGCTATGGCTCGACTTCGGTCGCCGACATCCTCGGCCGCGCCGACATCAACAGCGGCAGCCTCTATCACTTCTTTCCCGGCAAGCAGGACGTCCTGATCGCGGTGCTCGACGCCTATCACAAGGGCATCCACGAGATGCTGCTCGCCCCCGCCTGGCGCGGCGTCGAGGACCCGATCGACAAGATCTTCACGCTGCTCGACCGGTACCGCGACGCGATCGTCCAGACCGACTGCACCTACGGCTGCCCGATCGGCAGCCTCGCGCTCGAGATCCACGAGCCCGACCCACCGGTGCGGGAACTGCTCGCCGCGAACTTCTCGGCCTGGACCACGGCGATCGAGGATTGCCTCAAGTCCGCCGGCAAGCGGCTGCCCGCCGGCACCGACCGGCGCGCACTCGCTGAATTCGTGCTGACCACGATGGAGGGCGGCGTGATGCTCGCCCGCAGCTACCGCGACGTCGCCTATTTCGACCGGGCGATATGTCAGTTGAGGGAATTCTTCAGCCGTCTGCTGCGTCCGGCGAAAACGCCGGCCCGTCTCAGACCACAACAACGACGCAACAAAGGGAAATCACATGCCTGAGATCAACTGGCTGGCTGCGCTCGCCGCTGCCGTTTCGTCATTCGTACTCGGCGGGCTCTGGTACTCGAAAGCCATGTTCCTGAAGGCATGGCAGCGGGGCTCCGGCGTCACCGACGACCAGATGCAGAAAGGGCATCCGGTGAAAATCTTCGGCGGCGCACTGGTGCTCTCGTTCATTGCGGCCGTCGTGTTCGCGATGTTCCTGGGTCCCAATCCCGAGGTCGGTTTCGCGACCAGTGCGGGCTTCGCGGCCGGCCTCTGCTGGGTCGCCGCGAGTTTCGGCATCAATTACCTGTTCGAGCGCAAGAGCTTCACGCTCTTCCTCGTGAACGGCGGCTATCACACCGTGCAGTTCACGCTGTTCGGTCTCGTCCTCGGTCTCTGGCATTGAGGCCCGCCATGACGCAAAAACACCTGAACTGGTCGCTGGTGCTGACCGCCCTCCTCGCCTGCGGAACGAGCTCGGCCACCGACGATCCATTGGCGCCGCTTGCCTTCCTCGCGGGCCATTGCTGGACCACCACCCTCGGGGACGGCCGCCGGACCGACACGCATTGCTACGAATGGATGCATGACGGCAAGCAGCTGCGCGATCGCCATGTCGTTCTCGGCAGGGATCCCGCCTATCGCGGCGAGACGATCTTCGCCTGGCACGGTGGGCGCAAGCGCATCGAATACCGCTACTGGAATTCAGAAGGTGGCCAGAGCGACGGACACGTCGAGGTCGGTCCGGATGGCACGATTCGTTTCCTCGACGACCATTTCGTCGAGCCCAATGGCGCAACATACGACTTCGCCAGCGAAATGGTGCGGCCGGACGAGGCGCATTACCGCATGACGGTGCGCAATCTGGACGATGGGAAGTGGCGCGAGATTTCAACGCTCGTATTCGAGCGCAAGGAGCCGCAAGCGGGCGCGCCGCAATGACCGGCTAGCGCTTCGGCGGCAGCTCCGCGATCGTGAAGCTCGCGAGGGCCTTGTCGTAGTTTTCCACGTCGCGCGCGAAGTAGTGCAGCACCGGTCCGCTGTACCCGACCAGGAAGATGCCCTGCGGCGAATTGGCCCCGACGACGATGCCCTGGTAACGCACGGATCCCGCATCGACGGCCGTCCGGAAACTGACGTGGACCCGGAAGGCCGGCCGGCCGGCCAGCGTGGCCGGCTCGTTCGACAGCACCTGCATGTTCTGCAACGAGCCTTCTTTCTCCATTTCGGCCACGATCTTCTCGGCCAGCTCCTGCGGCATCATTTCGGGCGTCGCGTCCTTGCCAAGGGCGCGGAATGCCTTCTTGTGCTTGCGGAAGTCCGAATAGATCTTCTGCAGGCCGGGCCCGTCGCGCGTCGCGACGGACTCGTCGCCCCATTTCACGTAGCGCCATCCGGCCGGGTACTGGATCGAATAGCCGCTGCCCTTGTGCGTGAACGGCTGGCCCTCCATGACGATCTTCCACGCCATTGCCGGCATGGCGACCGCCATTCCTGCCAGCAGCACGAGGGCACGCATTCCTGACTTGCTCATGGCGTCACTTCCTTGCTCAGCATCTCGACGTACTGGCGCGCATAGCCATTCTGCTTCGGGTCCGGATTCAGCTCGAGATACCGCTTGAACAGGTCCAGCGCGCGACTCTTGTCACCAGCGTGGTAGTACTGCATCGCGAGCGCCTCGTAGGTCGGCGCAAAATCCGGCGACTGTTCCATGGTCAGCCGGTATTCCTCGACGGCGCGCGCCGCATCGGAGACCCGCTGTGCCTCGATATCCTGGGCCGAACGATGGTCCTTGCCGGGCCGCTTGGCCTTTTCGGAGCGCAGGCGAAAACCCTCGGCCAGGTAATAGCGCGCCTCCGGAGGCAGTGCCTTCAGCAGCTTCTCGTCCTCGAGCAGGAACACGAGCGTCCTGCCGTCGCCGCCGCGGTGGATCTGCTTCAGGGCCTCCATGCGCGCGCGCAGCGTGACCGCCAGGTAGCGATCGGTATCCTTCTCCCCTTCCGCCGGCGATGCACCGCCGAACTCGATCAGATTCGCCACACGCTCCTTGACTGCCGGGTGGCTCGCAAAGAAATACGGGCCCTGGCTGACGAAGCGTGCGTCCAGCTCGCGGTCCAGCCGCTCGAATGCCAGCGCGCCGGCGCGCATGTCGTAGCCCGCCTTCGACATCCGGTCGAAGCCGCCGCGATCCGCCTCGCGCTCATGGTCGCGCGAAAAGCCCATCATGCTCGAGTAACCGATGATGCCGACGAGATCCGGCGGGACGCCGAAGCCTGCCGCCGTGATGCTTCCAAGCAGCGTGACGACGGACGCGGTCTTGGCGCTCTTGATCGAGCGATACATGTGATCCGCCGTCACATGCGTGCCTTCGTGCCCCAGCACCGAGGCGAGTTGCGCCTCGTCGTCGAGCCGGAGCAGCGTGCCGGTATTGAAATAGATTCCCCCGGTTCCAACTGCAAAGGCGTTGAAGTTCGGATCCGTGATCGTGCGGACGTGCAGCTTCCCCTTCATTTCCGGGAACAAGCGATCGACGACCTCCTGGAGATAGGCATTCAGCTCCGGATCCTTGAACAGCAGTTCGCTGTGCTCGATCGCATGCTCGAACTTCGTCGTCTCGAACTCGATGCGGGCGCGCTGCTCCGCTTCGCTGATGGCATGCGCGGGGCCGGCCAGCAGCGCCAGCAGCACCACGCCCGTGCGAATCGCGTTGACGGACGCCATGGACATCAGAACGGCCTGAATGTGATCAATTTGCTGTTGGGATATTCCGCGAACATCTTGCTGACGACAGCCTGCGCAGTCACCGGGTCGCGAACATCGCTGCCGGTCATGCCAAAGACTTCACCACCCACTTTCCAGTTGAACCAGGCCAGGTCGCCGGTGTGCAGGTTGACGACGCCGATCACGATGAATGTGCCGCCGCCCGGCGTGACATAGCCCCCGGCGGCAGCGAGTATCTGCAGGAACACGCTGCCGCCGGTCTGCTTGACCTGTGCGCCGGCGACGATCAGCGCGTAGTCGGCCTGCGCCAGATCCGCAAGGAACGCCAGTCCGTCGCCGAGCGTGTAGTCGAAATTGGTCTTCTTCTCCGCCCAGGCCTTGCCGCCGTACTGGAGCAGGCTGGTCACGTTGTCCGCGATGATCTTGAACAGTTCGACATGCTCGCGCAGCAATGCCTCGGTCTCGCCTTCGACGGTCGGCATCGGGACGATCTGGAAGCGGTTGTCGAGTTGCAGCATCTTGCCGGCCGCATCCCCGAGCGAGTACTGCGCCGATTCGGACCAGTCGGGCACGGCCTCGATACCGGAGACGGATTTCTCATAGACCGTGAATTCCACCGGCAGCACGACGATGCGCTTGGCGCCCGGCTTCGCGGCTTCGCCGAGCTCGGTCGGAGCCTCGGTGCCGGCGGCCGGCGTGGCTTCCGGCGCCGACGCCGCTTCAGACGACGGCGCCGCTTCAGGCGTCGGAGAGGATTCCGCGGCGGGTGCCGCTTCCGGGGCTGGTGCCGCTGCCGGTTCCGCCGGCGTCTCGGTCACCGGTGGCGGGGCAGGCTGTTCCTGCGCTGACGCGATCGTCGTCCACAGGCAGACCACGGCCACGCCGATCAACCTGACCCAAGGGCACGTATTCATATGGTGTGACTCCCCGTACCGGCGAAGCCTACGCCAACCGCCGTCCTTGTCCAGATTGCGGGGCCGGACGTCAGGAAGGCTCAGCTGGCGAAGTCGTACCTGCCGCCGCGCTCGAGGGCGCGCTGGTAGGCGGGCCGCGCATGGATGCGGCCGAGGAAATCCGCCAGCCGCGGGCGGCTCGGGCCGAGGCCAGCCCGTTTCACCGCGACCTCGAGCGGAAAGCTCATCTGGATGTCGGCCGCGCTGAACTCGTCGCCGGCGAACCACTGGTATTTCGCCAGTTCCGATTCCAGGTAATCCAGGTGGCGCGTGAGCTGCGGCAGGATGAATGTGTCCTTCGTGCGCTTCGCAATCGCGCGGGCGATTGGCTTGACGAAGAACGGCATCGGCGCCGATTCCATGCGGTCGAAGACCAGCTTCAGCAGCAGCGGCGGCATCGCCGAGCCTTCCGCGTAGTGCAGCCAATAGGTGTAGCGCAGCCGCGCAGGCGTGCCGGCTGCGGGCGCGAACTGGCCGCCGCCGTGGCGCTCGACCAGGTACTCGATGACGGCCCCAGATTCCGCGAGCGTCAGCTCGCCGTCGGTGACGACCGGCGACTTCCCGAGCGGATGCACTTCTCGCAAGGACGGCGGGGCCAGCATCGTTTGCGCATCCCGTTGATAGCGTTTGATCTCGTAAGGAACGCCGATCTCCTCGAGCAGCCACAACACGCGCTGCGAGCGGGAGTTATTGAGATGGTGGACGGTGATCAAGCGACTTCCTCCTCGACCGCCGCGTCGAGCGGAGGCAACGGACAGTGCACGGCGGCGCAGACGGCGCGCAGCAGCTCGGATTCCGCGACCGTCATGCGCAGGTCGTGGGAGATCGTGCGCACCAGCGCCTGGACCAGGAGCTCCTTGCCTGCCGGTTGCAGCCGGTCGATTCGATTGAGCGCCATGTCGAGCCGGTGCGGCCAGTTCGCAAGGCGCTGGAATGGCGGGCGCCGCAGAGGCAGAAGCTGCGCCATGCCGATTTCGTAGGCGCGACGGGCCTCGGCCTCGTCTTCGCTGCCGGACATCGCGAGCACCGAGAAAAGCGTCTGAAGATCGTCCTCGACCGCCGCGATCGAGAGGTCAAAAGCGCGCGCGCCCGGCTGCAGCTCGTCGCGCAGCTGCACGGCGGCGAGCTTTCGCATCGCATAGGAATAGATCGACACCCGGCCCTCGCGGATCAGCAGTCCATTCAGGCACTGCAGCAGGGCCTCACGCTCCTTGCGGCCCAACTGGTGCAGAGCCGGAAATGCCTGCAGCAATGCCGGCATCCTCTGGATCGCCGTCAGCGAATCGATGGCGGACAGCAAGCCCTCGATCGCGACTTTCTGGTCATGCCCGAGCTGCTGCTCGATGAACGCCAGCTGCCGCGCGCGCGCTTCCGTCGCCGCGTCCAGCGCGAGCCCGAGGAAGAGCGCCCGCGCAGATTCCGCACTGCGTGTCGCGACATTGATCTCCTCCGGAAGCGACAGGCGCAATTCCTGCGCCCGATGCACATGCGTGGTCCCGGGATTCGCGACCAGCTGCGCAACCGCTCCGGGCGCCAGCACGATCGCGCCCTGCAAGATGCCCTCGAGCTTTTCGGCCGCCGCCGGTTGCGGCCCGGTCGCCTCATCGGCCGCGAGCGCGCGCTCGCGGTTCATCCGGATGCGCATCGCCTCGAATTCCGCGGGCCGGAAACTCGGGTCGATCTCGCGGATGCGCTCCTCGAGCGGCGGGTGGGTTGCAAATGCCCGGGTAACGCCTGCGGCGAACAGGAGGTGCGCGACCTGCTCCGCGTCAGTGTCCTGGAACCGGGAGCCGACGCCGATAGCGCCAATCTTGACCAGCGCGCCGCGCAGGCCCGTCGGGTCGCGCGTGAATTGCACGGCCGACGCATCCGCGAGCGACTCGCGCCTGCGCGACACGGCAGCCTGGATCAGCCGACCGAAGAACAGGCCGATGTAGCCGAGGATCATCACCGCGAGCGCCGCCGCCATGATCACCACGATCGCGCCGCCTCCCTTGCGCCCTCCGCCGCCGCGCGGCGCGTGGCTCAGCACGAAGCGGCCGATCAGCGCGATCACCATCAGGCCGAACAGCCAGCCGATCAGGCGCGTGCTGAGCCGCATGTCGCCGTTCAGCACGTGGCTGAATTCGTGTGCGATCACGCCCTGCAGTTCCGAGCGGCTCAAGGTCGTCAGCGCGCCGCGGGTCACGGCGATTGCGGCATTCGAGGGGTTGTGGCCCGCGGCAAAGGCGTTGATGCCGGCCTCGCGCTCGAGCACGTAGACCGCCGGCACCGGCACGCCGGAGGCGATCGCCATCTCCTCGACGACGTTCAGCAGGCGCTTGCGCAGCGGATCGTTGGTGTCGCGCGTTACGCGCTCGCCGCCGACCGATTCTGCAACGACGCTGCCGCCCGCGGAGAGCTGGCTGCCCTTGACCAGGCTCGAGCAGAAGATGACGCCGACCACGACGATAGAGCTGAAGATTACGAGGCCAGGGTATTGCTCGTACCACGGGCCTTCAAGCACGGCCGCGAAGGTTTCCGAATTTGCCGACAGGATCTTCACCGCCGTCACGACGACGAAGTCCACGGCGATGACGCAGGCCGCGACCGCGATGATGAACAGGAAGACCAGCCAGCGCGACAGCCGGCGGGTCTCGGCCTGCCGCCTGAAGAAATCCATGTCGGTTCAGCCCGCCGGGTGGATCAGGTGAAGCTGACCTTCGGGACTTCGCGCTTCTGCGGCGACTCGATCTCGAGCATCTGCGCCGGCATGAAGCCGAACGAGCCCGCGATGATGCTGTTCGGGAACACTTCGCGCGTGTTGTTGTACGAGAGCACGGCGTCGTTGTAGGCCTGGCGCGCAAAAGCGACCTTGTTCTCGGTCGAGGTCAGCTCCTCGGAGAGCTGCATCATGTTCTGGTTCGCCTTCAGGTCCGGGTAGGCCTCGGCGAGCGCGAACAGCCGGCCGAGCGCGCCGGACAACTGGTTGTCGGCGGTCGCGAGTCCCTGCACGGCCGTGGGATCGCCGGGATTGGCGGCGGCGGACTTCAGGCCGCTGACCGCGGCATTGCGCGCCGTGATCACCGCCTCGAGCGTGTTGCGCTCGTGGGCCATGTAGCCCTTGACGGTCTCGACCAGGTTCGGGATCAGGTCATAGCGACGCGTCAGCTGCACGTCGATCTGCGCAAAGGCGTTCTTGTAGCCGTTGCGCGACGTGACGAGCCGGTTGTAGATCCCGATGAAGAACAGGAATAGCAGCGCGACGACTGCCAGCATTACCCAGATCATGGCGGCACTCCTTGTGACCCCTCAATGATACCGCATCAGCGCGGTGGGACCCCGGCAAGCCGCGCCTGAAGCCAGGCGGAGATGTCCTGCACTTCCTCCATGCAGACCTGGTGCTGCATCGGGTATTCCTTCCATTCAACCGCATAGCCCTGCGCGATCAACAGGTCACGCGAGCTGCTGCCGAGCCTGAGCGGCAGCACGGCGTCGAACTGGCCATGGCACATCAGGATCGGCAGGTCGCGATTGACGGGATTTGCCTCGGCGGCGAGCGTCGTCCGCAGCGGCAGGTAGGTCGAGAGCGCCATGACGCCCGCCAGGCGCTCGGCATGGCGCAGCGCCGCATGCAGCACGATCGCGCCGCCCTGCGAGAAACCCGCGACGACGATACGGTTGGCGGCGATGCCCGCGTCGCGCTCGCGCTGGATGTAGCGCCCGAGGATCGCCGCGGAGTCGCGGATACCGGCCTCGTCCTGCGGGCCGCCCGGCGTCAGGTCCAGGATGTCGTACCAGGCGCGCATGCGCATGCCGCTGTTGATCGTGACTGCTCGCACGGGCGCATGCGGAAAGACGAAGCGCATCGCGAGGCTCGCCGGCAGATGCAGCTCCGGCACGATCGGCACGAAGTCGTTGCCGTCGGCGCCGAGCCCGTGCAGCCAGATGACTGAGGCCGTCGCGCCGGTGGCGGGCGCCAGTACGACGGCGTCCGCGGATTCCTGCTTCAGCAATTGAGGTACTTCCAGTTGCGCGGCTTGCCGGCCGCCATCCACTCGATCGCGGTCGCGAGGCGCTTCCGGCGGGTCGCTTCCTGTTTCGCCTCGGTGATCCAGTCGACGTACTCGCGCTGCTGCGAAGGGCTGAAGGCCGCGTAGGTGGCCTTCGCCTTCGGGGATTTCCGGAATGCCGCGACGAGATCCGCTGGCGCCTTTGGCGGCGGCCGCTTCTTCCGCACCGCACGCGGCACCTTCACGCCCTGCTCGTTCAGCGCGACGGCCATCTTGATGTAGCGGATCAGCACCGCGTCCGGCGGCAGCTCGGCGGTCGAGCGGATCCGGCTGCCGCCCATACCGGTGTTGCCCGTGGCCTTGAAGAGCCCGTCCGGGTCGCTCATGAGCCTGCGTTTCCAGAACCCGAAGCGCGCGTGCGACTTGAACGCGGCCATGTAGGCGACGACGCCCTGGCGCTCGAAGAAGGGCGAGCCCCACTTGATCGATTCCTCGATCTGCGGGCAGGCCTTGTGCACGGCAGCGCGCAGTCGCCGCAGGATCGGGCGCGCGAACTCCGCGGAATTCGCGATATAGGCGTCAACCGCCGCCGACTTACTCATCGTCTCGCTCCATCTGTCCACCAGCCGAGCCACACCAGGAGCCACATCGCCATGGCAGTCCAGGCCACGGCCATCGGGCTCGGCGGCGGCGGGCCGAAGACATTCGCGACCTGGATCGCCGCGAGCAACACGATCAGGAACCAGGCGCCCCAGCTGCCGGCGCGACGGACCGGCCGCGTCGCGGAAAGGTACAGCGCAACGCCACCTGCCAGCAACGCCAATTCGAGCGCGAGCGCGACCAGCGGTGAGTTCCACAGGCCGAGGCCCAGGAGCGCCGAACCGCCGGGCCGCAAGGGCAAGTCCGGCACATGCACGACGTAGTCGAGCAGCCAGTGGCTCGGCACCAGCGCGCCGATGACGAGCGCGGCGCGCGCATCGCGCCGGATACTCCAATAGACGGCACCGACGACGACGCCCCAGATCAGGGCGAACAGCAGGCTGTGCGACCAGGGGTAATGGTCGAAGACCAGCGGGTATCCGGCGCCCGGCGGCGCGAGCGACAGGCGTTCGACACCGGCGAGCACCAGGATGGGCCACAGCAGGTCGAGAAACTGCGCCGCGAAAAAGAGCGTGCCGAGGGAGCTGCGCGGCGCGAGACGCTTGGCCGCATAGGCTGCGGCGAAGTGGCCAATGAACATGGGACTAGCCGCGCGCGCGCCGCAGCACAAACCAGATCGCGCCGGCAAGGAACGCGATGGTGCCGCCGATCAGCAGGTTCGGGTCATTCAACGGCGACGGACCCGTGGCAGCGCGCCCGATATCCGGCGCGAAACGCCACAGCAGGGCGAAAGCGCAGGCGCCGATGCCCATGATCGTGATGCTGCTCATCCAGGCTTCGCGCAGCAGCCGCCGGCGCAGCATTGCACGGCGGATTTCGAATTGCGCCTTCAGGTTCTCGCGTGGCGCCGCGGCCGCAACCGTCGCGATGCGCTGCATCACCCGCTCTTCGAAGCCCGCGCCGGCATCGAGCCCGCCGTGCAGGCGGCGCAGCCGCGCGTCGAGTTCCGCCTGGCGCGATTCGTCGGAGCTCATGCGTCCTCCTTGCGGCCGGCGCCGAGCACCGTCGCGAGCCCCGCCCGGGCACGGTGCAAGTGCGTCTTTACGGTATTGACCGGCAGCCCCATCATCGCCGCGACCTCTTCGACCGTACGCTCCTCCTGATAATAGAGTGTAACGGCCTGGCGCTGCTTGTCCGGCAGGGCCCCGACGGCGCGCCACAAGGCCTCGTCCGCGGCTTCGGCCGCAGGCTCCGCACCCCGGCTCTCGACTTCCTGCTCCACCAGCGGGTCCGACAGGGATACCGACCGGCGCCGCCGGCGCAGCGCCGAAACCGCCGCATTGCGCGTGATCGCGTAAATCCAGGTCGAGAGCTGCGCGCGGCCGTCATAACGGGGCAGCGCCTGCCACAGCTTCACGAAAACCTCCTGGGCCGTGTCTTCGGCGGCGCCGCGATCGCGCAACAGGCTGTATGCGAGCCCGAACACGCGCCGGCGATAAGCCGGCACCAGCCGCTCGAAAGCCTCCCCCGCCCGGCCGGCCTGGATCAAGGAAATGATCGCGTCGTCGGCTGGCATTCGGGTGGGACCTTCTCCCCGGTTGATACGCAACTGCGTCCCCGCAGGTTTCAGCGATTTTCGCAGGTCCGGCTGAAACCGGGCGGGGCGGCAGAGCGTATCAAGGACCGTGAACAGGCTGCATGTTCTCGAATTGACGGCGGTCGCAATGGCTGGCTTCCTGCTCGGATGCGCGCTGCGGCCGGATTGGATCATGATGTGGCAGGCGTTCAGCCGGCTGCTGGCTGTCTGACTCAAAGGGAGAACGGCGATGGGGAATGAGGGAAGTGAATTGCTGGCATTGTTTATCCCGCTTTTCGGAATCGTGTTCGGGGTTCTGATTGCGATCGTCGCGATCGTTACCCAGCATCGCCAGAAGACCCAGCGCGCCGACCTGCGTCACAAGGAGCGGCTCGCCGCCATCGAGAAGGGCCTCGAGATACCGCCCGAGACCGAGGACGTAGCGGACACCGGCAAGCGCTCGAATTCCCTGCGCAGCGGCCTGACGGGAATCGCCGTGGGCGTCGTGCTCTATTTCGCGCTCGACCAGCTGGTGGGTTCACGGGTCGCGCTCTTCGGCCTGATCCCGGCCGCGGTCGGCCTCGCCAACATGCTTTTCTATTTCATCGAAGGCCGCAGGAAATCCAACGGCAACGGCGGCGCTACGGCCAGGTGACGCCGGTGCTGCGCTCCTAGAGATTGCCTTTCGCCCAGGGTCCCCAGATCGCAAACGTGATGCCGGGTTGCTGCAGGTTGGCGAACAGCACTTCGCCCGCCGGATCGAAGCAGGCGCCGCACCATTCCGAATCGCGATAGTCGCCGGGCAACACTTTCTTGCGGGCCGCGATGACCTGGTTGCCGGTCATCTGGATGACATTCTTGGCGAGCGCGAAGGACTCGCCCGCCGTGGTCAGCCCGAGCAGCCGCGTTCCGGGGCCGTATTCGTCGATCACCGGCTCGCCGTCCTCGCAGAGCACGATGCCGCCGCGCGAATTGACGGTGATGTTGTCGATGTTGTCGCCGACGATCTGCGAGCCCGCGACGAAGATCGCACGCAGGGCCCCGGTTTGCGGGTCGTGCTCCCACAGCGCGCCTTCGCCCCAGCCGCGGCGGCCGTCCGATCCCAGGCCCGCGGTCGTGTCCACGATGTAGATCTTGCCGCCCTGGGCGCAGATGCCTTCGCCGCGGCTCAGGCGCAGTGCGCCCTTGGACCAGGCCTCGAGGAACGGCCCGCTGGTGTTGCCGCTGATGTCGGTGAACTCGGCGGGCGCATTGCCGGGATCCGCGTCCGGTTTCTCGAGGTCGATCCACTCGATGCGAAATTCGTCGCCGAGCGACGGCACGCGCAGGTCGGCATTGTCCTGGTCGACGACGCGCGCCGCCTGCAGGCGCCCGCCGCGCTCATAGCTGCCCGCAGTCCCGGCGGGATCGTCGGGAAGGAAGCGATAGAGCGTGCAGCGGTTGGGATTGTCCTCGGTCATGTAGGCGATGTGCGTATCCGGATCGATCGCGACGGCCTCATGCATCAGGCGGCCCATGCCGACGATCGGCTGTCCCGTCGTTCATTCGGCTTGCGCCGCACTTCGAACACGTAGCCGTGCTTGCGGCCGCCGTCCGCCGTGGAATCGACCAGCGTCTCTTCGCAACTGAGCCAGCTGCCCCAGGGCGTCACCCCGCCCGCGCAGTTGACCAGCGTGCCGCAGAGCGAGGGCTCGACGCTGACCCACTCGCGGCCGCGGAACACGAGCGTCGTCGTGCCGCCGCCGGGAGCATGGAAACGGAAACTGGGCCGGGTGGCGTCGTAACGCGCCGGCGCCACGATCGGACTCGCAAATCCGCGCTCGTGATTGCGCACCAGCACGAGCTCGGATGCCTCACCGCGGCGCTCGACGGCGATCACGCCCATGCCATCGTGGGAATCGGGCGTCGGCGCGCCATTCGTCATCGGGTCGCCGGTCCAGGAGAAACTGCGGTACTGGAAACCCTCGGGCAGCATCAGGAGCGGCAGCGACGTCGCGAGATCCGCGACCGGCCGCAAGGGACCGTAGGGACCGGTCACATTCGTCGAACTGCCGCTCCCCAAGCTGATGCGCCGCGAGCGCCGCGCCGCGAGCACGGTCACGATCGTGACCGCGGCAATTCCCGCGGAACCCACGAGAAAATTGCGCCGGCTGAGCGAGGATGTTGGCATCGGCACGTATATTTTATACGTGCCGGGAACGCCTACAGCGGGAAAATGAGCCTCACATTGGTCCCGCGCGGCAGGCGGGACTCGATCTTCATCGAGCCGCGGCCGCCGTAATAAAGCCGCATGCGCTCGGCGATGTTCGAAAGTCCATGCCCGGACGGCGGCGCGGCGGCGATCCTGGCATCCAGCCCACGGCCGTCGTCGCTGACTTCGACGACGAAGTTCTGGCCCTCGACATAACCGCGGATCTCGATGCGCATGCTCCGCTCCGCCTCGATGCCATGCTTGATCGCATTCTCGAGCAGCGGCTGCACGATCAGCGCCGGAACGCGCCGCTGCCGCAGCGCCTCCGGTATCGAGATGACCCAGCTCACGCGCGACTCGAAGCGCAGTTCGCAGAGCTTCAGGTAGCGCGTCACGAAGGCGAGCTCGTCGCCAAGCGTCCCCTGGCGGTCATTGCTCGCGATCAGCGCGGTGCGCAGCAATTCGCCCAGCTCGCCGATCGCGTCGAAGGCGCGCTCGCGCTCCTCGAGCCGCACGAGGCCGGCGATGCTGTTCAGGCAGTTCAGCAGGAAGTGCGGGTTGATCTGCGCCTGCAGCGAACGCAGGCGCGCCTCGATCACCTGGGTTTCGAGTTCTGCGTGGCGCAATTGCGCCCGCGCCGCTTCCCAGAGCGCCTGGTCGCGCAGCCGCAGGCCCCGCACCGCGGCGAATGCGGCGAGCGCGAGCGCGAGGATGCTGAGATTCATCGCGTGGAAGGCCGGTCCGACCGGCGGCAGGATGTAGATGTCGATCAGCACGTCCATGCTGAATGGCAGTTCATGGCGAATCGTGTAGCTGAGATATGAAGCGGCGGTCGAGCCGACGGACGCCGCGACGCTCCAGCCGAGCAGCATCGTCAGCCAGAAGACGCGATTCACGCCGTCGATCGTCTTGTGCAGGGCCCGGTAGATGGCGGGACTCGCGAGCGCCCAGACCAGGTAGTGCGGGATCATCGCCATCATTGCCGAAATAAAGCCGACGTCCCGGCCCTGGGCCCGGAAGTTGACGAACAGGCCGAATCCCACGGAGAACGCAATCGCGAGCCAGGCAGCGATCAGCGGAATCCAGCGCCGGTATTGCCCCGCGATCAGGCGATCCACGGCCGATGGACGCAGCGCCACCACATCCGCGACGGTCGGCGCCACCGGACCCGCAACCGGGATGCCCGGGCGCAGGCTGTCGAAGACCGCGCTGATGCTGCGCGCCATGCCTCAGGCCTCCCTGGACAGGCCGGACAGCAACGCCTGCAGGACTTCCCTGCGCGCGCGGCCGAGCGGCAGGGTCGGGCCGCCATTCAGGTGGATGTTGTAGCGGCCGTCGCCGTTGCTGCGTACTTCGCGCACGTGCAGGGCATTGACGATCGCCGAGCGATGGATGCGGAAGAAGCGGGTCGGGTCGAGCTCGGTCTCGAGCGAGGCCAGCGTGCGCGACAGCAGGTATTCCGCATCGCGCGTGTGGACGCGGCTGTACTGGCTCGCGCCCTCGATCCAGGCGATCTCGTCCATCTCGAGCGACAGCAGCTTGCGCCGCACGCGGATCGTCAGGTGGCGCGGGAAATACGCGTCGCGGGCCTCGTCCGTGCTGCGGATCGCGCTCGCGGCATTGGCGATCTGGGCCGCGAGCCCCGCGACCCTTCGTTCGGCAATCCGGCGCTTCGCGCGGATCACGCTGTCCACGAAGCGCCCGCGCTGCACCGGCTTCACCAGGTAGTCGAAGGCGTGCAGCTCGAAGGCCGGCAATGCGAATTCCGCATGCGCGGTGACGAAGATCACGTAGGGCGCGGGATCGGGAAGTCCGCGCAACAGTTCGATGCCGCTGCCGCCCGGCATCTCGATGTCCATGAAGACGAGGTCCGGCTGGAGTTCGAGGATCTTTTCCTTCGCCTCGCGCGCCGAAGTCGCCTCGCCGGCGACTTCGATCTCCTCGTCGCTCGCCAGCAGGCTGCGGATCAACTGACGGCCCAGCGACTCGTCATCGACGATCAGGACCTTGATGTTCACTGCGTCGATCTGCATGGATTTGATCTTAGACGAATGCCGTGGGACTTTTGCAACATCCGCCGCAGAAAAACACCGGAAAGTCGCAGAAAACTTGCCAACGGCGGGAAAGCTTTGCAAACAGCCGTCTTTTCAAGGGGTTCTCAACGTATGGTCGGAGCACGCGACAAGGGCTCTGTGGCCGCCCGATGTTGCAGACATGCAACACACCGAGGGAATACCTATGGCACACCCCGTTCAAATCTCGCGCGCAGTGCGAACGCTGCTCGCCAACAGCGTGCTGGCAGCGGCCGGCATGGCGGCAGGCGCCGCATTTGCGCAGACCGACGACGCGATGGAAGAAATCGTCGTGACCGGAACGCGCATCGCGAGCCCCAACGCCACCAGTTCGAGCCCGATCCTGGGCCTGACGGCGGAGAGCCTTCAGCTCCAGGGCATGAACGATACTGGCGACCTGGTGGACTGGCTGCCGCAGCAGATCACCACCGGCGCCGACCTCAGCAACAACAGCAACCCGCTGGCGCAACCCGGCGGCATCACGACGGTGGACCTGCGCGGTCTCGGCCCGCAGCGGACCCTGGTGCTGGTGGACGGTCGTCGGCTCGGTGTCGGTGACCCCAACACGAGCAACCCGAATCCTTCGCCGGACCTCAACCAGATCCCGGCCGCGCTGATCGAGCGCATCGACGTCGTGACGGGCGGTGCCTCGGCGGTCTATGGCTCGGACGCCATCGCCGGCGTGGTGAACTTCATCATGAAGCGCGACTTCGAGGGCGTGCAGCTCGATGCGCAGTACGGATTCAGCCAGCACAACCAGCACAACGACTACGTGCAGGACCTGCTGGATAACACGACGATTGCGCAACCGCGCGGCAATATCACGGACGGCTACAGCAAGAGCTTCAATGTGCTGGTCGGCGGAAACCTTGCCGATGGCAAGGGCAACGTCACGGCGTACCTCTCCTACCTGGATACCGACCCCGCCCTGCTGGCGAACCGGGATTTCTCGGCCTGCCAGTTGCAGGGTAACGGCACGCGTTGCGGCGGTTCGATCAACTCGAACATCATCGAGCCGCTGGCGACTGGCGTGGACTGGTCGGTCTCCGGCAATACCCTGATTCCCTGGGATGCGGCAAACACCACGAGTCCGCCTCCGACCTTCAATTCAAACCGGTACATGTACGGACTGTTGCACCAGGGCGAACGCAAGCAGGCGGGCGTGCTGGCGCACTACGACTTCAATGACCGCGCCGAAGCGTATGCCGATTTCATGTTCACGAACGACCGCGCCTATACCGAGATCGCGCCCTCGGGCCTGTTCCTGGGCGACGTCTATTTCGTCCACTGCAACAACGCCCTGTTGAGCGACCAGCAGCGGACAGCCATCGGCTGCCCGGCCGCGCCCACGCCCGCCGATACGGTCAACATTTTCATCGGCCGGCGCAATGTCGAAGGTGGCCCGCGCAAGTTCCTGAACGAGCATACGAACTATCGCGGGACGCTCGGCCTCAAGGGCGACATCAACGATGTGTGGAAATACGACGTCTACGGGTCGTACTACTACACGAGCCTGTACAACACGAATGAGAACTACCTCTCCAAGGTCAGGAGCCAGAGCGCGCTCGACAACTGCGTGGACGGCTCAGCGGGATGCGTGCCCTGGAATATCTGGTCGGAGGGCGGCGTCACGCCGGAGTCCACCGCCTACATCGCCGCGTTCGGCGTCTCCAACGGCACGACCTCGCAGAAGATCCTCTCCGGAAGCGTCACCGGCGACCTCAGCAAGTACGGCGTGAAATTGCCGACCGCCGATGAAGGCGTCGGTGTCGCCTTCGGCGCCGAGCGTCGCGTTGACGCGCTCGCCTATCTCCCGGACGGGGTGCTCGGGAGCGGCGATCTGTCGGGTGGCAGTGGCGCGAGCCCGACGATCGACAACGAGACCAATCTGACGGAGGGCTTTGTCGAGCTCCGCGTACCGCTGCTACAGGGCAAGACGGCGGCGCAGGACCTGGTGTTCGAGACCGGGTATCGCTACTCGGATTACGCCCTGTCGGGCGGTGCGGACACCTACAAGTTCGGCCTGCAGTGGCAGCCGATCGATTCCGTCCGGCTGCGCGGGTCCTTCAACCATGCGATCCGCGGCCCGAGCCTGCTCGAGCTCTACACGCCGCAGACCGTGACCCAGACTTCGGCGTTGTCCTCCGATCCCTGCGCACCGACAAACAACCGCACCGTGGCCGCGGCGGCCACGTTCGTGGAGTGTGCGCGTACCGGCGTGACAGCGGCGCAGTACGGCGATGGCCTGGCGACCAACACGCTCGCGCAGTGCCCTTCGGACCAGTGCGATACCTTGATTGGCGGCAATGCCTTGCTGGAGCCGGAATCGGCCGACACGAAGAGCTTCGGCGTGACATTGACGCCGTCGGCCCTGCCCGACTTCACGTTGAGCGTGGACTGGTACGAGATCCACTTGAAGGGCCTGGTCGGCGTCGTCCCGCAGGAAGTCACGCTGAATGGCTGCCTCACCGGGTCGAACCCCGCTTACTGCCAGAACGTCGTGCGCGGTCCGGCCGGCATCCTGTTCGGCCAGACGATCGCAGGCGGCGGCTGGGTCAGGGCGACCAACTTCAACATCGCAGAGGGCACCTTCACCGGTATCGACGTCCAGGGTTCCTACCGCTTCAGCCTGGGCCGTCACGGGTCCCTGCTGGCGTCGTTGAACGGCGTCTACCTGGACCAGACCACGACGATTCCGCTGCCTGGCGAGCACGAGTACGACTGCTCCGGGTTGTACGGAAACACCTGCGGCCCTGCGATCCCGGATTGGCGGCACACGCTGCGCCTGACCTGGCAGATGCCGTCGAACGTCAATCTCTCGGCGCAGTGGCGCTACGTCGGCAGCGTCACCCACGAGCAGAACACGTCTGACGTGACGCTCGATGGTCCCGATGTCACCTTCGGTGGCACGCTGGGTGCGAGGAGCTACCTCGACCTGTCCGGCACCTGGGACATGAACGACAAGTACAGCCTGCGCATGGGCATCAACAACCTGCTCGACCAGGATCCGCCGCTCGTCGATACCAGCTGGTCTGGTCCCGGCACGCCGAACACCTGGGGCCCGTACGACTCGCTGGGCAGGCAGGTCTTCATCGCCATGAAGGCCAAGTTCTAGGCGCTACCTACAAGTTCTGATGCACTCGTAGGGGCAGGAGGGTCGCCGGTCGCCACAGGGCCGGCGGCCCTTCTTCTTTGGTGCCGGGGTTACGTGCGATCGACGCGGCAGGCGTAGCAGCCGCGCTTCGCGAAATGCAGGTGCAGGTAACTGACGTCGTCGCGCGCGAAAAAGCGCTCGATCAACGGCGCTGCGGCAGCGCCCTCCACGACTTCCGCTTCCACCATCTCATCCGCCGCGTCGTAGGCGCGCACCGACAGGATCCGGCGCGTCAGGTAAGGCGGCAACTCGCCGCTGACGCGACGCGCCTCGTGGATGCCGGCGCGCACGAAGATCGGCCCCGACGCGCGATACGGCGAGCGGCTGTCCTGGTGCTGGAAGGGCAGCAGCAGAACGCGCTCGCCGACCGGCGCATCCTCGAGGCTGATGCGGCAGGGGAAGCCGACCGGCTCGTCCGCGACCATCCAGCGCATGCCGCGCGCGGCGAGCGCCTCGTCATCGAGCTGGAAGAACGGCTGGAACAATGCGGGCTCGAGCCCGCGCAATGTGTAATTCATGGGGCGCAGCATCGCGGGGCGGCGCCCGCGCGGCAACCCGATTATTGCTGTCCCGGCGCCTGGCCCCCGGGATGCGCTGGCGGCGGCTTTTTCTTCAGGTGATCAAACAGGTCGCCGCGCGCCTCGCGCTTGCCGACGGGGATGATGCAGGTGCGCACGCCGCGCCGGCCTTCGTGTATCGCCTGCATCGTCAGGCTGGTCGAGCTCAGCGAGATGTAGCAGTAATCCGAGACCCAGAGGATCGTCTCGCCCTGCGCCGTCGTGACCGTGGTGCCGACCCGCGGCAGCGGCTGCTCGAACAAGGGCGGCGGGCCGTCGGGCGCGGACTTCAGCTTGTGCTCGCGCTCGGGGCCCGGGCCGAAGCGCCTGCGCTCGGGCGAATCGACCAAGCGCGTCTGCCGCCGCGCGCGCATCGCCATACCAGTCGTACAGCACATCGGATGGTGGAATCTCCTCCGGCACCGGCAAGAAGATCGTCGGTGCCTCGACCGCTTCGCTCGAGAATGACGCGAGCTCCGGCAGCGGTGCCGGCGGCAGCGGCGGCGATGGCGGGATCCATTCGAGTTCGGCGACATCGACCGGCGGCGGCGGCGCGTTCATCCGCAGGCTCAGCAGCCAGGCCGCCAGCATGAAATGCAGCAGCAAGGTCGCGGCGATCGCGGTCGCCCTGGAACGATTCCAATTCGACCGCACGAGAACTCCACCCGGCGACCCAGCCCATTCCGACCCGATCGACCCGCCGGGGTTCAGTCTGCCGGTCCGTCAAAACGCTGCAAACCGCCTCGTTTGCCGTGCCCGGACATGGGGCGTAGGATCGCGCAGCGGTGCCGGGCGGCCGGACCGCGTCATAACAATCTTCAGGGGGGAGTTAAAGTGAATCCATTCAAGCTCATAGGTTGGGTGGCGATTGCCATTTCGGTGGTCAGCGCCTTCACAACTTTCGAGTACATGATGGCCATCCTGGTCGTGCTCGGCATCGTCGGGGGCATCGCGATAGCCGGTGAGGATCATGTGCGCGTGCTGGTCACCGCACTCGTTCTGACCGGGCTTTCGGGCATGCTGATGAACATCCCGGGTGTCGGCGAGTACCTGGCGAAGATCTTCAGCTCTGCGGGCGCATTCGTGACCGGCGCAGCGATGATGATCATCTCGCGCAATGTCTGGAACAGATACAAGCCCTGAACAAGATCCGCAGGACGCGGTCAACAAAAGGCCCGCCACATGGCGGGCCTTTTCTTTTGGTGCGTGCTGCTAACGCGGGTGGACGTTGAAGTGCAGTTCGCGGTCGCGGAAGCGGTCATCGCGCGCCGCGCCGCCGGTCGCGACCAGCACGTACAGGATATTGAGCGCGTGCAGCGCATTCTTGACATGGCCGGTGCGCGCGCGGGTCACGAGCTTCTTGGCCGTCACGTCCTGGCGGCCGGCATTGCCGCGCCGCACATGGTCCACCGCATCCTTGCTGACCAGGTTGAAATAGCCGCTGTTCGGCTTCGACAGCGACTGCGACATCACGACGTACTGCTTCTTGCTCTCGAACACGTGGTAGGTCTGCTTCTTGCCGGAGACCTCGCCGCAGTACTTGAGCCCGGTGGCCAGATTGCGAATGTTCACAGTCTTACTCCCCCACACATGCCTGTGCGGGAGTGTATGCCTCAGCGGCGATGCCCGGTAGCCGTACGCTCGATGCCGCAGAAGATCCCGGCGGCGGCCCATTCGCGGAACCAGGCGCCGAGCGTGGCGGCCAGCGTGTCCGCATCGGGGGCGCGCCCGCTGACGCTCTTGCGTACGGCCTCTTCGAGCGTGCGGCCACGCGCCAGCGCGGAAAGCAGCCTGAATTGCGCCGGTTCCTGGTCACGGCGGAAGACGCGGAAATCGCGGCGGTAGACGATTACACAGCTCGCGCGCGGGCGCGGCACGCGTGGCTTCCTGTTGGCGCGCACCGCATTCATGTAATCGTTGGCCGGGTAGCGCAGTTCGAGGAGCCGGATCGCCGGCACCAGGCGCAGACGCACGCGATTCCACTCCGCGGCGCCGATCGACGCGAATTCCGCCGCCGTCAGCGGCAGCGCGCGCGCTTCGTCGTGGACATCCTCCATCGCCCGCTCGATGCGCGCGACGTCCGTCGCGAGCCCGCGCCGGTTGCCAGGCGGCAGGTGGCGCGACAGGAACAGCGGAAACCGGACGCTCAGGTGATTGAGCGTGCGGTGCCTCGAAGGATTGCGCTCCACGAAGCGCCGGCAGGCCTTCCAGAAGACCTCGTCGCCCAGCAGCTGCCGCGTCACCGGGTATTCATCGCCCAGGATCTCGAGCAGCCGCGCGTAATACATATAGGCGTAGATGCCGAGCCGCTCGACGGACGAGAGCGACTTCGACGGCAGCACGATGCTCTCGAGCCTGCTTGCCGCCGCCGGCAGCAGGCGCCTTGCGGGCGCCGCGCGCACACCCACCGCCGCGCCGCCCGGATGCATGACGACTTCCTGCATCCAGCGCTCGAGCGTGGCGAGGCCCGCTTCGTCGCGCAGGCTCATGCGGCCGCCGATCGCGCGGCCTGGCGCTCGCCATTGCGGAAGCGCGCGGCCTTGCCGACTTCCTGCTGCAGGACCTGGAACTTCGGCACGTTCGCATCCCATTCCAGGAGCGTCGCGCGCCCGCCCGTGCGGTCGTGCACGCGCTTGTACAGCTGCCAGACCTCGTCGATCACGCGACCGTCGTGCGTATCGATGCAATGCGTGCCGTTGTCCGTGTGGCCGGCCAGGTGCACCTGCACGACATGCTCGTAGGGAATCGCGTCGAGATACGCGACCGGATCGAGGTCGTGGTTCCGGCAGGTCACATAGACGTTATTGACGTCGAGCAGCAGGGCGCAGTCCGCCTCGACGGCGAGCCGCGCGATGAATTCTTCCTCCGGCATCGATGACGATGCGAAGGTGAGGTAGGTCGAAGGATTCTCGAGCACCAGCGGACGCTCCAGGTAATCCTGGATCGTCTTCACGCGCGAGATCATGTGCCGCAGGCCCTCTTCCGTGTACGGCACCGGGTAGAGGTCGTGGCCGTTGATGCCGGCGACACCGGTCCAGCAGATGTGATCGCCGAGCCAGACTGCCTTCGTGCGCTCGGCGAGCATCGCGAGCTTGTCGAGGAATCCGAAATCGATCCGGTCGGTGCTGCCGACCGACAGGCTGACGCCGTGCATCGCGATCGGATAGCGCTCGGCGATCTGGTCGAGATAGTTGAGCTGCCGCCCGCCGGTGTCGATGAAATTCTCGGACAGGATCTCGAACCAGTCCATCGCCGGCCAGTGCTCGGTGATGTGCCGGAAATGCGTCGTGCGCAGTCCCACGCCGAGACCGAGGTCCGGCAGGTTCCAGCGATTGGGAAGCGATGCGGCTTTCATCCGGGATCAGCAGAAACGCATCGCCGCCATCCGGGTCTCGCGACGCGGATGGCGGCGATGTCGAGTCGGGCTCTCAGCCGCCCATGTGTTCCGGATTGACCGGTACGCTGCAACCACCCTTGCCCTTGCAGGAGTTCTTGCCGGCGCAGCCCGCGTCACCGCTCTTGCAACCGCCCTGACCCTTGCAGGCGTTCTTGCCCGCGCAGTCATGCTTGGCGGTCGTTGCGCAGCCGCCCTGGCCCTTGCAAGCGTTCTTGCCGGCGTTCTCGCCGCCGCCTTCGCCCTTGCAGGAGTTACGGCCCTTACAAACATGCTTCTCGCCGCCGGCAGCTTCCTCTCCGGCGTATGCGACATTCGTGAGTTGCGCGCCAGCGAGCAATCCGCCCGTCACGCCCAGCATCACTTTGCCGAAATCCCGACGATTCATGGACATTGTCAGTACCCTCTTTGTTACAAAGCGACCCCGGAAAATCCCGGGGTCATGAATGAGACCGGACAGATTAAGGAAATACTACGCCGGCGATGAAATTTCTCTTCCCGGGCGTCGGCCTTTTGCGACGCAACAGAGCCCGGCTCCCGCCGGGTCGAGGCTTTGCGACTGATAGTTAAGCGTAAAATGACGCGATGCGGGGCCCTTGCCTGATCGCGACATTGCTGCTGGCGGCGGCCACGATCCCTTGCCAGGCGGAAGAGCCGCCGATTCGCAAGACCGTCAGTACCGGCATCTGCCACGACCCCTCCAGCCCGAACTACAACCAGATAAAGATCTATGTGCCGTACGCGACGATGGCCGCCTGCGTCGCCTCCGGGGGTCGGCCGCGAAAGGGATCGATCGAGACGACGGCGGCTCCGGCCAAGCACGCCGGCAAGGCGCTCTACGACAGCGACGATCCGACGATCGTCAAGAAATCCCGCGGCAACATCTGCTACGACTCGACCAGCGGGCGATTCACGGAGATCGTCCACTTCACCGCCTACCGGAAATGGAAGATTGCGTGGCAGACGGTGGGAGAGACCCGGCACACTAGCGCATGGCCCACGCAAACGCCCTCGTCCGCCTGCCCGCCTCGAGCTTCGCCGACGGCCTGACTCGCTCAGATGAAGGCCTGCCGGACATCGGCCTGGCGCTGGACCAGCACCAGGCTTATTGCCGGGCGCTGGAGGAATGCGGCCTCGAGATCACGGTCCTGCCGGCCAACCCGCAGTATCCGGACAGCTGCTTCGTCGAAGACACGGCGATCGTCACGGCGCAGGGCGCGATCGCGCTTCGTCCCGGTGCGCCAAGCCGGACCGGCGAAGTGGAGAGCGTGGTCGCGGCGCTGCGCAGCCGTTTCCGGGAAGTCGCGCAGGTCTTCTCGCCCGGCACGGTGGATGGCGGCGATGTCTGCGAAATCGACGGCCATTTCCTGATCGGCCTCTCGGCGCGCACCAACGAACAGGGTGCGCGACAGCTCGCGCGGCTCCTGGGCGACCTGCAATACACATCCGGCATCGTGGACATCCGCGGCACCCGCCTGCTGCACCTCAAGACGGGACTCGGCTATCTCGGCAGCGGTTGCGTGGCCATCACGCACGAACTCGCGCGCGAGCCGGCTCTCAGCCGCTACGAAAAGATTCCGGTGCTGGCCGAGGAGCGCTACGCGGCCAACTGCGTCCGCGTCAATGACTACGTGCTGGTGGCGGCGGGATATCCGAGATTCGCGGACCTGCTCGTGACCCGGCGCTTCCACGTGAAACCGGTCGAGATGTCGGAATTCCGCAAGATGGATGGTGGACTCAGTTGCCTGTCGCTGCGGTTCTGAACCACAATCGATCCATGACGGAATTCAGGGAGTTGCCAATGCGTCTCGTCATCTCCTTGCTGGCCTGCGTCCTGCTGCTGGCTGCGTGCAGCCGTGAATCAGGCGAATCCGCGAAGGGGCCCGACGACGATGCGGTCAGCGAATCGACGCGACCCGCGATGAGCACTGCGGTGCTCAAGAAGGACATCAATCTCGCCGGCTGCCTGACGGAGGAAGACGAAGACGAAGCCACGGTCGGCAGCTGCCCGACGTACATCCTCCAGTCGCTGGACTACATGATCCAGGAATGCGGCCGCGTCGGCGGCGCGCTGGAGCCGCTGCCCGAGTCCGCTGCCTGGTCGCTGGACGTCGACGGCGATGGCGACGCCGAGGTCATGCTCGACCTGACGCAGAATTTCAACTGCCAGGGCGCGCCGTCCGTGTTTTCCTGCGGCAGCCTCGGTTGCCCGTACTTCCTGTACATCCAGGACGGCGACGACTGGAATGAGCTGGGCGCGATCAATGCCGACGATGCGCCGGGCATCGAAGTACTGTCCTCGAAGGCGAAGGACATACCGGCGACGCTGCGCGGCGGCTGCACCGGCCAGCGGCCCTGCAGCGAGTTCACGTTCTACACCTGGAACGGCAAGGCCTACGAACGCTCGCTGATCGAATACCGCGGCCAAAAAGTGGATGTCGCGCCCGGCGGCCTCTGGACGCTCACGCGCGATGCCGCAGTGCTTGACGCACCGGCCAAGGGCGCCGCGGTCCTGGACGAATATCCGACCGGCACGACCGTCGTCGTGATCGGCACCGCGCGCACCGGTCATTACAAGTTCGTGTCGCCCTGCAATGCCTGCAGGCGCGGTTTCGTGGACGCGGAAGTACTCAAGAAATAGACGGCGCAGGCCGCCCCGCAGATTCCTCCTACCTGGATGCGAGCCGCCGTCCGACTCTGTCGGGCCGCGCCGCCGTGCAAAACTGCGGCGCGAATGCACTCGGCAATCAGGAGCAAGCCATGAAGAAAGGAATCACCCTGGCCCTGGCCATTGCGGCGCTGGCGGCAGCGTCGGGGGCGCGCGCAGACGACCGGGACGATGAACCGGGCTTCTATCTCGGCGGCGGAGTCGGTGAATACCGGGTCACGATCAACGACTTCGACGACGTGACGACGGCCATCGAGCGATACGACAGTGACGACACCGCGTGGAAGGGCATCGCCGGCTGGAACGCCAACCGCTTCTTCGCCCTGGAGCTCGCCTACGTCAATCTCGGCAGCCCGAAAGACCAGATCATTCCCGGCACTTTCGCGGAAACCGAGACCGACGGCTTCGCGCCTTATGTGGTCGGCACCCTGCCGGTCGGCATCTTCGATTTCTTCGCCAAGGCCGGCTACTACATGTATGAAACGAAGACGCGCGTCACCTCGCCTCTCGGCACGGCGCGCTCGAAACAGAGCGGCGACGACTTCACCTGGAGCCTGGGTGCCGGCGTGACGTTCTTTCGCAGCTTCAACCTGCGCCTCGAGTACGAGCAGTTCGACTTCCAGAACACCAATGACTCGAACGCGCTCTGGTTGACGGGCACTTTCCGCTTCTAGCGGGCCTCCCGGCTGTCGCCGTTCGGCGACGTCGGTGAGCTTCCGACAGGCGTGCGAGTCCATAGCCGACATATCCGACAGCAAATGCCGCGCGAAACTCGGCCTCAAGGACACCAAGGAATCCGACATGAACCATCACCTGAAATCGGCCCTGTTGGCGGGCGTATTCCTCGCGCTGCTGGCAGCCTGCCAGCAGACGGAGACGCCTCCCGAGGTCCGCGAAGACATCGCGGCGGCGAAAACCGACGCTGCGGTGGATGTCGCGATCGCAAAAGCCGAGGGCGAGCACGATGTCGAGTTGGCGCGCTGCGAGGCGCTGACGGACAACGAGCGCCAGGTCTGCAAGGACCAGGCGGATGCCGCGCTCGATGCCGCCAAGGACGCTGCGCGGGGCATTGCAAACCCGGCGAACGCCCAGTAACCAAGGAGAGCCCCCCATGAATGCCAGACATGTCTTCGTAGCGGCCATCGCCGCCATCGCAGTCGCCGGCATCGCCGCATGCTCGGGGACGCGGACCCGGAATTCGACCGGCGAGACGATCGATGACGCGGTCATCCTCGGCAGCGTGAAGTCTGCGCTGATCTCGGATCCGACGACGGACGCGCATGAAATCAACGTGGACGTCAATCGCGGCGTCGTGCAGCTGAACGGCTTCGTCGACTCCCCGGCCGAGAAGTCGCGGGCCACAATCGTCGCCACCGAAGTCCAGGGCGTCGCGCAGGTACAGAACAACCTGCAGGTGAATGCGGCCAAGGAGACGGTCGGCGAGCACTTCGATGACGCAGTGCTGACCACCAAGGTGAAGGCTGCGCTGATCGAGAGCCCGGACACGAAGGCACACCAGATCACGGTCGAGACCAACGATGGCGTTGTGCAGCTCGGCGGCTTCGTCAACAACGAGCAGGCCAGGGCCGCAGCCACGACCGTCGCGATGTCGGTGGCCGGCGTCAAGAGCGTCAGTAACGAGATCGCCATCAAGTCGTACTGACAGGACCAGGATCCGCCAGACGCCACCAGCGGGGCCCGCGTCGCGAGACGCGGGCCCCGACTTCATTTCGGGGTCAGGCTTGCCGGCGCTGCTCGAGTTCCTGGATCAGCTGCGGCAGGCGCTCGTAATCGCGGGACTTGTTGAGGAAATACTCGATGCCCAGGGCCGCGGCGCGGCGCTGGTATTCCGGCAGCACGTAATTCGTGAACACGATGATCGTCGGGCGCTTGCTCCCGAGGCGCTCGACGACGCCGAAGCCCGTTCCCTGCTTCAGTTGCAGGTCGAGGATGATCGCATCGATGCGCTTGTCGCTCGCGGCCTCGACGGCGGAGGATTCGTCGGCGACCGCCGCGACCAGCTCCACGCCATCGAGCGTGGCAAAGGTTTCGCGAAGCCGATCCGTCAGCAAGCGTGAATCCTCGACCAGCAGTACGCGAAACAAGGATTCTCCCTATCGAATCAGGTCATTGCGCAGCGCGTAGGCCGTGATGTCCGCATTGGTCTTGAAATTCATCTTCTCGAGCACGCGGCTGCGATAGGTGCTCACCGTCTTGACGCTGAGGCACAGCTCCTTCGCGATCGCCGAGACCGAGCTGCCGCTCGCCAGCTTGCAGAAGATCTGGAACTCGCGTTCCGAGAGCTGCTGGTGGATCGGCTTGTCGCCGCCCTCGCCGTCGATCTCGGAAAGCAGCAGTTCCGACACCGTCGGGCTGATGTAACGCCGTCCCGCGAGGACGGCGTGCACCGCATTCAGCAACTGCTCGGCGGCGCTCTCCTTGCCCAGGAAGCCGTGCGCACCCGCGCGCAGCATGTTGATGGCGTACTGGCGTTCCGGGAAGCCGCTCAGGATCAGCACCCGCGTGTCGGGAAAGCCGGAGCGCACGTGGCGCAGGATGTCGAGACCGCTGCGATCCGGCATCCCGATATCGAGGATCAGAAGGTCCCAGTGGCCATCGCGCAGGCGATTGAGCGTCTCCTGGCCGCTGGCGGCCGTGCCGGTCTCGCCGACCGCGGCGTCCTCAGCGAGGAGCTGCAGCAGCCCGGCGCGAACTACCGGGTGGTCGTCCGCTATCAGGATCCTGGCTGTTGACATGACAGCGCTATCTTACCGGTCCGCGCCCGGATATCCGCGGCTGGGGTGTCGCAAATCGGCGCAGACAAGCTGCCGAGATGGTGTCGGAAATGTCCGACACCCCCGATTTGCCACGCCGCCCGATCTGCCATATATGGTCAAGGGCCATGCGATTGCTTGCCGGAACGCGCCTGGTCTACGCGCCCATCCTGCTGGGCGTCGGGCTGATCGTCGCGATGTTCCTGGTGGCCGAGTCCGGTCATTCGCGACTGCGCGATGCCACGGTCGTCATCGCCGAATCCCAGCAGCGCCAGGCCCAGCTCTCCCGCTACCTGCAGCTCGTGCTCGAGGCCGAGACCGCCCAGCGCGGGTTCCTGCTGACCGAGGACACGCGCTACCTGCGCCAGTTCGACCCGGCGGTCAAGCAGCTCGACCCCCTGCTCGACCACATCATCGAGGGCTTCGAGCAGTCCGGCCTCGCGGCCGAGGCCGCGAAAGCCGAGCAGCTACGCAAGCTGAGCGGCGTGAAACTCGGGGAAATGCTGGGTTCCCTGCGGCTCTATGGCGAGAGCGACCTGCACGCCGCACTCGCGCTGATCAACACCGACATCGGCGAGAAGTCGATGGCCGACATCAGGAGCGTCATCAACGAGCTCGCCCGGGGTGAGGGCGAGCGCGTGCGCGCGGCGACGGAAAGCTGGCGCGACGACCTGCGCAATTCGCGCCTGCTGCTCGCCGCAGCGACGCTCTTGAGCCTGATCCTGATCGTGATGGTCGGGGCGCAGTTTGCCCGCGACGTGCAAAGGCGCGAGCGCGACCGCGTCGAATTGGGAGCGCGCAACCGGGAACTCGACCGGGTGGTCAAGCAGCGCACGGCGATGCTCTTCAACCTCTCCAGCAGCCTGCAGCAGCTGACCGAGCGTGAGAAGGCCGCCCTCGCCCGCGAACTGCACGACGAGCTCGGCGGGCTGCTGGTGGCGACCAAGATCGATGTCTCCTGGTTGCGACGGCGCTGCGATGACGGCACGGAAGGCAGCGCGCTACGCTGGGATCGGGTGCTCCGTTGCCTGGACGAGGGACTCGACCTCAAGCGGCGCGTGATAGAGAACCTCCGCCCGACGCTGCTCGACAATGTCGGCCTCGTCGCGGCGCTGCGCTGGCTCGTGGAAGAGACCGTCCGTCGCGCGGGAATCACCTGCGTGGAGGAATATGCCGAGCCGCTGCCCGAGCTTCCGCCCGATACCCGCATCGCCGTATTCCGCGTCGTGCAGGAGTGCCTCACGAACGTGCTGAAGCATGCCCAGGCGAAATCGGTGCATATCGCGGTCGCGTCGAATGGCCATGGTCTCTCCGTGACCGTGCGTGACGACGGCGTCGGCATCGATGATCGGCGCATCGAAGTCCCACAGACGCATGGCCTGCTCGGCATGCGTCATCGTGTCGAGGCGCTCGGGGGCGAGCTTCGGATCCGCTCGCTCGGAAGCCAGGGCGGCACCGAGATCGCGTTTTCGCTGCCCGGCGAGAGCCGCCGTGGCAATGGCGGCGGCGCCATCGCGATGGCAGCGCTGCTGGCCTGTGGAGTGATGCTCGGGGGCTGCGGCGACGAGCCCGGCAGCACAGCGGATGCGGCTCCGGCCCCGCCTCCGCCCGCGGCCGCCGAGGCGTCCGGAGAAACGAGCTACGAAGTCGCCATCGCGATCGCTGCAGCCAATCGCAATCACGACCTGCGGCAATGCGATGCCGGGCCCGCGCCGGCACGCAGGAACTGCGAGGTGAAGGCGCTATCCGAATTTGAAGTGACGAAGGCTTCGCTCGAAGACCTACGAGGCAACCAGCCCTAGGCCTACAGAGTGCGATGCACGCCTGCGGCATGCTCGTGGAGCGCTGCGGATGGGCCGTGGCGCTTCCCCTAACTCAAGGAGAGAGCCATGAACTGGGATCGCATCGAAGGAAGCTGGAAACAGCTGCAAGGCAAGGTCCGCCAGCAGTGGGGCAAGCTCACGGATGACGAGATCGACGAGATCGAGGGCAAGCGCGAACAGCTCGCCGGCCATATCCAGAAGGCCTACGGCGTCTCGAAGGACGAGGCCGAACGCCAGATCGAGAAATTCCAGAATGCGCTGACGGATGACCGCGAAGCGCGGCCCGACAAGCGCTCGCGCGACGAAGACCGCGCGCACCAGAACTGAGCCTGTGGGATCGGAGGCGCCGGGTGGACCGGCGCCTCCCGCAGCTATGGCAAAAGTGCACTTCACACTGCCGCCGCTCGGCTACACCTACGATGCGCTCGAGCCTGCGTACGCGCACGAACTGCTCGAGCTTCACCACGCCGATCATCATCGGGCCTATGTCGAAGGCACCAACCGTGCACTGGAAGACCTGGCGGACATGCGTGCCAGCGGCGATTTCAGGCACATCAACCAGCTGCAAAAGGACCTCACATTCAATCTCTCCGGCCACGTGCTGCATTCGATCCTGTGGCGCAATCTCGAGCCCAATGACGGCGCGCTGCCGACCGGCCGGCTCGAGACTGGCATCCGCGCCGCATTCGGCAGCTTCGACCGGTTCCGCCACCAGTTCAGCGCCGCGGGCGCGGCGCTGCAGGGATCCGGCTGGGTGGCGCTTGCCTGGGAACCGACCCAGGGCACGCTCCTGGTCGAACAGATCTACGATCACCAGGACAACATCGGCATCGCGACGATGCCCTTGCTCGTGATGGACATGTGGGAACACGCGTATTACCTGCAGTACAGCAACCGCAAGGAGCTGTGGATCCTCAGCTTCTGGGACCTGATCAACTGGGGCGACGTCGGACACCGGCTCGAGAGCGCGATGTGCGCCGATCCGGCGCTCGACCTGCGGCCCAGGCAGGAGATCCACGGCGTCGTCACGCCGTTCCGGCGCGACCGCCCGTAATTCCGCATCGTCCTACACGACGACGGTACGTCCTCCGACTTCGCGGGATGGCGCAGCGGCACAACATTGGACCGCATGGTCATCACTCATTGAGGACAAGGAGTTGGCATACATGACGATCAAACAGATACTCGGAGGAACGCTCGCGTGCCTCGCTTTCGCAGGCGTCCTCGCAATCGCCGAAGAAAGCCCTGCGGACGAGCAGAGCGCCCAGGCCGCGAACTCCGGTACGGAAACAGTCATCGAGAAGATCGACGATGGCGCCGTGACGGGCAAGGTCAAGGCCGCGCTGATCGCAAACCCGGACACCAAGGCCTATCAGATCAACGTCGACACACTGCAAGGCGTCGTTCACCTGCAGGGCGCCGTTGACAACCCGAAAGCCAAGGCAGCGGCCGCAACGGTCGCCATGTCGGTGAAGGGCGTGAAGGAAGTCAAGAACGATTTGACGATCAAGGGTTCCTGACGCGCTTCCCCACGTCAGCTCTTGAATCCGGGGCCCGCGCCGAAAGGCGCGGGCCCTGCGTCGTAATTCTGCCGGGCGCCCGCAAATTCAGCCGAATTTCACCGGCTGCGGCCCACGAATGCGCGGGCGCACGACCACCGTCCCGGCGAGCTTGTCGTGCCATCCCTGCTTGCGCGGATCGAATGCTACCGCGATCAGCCCGATGAAAAGCGGGATCGTGGAAACGTAATAGCCCAGGTAGCGCACGATCAGTTGGTTGGTCGTCGGCTTGCCGCCCGTCCTGGCATCCACGATTCGCGCCGAGATCGCCATCTTGCCGGGCGTCGCCTGCCGGTTGATCCAGAAGATCACGACCGCGATTGCAGGCAAGATCAGGCTGATCAGCAGGTCCGCGGGACCCTGAATCATTTTCAAGGTCGAGTATTCGTCGCCGTAGATAAAGCGTACCAGCGGCACCAGGATGATCGATACCAGGATGCTGTCGATGACGGCCGCCCAGACGCGGAGCCAAAAGCCGACGTACTCGAGTTCCGATTCATTCATTTTCAGAGCCATAGTACAGCGCGAGACAGACCATGACCTGCCAGGCTACGTGGCCAGGTAACCAGTGTTCGTAGGAAATACGACCGCCCGCACTGATTCCCGCATTGACGCCGAGTCCCAGCGCAACTCCGCCTAGCAACCCCGCGCCAAGCAGCATCAGCCACCCGGACCAGCGCAGAGTGAGCGGCACAAGCAGCCGTGCACCAATGCCGACGATGACCGCGCCGAGAGTCCCGGCAATGCCCATCGAATACGCGAACCAGATTCCATCTCCCATGCTCCGCATGAAATCCGGCATTGAGAGCCATTCGCTGGCTAAGAAGACCACTGCCATCCAATAGCTGAACGCTCCGCAGAGCAGCAACGCGAACGCTCGCACCAGGTTCAATCCCCGGACATTCGGCAGGTAGGGAACCAGCACCAGCGCCGTATACACGGCGCCTGTTCCATAGAATGGGTACGACCAGGTATCGCCGAGCCAGAATTGATTCAGTTCGACCAGCGCCCACCACAGCAGGCTCGCGGCGAGCGCGTAGACCACACGCCACTGGATCGATGCGCCGAAGAAGGGGGGTTTCAACGGCAACTCCCGCGCTTCAGTCTTTCTGGTAGGTCCCCAACAACTCGACCTCCGCGAGCACATGGCGTTGCATCGCCATCTCGAGCGCGGCCTTGGTCGGCCTCTTGAGATCGGGCAGCACCGTATCGAGCGCATAAAGTTTGTGGAAGTAGCGGTGTCGGCCGATCGGCGGGCAGGGTCCGCCGTAACCGGTGCGATTCCAGTCGTTCATCCCCTCGCGCGTGCCGGCGGGCAACGCGCCAGGCGCGATGGCTTCAGCCAGCCCGGTGGCGCTCGGCGGAATGTTGTAGAGGACCCAGTGCACCCAGGTCATCTTCGGCTTGGCGGGATCCGGAGCGTCCGGGTCGTCCACGATCAGCACCAGGCTCTTCGCTTTCGCGGGCAGGCCGCTCCAGGCGAGCGCCGGGGAGATGTCCTTGCCCTGGCAGGTGTAAGGCTTCGGGATCGGGCCATTGTGGGTAAAGGCCGTTGAGGTCAGTACGAGTGCCATGACGAGCTCCAGCATGTGTGCAGCTCAGGATACTCCGTTTATGCTAGACGCCATTATGGGCACCACCGAAAACCCGCGACCGCCGTTCCCGCCCTTCGACGCCGAGACCGCCGCCAGGAAGGTGCGCATGGCGGAAGACGCCTGGAATACTCGTGATCCTGAGCGCGTGTGCGCTCGCCTATACGCCCACCAGCACCTGGCGCAACCGCTCGGAGTTCCTGATGGGCCGCGAGGCCATCGTCCAGTTCCTGATCCGCAAGTGGAACAAGGAACTGGACTATCGGCTCATCAAGGAACTCTGGGCCTTCCACGGCAACCGCATCGCCGTGCGCTTCGCCTATGAATGGCACGACGATGCGGGAAGCTGGTTCCGCTCCTACGGCAACGAGAACTGGGAGTTCAACGAGCACGGCTTCATGCAGCGGCGCATCGCGAGCATCAACGACCTGCCGATCAAGGAGAGCGAGCGGAAGTATCACTGGCCGCTCGGCCGGCGGCCGGACGAGCATCCGGGACTTTCTGAACTCGGCCTGTGACCTTCGCGTTGGAGACCAGGTAGCACACATGATCAAGATACTCGTCGCCATCATCGTCGCCGTGCTCGTCTTCCTCGCCGGCGCGACCTGGATCACGCTGCACTACACGTATTCCGATGGCGAGCGCGCGGGCTTCGTGCAGAAGCTCTCGAAGAAGGGCTGGATCTGCAAGACCTGGGAAGGCGAAATGGCGATGGTGACCATGCCGGGCACCGTGGCGGAGAAGTTTTATTTCACTGTGCCGGATGACGCCGTCGCGGCCCGCATCAACACCAGCGTCGGCGACCGCGTCGCATTGCACTACGAGCAGCACAAATGGATTCCGTTCTCCTGCTTCGGAGACACGGAATTCTTCGTGACGGACGTGCGCGCGACGGAGTGATCGTTTTGGTGCCGGTGTAAGAATTCGGTACCAAATGTATCAGTACTTCCAGTTCGTGATGATGACGGGCGACGGCAGTCCGTTGACCGTGGGCGACGCACGGGCAGTCACGACCCATTCCTCGAAGCCCGCCTGCGCTTCTTCCCTGGTCGGATATTTGCTGCAGCCGAAATTCGATTCCCTGAACTTGTAGTGGGTGACGAGATACTTGGTGCCACGAGGCCTGCCATTCGGGATAGCCCGCGCCGCGGCCGTCCACCGGCGGGTTGTAGAAACGGCGCAGGTCGGGGTTCCAGTCCGCGCGGCAGATCACGTACACCGCCGGCTTCGCGGCCGCCGTCGCCGGTTTCGCTGGCGCGGGTGAAGCTGGCTTCGCCGCGACGGCAACCGGCGCGGGTTTTGGCGTCACCGCCGCATGGCGGCAGGCGTCGCCGCCTTCACAGGCGCGGGCGCAGCAGCCGCGGCCGCGTCGGGCGCGTACGTCCAGTCAATCGTCTGGAACTGGTAGCCGGTGCCAGACGCCTTGGCGAGCCTGCTTCGACGCTCGCCTGCTCGGCCTCCGCCTGCGTCGCGAACTTGTTGCAGCTTGCGGTTCCCGCCTCGTGGAACTTCTTGATCAGGTCGTCCATGAACGACTGAAAAATGTCGTTGTCCGCGTGATTGTTGGTCGCGCCAAAAAATGGCGGCGTCACATAGAAATACTTTTTTCAAGTGCGACTCGCAGACCCACCAGGCCGTCGTCGGGATCGGCTTGCCCCACATGTCATACTTGACCGCCGTGTCGGCAGCGGGTGCGGCGGCGGCGACCGGAGCTGGCGCCGCGGCTTGGCCGCCGCGGGCTCTGCCTCCTTTACCGGCGCTGACAGCGCGGTAGCGCCCGGCGGAATCCAGTTGACCACAGCGACCGCGTCGGAACCGCAGGTCGCCGACAATCTGATCCATCACCTCGCGGTGCTTGGCCTCCGCTTCCGCGGCCGTGGCGAAACATCGAGCAACCATCTCTCGCGCAAGGGGCCGTATTTCTTGAAAACGGCGTTACTCAACGGGACGGAAGCCGAACCTGAGACTCCCTCGGGACCCAGGACGAAGACCCGGGAGATGACCTCGACGCGCGGAGCGTCCTCCGAAGTCCCAGTAGCAGTACCCGTAGTTGTAGCGCTCCGTCTGGGCATGCGTCGCCGTGAATGCCGACAGCGAGAGCAATACCAGCGCCAGTGCGCAGCCTGCGGTGCGGGTGATTTGCGTCATGGGCACCTTATAGAGCTACTTGGTGCCGGGTCACAAGTTCGAGTTCATTGTAATTGGTGCCGGTGCACGGTTGGTCGTAGGCCGAAGCCGACCTTCTCGATGTCCGCGGTGAATCCGATCGGGCGCGAGATCTGCGGGCGGGCGGCGCCATCAGCGCTCCGAATCGCGCGAGTGTAGCGGCTCTTCAAACTGCTTGCGCGTCCTGGCATCGAGCGTCGTAATTGATTTCTCCAGCTCCTCCAGTTTGCCCACAAGCTCTGTATTGGACGCCAGGAGTTGCCGCAGCTTTATGAACGCCGCGCACGACGTAGATAGACAAGGCTCAATGGCATGTGTGCTGCGTGAGAACTGACCGCCGGCCATGTCGGAAAGGCGCGATGCTCGGTGAAGGCATCATACGGCGGCTACGGTGTTTTCCTGGCACCAAGACCGGTTGCAAGATCGCAATCGCTGACATCAAGCTGCGTGAACTCATAGATGTCGCAAGTATCAAGCGAAATCGCCGCGACACCGGATTCAGATCGCCTCGGACGCTGCTCGATTCAGGCGCCTGACGTCGACGCCACATAACGCCGCAGGTTTCATCAGCAAGCTGACCGCGAACGACAGAATCCGTCGCGCGATTTCCGCGGCGTCAGACATGCCCGGCGTATCCGTCCTCGCGGCCGTTCCTGCGCGCACACCTGATCAAACTTCCCCGCCAACCGTGGATTCGCGCCCCGCACTCCTCCACCACCGCCTTCGCCCAGTCGAAGTACTCGTCGCTTCTGCTTCTCCGGCCACTTCGCCGGCGGAGTGTTCTGGATGTCGCGCAGGTTGCAGAGCTTGTCGGCGATCTTCACCTGCCGCGCCGCCGCACTCAGACCTGCGGCCTTTCGAGCTGCGCTTGCTTGCGTTCTGACTTCTCGAGCGTCTTGTCATCCGTAACCTCCGCGACGATATCGGCGACACGTTTGCCGAATGCCTCCACCAGTTCGTCGTAGGTGGTATCGGTGTCCTCGATCGTGTCGTGCAGGAGCGCCGCAGCCAGGACAAAAGGATCGTCCACTCCGCCCTCCTCGCACAGCGCCTGCGCAACCGCGAGCGGATGATTGATGTAGGGCGTCGCGTTCCGTCCTTGCGCCGCTGGTCGCGGTGCTTTTGGGCGGCAAATGCGGCGGCTTTCATCAGGATTCCGAGGCCCAATGGATATATCGGGGTATCAGTTGCGTCAAGGCACTCCTCCTTCAGGCGCGCCACGCGACAATCCCTCGCCGCGCACCGCGCGGTTTCCCGGCCGCCGTCCAGGACGACCGCTCAATCAGCTTTGGAATGTTGGAGCCGGGCCTGCTCCAGTCTTCTTAGGCCCGCTTGAATTCACGTTTGCCTTGCGGCCATGTGCCCCGTTTGCCGGGGGAACCACCGTGCCCATCAGGTCGGTTGGCGGGAGCCATTGCTCCACTCTTCACAACGAAAATTGTAGCAGTTTTCCCGCTGGATTTCGAGTATTTCAGGTCCAGATGCGTAAAGCCGCGATCGTGAGACCGAAGCCGACGAATAGCATCGAGCCCAGCTTCACCGTCATCTTGAGATCCAGGGCAGAAAGATCGCGCGAGATGTCATTTCGGAGCATGTCGAACTTTTGGCCCACGAGAACGAAGCGGTTCTCCATCTCCTGCCTTAGCAGCGCCACTTCCTGCTTCAGCAGCAGGTGATCCTCTTTGCTCGCCAGCAACAACAGATCCCGCTTCGTCGCAAGCAAGTCCTCCCGGGTCGCCAACAGCAACAGGTCCTGTTTCGTCGCCAGCGTGGTGCCCATATCGCGCTCCATCGCATCCACGACCGCCCGCGCTTTGTCGGACGGGACGTTGATGCTAACTAGCGCATCATACAGCGAGTACAAATAGTCCATGGGCGCCGGCAATGTGTCATATCGCTTGCCAGACGGCCCGGTGCTTTTCTGCCGTCAATCAATCATTTGGCGTGCAAGGATGTCGCCCAGGCGTTCAGCCTCCATTCATGAACCCCGGGCGTATGATGGATTCACCATGCTGCTGCGCCCTGCCCTGCTGGTACTCGCGCTCACGGCATCGAGCCTCGCCTGGGGCGAGGCCTCCGATCCGCCGGATCGCGTCGTGCGCCTCTCTTATGTGGAAGGCCAGGTCGCCTTCCAGGGCGCGCAGGAAACGGCGCGCCATGAACTTCCCGACCGGCCACTGATACCCGGGGATCGCCTCACGACCGAGCGCGGCGGGCGCGCGGAGCTCTCGCTCGGCACGGCGACGATCCGCCTCGACGAGCAGACCGAGTTCTCCATCGTTGACCTCGACGCGACGACCGTCCGCATCCAACTGAACGAAGGCACCGCGAGCATCGTCCTCCACGACCTGTCCGAGGACGAGTCGTTCGAGATCGACACGCCGAACAGCGCCATCGCGCTCGAGGAGCCGGGCGAGTATCGCCTGGAAGTCTCGGCGGACGGCGCGACCGCACTCACGGTGCGGAGCGGCACCGCGGAAGTGGGAACGCCTGCCGGCCAGGTGCGCGTCGCCGACGGCCAGCGCGTGCGGTTCGAGGGCCGCGATGCGTTCGCGAGCCTCACGGCGCCACCGCCCGAAGACGCCTTCGACGACTGGGTGCGGTCGCGGGAGCAGGCGCTTGCGGATGAGGAGTCGCGCATACGCGCGACGCGACGACGACGAACAGCTCGACCGCTACGGCGAGTGGTACGACGACCCGAGCTACGGGCGCGTCTGGATGCCGTCGTACGCTTACGGGGGTTACGATCCGTTCCGCTACGGCTCCTGGCAGCGCGTCGGATTCGGCTGGAGCTGGATCGATTCCGTGCCGTGGGGCTTCTACACGTTCCACAGCGGGCGCTGGGCGTACCTGCATCACCAGAATCGCTGGTGCTGGGTGCCGGAGCGGGATCATCACCCGCGGCGCACCGCGCAGGAAACGCACCCGTTCGGACATCCCCGCGATCAAACGCGCCCGCGCGACGAGCCACGCGACCAGCCCGCTCAACGCCGCGGCTGCGAGAGGATGATCCGCGCCGGCCTGTCGCGGCCAACGGCGTGACACGGCGCGTCATCGAAGCGGACCACCGTCAGGCGGACGATGGATCGCGGCGCGAAGCAACACCGCGGAACTTCGGGCGGGATCAGAATTCGCCGCGGCGCTCTGACGCGGATTCGCGGGACAGAGTGGCGACGATGCGGCCTTCCAATGGGACCAGTGCTCCTACCGCGCGCAGCCAGACGCGAACTGACGCCGCGCCACAGAACAGCCGCACAATCGGAGCGCACCCGATTCCCTGAGGGTCATGGCGATGGCGCCTAGTATCAGCGCCGCGCCACAGACCAGTCGCACAATCGGGGCGCACCCGATTCCCTGAGGGTGGTGACCATGGCGCCGTCTATCAGCGCCGCACTCGCGCCTCCAGAAACATCAGCGGGCGATACACTGTTGACAGCATTCGACCGTATGTCAAAGTCGAGGGCGAGACGGAAAAGCGCATTGATTGATGTCAGCTCGGCAAGAAATGACTCGTGTGAGGAAGGAGATCAGCCTTCTTGTGCCGCCAGCCAAGGAGCTAACTGCAATACCAACCGGCCGGACCGAGGGATCCTTGGGGGCGATGGCTTTCTTTGCAGTTCTCGCCTATCCGGGAACCGATAGCAATGCCCACCAAAAGCGTGATCGAATCATGCAAGCTATCCAGTGCTGGGTCTCGACCTGGAAAAGTATCAACTCGGTTTCAGACGTATCAGCAAGAAGCGTATTTCCGTTGTTAAAGCCAGTGGCATCAATCCGCAGCCGCCCTTGAAAAATGAGGCCGTCCTTCGCATCTTGAACCGTGCTGAACTTATTATCGTAAATCGCCGCCTGTTCGGCCGCCACAATTGTGGAGCAACTTGCTGGAATAAATGCGGCGCGCGCGTTTGAAACTCCCAGTTGCGGCTGACAATTTCGGGTCCGCAGTCACTTACCCGGCTATAGAGTTCGCGGCACACAACGTCCTCTATCGTGACCCCTCTGCAATCTGGCGTATCTGGCGCGAGACGCTGCCCGTGCTTCATCTTGCGTCTGCATTTCACTTCTGCCAACCGAAGCGCGCTGGAGACGATCGCCCGGATTTATAATTCGCTGCGTCAGGGATCATCATCTATGGCTAGCGGATACCTTGCGAAGCGCCGAAGCTCGGGTGCTCCATCTGCCGCTTTTCACGAACTTTGATCGCAAAGAGAGGATTTCACTAGCCGCAGGATAACTTCCGAATTTCACCAGTGAGGCGCGTGACGCAGATGTGCAACAGTTACGCATGGACAATCTCGAATACGGATTGTGGCTTACGATTATCGCGTTTCGAGGCCACCCGTGTTGCCGTCGGGGTCAGTACTTGGCGGCTGGGGTAACCGCGTTTGGATTAGTTTGTGCTTTTCTTGCCGCTTTGCTTGGCGCGCCTTGGGAGGTATGCGCCGTCCTTGTCGGCGGCCCAATTTTCGGCGCCGAGAGATAGATTCCTCAAGACACAAGTGATAATTGGGTCTTCGGCATGACTCCCTCACTGTCCGCGGGAGCTGTCTTTCCAACAATCAGCTGGTTCTCAAATCGCCAGGCAGGTCAAACCCATACTCCAGGGACCCAGCGATCGGCGGCAGTTACGAAGCTTGGGGGCGGCGGGAGCAGAACGTCCATCATGCAACCATCATCCATATCAACTATCAAAGTCGTCATCGCTCGCATCCGAGGTCTTCGTTTATCGGGGCCGCTGTGGCTCGAATAAAGGCCAGTCTGAAGTTCGCGCGGAAACCGAGCGCTTTCTTTATTTGGGGCTTCTTTGATCTACAGACCCTTGGTTTGGGCCCATTGCGTTGGTCTGGAGCGTCTGCCCGGCCAACCAATATCCGACTTTTCAGCGTTCAACCTCGGCAAGCATGCTCGGGCTAACTCTAAGGCGTGAAGTAGAAGCGGTCACAACGGCGGACTATTCCACATTCCAAGTTCGAAGAAATTTCAGACCTCGATGCTCTCGTGAGCCAGCTTCTTGGACGGGTCAAGAAAGAGGCGGCTCTCGAACATTAGCCTGCGCGCGATGACCCAAGAAGTATTTGCGATTCTCGTTGCGTACTAGTTGCTCACATCGACCCTGGCCGATGCCGACCGTATGCCGCAGCCAGCAACCGTCTGTCATACTTGACATTGGCCCAGCATTACTCTAGAGTAGCTCCACAGTTACTGTCGGAGGTACTTATGAGCGACTTCGTCCAAATCAATGTTCGTCGCCCGATCTACAAAAAACTGCGGCGACTTGCCATATGGGTAGGAATGTCCGGATCTCCGAGTACGTATGCCGCAAGTTTTCAGACCCGTATTCTCAAAAACAGTTTTATTTCAAAATCCACCTCGGTAAGGAAGAAGATTATCAAACCAACAAAGGGAGGGAAGGTAGGTCTGGGAGGATACATTTTCAATGATAACAATGGCATTATGAAACGTACTGGAATGCTGCTGGCTTATTCATACCATATTCCACTTGGGCAGGACCGGAGGGATTCCTAATGATCTTTCCTTTGGTCTTGCATTAAAGGCTTATCAGTTTAATTTAATACTGACGGGGCAATTCTGGACAATCCGGATGACGCGGTACTAAATTCTTATGACCGGACAAGTATTTTCCTGATTTTAACTTTGGAGCCAGTTTCACTACTTCCAAATATTATGTCGGTTTTGCAATGACCAATTTGCTCAGAGGGCTCTTGTATTTGCTGATACCTCGAAAACAAGAGGGAATCCGAACTTGGTGGCTTTTATCTGACAGGTGGATATAAGTTTCCCTTAACACCCGACTGGATACTTGAACCATCAGCTTTCATCAAAGCATCTGATATGTTGTTTACATCAGTTCAGATGGATCTGACTGCCAGGGTTTATTACAAAGAAGATTACTGGGCCGGATTATCATACCGAACTAATGATGCTATTATATGCATTGATGGGTTTTAAGTATGACAGATTCTATTTTGCTTATGCCTTTGACTTCACACTGACTGATATAAGGAAACAAAGCTTTGGAACCCATGAGCTCTCGGTGGCAGTCAAGTTTGGGGAAAGTGCCAGGAGATACCGATGGATAAATGCATATTAAAGATTTTTACTAAATAGGAGGCTGGTTTCAAATCAGCCTCCTTTTTTAAAGGATTTATGCGAAGTCAAATTCTTCTGTCAATTTCAATTCTTTTCTTGTTTTCAATTTTACTTTCTGCTCTTGATTTTCCCAGACTGAGATATCTCATAACCATAGGATTATGTTTTATAATGTTGAAAATCTGTTTGATATATATGATGATACTCTTAACAGATGATAATGATTTTCTCCCTGGCGGTCTAATGAGATGGAATTTAACAAGGTATAATAAAAAAATAAATTCATTATACAAAACAATTATTGCAGCAGGGGAGTGGGATCCTCCTGCTTTATTGCATTGTGTGAGGTGGAAAACAGGAAGGTACTTGAGGATCTGATTTATGGTACTTATTTGTCAAAGTATAATTATAGAATTATTCATGAGGAATCACCTGATCGAAGAGGTATTGATGTTTGCCTTATTTACAGGAAACAAGATTGCAGATATTATTTATTACAGATACTGGATACCGGAGGAACTTAAAAAATGAGATATTTACATCAAGAAGTGTTCTGTATGCTAAAATGGTAATTAGTGCAGATACATTACATCTTATTGTAAATCACTGGCCTTCAAGAAGGGGAGGAGTACTTGCCGGAGAAGATTACCGGATGAAAATAGCAACAATGATAAGGGAAAAAGTTGATTCAATTTTGAGACAACCGGTCCGGAGCAAAAATTATTATTATGGGAGATTTTAACTGTACTCCTGATGATCAGAGATTATTAAATCACTGGTATTCTCTATCGCGATACCGCAAAATTCTGGTAAATCTTTCCGGAAGATCTTAGGAGATAAAGGCGCAGGGAACATATCGTTATATGGGAACATGGGAAATGATTGATCAGGTAATTGTTTCAGACAACCTTTTAAACTGCAAATAAGGGTCTTTATACAGATATCAGGAATCTATGAGATTTTTAAACCTGATTTTCTTCTGAAAAAAGATCCCAAATATCCTGGATTCACAGTCCCTTTTCAACATATCGGGGATATAGGTATCAGGGAGGATTCAGTGATCATCTGCCTGTTATTACTTGATCTTAAGGTCAGAGTAGTACTGTCAACAGGAGTAAGTCCAATCTCTTTCCCTTTTTCAAGCATCAGTTTTCTGGCAGCATCATGTTCATTTGGAATTATTCCATCAAGAATAGCTTCCCTGATGGCATTTTTTATAATTCCAACCTCTTTTCCGGGTTTGATTCCAAAAGTTGCTATAATCTCACTTCCATCAACAGGAGGCTGAAAATTTCTTACAGCATCTTTTTCTTCAATCTCTTTGAGCTTATTCCTGACAAGTTTGAAATTTTCAAGATGTTTTGTTTTTTTTGCTTCATTTTTTGATGTTATATCAGCTTCACAGAGAATCATCAGATCGTCAATATCATCACCTGCTTCAAAAAGTAATCTTCTTACTGCAGAATCAGTTACAAGCTCCTGTGATAGAACAATTGGTCGCAGATGAAGATCAACAATTTTCTGAACATATTTCATCTTTTCATTCAGAGGAAGCTTGAGCTTCCTGAAAATATCAGGAATCATTTTTGAACCAATATATTCATGACCATGAAATGACCATCCAGTTTCCGGAAGATATTTTTTTGTAACAGGTTTTGCAATATCATGAAGAAGTGCAGCCCATCTGAGCCATAGATTATCAGTATTTTTACTTATATTGTCAAGTACTTTTATTGAATGATGAAAATTATCTTTATGTGCTTTTCCTTCTTTTGTTTCAACCCCTTTAAGATTATCAAGTTCGGGAAAAATAATTTTAAGCAGACCAGCTTTTTCAAGCAGAATAAATCCTTTTGAAGGATGATGCGCACATAATTATTTTATTCAGTTCAGTTACAATTCTTTCAGGTGAAACAATCCTTATTCTTTCAGCATTTTCTGTTATTGAATTAAATGTTTTTTCTTCAATTGTGAAATTAAGCTGAGTGGCAAACCTTATAGCTCTCATCATCCTTAAAGGATCATCTGAAAATGTTTTGTCAGGATCAAGAGGTGTTCTTATTATTTTATTTTTCAGATCATCTGATTCCCCCGAAAGGATCAAGAAATTCACCAAATGTATCTTTATTAAGGCTTATTGCCAGAGCATTTATTGTGAAATCTCTTCTTTTCTGATCATCTTCAAGAGTTCCATTTTCAACAACAGGTTTTCTTGAACCTCTGTCATATGATTCCTTTCTGTGCACCAACAAACTCAATTTCATAATCATCAGTTTCTGAACATTGCAGTTCCGAAGTTTTTAAAGACACTGACTTTTATTCCGGGATTTATTTTTCTGGCTGCTTTTCTGGCAATATCAATACCACTTCCAATAACAACAATATCAATATCCTTATCAGGATGATCTCTTTTGAGAAGACAATCTCTTACCCATCCTCCAATAACATATGCTTCTACATTCTCAGATGTAACAACCTCTGAAAGTAGTCTCGAAAATTTTGTCATTAAGACATATATTCATATATAGATATGACAATTTGTTAATATATTCATGACAAAGTTACAATTAATACTCAATTTTTTGTAAATTATGATACTTACAGTTTATTGGCATAAAGGTTGTCAGTAATTTAAACAAACATGATATTCTGTATGTTTAATAAATAAAAATAAAATGATAGAACATTTAACAAAAGAGACGTTTTTGAATAAAGTATTCAATTACGAAAAAAATAAAGAATGGAAATTTGAAGGTGAAAAACCTTGTATAATTGATTTTTATGCTGATTGGTGCGGACCATGCAAAATGGTAGCTCCTGTTCTTGAGGAACTGGCAAAAGATTTTGATGGTAAAATTGATGTTTTTAAAGTTAATACTGAAGAAGAACAGGAACTTGCATCGGTTTTTGGAATAAGAAGTATTCCTTCATTTTTATTTGTTCCTTCTGAGGGTCAGCCACAGATGGCAATGGGAGCATTACCAAAAGAAACATTTATTAAAGCATTCAAAGATGTACTTGGTGTAGAAAAATAGGCTGTTCGTCAAAAAATGACTGATTTTTAATAAATAATTATGAAAAAATTGAAACATTTATGTATCATATTATCGTTTAAGTAATACAGAAGGTAGTAACATAAGGTTACAAGAGTTTTTTTCATGGATTTAGGTTTAGGGTAGTAAAGTAGTAAATCAGGACTTCGGTCCTGATTTATTTTTATACCAGATCCTTAAATATACTGTTGATCTCTTCTTCTGTCGATCTTAATTTTTTCTGACATTGTTTTATCAGTTCAGAAGCACGTTTTACTTCAACTGATAATTTATCAATATCAAGATCTCCGTTTTCAATATTCCTGAGAATTTCTTCAATCTCAATTACTGCTTCATTAAATGAAAATTCTTTTTTTGCCATAGCTATTTATGCAGTTTATAAATTGTTATATACATAATTCTCCTCTGATAATCACTTTCATCTTTCACTCTTCTCTATCACCTTGCTTTTAAACTGTCCATCACTGAATTGTGTATCAATAATATCATCTGTTTTTCAGCCTGATCACATCTTTTTCAATATCCTGCCATTTAAGGATGTAATGTGAATACCTCTTTGAAGTACATTTTCAGGATCTAAGAATATTCAGAGTAGTTCTCCAAGTCCTGGTCAACCTCATATTATTTCTTGTTAAGGTGATTTGAATGTAAGGATAGTAAGGTTCTGGCTATTCTTATCTGAGCGCTGATTCCTTTCCTGAACGAAAAGATCTTGACAGCAGAAATAAGTCTTGATTCCTGATTTGCCGGTAATAAGTCCTGCTCTTAAAAGTATACTCTTTACCAATATTAATAATTTCAATTATTTTTCCTGAAAGATTATCTTTTATATCTGACATCATTATCCGTGCCAGAGGCAATAAGTTTTATTCTGGATGTTTCAATCCAGTTTCTGTTCTTTTCAATAATTATCCTTGAAATATCAGTTATTTCAGAACTCATCTCGATAAGATGGTTTTCTGTTGCAGCTACACAATCAATAAGAAAATCAGCAACTGCAGTAGGTGTTTTTAGTGACTTATTTGCAACCATATCGGTTACTGACATATCTTTATCATGACCTATTCCGGTTATTACCGGTAAAGGAAACTGGGTAACATGATAGGCAATATTATAACTGTCGAACCAGCTGAGATCAGATTGTGAACCTCCACCTCTGATTATTACCACCAGATCGAATAATTGGAATTTATTGCAATTTTATCAAGAGCGCTTATTACACCCTGTTCTGTTTCTGTCCCCTGCATTGCAGTTTCAATCAATGCAGTATAAAAAACATATCCGAAACTATTTCCTGTAAGATGATTAATAAAATCAGAATATCCTGCTGCATTTTTTGAAGAGATAATTGCAATTCTTTGAGGAACAACAGGAAAGTCAAGTTCCTTATTCATTGAAAATACCCCTTCCTGCTCAAGTCTTTTTATTATCAGCTGGCGTTTCATTGCCATTTCTCCAATTGTAAATGCAGGATCAATATCGGATATTATAAGGCTTAATCCATATAATTCGTGATATTCAACTTTTAGTTTTTACAAGTATTTTAAGTCCTTCTTTCAGTGATTCTCCTGTAATATTTTCAAAAAATGACTTTAAGGAATCTGTAACGGTTGCTCCATATTATTGCTTTTACACGTGCCCTGACATTTTTTTCATCAGGATGTTTTTCAATAAGTTCAAGGTAACAATGTCCGGCATAATTTTCCTTTAATCTCTGAGATTTCAGCAATTACCCAATACATATCAGGTAAAGCCAGATATAAGTGAATCTCTTATGATCAGCTGTAATTCAGTTAATGACAGTTTTTCAGTCATAATCAGTTTTTTAGCTTAATAATCTTATGGACATTATTCTGGTACCTGTTTATTATTCTGATAAAATAGATTCCCTGTTCCCTGTTCTGTAATTCTGTTATACGAAGTGTTCTGCCGGCATAATCAGGAAAGTCTTTTCTGAATATTAGTTTTCCTGTCATAGAAATAATCTCAATTGTAAAATTTTCAGGTGGCTGCCGAAAGATTATTTCAAAATTACCGGTTGTAGGATTTGGACTAAGCAATAGTTTCTTCATCAGGTAACTTTAACATATAAATCCTGAAGTTTTGTCAGGGCAACTACCATATCAGGAATCCCATAACCATAAAGTGAGTCGGGTGAGTTATATCTGTCAGCACTGGAATGAAGAACCTCAATAATATCATTATTAGAGGCACCTGGAACAGCCTGCATCAGACATGCTGCCATTCCGCTTAAAACAGGACAGGAAAAGGAAGTTCCATTTGATCTGCCGATCAGAAGTTGCTGATGTTTGTACCGGAACACTTACACCCATTGCTAGCATTATCAGGTTTAATTCTGCCATCGGCAGACGGACCGGCTGAGGAGAAAGTCTGAAATAATATTATTCCCGTCAACAGCTCCAACTGCCAGTACACTATCTCCGTCTGATGGAAAGATTATACGTTTCCAGATCCTTGTCTCTCTCATTACCGGCACTGTTGACAACAAGAATTCCTTTTGAAGCAGCAATATCAGCTACCCTGGTAACAAAGGCAGTGTTTCCGTCAAGATCGGAATATTTATAATTAAGTGAAGGATCATCAAAATTGAAATATCCCAGTGATGAGGAAATTATATCAGCACCTGAACTATCTGCAAATTCAGCACCTGCAGCCCAGAAATCTTCTTCACAAGGGAATTCTGATTCTACATCTTCTGTTTTGAGAAGCAGATAATCAGCTCCCGGGAGCTGTTCCTTCAATCACTCCCGGTAATATTTCCGGCCAGTACAGAAAGAACTGCAGTTCCATGATGTGCTGGAATTATAAACGAATTTATTGTTTTTTACAAAATCATAAGTTGCCTTTATTCCATTTCTGTTTCGAAGATCAGTTTAATGAAGATATCTGATCAGCATTAATGAAACCTCCGTCAAGAACAGCAATTAAAATATTTTTTCCATCATATCCTGAATTATGAAGCGGATAACCATTAACCATTGTTACTGGCCGGTCAAAAGGAGGAAGATCAGCCTGTACTATCTGAAAGTCAAGTTTGTCATTATAACTGTTCTTTTTGCCCGGTGTTTTTACAATTTTGACATCACTTACAAATGGTAAGATCTAGAAGTATATTTATATCAACGGCTGATCTGAGATTTGAACAGAGCAGTATTCATCCATTTTGAAGTACAATGAAGTTTGAATCCTAGTTGCTGAAATCTGATTCAGATAATCTTTATCAACAGGAAGATCTCTGAAATCAGGAACAGGAATTCCGGCTTTTTGTCTGCGGTCAATAGCTCTGGCTGAAAGAAGATCTTCTGGCAGAATAACTGTTAGCAGCATTCTCTCCTTTATCCCTGAGATAGACCCTGTAAAAATAGGAATAAGATAGATTCCTGTCCATACAACAAGTTAGCTTGACGATAAAGCAACAAAGTATAATTGCAATTTAACTCTTGGTCCTGCATGAAATGTTGAAAGCCTTCATTACTTAATGATTCCGGTTTTTTCAGGATCGGCAATTTTCCCCTTGTTTTTCTCAAGGGAGTCCAGAATAGTCAGATTCATCAATATCCATCTGACGGTCTTTTGTAACTCCTGCCAGGTATTCCAGTTTGTATTTAAGTGTTCCGTCATTATTATAAATGATCCATAGCCATCTCTTGCATCATTTTTATATTGTCCTGAAAATTCAATTTCCCATTTTCAAACCAGACCTCAAACTTGCCATTAATTTTGCCATTCAGATAATTTGATTTCAGGCAGACTGCTCCAGTTGGATAGTATTGTATCCATTCTCCCTGTTTTATATCATTAACATAAATGACTTTTTCGGCAATTGTACTGTCGGGATAGAATTTAAGTGAAAGACCGTTTCTTGAGATTCTTCGAATAGTATTCTTCAGAGATCAGATAATCTTTAGTAAATGCTGAGAAGAATTGCCATTTCCCTTCTTTCATCTGATTGATATATTTTCCTTTTGAGGAGATATTTCCATTCGGATGATAAATAGTTGCATTGGCTTCTTTGCCATCTTCGACTGTAAATAAGTATGGATTTTAAAGATTTATTTTCATAATATCTTTTGAACTCACCAACAGGATGATCATCTTTAAAAAATCCATCATACATAATATGTTTCATTTGGATATTTTTTTATCCAGTGACCCTGTTTCCTTCCCTGCTGATCAGTCTTATTAATTTGTGTATCAGTCTGGCATGATGCAGAGGCTGAAAAATAACAAGAGGCTATGTAATAATTTAAGATTCATTTAAGAAACGCAAAATATATAAAAGTACTAAATTAATAGTTGAGATTACTTATTAATCAGTGAATCTTTAAGGAAACTTCCTGATTCAATATGCAGCTTCAGCGAAGCAGGGTAATACGGGAAATAAATTTATTTTCAGCAGATAGTCTTGCAGATTAACGATGGCAAACAATAAAAAAGAGGTTGGAATTATCTCCAACCTCTTATAATAAATGTGAATTAGAATTTATTTTACTTCTTCAAAGTCAACATCGTTACCTCTTCATTTCCTGGTTTTGTATTATTACCTGATGGTTGTTCAGCATCAGGCTGTGCAGCTTGTCTGTTCTGAATTCTGAGCAGTTTTGTACATCTCTTCTGAAGCAACCTGCCATACTGAATTTAATTCAGCAAGAGCTTTATCGATTGCATCAACATCCTGAGATTTATGAGCTTCTTTAAGTTTTGCCAAGAGCACTTTCAATTGCAGGTTTCTTATCAGCAGGAAGTTTATCGCCAAATTCTTTAAGTTGTTTTTCAGTTGTAAAGATCATACTGTCAGCAGTATTTATCTTATCAACTTTTTCTTTTGCTTTTTTGTCAGCTTCAGCATTTGCTTTAGCTTCTTCTCTCATCCTTCTTATTTCATCATCACTCAATCCTGAAGATGCTTCAATTCTGATTCTCTGTTCTTTTCCTGTTCCTTTATCTTTTGCAGAAACATGTAAAATTCCATTTGCATCAATATCAAAGGTTACTTCAATCTGAGGAATACCTCTTGGTGCAGGTGGAATACCATCGAGATGGAATCGTCCAATAGTTTTGTTACCTGCTGCCATTGGCCTTTCACCCTGCAGAACATGAATTTCAACTGAAGGCTGGCTATCAGCAGCAGTTGTAAACATTTCAGTTTTTTTTGTAGGAATAGTTGTATTTGATTCAATCAGTTTGGTCATTACACCACCCATTGTTTCAATACCAAGTGAAAGCGGAGTAACATCAAGAAGAAGAACATCTTTTACTTCACCTGTAAGAACACCACCCTGTATAGCAGCACCAACAGCAACAACTTCATCGGGATTAACTCCTTTTGAAGGTACTCTTCCAAAGAATTTTTCAACAAGTTGCTGAATTGCAGGAATACGTGTTGAACCACCAACAAGAATAACTTCATCAATTTCAGATACTGAAAGACCTGCATCTTTAAGTGCTATTTTACAAGGTTCAATACGTTGCCTGAATCAAGTTTATCACATAATCTTTTCAAATTTTGCACGTGTAAGTGTTTTTACAAGATGTTTTGGAATTCCATCAACAGGCATAATATATGGAAGATTGATTTCTGTTGTTGTTGAACTTGAAAGTTCAATTTTAGCTTTTTCAGCAGCTTCTTTCAGACGTTGCAGTGCCATTGGATCTTTTCTCAGATCAATTCCTTCTTCTTTTAGAAATTCATCAGCCAGCCAGTCAATTATCATATGATCAAAATCATCACCACCAAGATGTGTATCACCATTGGTTGATTTAACTTCAAAAACACCATCACCAAGTTCAAGAATTGAAATATCAAAAGTTCCACCACCAAGGTCAAATACTGCAATTTTCATGATCCTTGTGATTTTTTATCAAGACCATAAGCCAGAGAAGCAGCAGTTGGTTCATTAATAATTCTTTTTACATTCAAACCTGCAATTTCACCGGCTTCTTTTGTTGCCTGACGCTGTGAATCGCTGAAATATGCAGGAACAGTAATAACTGCATCTGTAACTTCCTGTCCAAGATAATCTTCAGCAGTTTTCTTCATTTTCTGAAGAATCATTGCAGAAATTTCCTGTGGAGAATACATGACGGTCATCAATTTTTACCCTTGGAGTATTATTATCACCTTTAACAACTGTATAGGAAACTCTTTTAATTTCTTTTGTAACTTTATCATAAGTTTCACCCATAAACCTTTTTATCGAGAAAACAGTTTTCTTTGAATTGGTAATAGCCTGTCGTTTTGCAGGATCACCAACTTTACGTTCTCCATTTTCAACAAAAGCAACTATTGAAGGAGTTGTTCTTTTTCCTTCGCTGTTAGGAATTACAACAGGTTCATTGCCTTCCATTACTGCAACACAAGAGTTTGTTGTTCCCAGATCAATTCCAATTATTTTTCCCATTTTATAATAATTTAAAATATTTCATTTTAACTATTATGAACATTGATTCCATGCTGTTTCAGAGCTATGTTCTGCAAAATCAAATTTCAAATTTTATACTATGATGACATGATGCAATGATTATGCCATTAATATAGATTTTGGTATGGAGCTGAAATTATCTATTAGTGACAAAACGACAGGTATCTGATTCAGGCTGCCAAATTAAAAAGATGAGTAGTAAGAGGATGTATCATCCGATTCAAATCTGTAACTTTGCCAGCATTAATTAACACATTTATTATTATGTCGATACATAAATCTGTTAAAAGAGTTACAACTCATGTTTTGAATGAGATGAAGCTGAAAGGTGAAAAGATTGCAATGCTGACAGCTTATGACTATTCAATTGCAAAGATTCTTGATGAAGCAGAAATAGATGTAATTCTGGTTGGTGATTCAGCATCAAATGTAATGGCAGGTTATGATACAACACTTCCTATTACTCTCGATAATATGATTTATCATGCAGCATCGGTTGTAAGAGCTGTTAAAAGAGCACTTGTTGTTGTGGATCTTCCTTTTGGAACTTACCAGGGAAATTCAAAGGAAGCTCTGGTTTCATCAATAAGGATTATGAAAGAGACCGGTGCTCATGCTGTTAAGCTTGAAGGTGGGCTACAGGTTGTTGAATCAATTGAAAGAATACTGTCTGCCGGAATTCCTGTTATGGGACATCTTGGTCTTACACCTCAGGCAATTCATAAATTCGGAACTTATGTTGTAAGGGCAAAGGAAGAAGAGGAAGCCCGCAGATTAATGGAAGATGCCAGATTGCTTGAACAGACAGGTTGTTTTGCTATTGTACTTGAAAAAATTCCGGCTAAACTGGCAGAAGAAGTTACAAATAGTCTGAAAATTCCTTAATAGGAATAGGTGCAGGAGGAAAAACTGATGGACAGGTACTTGTTCTTCATGATATGCTTGGTATTACACAGGAATTTTCTCCACGTTTTCTTCGCAGATATCATAATCTTTATGCAGAAATAAAAGGTGCTGTACAGGCTTATATTACTGATGTAAGATCACAGGACTTTCCTAACGAAAAAGAGCAGTATTAACTAAATCTGAAATGGCTGAAATACTATACGAAGACAATCATATTATTGCTGTTTATAAAAGATCTTCTGATCTGGCTCAGGGTGACAAAACCGGAGATGTTTCTCTTGATACTGAAATAAAAAAATATCTAGCAGAGAAATACAAAAAACCCGGAGAAGTTTTTCTTGGTGTTGTTCACAGACTCGATCGTCCGGTAAGCGGAGTAATGCTTTTTGCCCGTACATCAAAAGCTCTTGAAAGACTTAATGAGATGTTCAAGACAAAGCAGGTAAAAAAAATTTACCTGGCAATTGTTAAAGAAAGACCACCTGAAGATGAAGCTACAATAACTCATTTTCTTAAAAAGAATGAGACACAGAATAAAAGTTATGTATATGATAATGAGGTAAAAGGATCAAAAGAGGCAAGTCTGACATACAGATTGAAAGGAAGATCTGAAAAGTATTATCTTCTTGAAGTTGAGCTTCATTCAGGCAGGCATCATCAGATAAGGGCTCAGCTGGCAAAAATAGGATGTCCGATTAAAGGAGATCTGAAATATGGTTTCCCCGATCAAATGAAGATGGCGGAATAAGTCTTTTTGCCCGAAGGCTTGAGTTTATTCATCCTGTAAAAAAAGAACTGTTACAATTATTGCCCATTTCCCTGAAGGTGATATCTGGTCAGTTTTTATGGATTCAATTGAATAAAAAAATGAGCCGGAAATCTGACTCATTTTTATGTTGAAAAACCAAAACTGATCGGAATTATTATTTTTCCACAGACTTTTCTGATTCAACTTTTACAGACTCTATATTGTTTGTTCCTGAATTATTTGCACAAGGAATTCAGAAACGTACACTGTAAAGGTTTTTCCATATTTCAGTTTGATACCTCAAAATTACTTTTACAGCGTATTTCAGAGTTAATATTCGGTTAATAAGAGTTAATGAAAAGTTAAATACTTCTTTATTAACGACTTTATAATTTAATTTTGTAGTATGAACAGGAAGAAATTCACCGGTCTTATCATTATGATGCTGTTATCCATTATTGGCATTATCTGGGTTCAGATCGTATGGATTAAGAATGCAGTCGGTATTCAGAATGAAAGTTTCAACAATGCTGTAAGCGTGAGTCTTATAAATGCTGCAAATTCAATTGAATCTTCAAGGAAAATGAATTTTTTTAATAATTTTATGCTTGTCTGATCCATTTTCATTCAGCTGATACTTCAGTCGGATATTACCGGTTATCTGAGTATCGGAAGTTATTCTTCAGTACCCGGGTAATAAATTCAGTATTAAGTATTACCAACCAGTCAGTTTCACAGGAATTCTGATACCGGTAAAGTTACAACAGTCAATAAATCCTATACAATTACAAATGATACTTCAATTATTTCAGATTCAGTAACATAATGTTATCCGTCACGATAAGATCAGGCAAAATGAATATTATCAGAAAAGGAGATGAAATAAATACAGATTCAAGGGCATGTATATATAAAGCAGAATGAATTCCTCGATTGGGTTAAAAAAAGATCAAGTGAATTTCAGAACATGAGCGACCAGATGATAACTGAGATTTACCAGTGGGAAAAGACACTTGAGCTTGATAATAAGGAGATTGATTATACTCTTAAGCAGACACTGGCATATACCAGAATACAGACTCCATATGAATATGCAATAATCAAAAATGGAGTGGTTCAGGATGGAACATTTAAAAAATCGCAGAAAAATGATTTTCTGAAAAGCAAATATAGGGTCAGGTTATTTCCCGACAATATTATCAGACAGGATCTTATTCTTTCAGTAATTTTTCCTGAACGGACCAATTATGTTCTGGGATCAATGGTTTGGATACTTGGAGGTTCAATGCTTTTTTCACTTTTTATTCTGGCAACATTTGCACTGAGTCTCTATTTTCATCATCAGACAGAAAAAGATCTCGGAGATGAAATCGGATTTCATAAATAATATGACTCATGAGTTTAAAACTCCTATTGCCACAATTTCTCTTGCTGCTGATACAATAACCAATTCAAAAGTAATTAAATGATGAGACCAGTATCAGACATTTCATCGGTATGATCAAAAAGGAAAACAGCAGGATGAATAAAAAGGTGGAAACAATCCTGCAGATTGCATCACTCGATAAAAAGGAGATAGAATTCAGATTTGAAAATGTTTCAATACATACAATTATTGAACATGCTATTGAAACAATTGAAATACAGGTTCATCAGCGAAACGGAAAGATCAATCTTAATCTGAATGCTGAAGAACCTTTTATTTATGGCGATAGTGAACATCTGACAAATCTGGTAAATAATCTTCTTGACAATGCAATAAAATATTCACCTGAATCACCTGAAATAACTGTTACAACAAAGAATAGTGAAAAAGGTATAATTTTATCTGTTGAGGATAAAGGTATCGGTATGACAAAAGCAGTTCAGAGTAAAATATTTGAAAGGTTTTACAGGCAGAGTTCAGGTAATGTGCATGATGTTAAGGGATTCGGACTTGGCTTAAATTATGCACGTTCTATTATTGATGCCCATAAGGGCACTATAAATGTATTCAGTGAACCTGGAAAAGGAAGCCGGTTCGAAATATTTTTACCATTTAACTGGGAGAACTAGAAATGAGCAACAAACCTGTTAAGATTTTTCTTGTTGAAGATGATTTGAGTTTTGGATCAGTTCTTAAATCATACCTTGAAATTAATGACTACTCTGTTGAGTGGGTCGATGATGGAAAATATGCTATTGATCATTTCAGAAAAGGGACTTTTAATATCTGTATTCTTGATATTATGCTTCCGCATGTTGATGGATTTACAATTGCAAATGAGATAAGGAAGATAAACAATGAAGTCCCTATTATTTTTCTTACTGCAAAAAAACTTAAGGAAGATGTCCTTAAAGGTTATGGAGTAGGAGGTGATGATTATGTTACAAAACCATTTGATACGGATATACTTCTGGCAAAGATAAGGGCAATTATTTCAAGACGTGATTTTCAGACAGGAACAAAAGATTTTTATGAGATCGGAAAATTTGTTTTTAACTCAAAGCTGAGAACACTGACTATTGGCAATGATGAAAAGAAACTTTCTCCAAAAGAAGCTCAATTGCTTGAATTACTTGCAATTAATCCAAATGCATTGATCAGCAGGGAGATGGCTCTGAAAAAAATATGGGGATCTGATGATTATTTTACAGCCAGAAGCATGGATGTTTATATTACAAAACTGAGAAAATTTTTATCGGATGATCCTGATCTGAATATTAAAAATATCCATGGAGCCGGTTTCCAGCTGATTGTCAGGGAAGATTGATCTTCAGATTCTTTCTGTTAAATTGCAGTGGAAGAAGGTTACTGATACTTTCAATAATCATTGTTTTATTTTTCCCCGAAAGAATTATTCTTATCTGATTTCCGATTCTTGACTCTTCTTCTGCAATTACCTGACGGCAGTTTCCGCATGGAGAAGGCGGATCATCAGTAAGCCCATCTTCTGTCATTGCTGCAATTGCAATAGCTACAGGTTTATCATCACGGTGATTTGAAACAGAGTTGGAAAGAGCACTTCTTTCAGCACAGATCCCTGAAGGGAATGCAGCATTTTCAACATTTGCTCCCCATACAATAATACCGCTCTCAAGCCTTACTGCTGCTCCGACTCTGAATTTTGAATAGGGAGCATAAGCATTTAATGCTGCTTCTCTGGCAGCAAAAACAAGTTCCATGTCATCTGAATCAAGTTCTTCAGTTTTTTCATATTCTGTATATGAAAATGAAATATTATTCGTTCTTATCATAACACTCTTATTCAGTATTGAGTTATAAAGGTAGTAAAAAAGTTTGGAGTGAGCTAAGTTTAGAGTGCAAGGTACATGCTGTACTAAGTTAATAATCTTTTATCTTTAGGCACTCTAGACATTTAGTACTCTGGCACTTTTATTAATTAACTATAACTATTTTAAATGCACAACAGACTATTTCTCATTCTTAATTTGACTTTAATTTCAGGTCTGTTTTCATGCAAAGCATACAAACCACTGATTTCAACTTCAGTACCTGATCAATCGGTTAAGGATTATATAAACTCATATAAAGATCTTGCAGTCAGTGAGATGAACAGAACAGGCATTCCTGCAAGTATTACTCTGGCCCAGGGTATAATTGAATCTGATTGCGGACACAGCACTCTTGCCCGTGAAGGCAAATAATCATTTTGGAATTAAATGTCATGACGACTGGACAGGACCTACAATAAGGCATAATGATAACAGAAGAAATGAGTGTTTCAGAAAATACGGCAAACCTGAAGAGTCTTTTTATGATCATTCGGATTTTCTGAAATCAGGATCGCGCTATAGTTTTCTTTTTAATATTAATCCAACTGATTATAAAGCCTGGGCCCATGGATTGAAAAAAGCAGGTTATGCTACAAATCCCGATTATGCAAATATGCTGATCAGAACAATTGAAGAAAATAATCTCTGGTATTTTGACCGGGGGTATAATTGCAGCACGTTATGCCACCTCAGACAACTGATTCAATAAAGTGAACCTCTGACAGTCATTCTGCAGACAGTACTCAAAAAAAGCCTGTGACATATCTGAAGTGGAACACATGCAGTTCTGGCCCGTGCTCCAAGAGTAATGGAAAATAACAGGATACAGTATATTATTGTTAAAGATGGAGATACAAGAGAAAAGCTTGAAAATGAATTTCAGTTGCTGAAATGGGAACTGTCAAAATATAATGAACTTAAAAGTGATTTTCACTCTTACTCCGGGACAGATACTATATCTTCAGCCAAAAAGGGAAAAAGCAGAACCCGGGAAAGAGTATTATACTACTGTGGAAGGAGATACAATGTACCTGATTTCACAGCGATTACGGTATAAAACTGAAAAAGCTTTATGAGATGAACAGAATGGCGGAAGGAACTGAACCAGAAGCCGGGTAAAAAGATATGGTTAAGGAGTATTAAACCTGTTAACTAACCGGAATGGTATAATCTGTTATTTTAAATCCTCTGAGGAATTCAACTGTATTCATCCTGTTCTTTCCTTCAAGCTGCAGACTTGATAATATTTATAAATCCATCCTTACAGCTGATCCTTGATAAAATGTTTTCCATCGGAGATTATTGTTCCCGGTTTGAATAGAATGTTTTCAATTTCCGGCTGGCTTTCGAAGATTTTAAATGAAATTGTTGCGGAATCATTTTTGAACCATGATTTTGCACAGGGATAAGGAGCAAGTCCCCTGATGAAATTGTGAATTTTAACAGGATCATTATTCCAGTTAATAATACAGTCATCAGGATGGATCTTAGGAGCAAGTTTAGCGGATTCTCCATGGTTAATAAGTTGTGTCTGAGGTAGCGTCTATTATCTTGTTTTCAGCAATATCAGCAAGTGTTCTTATTACAAGTCTGGCTCCATGTTTCATCAGTCTGTCGTGAAGATCACCTGCATTTTCAAAAGGAAAAATCTGTACCTCTTCCTCAGAAGAATATTTCCTGTATCAATTTTTTCATCAATGAAGAATGTTGTTACTCCTGTTAGTTGTTTCTCCGTTGATAATAGCATGATTTATCGGAGCTGCACCACGGTAGTCAGGAAGAAGTGATGCATGAAGATTAATTGTACCGATTGCAGGTATTTTCCAGACAACTTCAGGGAGCATTCTGAAAGCAACAACAATAAAGAGATCGGCATTTAACTTTTTCAGGTCTGTATATAAATTCCGGATCTTTAAGATTTTCAGGTTGCAGGATAGGAAGATAACTGAATTCTGCAAATTCTTTAACAGCTGATTTTGTTATCTTTCTGCCTCTTCCTGAAGGTTTGTCAGGAGCAGTAACAACACCAACTACATTAAAACCATTCATTAGCAGTGAACCAAGTGTTGCTACTGCAAACTCAGGTGTCCCCATAAATACTATCCTGAGATTTTTCATAAATGGTTTATTATCATACAAATATAATACAAATATTAATCCTTTACAATATGTTTATAACAGGTAAGATCATGTCCCATTTTATTTGCTTTGGTCTCGAGATAAAATTTATTGTGAGGATTTGATTCGATTACCAGAGGTATTGTTTCAACAATTTTAATCCCGTAACCTTCCAGTCCTGCTCTTTTGACAGGATTATTTGAAATCAGACGTACTTTTCCAAGTCCAAGTTCACGCATAATGCTGGCACCAACACCATAATCTCTTTCATCTTCACCGAATCCCAGTTCAAGATTTGCCTGCACTGTATCCATTCCTTCATCCTGAAGCCTGTAAGCTTTTATCTTGTTCAGAAGACCTATTCCTCTTCCTTCCTGACTCAGATAAATGACAACACCTTTTCCTTCAGCTTCAACCATCTCCATTGCTTTTTGTAGCTGTGGTCCGCAGTCGCATCGCATTGAACCAAAAATATCACCTGTAAAGCATGATGAATGAAGTCTGACAAGAACCGGTTCATCTTTTGTCCATGTTCCTTTTACCAGAGCAGCATGTTCAATTCCGTTACTGGTCTGGCGGAAAGGAATAAACTCAAAATTCCCTCTTTCTGTTGGAAGTTTAACCCTTTCACCTTTTTCAATAATTGAATCTCTTTCAAGAGTATATGTTATAAGGTCCTTAATTGCAATTATCTTAATATCAAATTTTTCTCTGATCTTTACCAGATCGTTTAACCTTGCCATTGAACCATCATCATTCATTATTTCTACAAGTGCACCTCCGGGACGCAGATTGGCAAATCGTGTAAGATCAACAACAGCTTCAGTATGACCTGCTCTTCTCAGAACTCCTTTTGATTTTGCTTTTAACGGAAAGATATGTCCGGGTCGTCCCAGATCAGAAGGTTTTGTTGCCGGATCAACAAGCGCTTTAATTGTCAGAGCCCTGTCATAAGCTGATACTCCTGTAGTTGTTTCTTTATTAAGCAAATCGACTGAAACAGTAAATTGTGTCTCATGAAGTGAGGTATTGTTTCCTACCATAAGATTCAGATCAAGCTCTTCACATCTCTCTTCAGGCAGTGCAGCACAGATAAGTCCACGACCATGTTTGGCCATGAAATTGACTATTTCAGGAGTTATTAGTTCTGCAGAACAGATGAAATCACCTTCATTCTCGCGATCTTCATCATCAACAACAATAAGTAAGTTTTCCAATTTTAATATCTTCAATTGCCTCTTCAATTGTATTTAGATTAATATCATTCATTTTAATATTTATTTAGTCTGTAGCAGAATTTCTGCCTGTTTCATTTATAAAAATCCTGTATAAAAAATCCTTAATCTTTTTAAAGAACAACAGATATGTTTCAATGTTCAAAATAACAGAATCGGTTGTAGCTTTATATGTAAGGAAAATCCCAATTGGCAATAAAATATATGAAGCTGCCCACATTCCTGCAAATAGTTCCAACAACATCTTCTTCAACAAGTTTTTGTCCTGAAATTGAAATAACATAATAAATTACAAAGAAAAAGATTGAAATTACTGCCGGAGTACCCAGTCCTCCTTTTCTGATTATTGCACCCAAGAGGAGCTCCAATAAAGAAAGAAAACAAGGCAGGCAAAAGACATTGTTAGTTTCTTATTCCATTCCACTTCATATTTTTTGATGGTCTTGATTTCATAATGCTGTGATTCATTTTTCTCAACCAGCACACTGTTGCCATCTTTAAGGTTTTCAATTGCTTTTGCAAGCACTGTCCTTTTTTCGCTAACGGTAAGAGAATCGAAAAGTGCTTTTGTATCAAATTCTCCGGGTTTTTCTGAATTTTCAGTTTTTCCTGATGGACTGGGTGAACTGTTATACATGCTGCTCTGCAATATAGAGTTTAGTCTTTTGAAATCCCTGAATTGAGCATTGACCTTTTCATTATATTTTTTATTCAGAGAGTCAATTGTAAAGGTTAATTGTGAAATATTTAACATTGCTGGTCCTGATTTGAAAAGACCTTCTTCACTTCGTTCCAGATCAAATCCTGTAAGAGAGATAACTATTGTTTGTTCTTTAAAATAATCTTTTCTCGAAGGATATTTTCTTGCTGTAGCATTTACATTTTTTTCTTCAACTTCAGTAAAGTCCAACCGTTATAAAGGGTCATTATCAGACCTGTTTCATCGCGTGTTGGTTTCATATAGCCTGAGTCAGCCAGAATCACTGAATTATTGCCTCTTCTTTCACGATGGTCGTAGATTATCAAGTTGTCGAGGCGGTTGGTTACCGGATCTTTTGTAGTTATTTTTATGCTGAAATCAGGTACTCCGTTATAAAATGTTCCGGCCTGAATATTTATATCAGGTTTTTTCCGACGGATATCCCAGAGAAGTGTTCTGGCTTTATCGGTTGAATAGGGAAGGACATTATTTGAAAAGAAGAAAGATATAATTGCTATGAATCCGATAAGTATAATTAATGGACGCATAATCCTCTGAAGAGGTATTCCTGAAGATTTCAGGGCTGACAGTTCACTGAATTCACCCATATTTCCAAATGTCATAAGGGAGGCAAGCAGAATTGCCAGAGGAAGAGCGGTTGGTACAAAGGTAAGGGCAAAATGGTAAAGAAGTTCGCCAAGTATTTTAAAATCAAGCCCTTTTCCTGCAAGTTCATCGACATACATCCACAGGAACTGTAAAATAAGAATGATAAGCACAATAAAAAATGTGAATATCAGCGGGCCTATAAATGATTTTAATAAAAAATTGTCAACCTTTTTCACTGACTTATTGCATTTGAAGTGCAAAACTACTTGATTTTTATCAAATATTACTTTTAGTGATTGTTCATTTTTGTTCAAAAAGGAGAATTGGCTCAACGGCACAATGGCACAATGGCACAACGGCTCAATCGATAGCGTGTACTTGTAACAAGATCGGATTAGAAATTGTATTTATATATCAGGAAGTGCTGATCCCAGGTTTTTTACCCCCGCGCCATTGCGCCCTTTGAACACCGAAGCCTCGGCGGAGGTGGTTTGCGCCTTTGCGCCGCTAGATCCCTAAGTGCTCTTTTCAGATCATTGATCTGTGAATCCCACAGATAAATAGAATCTTCTTTTTCCTCTGGTTCTGCAAAATCAGTTATAATAAGAGCAAGCTCGCTTGTAAGTTCTTCCATATTTATTCTGAATTCAAAATAATTTGATTCTTCATCTTCCATTCCCACCCATTCAAATCTGACCAGTTTATTTTCTTTCAGGGCTGAAAGCCGGGCTTTTGATTCGGAATTATTCCAGAAAAATGTAAAGAGATCACCATCAACATTCACCTTATCCGCAAACCATTCACTAAGTCCCTCAGGAGTGCTGAGCCGTGAGAAGAGCACTTTTGGTGAACAGTTAAGAGTATATTCCAATTCGAACTTTGATCTCATGATAAGAATTTATTCTGATCTCTCTACTATTTCTGCAATATAGAAAAAATATTGAAACTAAAAAACCTTATTGCTAATTTGTAACAAACTGATTATATTTGCACCCGCAAAAAGGATAGTTAGAAAATCTTATATTGGCGAGATAGCTCAGTTGGTTAGAGCGCATGATTCATAATCATGAGGTCCGGGGATCATTCCCCCGTCTCGCTACAATGAAAGGCCGGGCAACAATATGTTGGCTTCTTTGTTGGAAGTATATTTTAGACATCCATTGGCTTCATTTAAACAAATAAAAGTAAAAACCCGGTATTATCTGGAGTCTATTTTTCAGGGATACTCTGCATGTACTTGTTTAAGGACAATCGGGAGTTACTGTAACTACGATTGGAATATATTGAGATCAGATGGCCCCATTCATCAGGATAGAATCCCATTTTCAAGAATATTCCCTGTCTGACAATAAGATCATGACAAGTAGGGTTGTTGTAAATAATTACCAACTCCCTGTCTAACCTCTTAATAGAACGAATAAGTTCATCAACAACAGCTACCATAACACAAGAAGGAAAGGGGTTATAGAAGTAGATAATATTGTAAGCATCATATTCTTTGAATTGTGATGCGTGAGTGTGAAAAACTCTACACCTGTTTGCCTTTAATATTTTGAAATTCCGGATTGCAATGCCAGATAAAATATTAGAAAACTCTATGCCATCTACCCGATTAAACGGGAACTTCAGCATTGTGCGCATCGCGCTTCCTTTCCCACATCCGACATCAATAATTGAGTCCTTTGAAGTAATGTTGAAATCAAGAAATAAATCCTTCAGAGATTTCTTGCCGGATGGAGAATATCCGTATGCATTCTTTGGATCTAATCCGATATCTTCGACCGTAGATCAGTTATAAAATCCAAACCACGAAGTCTATCCATTATAAGTTTCCTTTTTTCTGCCAGGTTTTCAGGTGTGAACGATTTAAGATTCATTAATTTATCCTCCTGTTTATAAAATTAAATTGTAATGTCTTACTTAAGTCATACTTGTAACTTATGCGTGCATGAAAGATTTGTTAAATGAGATGAATTTTTTGTTCACGCGTAAGATAATCAAAAGTAATGACATAAGCAAATCCGTTTTATGTGTACCTGAATGACAAATTCAGACAGAGACTCAGAAATTTTCAAATATTTTTAGTTTAATAAATTCTACCTCTTATGGACGATTTGGTTGATTTGGTCAAAAAAAAATCTAATTACTTTTTATTATTTATATCTTAGCTTTTAAAGACTGTTTTTTGAATTATGTCTTACTGCAGATAGCGGAAGATTTTCGAAATGGCAAATCTTTTTTATCTTATTTGCTTGATATTTAATTTTAATTAATAGTAATGTTATTTAATTCAATTGAATTTGCGATTTTTTTACCAATAGTGTTTTTACTCTATTGGTTTGTAACAAATAGAAAATCTTAAAACTCAGAATATTTTATTATTAATTGCCAGTTATTTTTTTTATAGTTGGTGGGATTGGCGTTTCTTGTTTTTATTGGTATTACTGTCTCTCGCAAATTATTTTATCGGAATTCAGATAGAAAAAAATGAAACAAACAGGAAGGGAAAGTTTTGGTTGATTTCAGGCTTGATTGCCAATATTGGTGTTCTTGGAGTTTTTAAATATTTTAACTTTTTTATTGACGGTTTTATTAATCTGGTATCGCTTGTCGGATATGATTTGCCGAGATCGACCACAAAGATCATTCTTCCTCTGGGAATTAGTTTTTATGTGTTTTTATCATTAAGTTATATCATTGACATATATAAGAAAAATCTTAATGCAAACAGAAATATTATTGAGGTTTTGTTGGCACTGAGTTTTTTCCCAATAATACTTGCAGGCCCAATTCAACGTCCGGTATCACTGCTTCCTCAGATCACTAAAAGACGTGAATTTAATTACAGCCAGGCTGTTGATGGATTAAAACAGATCCTGTGGGGTCTGTTTGTAAAGGTTGTTATTGCTGACAATCTTGCAGTCTTTGTAGATGATTTCTTCCTTAATTATTCCAATTATTCAGGTAGTACACTATTGCTTGGAGCTATATTTTATTCAATTCAAATTTATGCTGATTTTTCAGGATATTCTGATATGGCAATTGGTATAGCAAAGCTATTTGGTTTCAGCTTAATGCGAAATTTTGCCTATCCATATTTTTCACGTGATATAACCGAATTTTGGAAACGGTGGCATATATCACTGACAACATGGTTTCGGGATTATGTATTCTTACCTATTTCCTTTACTGTTTCGTGGAGGATCAAAGGTGAAAAAATTCTATTTATCAAGACTGATCTTTTTATTTATATTGTAGCCAGTACAATAACCTGGTTCCTGACTGGTCTTTGGCATGGCGCCAATTATACATTTATTATCTGGGGATTGATTCATGGATTCTTTCTAATTGTTTACCGTATACAGAAAAATCCAAGAAAGAAGTTGTTTAAAAGAATAGGAATTACCAATAATCATATAGCTCATTGTATTTTTTGAAACTATAATTACTCTATTCATTGTTATGATCGCATGGATATTTTTCAGAGCAGAGAATATTGGACATGCGATCAATTATATTTCTGGAATTTTTTCTCCATCTCTTTTATCTGTACCTGATTTTCCAGACAGGAAACAGAGCCTTTATTACAATCATTCTCGTAATTATTTTCTTTTTTATCGAATGGCTTGGAAGAGAACAACAATATGCTATCTCAAATTTGGGGATTAAGTGGAAAAAACCATTAAGATATGCAATGTATTATGCAATTATCATTGCAATAATCTGGTTTGGCGGTAAACAACATCAATTCATTTATTTCCAGTTTTAATATGAAAAAGTTCATTCTTAATATTATTATATTTATTCTGCCCATTGTTATTTTTGCCTATTCAAAGTCTCTGTATCTGTTATATTCTGACAAATACAAAAGCACTGTTGCGGGGACTGAAGTATATTACTCAATTAATAAAAGTAAACAAAAATGGAAAGCAAAAAAAGTACTTATCGGGGACAGTTTTGGCTATTCATTATTTCATTAATACTACAAATAATGACACTATTAACTCATTAGCATGTAACCGGGCAATTAGTATGGCGGGTCATTTTATTTTACTTAATAATTATCTTAATGCAGGTAATCAGGTCGATACTGTTTATATGATTTTCACCCCTTTTTCTTTTATGAATAATTTAGATGAGGTATATACCTATCATTATTTTTTGAAACCATTTTATATAAAAGAGTATTATCCTTTGTTTACGGAAACGGTAAAAAATCAGGTACATAAAATACCATTTTATTTTATTTGCAGAGAACCAAATATTTTAACTTCAAACTGGGCTCCAAATTTCAAATCAAAAGATGTTAAGGATTATACGTTTCTTTCACCGGTTTCAGTGGAATATTTGGCAAAAATCAAAGAATTAAGCATTAAAAATAAATTCAGATTAATTATTCTACCGACTCCAACCAGATTAAGTAATAAAATATTTATAGAAAAAATTAACAGAAATGAAATTGTCAAAACTGGTTTAGAAAATGAATTTGACAGTTACTTTGAAAAACTTATTTTCATTAATGATACAAACTTTAGTGATAATGTTCATTTAAAAAATCAAAGTATGTATAATGAATATGCTGATTATTATATGAACAAACTAATGAAATAAGTATATTATATCTGAAGAGTATTTTGCCTATTGAAATGGAAACCAGATTCATGCGGAAATTTTGCTTTCGCCGCAATGAATATATTGAAATTTGCAAAATATTTTAATTTAATAAATACTGCCTCTGATGGACGATTTAGCAGGGTTGGTCAAATAAAAATCTGATTTCTTTTTATTTAATTTATCTTAGCCGTTAAAGACTGTTTTTTGCAGGGAGTCTTAAAATATAAATACTTGTTCATTATCTTCTTTTAATAAAGGATTAAGAAATCTGAGGGAAGTTTTTTTGCTAATTAAAAGAAGAAGAATGTCAGGATTTGTCAGTTCATAATCATGTGACTGACGGAGCGGAAGCATGTGGGATGGGGAGATTTTTAATTTATTTTTTCAATGATTTCAAGTCTGGTACCTTTATTATATACATTTTTACTTACTTTTAAAAAATAACCCCGGAATCTAAGATAACATTTGAAATGAGATGTTTTTCTCTTGCTAAAATCGACAAAATTAATGAATAAGGCTGCCAAAGTTTTTCTTTTGGTTGCTCTTTTTTTGTTGGTTTCGGCGAAGGGGTGGGGGCAGACAGCAAATTTCAGTGCTAATATATTAACGGTATGCAGTGGATCCACTATCACCTTCACTAATCTCTCTTCCGGATTCTCAGGCTCTGAGACATATAGCTGGGATTTTGGTTCAGGATCAGCACCTAGTTCATCATCAGCGATAAGTCCACCTGCAATAACTTATACAGGATCAGGAACTGTCACTGTTAGTCTTACTGTGACTGACGGGACAGTTTATACCGAAACGAAGACTGATTATATTACTATTACTGCGTTACCAATAGCAGCAGGCACCATCACAGGTACCTCGGCGGTATGTGAGGGCCAGACAGGCGTATCATACAATGTACCAGCAATAACCAATGCAACGAGTTATGTCTGGAGCTACTCAGGAACAGGAGCTACCATCACAGGGACTGACAGATGCTGTCACAATAGATTTTGCTTCTAATGCTACCTCAGGAAATTTAACAGTGCATGGTACTAATGCCTGTGGTAGCGGAGCGGTATCAGCAAATTTTGCAGTTACCGTCAGCCCGTTACCAATAGCAGCAGGCACCATCACAGGTACCTCGGCGGTATGTGAGGGCCAGACAGGCGTATCATACAATGTACCAGCAATAACCAATGCAACGAGTTATGTCTGGAGCTACTCAGGAACAGGAGCTACCATCACAGGGACTACAGATGCTGTCACAATAGATTTTGCTTCGAATGCTACCTCAGGAAATTTAACAGTGCATGGTACTAATGCCTGTGGTAGCGGAGCGGTATCAGCAAATTTTGCAGTTACCGTCAGCCCGTTACCAATAGCAGCAGGCACCATCACAGGTACCTCGGCGGTATGTGAGGGCCAGACAGGCGTATCATACAATGTACCAGCAATAACCAATGCAACGAGTTATGTCTGGAGCTACTCAGGAACAGGAGCTACCATCACAGGGACTACAGATGCTGTCACAATAGATTTTGCTTCGAATGCTACCTCAGGAAATTTAACAGTGCATGGTACTAATGCCTGTGGTAGCGGAGCGGTATCAGCAAATTTTGCAGTTACCGTCAGCCCGTTACCAATAGCAGCAGGCACCATCACAGGTACCTCGGCGGTATGTGAGGGCCAGACAGGCGTATCATACAATGTACCAGCAATAACCAATGCAACGAGTTATGTCTGGAGCTACTCAGGAACAGGAGCTACCATCACAGGGACTACAGATGCTGTCACAATAGATTTTGCTTCGAATGCTACCTCAGGAAATTTAACAGTGCATGGTACTAATGCCTGTGGTAGCGGAGCGGTATCAGCAAATTTTGCAGTTACCGTCAGCCCGTTACCAATAGCAGCAGGCACCATCACAGGTACCTCGGCGGTATGTGAGGGCCAGACAGGCGTATCATACAATGTACCAGCAATAACCAATGCAACGAGTTATGTCTGGAGCTACTCAGGAACAGGAGCTACCATCACAGGGACTACAGATGCTGTCACAATAGATTTTGCTTCGAATGCTACCTCAGGAAATTTAACAGTGCATGGTACTAATGCCTGTGGTAGCGGAGCGGTATCAGCAAATTTTGCAGTTACCGTCAGCCCGTTACCAATAGCAGCAGGCACCATCACAGGTACCTCGGCGGTATGTGAGGGCCAGACAGGCGTATCATACAATGTACCAGCAATAACCAATGCAACGAGTTATGTCTGGAGCTACTCAGGAACAGGAGCTACCATCACAGGGACTACAGATGCTGTCACAATAAAGCTGTGCGCGCACGTTCTCGCGCAGCGTCCAGTCGATCGTGACGTTGGCGCGCACGGTCCTGCACCAGCTCCTGCGCGATGGTCCGCAGCGTCTCGTCGCCCAGCACCTTCACCGCGCTGTCGTTGGTCTCCAGCGCGTCGTAGAACGCCAGCTCGTCCTCGCGACAGCCGCAGCGCCTCGCCGCGGGCGTTCGCCTCGCGCATCTCCTTCGCGAGCTCGATCAGCTCCTCGATCACCTGCGCCGCCTCGATGGCGCGGTTCTGGTAGCGGCGGATCGTCTGCTCCAGCATCTCGGCGAACGAACGCGCCTGCACGACGTTCTTGCGCCGGCGCGTTGCCAGCTCGCCCTTGAGCAGCTTCTGCAGCAGCTCGACCGCGAGGTTGCGCTGGGGCATCCCGCGCACCTCGGCCAGGAACTCCTCCGAGAGGATCGAGATGTCGGGCTTCGCGAGCCCGGCCGCGGCGAAGATGTCGATCACGCCCTCGGGCGCCACGGCGCGCGAGATGATCTGCCGCACCGCGTGCTCGATGTCCTCCTCGGGCCGCGCGTCGCCCGGCGCGCGCTTGGCGAGCACCGCCTGCACGGCCTGGAAGAACGCCACGTCGTCGCGGATGCGCAGCGCCTCGGCGTGCGGCACCGCCAGCGCGAAGGCCTGCGACAGCTCGCGCACCGCGCCCACGCAGCGGTCCTTGCCGCTCTCCTGCGCCAGGATGTGCTCCTGCGCGGCCGGCAGCAGGCCCAGCCGCTCCGGTCGGCGTCCCGGTCGTCCACTTCGACCAGTCGAAGCCGTGGAAGAGCCCGGCGCAGACCTCGTACTTCTCCAGCATCACGGCGACCGCCTCGTCCTGGTCCAGCGCCGTGCGCCCGGTGCCGCCGCTCTCGGTGTAGGTGGCCAGCGCCTGCTTCAGCTCCTGCGCGAGGCCCAGGTAGTCCACCACCAGCCCGCCGGGCTTGTCCTTGAACACGCGGTTCACGCGCGCGATCGCCTGCATCAGCCCGTGCCCGCGCATCGGCTTGTCGATGTACATCGTGTGCAGGCTCGGCGCGTCGAAGCCGGTGAGCCACATGTCGCGCACGATCACGAGCTTGAACGGGTCCTTCGGGTCGCGGAAGCGATTGGCCAGCGCCTCGCGCCGCGGCTTGTTGCGGATGTGCGGCTGCCAGTCGGCCGGGTCGGAGGCCGAGCCGGTCATCACCACCTTGAGCGCGCCGTGCTCGTCGTCGGCGCCGTCCCAGTCGGGCCGCAGCTTCACGATCTCGCGGTACAGCTCCACGCAGATGCGCCGGCTCATGCAGACGATCATCGCCTTGCCGTCCATCGCCTCGAGCCGCTTCTCGAAGTGCTCGACGATGTCCTTGGCCACCAGCTCCAGCCGCTTCTCGGCGCCGACCACGGCCTCGAGCTGCGCCCACTTGGTCTTGAGCTTCTCCTTGCGCTCGACCTCCTCGCCCTCGGTCGCCTCCTCGAACTCGGGGTCGATCTTCGGCCGCTCGGCCTCGTCGAGCGCCAGCTTGGCCAGCCGGCTCTCGTAGTAGATCGGCACCGTGGCGCCGTCCTGCACGGCGCGCTGGATGTCGTAGACGCTGATGTAGTCGCCGAACACCGCGCGCGTGTTGGCGTCCTGCAGCTCGATCGGCGTGCCGGTGAAGCCGATGAACGAGGCGTGCGGCAGCGCGTCGCGCATGTGGCGCGCGTAGCCGTCGATGAAGTCGTACTGGCTGCGGTGCGCCTCGTCGGCGATCACCACGATGTTGCGGCGGTCGGAGAGCGTCGGGTGCCGGTCGCCCTTCTCCTCGGGGAAGAACTTGTGGATGGTGGTGAACACCACCCCGCCCGCCGCCACGCTGAGCAGCTCGCGCAGGTGCGCGCGGCTCTCGGCCTGCACCGGCGGCTGGCGCAGCAGGTCGCGGCAGCGCGAGAAGGTGGCGAAGAGCTGGTCGTCGAGGTCGTTGCGGTCGGTGAGCACGACGAGGGTCGGGTTCTCCATCGCCGGCTCGCGGATGATGCGGCCGGCGTAGAACGCCATCGTCAGGCTCTTGCCCGAGCCCTGCGTGTGCCACACCACGCCCACGCGCCGGTCGCCGGGCTTGCCGCCGGGCTTGCGGCCCGCCTCGTAGCGGCCCTCGGGCTCGGCCACGCCGATCGGCCGCGCGGTGCAGCTCGCGCCGCGCGCAGCGTCTCGCCCACCGCCACCTGCACCGCGTGGAACTGGTGGTAGCCGGCCATCTTCTTGACGATGCGGCCGCCGTCGTCCTCGAACACGATGAAGTCGCGCAGCAGGTCGAGAAAGCGCCGCGGCGCGCACAGGCCCTCGATCACCACCTGCAGCTCGGGCAGGTGCGCGTCGGCCAGCGTCTCGCCCGCGATGGTGCGCCAGGGCTTGAACCACTCGCGCCCGGCGCTGAGCGTGCCCACGCGCGCCTCCACGCCGTCGGAGACGGCGAGCAGCGCGTTCGGTCGCGAACAGCGACGGCACCTCGGCCTGGTAGGTCTGGAGCTGCTGGAAGGCGCTCCAGATCGTGGCGTTCTCGGCGGCGGCGTTCTTGAGCTCCAGCACCGCCAGCGGCAGGCCGTTGACGAACAGCACCACATCCGGCCGCCGCGAGTGCTTGTTCTCGACGACGCTGAACTGGTTCACCGCCAGCCAGTCGTTGCCCGCCGGGTCGTCGAAGTCGATCACCCGCGCCTGCGCGCCGCGGATGCTGCCGTCGGCATCGCGGTACTCGACCGTCACGCCATCCACCAGCAGGCGGTGCAGCGCGCGGTTGCGCACGATGAGGTCCGCGCCTTCGGGCCGCGTCAGCTTGCGGAAGGCGTCGTCCAGCGCCTCGGCGGGCAGCGCCGGGTTGAGCCGCGCGAGCGCATCGCGCAGCCGCTGCGCCAGGACCACCTGCCCGTAGTCGTCGCGCTCGGCCGCGGGTTCGCCGGGGGCGATCTCGGCGCCGTTGCGGACCTGCCAGCCGACGCTTTCGAGCCAGGCGAGCGCGGCCTGCTCGACGACGGATTCGGTGAACGCCGCTCACGCTGCCGGCTCCGCGAGCATGTTCATCACCAGCCGGATCATCACCTCCTTGTCCTTCGGCGCCGATTCGGCGACCAGCAACGCGAGTGCGGCCAGTCCCACGTCGTTGATCACGGCCTCGCCGTTGCGGATCAGCCGCCGGTTGCGGTGCAGGAACTCGACGAACAGGAACGAGCCGATGCGCTTGTTGCCGTCCGAGAACGGGTGGTTCTTGATGACGAAGTACAGCAGGTGCGCAGCCTTCGATTCGACCGTCGGATACGCCGGCTCGCCGAACACGCTCTGGTCGAGGTTGCCGAGCAACGCGGCCAGCCCCTCTTCGCGCTCGCGTCCGAACAGATCGGTCGCCTCGCCGCGCGCGAGCAGGTCGTGCTTGAGGCGCGCGATGGCAGCGCGCGCCTCGCTCAGAGGGGGCAGCACGCCGCCCGCGATGCCCTTCGGCTCGACCAGCAGGCCTTCGTCGTAGCGCTGCAGGAGCAGGAAGGTCTGCGTGTAGCGGGCGATGACGTCGACCAGCCCGCGTCCCTGATCCGTGCGTCAGCGCCTCGCCGGCCGCCGCCTTGCGCACCAGCGCCAGTGCGGCTTCCAGCTCGCGCGCGTTGTGCTCGAAGCGCTGGCGGTTGAGGGTGTAGCCGCGCACCAGGTGGTCGCGCAGCGTGCGCGTGGCCCATTGGCGGAAGCGGGTACCCGCGACGGGACTTGACCCGGTAGCCGACCGAGATGATCACGTCGAGGTTGTAGAACCGGACGGGCTTGTCCGAACCGGCAATGTGCAAATTTTGCACATTGCCTTTCTCGTCGAGTTCGCCCTCCGCGAACACGTTGCGAATGTGCTTGGTGATCGACCGAGCGCTCACGCCCGAACAGTCGGCCCATCTGCTCCTGCCGGAGCCAGACCGTGTCCCGCTCCAGACGCACGTCCACCCGGACGGCACCGTCGGGCGCCTCGTAGACGAGGACTTCGCCGCCGGGTGCCTGCGCCGTCACGCGGCCCTCCGGACGACTTTGTCGGTGGCCCGAAGCGGCAAATGGTGGATATGCATGTGATTCAGGCACGACGCTTCGACGATCGCTTGACTGAAGGTGCGAAAGCTGTGTGAGCAGCTGCGCGCCGGGTCGACATGCGCGCCGATCGCGCGAGCCGCCTCGATCTTCGCAGCCCACCCTTGAAGTACCCGTGCGCCTGCAGGACGCGCTCGAACGCTTCCCAGGTGCCGCCGGCGATGGCGTCGCGGATCGCGGAATCCCTGCCGGCGCGGGACTTGCGCCGATGCTCGCGGGAACGCACAGCGCACCGCTGCCCAATCGCCGAAGTACCAAGCCTCCAGCTCCTCGATGGCGATGCGGTTGACGAGCTGCCAGGTGCGTCCCCGCACGGGCGCGTGTACGCAAGCCCGCGCGCCGGGCCATGACTTCGAGCTGGCTGCTTGAGCTCATGGCAGTCATCGTCGTCGCGATCGACCACGACCACGATGCGCCAGTCCGCGGGCAGCCACTGCCGCGTAGCCGCGCAGGCGTGCCTCGAGCTTGCCGAGCAGGTCGCTCTTGCCCTGAAAGGGGTGGACCTCGAAGGTCCGGTCCTGGGGCAGCAGCCGCGGCAGCAAGGCGCGCAGGAACGCCTCCATCGAGGGCTCCTCGACCAGCAATTCCAGATGCGCGGCGCTCATGCTCAGCGGTCTCCGAGCGGGCGGGTCGGCGCGCCTTGGTTGACCAGCGGGTCGCCCACACCGAGCTGGCCCTCCATCCACAGCTGCCCGAGCAGCGCGCCGTGCTCGACGAACTCGCTCACGCCGGGCAGGTCGGCCGCGCGCTGGGTCTGCGTGTAGCCCTGCTCGTCGCGCCACAGCACGCGCACCTCGCTCGGGTCGCAGCGCGTTGAGGAAGAACGGCGAATGCGTGGTCACGAGCAGCTGCGTGCGCTCACTGGCGGCGCGGCACTCTTCCGCGAGTTCCGGCAGCAGACGCGGATGCAGGAAATTCTCCGGCTCTTCGATGCCGATGAATGGCGGCGGCGCCGGGTCGTACAGAAGCACGAGATAGGCCAGCATCTTCAGCGTCCCGTCGGACGCGAACGTCGCCAGCACCGGGTGGCTGAAGGGCGCGTCCTTGATCTGCAGCAGCAGCCGGCCGTCGGGCATCGTCTCGGCCAGCACGCGCTCGATGCGCGGCACGCGCCGGCGCAGCACGTCGAAGATGTGTTCCAGTCGGTCGCCGTGCTGCTCGGCCAGGTACTGGATGACATTGGCCAGATTGTCGCCGGTCTTGGTCAGACGCTCCTGCGGGCCGGCTTCGGGCTGACCGCGCGCACTGTCGGCCGACAGGTACGACACATACCAGCCGGTGATGAAGTCGCGCAGTGCCGCGACGCGCGGATGCTCGGCGAATTGACCGAGTGCGTTGACCGCCAGCAGGTCGGCGGACTTCAGCGGCACTTCGATGCGCGTGTCCTGCTCGTCGGGCTGCTCGCCGCTGACCGCCCTGCCCTTGCCTTCGCGATAGTCGAGGAAGCGGAACGGCTGCCCGTGGCTGCCACGCTTCCAGCGCAACCACTCCTCCACGACCACCGGGCCGCCGTGCGCGCTCATCCACGGCCAGGTGATAGGTGATGAGCGGATAGCCCGGCTCGCGGTACTTGATCTCGATGGTCACCGGCCCGTCGCCGCCGCGCGTCTTCAGCTCCTTCGCCCGGCCGCGCTTGTCCCACGCGCGGCGCAACCCCAGCTCGAAGCACTCGGCGAGAAAGGCGAAGACGTCGAACACCGTCGACTTGCCGCTGCCGTTCGGTCCGAGCAGCACCGTCAACGGCGTCAGGTCCTTGAACTCGACCTCGCGCAGCGCGCGGAAGTTCTGCACCTTCAGGTATTCGATGCGTGCGCGGCTGCGCGTGGCGTATCGGTGGCATCTTCTTCATGCGGTCACCTCGATGAATCTCTCGGCGTCCTTCACCCGCAGCTCGCCGGAGATGAGCTTGGGCAGCAGCGTGTCGCGCAGGGCGGCGAGGGTGCGCGATTGACGCTCGTTCGCAAGCACTCTCGACGAGCAGGCGGCTCGACGGACAGCGCGAACGCCTGCGAACGACGCATCGTCTGCACTGACGTCTTGACGGTGATGCAACGACTCGGGGCGGCACGCAGGGTCGGCACTCGCCGATCGCGCAAGTGCGAAAGTCGCGTCTGATGTTCTCCAGTCGCAGTAGCCGCCAGGTACACGAACTCGACGTACTCGAACCATGCGTGGTCGCAGGACGCCCGAACCACCGTGCTACCGGTGAGCCACCGCCGCGACGACCGGACGCAAAGAACCGTTGCCCGGTCGCACTGTACCTACAATCGTGTCCAGTGGCCGCAGACGCGCTGGCTCGGCTCGGCGCCGTCCGCGTGCCATAGGTCGTGACCGCCTCGATGCGACCGCCACTTCGTGTTCGAGAGATCGACGTAGTCGATCTCGGGCGGGCGTGTCTCTTCGGCCAGACCTCAGGATTCAGCGACCGAGCAAGCTCGGCGAGCGTCCCCACCTCCCACCCCTCCGGAATCTCGCCGAGTTCGGAGTCGACGAGGCGGGCGGGGAAGAGGTCGGCGAGGGGCTTGGGGAGGCCGGGGTCGCGGCCTTCGGCCTTGGCGCGGACGGGGTCGAAGTCCACGAACCACGACTTGAAGAGCGCGCGCGCCATCGCCTCCAGCGTCTCGTTCATCCGCCGGTTCAGCTCGATCTTGTCGTCCAGCGTGCCGAGGATGTGGGCGATGGCGCGTTGTTCGTGGAGCGGCGGAACGGGAATTGCAGTCGCGCTGATCTGGTCAGCGCTGATGTCTGACTGACAGTCGTGCCGACGTCGCATGCATCGATCTGTGCAGCGCTCGTGAGCTGAAGTCGCAGAAGTAGCAGAAGATCGCGCCTTGATCGTCGACGCGCTCGACCCGTGTCTTGCGCCGAGCAGCACGTCGTCGGTACGGTCGACGAGCACGCGTCGCCGACGCGAGCCGATCCAGCGTAAAGACATGTCACCGCCTTCGCGGCATAGCAGCGCGTACTCGCTCGGACACTTCGTCAGTCGACGACGAGGTCTCCGTCGCAGTCGATCGACCCCGTCTGCGACGTCGTCACGCCGGACGATCGGTATGCCCGGTCACGAATGCTCGGCGTCTTGTGCACGGAGTCGACGATCGTGCCATCGATCGAGCTCGACGAGCTCGCCGAGCGTCGATCTCGCGCCACTCACCCGCCATACCCAAGCTCCTTCAGGTTGGCGGCAATGGCAGCATCGAGCTTCGCGGCCTCGGCCTGCTGCTCGCGCAGCGTCGCGGTGAGCCGCTGCATCTTCTCCTCGAACGGCTCGCCGTCGTCCTCCTGCGCCTCGGCGCCGACGTAGCGGCCGGGCGTGAGCACGTGGCCGTGCTTGCGCACCTCCTCCAGCGGCGCGCTCTTGCAGAAGCCGGGCACGTCGGCGTACTCGCCCGCCTCCTTCTCGCCGCGCCAGGCGTGGTAGGTGTCGGCGATGCGGGCGATGTCCTCGTCGGTCAGCTCGCGGTGGGTGCGGTCCACCATGCGGCCGAGCTTGCGGGCGTCTACGAACAGGATTTCGCCCCTGCGGTCCCGAAATCCTGTTCCCCTCACCCCTGCCCCTCTCCCAGAGGGAGAGGGGTTCACTGCGGATGCGATTTCGGCAAGTGCCTCCTGCGTTTGATTGAGCACCCTATCGTTGGCGATCCGGATGACA
>CAVVBV010000003.1:0-6504 GCA_963746545.1 uncultured Gammaproteobacteria bacterium
GGCCGAGAACCTCGGGGCCGCCTCCGGGGCAGTGCCGGACCTGACCCAGCGGGCCGCCATCCAGGCCTGGTTCGCCGCCCTTTGAAGCTAGGGTGTACTCCCTAGGCGGAATCCGGAGAATTGCGCTATCGGTTCAACCGAAATGTCGCAAGGAGACTGCCGTGATCCAGAATTTCAAGACCATCCTGAATGCCCACATCGCAGCGCTCGAGACGACCCGCCAGGAAGCTGGCAAGGTCATCGAACTCGCGCTGAAGAACAGCCGCAAGTTCCGTGAGCGCGCCCGCCACCAGGCGGACGGCGTGGTCGAGAACCTGGCTGGTGCCGCCGACGATCAGCTGACCGCCTTCGAACAGGGCATGAGCCGCATGATCCGTCGCATCGGCCTGCCGACCGCGAAGGACGTGAATGCGCTGACGCGCCGCGTCGAAGCACTCGCCACGCAGGTCGAGGCCCGCGCGCGCAGGGTCAAGAAGACCGTCCGTCGCCCGGCTCACCGGCGCGCTGCCTGATAGTGCCCCCGGGCCGCTGGTGTACGATGGAGCGATTCATCGTCCACCAGCGGTTCCATGTCCACGAGTCCCAAGTCCAGTCCCGGACGCCGCACCCGTCAACGAATTCTCGACGTCACGCTGGGGCTCTATAACGCCCTCGGCGAACCCAATGTCTCGACCTCGCTGATCGCCGCCGAGATCGGCATCAGCGCCGGCAATCTCCACTATCACTTCCGCAAGAAGGACGAACTCTCCGCCGCTCTGCTCGAGCAGTTCGTCGCGGAGCTCGATGCCCTGCTGCCGCCCGCCGGCTGGCGCGCGGACAATGTGGAGGACGTCTGGTTCCTGCTGCACCTGATCCTCGAGGCGCTGTGGCGCTACCGGTTCCTGTTCCGCGACTTGAGCGGCATCATGGCACGCGACCGGCGCGCCGGGACGCGCCTCGCCATGGTCTTCGAGCGCGCCGTGCAAGCGTCACGCGGCATCTGCCTTGGTCTCGTCGAACGGGACCTGATGGTCGCGACCGGGTCGGAAATCGATGCGCTCAGCAACAATATCGCCGTGGTCGCGCTCTACTGGCTGTCATTTGAATCCGCGCACCACCCGCGCCAGGACGCCTCCGGCGCCGGCATGGCGCGCGGCGTATACCAGGTCCTGATGCTGGTCGCGCCATTCCTGAAGCCAGAAGGGCGCCTGCACCTGGAGCGACTGGCACAGGAATATCTGTCGAGGGAGCAGGGGGCCTGACATGAATTACAGGATTGCCTTGCTGTTGCCAGCCCTTGGCTGGTTGGCGACTGGAGTCGCTCTTGCGCAGTCTCCACCCCCGGCCTCTGCATTTGCGGCATTGCCCGAACTGTCGCTGGTCCGGCTCTCGCCTGACGGCCAGAAGGTTGCCTGGGCGCACGATCCGGGCGGCACGCCGGTCGTCAACCTGTTCGACCTGGCGAGCGGCAAGGACCTGCGCCGCCTGAGCCCGAAGAATGCGCGCGTCCGCGATCTCGACTGGGCGGACAACCGGACGCTCGTGATCAGCATCAGCCGCTCGCTGACGCTGGATGCCAAGACGGTTGCCGAGAAGCGCTATGAATTCGAGCGATTTCTCGCCGTCGATGCCGATGGGGGAGAGGCGCGCTCGCTATTGATGGAAGATCCGTCGCGCGAACTGGTCACCGGTGCATCGATCGTCAAGTTTCACCCGGCGAAACCCGAGACGCTGATCATGTCGACCTGGGATTACTCGGAAACCGCTCACCGCGAAGCGATCGGATCGAGGATCTCCGGCGGCCGCAAGGACGAGGGCTACCAACTGTCGCTGTTCGAGGTCAGCACGCGCAGCGGCAACGGCAAAATGATCGAATCCGGGTCGCCATTCACCGATGACTGGATCGTGGACCGCGCGGGACAGGCCGTGGCGCGCAGCGAATGGAATCCGAATACCCGGAATTTCTCGATCCTCGCGAAGGAAGGAAAGAGCTGGCGAACGATTTACACGGCGGACATCGACTACGACATGGGCCTGGTCGGACTGTCCGCCGACGGGCAATCCATTCTTGCCAGGAGTTCACGCGGATCGGACCGGTTCAAGATCTGGAGCATCCCGGTTGCAGGTGGCGATTTCACGTTGTTCTACGAAGACCCGGAGAACGACGTGACCTCCATCGTGACCGACCGTTACAGCGGCGCCCCGGTCGGGTTCTGGATCGGCGGGCTGCAACCGAACATCCACTGGATCGACCCGAAGCACGAATCTGTTCAGAAGGCCGTCGCGAAAGCCTTCCAGAATCGCAATGTCGCGATATTCGACCGCTCCGAAGACTTCAAGCGTGTCGTGGCGCATGTCGAGAGCGCGTCGCAGCCACCCGTGTACTACCTGATCGATTTCGGCAAGGGAGCAGCGGACATCATCGGTGAGGAATATCCGGCCCTCACCGGCATTCCGATGGGTACCCAGGAGGCGATCACTTACAAGTCCCGCGACGGCCTGACGATACCTGCCTACCTGACGACACCGCCCGGGCGCGAACCGAAGAATTTGCCGCTCGTCGTCTTTCCGCACGGCGGGCCTTACGCGCGCGATGACAGCGGCTTTGACTGGTGGGTCCAATTCCTCGCGACGCGAGGCTACGTCGTGCTGCAGCCGCAATTCCGCGGCTCCTGGGGATTCGGCGCCGATCTCCTGCGCGCCGGCAACCGGCAGTGGGGCCGCGCCATGCAGGACGACATCAGCGACGGCGTGCGCTACGCGATCGACCGGGGAATTGCCGACCCCAAGCGCGTCTGCATCGTCGGCGCAAGCTATGGCGGCTATGCCGCGCTCGCCGGCGCCGCGTTCACGCCGGAGCTCTATGCCTGCGCGGTCAGCGTCAGCGGCATTTCCGACATCCCGAACATGGCGGGCTTCATCAAGAAGCGCGGCGGCGATGAATCGGATGCCTTACGGGCCTGGAAGGACCTGATCGGAAATCCCACCGATGACGACCTGGCGCGGTTCTCGCCCGCACGGTCCGTCGCTTCAATCCGGGCGCCGATCCTGCTGATCCACGGCACGAACGACACCGTCGTGCCGATCAGCCAGTCCGAAGATTTCGCGAGGCTGCTGAAGGCCCAAAGCAAGAATTACCAGATGATCGAGTTGGCGGGCGAGGATCACTGGCTGTCCACGGGAGAGTCGCGCCTCAAGCTCCTGACGGCACTGGAAAGCTTCCTCAAGTCGCACTTGCACCCATAGGCCCTGACCGCTTGCAGGCACTCCAATGGCCAGGATCCGCCGTGCGTCTGGCATCGGGCTTCAGCTGGGGAATAGGGGACTCACGCGGCAAAGAGGCTGAATTGCTGCAGTAGCACACCCCAGTCATATCTCTTATTTACCATAATATACATTATGCGAACTAGCTCATCCGCCGATGACCCTCGGCGTGGCAAGGCCTTTCTCGCGGCATTGCCCTCGGTAGATCTCGAGCACTGTCGCGGCATCTAGAACCGCCTCGACATTCCCCGCGGCATCCAGGTTCAGATTGGCGCCGCGGATCGCGAACCACACATCCGTAATTCCCTTGTTCGTCTTCGGCACGTGCAAAGTGTGGACGGCACCGGCTGGCTCATACAAATAGGACCCCGCCGTATTGATGTCCGGATATTCCAGGTAGCGCCACGAACCGCTGAGCGTGAACGCAAACACCTCGCCGGTGTGCCGATGACGCTGGATTGTCACTCCCGGCTCGAACCGGACCCGGGCCACCCAGAGGCCGGCGTCGAGATCCACCTGCAGGAGCTGGAACACCACGCCTTCCTGATACGGGACGAAGGGCAATTCGTCCTCGGCGCGGTGCAGCGAGAGCGGCGCGCCTTTTGACTCTGATGCGACAGCGTTCATCTCGATTCTCCTGCGACTGCGCGGCAGTCGGGTGATGGATCTAGTTGTGGGTCGCGAGCGCTGCAATCTTCTGCGCGTAGCGCCGGACTTCCTCCCAATCGGTGAACTCGACCCTGGCATGCGGGTCGGTGGGCCCACCGGTCAGCCACATGATAAGCCGGATGACGTTGCGGTCGAGGGTTCCATAGCGCGGATAGTCCAGGTTTCCTGCGAACACGCCGACCAGCCGCGGCTTCCAGCGAGTCCTGGCGAGGAACTTCCGGACGTAGGGATTGGTTTCCGCCGTGTTCTTGTCCGCCTTGCGGGCAACGAGATTTACCGAAAAGAAAGCGCTCGGCTTCGACTGGAATAGCGCCTGGTTCGCACGAATGAATTCCGGGACGGCCGGATTGTGCTTGCCGTTGCGGATGCTCGCGCCGATGACGATCACGTCGTAACGGGCGGGACTCGCGCTGCCGGCCGAGATCGGCACGATGTCAACTTGATGCCCCCTACCCTTCAGCTCCGCCTGGATGATTCGCAGATCTTGCGCGTGTGACCGTAGACGCTGTGGTACGCGAGCAGGATAGTCGCCATGTCGGCCATCGTACGGTAGCGTACTCTTTCCCCATCGGCATGCGATCATCGGCCCCGATGGACATCAAGCCGCCGCCCAGCCGCATATTCTCCGACTGGGGCGTGACCTTTCTCATCGTCGTGATCCTGTGGATCGATCTCCTGCTGTGGGGCAGTGCGCTCGAATACCGCCGCGCCCTCCTCCTCTCCCAGCCCTGGCGGCTGTTCACGGGGCATTTCACCCACCTGTCTCTGCTGCACGCGATGGTCAACTGCGTCGCGCTGATCCTGCTGACCAAGTTGTTCTCGGAGCGGATGCGGGCCTGGGAGCAGTGGACGGTGCTGCTCGCCGCGCCGATCGGGATCTCGCTCGTGTTCTGGATCGCGATGCCAGGGCTGATCTGGTACCGGGGATTGTCCGGTGACTTGCACGCGCTCTATTTCGCGGGTTGCGTGATGTGGCTCCTCGCGTCCCGCGGGCGCGAGCGCTGGCTGCCGCTCGCGGCAATCGCCGGCGGCGGGATCAAGGTGCTCATCGAGCAGCCCTGGAGCGGCGAGACCTTTCCGTGGCTCAGCTGGCTAGGCGCGCCCGTGGTACCGCAGGCGCACCTGATTGGCGCGCTCCTCGGCACGGCGGCGGGCTTCTGGCTCACGGCCTACCGCAAGAAGCAGCAGGCCAAGCAGGCCTAGCAGCTCGATCCCCATCGCGCCGCCTCCCCCGCCGCCTCCGCCATTGACCGGCGGCGCGCCGACATCGTCGTTCGTCACCGAGACGTCGAGCGTCGTTGCGCCGTCGATGACGGCGCCGCGCCCCCAGCCCTCCAGTTCGGCCTGAAACGTCTCGCAGATTTTGCGCGTGTAACCGTAGACGCTGTGGTAGGTGAGCAGAATATTCGCCAGGTCGGTCATCGTTCGGTAGCGTACTCTTTCTCGATCGGCATGCGATCATCCGCCCTGATGGACATCAAGCCGCCGCCCAGCCGCATTTTCTCTGACTGGGGTGTGACCTTCCTGGTCGTCGTGATCCTGTGGATCGAATTCCTGCTGTGGGGCGGTGCGCTCGAATATCGCCGCGCCCTCCTCCTCTCCCAGCCCTGGCGGCTGTTCACGGGGCATTTCACCCACCTGTCCCTGTTGCACGCGATGGTCAACTGCGTCGCGCTGATTTTGCTGACAAAGTTGTTCTCGGAGAGGATGCGGGCCTGGGAGCAGTGGACGGTGCTGCTCGCTGCGCCGATCGGGATCTCGCTCGTGTTCTGGATCGCGATGCCGGGGCTGATCTGGTACCGGGGACTTTCCGGTGACCTGCACGCGCTTTATTTCGCGGGCTGCGTGATGTGGTTCCTCGCGTCCGGCGGCCGCGAACGCTGGTTGCCGCTCGCGGCAATCGCCGGCGGCACGATCAAGGTGCTCATCGAGCAACCCTGGAGCGGCGAGACCTTTCCGTGGCTCAGCTGGCTAGGGGCGCCCGTGGTACCACAGGCGCACCTGATCGGCGCGCTCCTCGGCACGGCCGCGGGCTTCTGGCTCACGGCCTACCGCAAGAAGCAGCAGGCCAAGCAGGCCTAGCAGCTCGATCCCGATCGCGCCGCCTCCTCCGCCGCCTCCGCCATTGACTGGCGGCGCACCGACATCGTCATTCGTCACTGAGACGTCGAGCGACGTCGCGCCGTCGATCACGGCGCCGCCCGTCAGATTCGACAGCGTGATGCGGAACGTCTCGTCGTTTTCGCTCACCGTGTCATTCACGAGCGGGACGCTGATGGTCTTCTCGTCCAGCTCCCCGGCACCCCAGTTGAGCGTGCCGTTCACCGTCGTGTAATCGCCGCCGGCCATGGCCGTGCCATTGCTGGTGGCGTACTGGACACTCACGGCGCCGAGGAAGCCGTTCGTTGCGCCGGACCACGATTCGCGCCTGGCCCGCGTTTTCGCCGACGCTCGTTGCGGTGCCGACGAAGCCAATCCGGCCGGCGCTCTGGTTGAGCGTCGCCGTGTGATCGCGCAGCACGAACAGGCCGTTGTTGATATCGCTGATGACGACCGTGCCCGACGGGAAGAACGGATAGACGCCCCAGGCGC
>CAVVBV010000004.1:0-21240 GCA_963746545.1 uncultured Gammaproteobacteria bacterium
CCAACACCCGCGCCGGCTACCTGCGCGAATGCCCGAATGTCGGGCGCCTGGTGAAGAACCTGCGATTCACGCTGCGCGGCGAAAGCGAGCTGATGGCGAAGATCCTCGACGGGCATCTGGCGCCGGAGGCGGCGGCCGAGGAATGGCTCAAGTCCAATCCGGAAGCGCTGAAAACCTGGTTCGAGGGCGTGAAGACATTCGACGGCAAACCGGCGCTGCAGGAAACCGCGCCGGCCGCCGGCCGCGAGCTCCGCGGGCGGATTCGAGCCCTGGGTGACCGGTCACAAGATTCCGCTCGGCCGCGCGGTCGCGGGCTTCATCGAATTCATCAAGGTGCATGGCAAGGCGTTCTTCGCCGGGACCTCGACCGTGATCCGCGGTTCGGTCGACGGCGTGAATGCCCTGCTGTCCGGGACGCCCGCACCGCTCCTGATCCTGCTGGTCGCGGCGCTCGCCTGGCTGCTGCATCGCTCGATCGGGCTCGCGATTTTCATCGTCGCGGCACTGCTCTTCATCATGAACCAGGGCTACTGGGCTGCGACGCTCGAGACCCTGGCGCTGGTGTTCGTCTCGGCGCTCTTTTCGACGGTGCTTCGGCGTGCCGATCGGCATCGCGGCGGCGCATCGGCCGCGGCTCTATGCAGCGCTGCGGCCGGTGCTCGACCTGATGCAGACGCTGCCGACCTTCGTCTACCTGATCCCGACGCTGGTGCTGTTCGGGCTCGGCGTCGTGCCCGGCCTGATCTCCACGGTGATCTTCGCGCTGCCGGCGCCGATCCGCCTGACGCACCTCGGGATTTCCTCCGTGCCGAAGCCGCTGCTCGAGGCCGGCGACGCCTTCGGCGCGACGCCGCTGCAGCGGCTGTGGAAGATCGAGCTACCGAGCGCTACGCCGACGATTCTCGCCGGGGTCACGCAGTGCATCATGCTGTCGCTCTCCATGGTCGTGATCGCGGCGCTGGTCGGCGCCGGCGGTCTCGGGGTCCCGGTCGTGCGCGCGCTGAACAGTGTGCAGGTGGACGTCGGCTTCGAGGCCGGATTTGCCATCGTGCTGCTTGCGATCGTCCTGGATCGCATCAGCCGGCCGGCCGATCGCGGAGCGCCGCGATGACCGCCGCGCTCGAGTTCCGGGACGTCGACATCCTGTTCAGCCGCGAGCAGGGGCGGAAGAACACGCGGGCGATCCGCGATGCGCTCGCGCGCCTCGATGCCGGCGCCACGCGCGAGGAGATATCCGCGGCCTGCGGCGTGGTCGTCGGCGTCGCGGGCGCTTCCTAAGCATCGCGCCGGAGGCGAGATCTGCGTGATGATGGGCCTCTCCGGCTCCGGAAAATCGACGCTGCTCCGTGCCGCGAACGGCCTGACGGCCGTCACCCGCGGCCAGGTGCTGATCGACGACAAAGATTCGCCGATCGACGTCGCCCATTGCGGCGTGGATAGCCTGCGGCGCTTGAGACGCGAGCGGGTCGCGATGGTGTTCCAGCAATTCGGGCTCCTGCCCTGGCGCACGGTCGCAGACAACGTGGGGCTCGGGCTGGAGCTGCGCGGTGAGACTGCGGCCGAGCGGCGCCGGATCGTCGCGGAGCAGCTCGAACTGGTCGGGCTGACTCAATGGGCGGACCGGGACGTCGGCGAGCTCTCCGGCGGCATGCAGCAGCGTGTCGGCCTCGCGCGCGCATTCGCGACCAAGGCCGACATCCTGCTGATGGACGAGCCTTTCTCGGCGCTCGACCCGCTGATCCGAGACAAGCTGCAGGATGAACTGCTGGCGCTACAGGAACGGATGAAGAAGACGATCCTGTTCGTCAGTCACGATCTCGACGAAGCGCTGCGCCTCGGCGACCGGATCTCGATCATGCATCATGGCCGAATCGTGCAGACCGGGGCGGCGCAGGACATCGTGCTGCGCCCCGCCGACGACTACGTCGCCGAATTCGTGCGGCACATGAACCCGCTCACGGTGCTGACCGGCGCGATGATCATGCGCAGCTGCGAGCAGATGACCCGGGCGGACGGCGCCCTGTGCCTGGACGACGCGCGGCATTACCAACTGAAGCTCGATCCGCGGCAGGCGCCGATCGAGTTGCGCCTGGACGGGCAGCCGCATCCGCTGAAAGTTGTCGGGGATGACGCGACCTGCGCCGAGGACGAGCGCGCGGTTATCGTCGCGCCGTCAACACTGTCGCTACAGGCCCTGATTCACCTGCGCCGCAGGACCGGCCATCCGGTGCTGCTCGCCGAGGGCGGGCGGGTCCTCGGCGTTTGCGGGGAAACGGAGATCATCGGCGCGCTATCGGCGCGCGGAGCGGCCTGACGCCGAGGCGCGGCCTACAGGCGCGGCCAGCTAGAGGCGAGGCTTCCGCTTGAAGTCGAAAAGATTCGTCAGGTCGCCGATCGCCGGGCGATTCACCGGCACGTAGGGATCATCGGCGGTGTGCACCGGGTTCGGCAGATTGTCGCGGCTGCGGGCCGAGATCGGCGGCAATCCCCAGTTGTACTCGATGAACTTGGCGATCGAGGCGTGATCGTAATACGTGTGGTCGATGTGCCCGGGCCGCGCGTACGGCGAGATCGCGAGCAGCGGAATGCGTGTGCCGTCGCCGAAAAAGTCGATCGGCTGCACGTAGCCTGAATCGTAATAACCGCCGCCCTCGTCGAAAGTCACGAGGATCGCGGTGCGTTTCCAGACCTCGGGGTTGGCCCGCAGCCGGTCGATGATGCCGCGCACCAGTTCGTCGAATGACGGCTCCATTGCATAGCCCGGGTGGCCGGAAACGCTGTCGTAAGGCGCGATGACGGAGACCGCCGGGAAAGTCGCCGCATCCTTGACGTCCACATAGAATTGCTGCAGGTCCTGCAACTTTGCGCGATCCGGGCCGGTCATCGTCGACGTGAAATAGCTGAGCGTGTCGCACATCGCGCAGTATTCCTTGTCCGTGTTCTTGCCGTCGTTGCGCCCGCCCGAATACCACTTCCAGGACACGCCGCCGGCGGTCAAGGCATCACCGATGTTGCGCATCGTCTGCGGCGGCAGTACGGGCAATACCGCTGTGTCCTTCCGAAAACCGCCATCCGGCAGGTAGGCGGGCTCGAGGTTGTTGACCATGTAGTAATGACCGGGCTCGCAGTTGCCGTCGCGGAAGGCCTTGTACGGCAGGCTCGCGAGATAGTCATGGATCGGCGCCACGCCGGGAGCGGACCGGTCCGCGCAGGGGACGAGCGTGCCGCCCTGGTAGCCGTCCTCCGTGTACCAGTTGTTCGTGCCGGGCTGGGGATTCGGGTTCTCGATCATCTTGGACGGCGGCACGGCGGGCTGCCCACCGGACGTGTAGAAGCCGACATCGCCGGCGGTCGCGAGCGCGAAATAATTGGCGGTCGTGCCGCCGAGGATCGGCTGGTGGTAGTTGTCGGCGAGCGCGTACCTGTCCGCGAGCGAACGGAAATACTCGGCGTCGCCGGCGGCCATGTTGTAGAAGCCCATCGAGACGCCGCCCTGGTAGTTGCGGCCGGGCCCGAATTCGGCCGCGACGTTGCTGCCGCCCATGCCAACCGTTTCCGCGGTCCAGACGAACAGGTCCTTCTTGCCGCCGTTGATCTGCTGCCACATCTGGAAGAAGCGATGGATCGGGTCGCCGGTGTGCGCGCCGTAGCCGACGTGCTGCGTGATCTGGTACGGGCCATTCGGCAGCTGGTCGCTGAAGCGCGCGTCCGGGACATCGTGCTGCTGGCCGAACGCGCCGAAGGCGTAGGGCTGGGGCAGCATGGAATAAGTGCCGGTCACCTTCGGCGTCGGCGTGTAGACGTCCAGGACCTCGGCCGTGTGCTGCTCGGCGAACTTGAAATTCGGGCCCGGCGATCCGTCGGCCCGCACGATTCCGCGCGACAGCAGATTGCCGACGGTCTGTCGCGACTTCGGCCGGTAGGTTGCGAACAGGTTATCGAAGGTGCGGTTCTCACCGACGATCACGATGACGTGCTCGATCGGCGTCCGGGGCGCGGCTGCCAGGTTGCCGGCGGCGAGCAAGCCGATGACGACCGCAACGACGGATCTGTGAAGTTTCATGCTTGTACTCGCTTCCCCGGCTCGTGGAGCGGGGGTGCCAGGTGGACTCCACGCCGGCCGGACCACGATGGGTCCGGCCGGGGTGGAGTGAAGGTCGGTCAGGTCAGAACTGGCCCTGCAGCGACACGAACCACTGCAACGGTGCGCCAGCCAGGAATGTCTGGTTGTCACCCATATTGCCGAAGCCGTTCGAACCGATCGTCGAGATGTATTTCTCGTCGGTCAGGTTCGTGACGTTGGCCTGGATCGAAAGGTTCTTGCCGAAGCCGAAGTCCTTGAGCCGGTAGCCGAGGCTCGCGTTCAAGATCGTGTAGTCGCCGACGCTGCCCTTGCCGTCACCAACGACATTCAAATCGTTCGTGTAGGTGAAGTAGCGCTTGCCCGTGTAGTCGACGCCGAGCTTGCCGAACATCGTGCCGTTGTCGTAGCTGAGCTCCGACTTGAGCAGTTCCTGCGGCGCGTCAACGACCTTCTTGCCGCCGGTCGGAATGATGGTCGTGATCGGAATACCACCCTCGCCGAGATCGATGCGCGTCACGTCGTCCTGGTACTCCGACTGGTTGTAGCTCAGCGAGGTGTACCAGCTCCAGTCGTCTGCAAACGCCCAACGCACGCCGAGTTCGGCGCCCTGCGTCTGGACGTCGCCGACGTTCTGCAGCACGACGGGGTTGCCGACGATGCCTGCGCCGATGGTGTTGCCAAGCAGGCGGTCCTTGAAATCGACGTAGTAGATCGCAGCCACCGCCTGGAGATCGGCGACGTTGTAGCGCCAGCCCAGTTCATACGTCGTCGACGTCTCCGGAGAGAGGCCGCCGCTGTTCTGAAGCAGCTGGAAGTTCGTCGGAGAAGTCGCGAACGGGGACGCGCCGGTCGCCGCGGCGATGAAGGCGCGCATGTTCTTCGTGATCGCGCCGAACATCTCCTGGGAATCGTTCATACGGTAGTTGAAACCGACCTGCGGCAGGAAATCATCCGAGGCCTTGATCGTGCCCGCCAGACTGGTGGCAAATCGGGTATCGACGATTGCGCGGGCCTTGTTCTGCACGCTCATCGTCTTGAAGCCGAAGTTCACCTTGAGGTCGTCACCGATCCCCCAGACATCCTGCACGAAGAATTCGTTGGTGCTGGTGGTGAAGGCGTATTGCCATTGCGTGAAGAACGGATCCCTCATGAATTCGAGCGAATCCCGCTGCGGGGCCGCCAGCTCGAGCCCGTAGAAGCGGCGCGCCTGGTTGAAGTCATTGCCCTCGGACCAGAGGCCGGTACTGACGGTGTGGTTACCCAAGGCCCACGTCAAGGACGACGTCACGCCCTTGCGGTCGATGTTGTACTCGGTCGTGCGCACCGAGATCGGCGCCGAGTTTGCCAGGGAAATCGTGCCACCGTGTCCATCCGGGGCCCCCACGCCGTTGATCACGAACGACGCGGCCGTTGACAGGTAAGGGGTGAACCAGATGCCCTGTCCCCAGTTCATGTGCGAATAGACAGTCGTGTTCCAGGTCAGCTTTTCGCCGATGGGCAGGTTCAGCGTCACGCCGCCGAAGTCATCCTTGCGCAGGCCCGCCGCGTTCGCGTAGGAATCGTCCACGGTCCCGATCGGCGACGGATACGGTCCCGGAATCGTTCCCTGGTAGATCTGCGCGACCTGCACCATGGTCGCCCAGTCGCTCGGGGCCGACAGGTTGTCCCAGTCATAGCCGAGACGGCTGATCATGTTCAATGACAGATCTTGATAGTCGTTTTCCTGGCGATCCGACCAGTTGTAGAACGCCGTCAGCTTGCCGTCGTCGCCGATCGGCAGCACGAACTTGAAGTTGACCTGTTCCTGTTTCTGCTCGCCGTAGCCCTTCCACTTGTCAGTCTGCTGGTTCGTGTAGCTGATATAGGCGCGCGCACCGACGGCGCCGAGATCGCCCGTCTCGAAGCGGATGAATCCGCGCTGGTCCGAATCGCTGCCGCCGGTGAGCGCGACGTTCAGGCCGAGCTCGTGTGCGGGGTCGATCGAGTAGAACTGCAGCGTGCCGCCGAGGTTGCTGCTCGAGGCGGTCTCGAGCGAGCCCGCGCCCTGCGACAGGACGGCATTGCCGATGTTCTCGGAAGAGATCGCGCGGCTGATATGCAGCCCGTTGTGGTTGCCGTAGCTCATGTCGCCGAGCGGGACGCCGTCGAGCGTGAAGCCGAGCTGGTTCTGGTTGAAGCCGCGCACCGTGATGCGGGTTGACCACTCGTAGGCACCATAGGGATCCGCGGACTGGAAGCTGACGCCGGGCAGCTTGGAGATCACCTTGAGCGCGCTCGTGCCGGGCGCCGCCTGCTCGATCTCGATCGCGCTGACCTCGGCGACCTGCCGCGACTGGCCGCGGCCGAACACCAGGACTTCTTCCAGCGTCGTGTCTGCGGTCGTATCCGTATCGGCCGCCTGCACATTCGCAGCGGCGAGCGCGGTGGCGACAGCCGCCGCAACGTTGAACGCGCGCGTGAGCGGCGCCCTCTTCACTGATGCCGTCATGAATCCTCCTGATGCATTTTTTTGTGTCAGCAACGATGCCGCAGGCAACGATTTTCATTATTGAACATGCGGATTGTTACAGTCTGAGCCTGTTACCAGCGCCATGCAACGTATCGCCGGCCACGCCAGCCCGACCGCAGGCGGCCGTAAGTCGTTGTTTCCGATAACAAATAGGACTCTGATCGACCTTCGGCGACGCACGACTGGAAAAGCGTCCGCCGCAGCGCATTCTTCCACCCGGCGATCAATTCCGCGCGCCGCACAGGCGCAATGCCCGGCGTGAATGTCGCACCGGTTGCCCAGGTCGCGGCGACGGCCTTCAGGTCCGGCCAGACGCCGGTCGCGAGTCCGGCGAGGAACGCCGCGCCGAGCGCCGTCGTCTCGAGCTGCGTCGGGCGCTTGACGGGCGCGTTGACCACGTCGGCGAGGAACTGGCAGAACCAGTCGTTGGCCGCCATGCCGCCGTCGACGCGAATCGCCGCCGCGCCCTGCGCGCCATCGCCTGCCATCGGCCGCGGCCAGGTCGAGGGTCTGGAAAGCCACCGATTCGAGCGCCGCGCGCGCGAGGTGCGCGCCGGTGGCGTCGAGCGTCAGCCCGCAGATCAGGCCTCGTGCACTCGGCTCCCAGTGCGGCGCGCCGAGCCCGACGAATGCCGGCACCATGTACACGCCGTGACTGTCCGGCACCTGCATCGCGAGCGCGGCCGTCTCGGCGGCGTCCTTGATGATGCCGAGCCCGTCGCGCAGCCACTTGATGGCGGCGCCCGCGACGAAGATCGAGCCTTCGATCGCATAGGTCGTGCGCCCGCCGATGCGATACGCGGGCGTCGTCAGCAGGCGATGCCGCGACAGCACTGCCGTTTCGCCGGTGTTGAGCAGCAGGAAGCATCCTGTGCCGTAGGTGGACTTGATCATGCCGGGCTCGAAGCAGGCCTGGCCGATCAGCGCCGCCTGCTGGTCGCCCGCGATGCCGCCGATCGGGAATCGCCCGGTCGAACAGGCCCGGCGCGGTCTCGCCATAAGCGCACTGCTGTCCTTCACCTCGGGGAGCATCGCGCGCGGAACGCGAATCAGGCGCAGCAGTTCCTCGTCCCACTCTGCGCGATGGATGTCGAACAGCATCGTGCGCGAGGCGTTGGTCACGTCGGTGGCATGCACCTGGCCGCCCGTCAGGCGCCAGAGCAGGAAGCTGTCGATCGTGCCGAAGGCGAGCTCGCCGCGTTCGGCGCGCGCGCGCGCGCCCGCCACATTGTCGAGCATCCAGCGACTTCGTGCCGGAGAAATACGGATCGAGCAGCAAGCCCGGTGCGCGCCCGGACCAGCTCCTCCGCGCCATCGTCCTTCAGGCGCGCGCAGGCCTCGGCCGTGCGTCGGTCCTGCCAGACGATGGCGTGATGAATCGGCTTGCCGGTCTCCGGTCCCAGACGACCGCTGTCTCGCGCTGGTTGGTGATGCCGATCGCGGCGATGTCGTGCGCGCCGAGGCCCGATCGCTCGATCGCTTCGCGCGCCGTCGCGAGGGTATCGCGCCAGATGTCTTCCGCATCGTGCTCGACCCAGCCTGCTGCCGGGATAATGCTGGCGCAGTTCGCGCTGCGCGATCGCGAGCGCGAGCCCGAGCTCATCGAATACGATGCTGCGTGTCGAGGTCGTGCCCTGGTCGATCGCGAGTATGTGGCGCGGACGGCTCATGGCGTCGCCGCCGCCGGGCGCGCCGAGCCGCTGCGCTGCAGGTATTCCGCGAGCCTTTGCTGGTCTGCGGGCGTGGCGTGCAGGCCGGTCTTTGAATGCCTCCAGTAGATGTCTTCCGCCGATCTTGCCCATTCTTCGCGGACCAGGTAGTCGACTTCCACGCGCGTCATGCCGCCGCCGAACTGCGCGCCCAGGTCCTCACGCGAACCGACGCCATCCAGCAGCCGCGCCGCGCGCGTGCCGTAGGCATGTGCGAGGCGCCGGGCCTGCGGTTCATCGAGGAACGGCCAACGCCGGCCGACTTCGGCGGCGAATGCCTTCATGTCGCCGCCCGGAACGTCGCCGCCGGGCAGCGGCGCGGACAGCGTCCAGGCCGGGGCCAGCGGTCCGAGCTGCGATTCGAGCTTGTCGAGCGCGAGTTCCGCGAGTCGCCGATAGGTCGTGATCTTGCCGCCGAACACGGACAGCACCGGCGCCTGGCCTTCCGCTGCGTCGACGTCGAGCACGTAGTCGCGCGTGACCGCCGAGGCATTCGACGCCTCGTCGTCCCACAGCGCGCGAATGCCCGCGTAACTCCAGACGACATCAGCCGGCCCGATCTGCTGCTCGAAATAGCGATTGACCGTCTGGCACAGGTATTCCGTCTCCGCCGGCGCGATCGTGGCCGGTCCCGGCTCGCCCCGCCACGGCACGTCGGTCGTGCCGATCAACGTGAATTCATCCCGGTAGGGAATGACGAAGATCAGCCGGCGGTCCGCGTGCTGCAGGGCATAGGCGTGATCCCCCTCGTAGAGGCGGGGCACGACGATATGACTGCCCTTGACGAGGCGCACCGCCTGCTGGCTGATGCTGCCTCGGCATTTCGACAGCACATTCGAGATCCACGGCCCCGTCGCATTGACGATGGCGCGCGCGCTGATCGTGTACGCCTGCCGCGTCGTTTCGCAGTCGATGTCGGCCCGCCACAGGCCGCGCTCGCGCGCCGCGCGCACCAGGCAATGACCGACGCGCACGGCGGCGCCGCGCTCGGCAGCGTCCCTGGCGGTCAGCACGACGAGGCGGCTGTCGTCGACCGTGCAGTCGGAGTAGGCGAAGCCGCGCCGCAGGCTGTGGCGCAGCGGCCGCCCGTATGGCGACGTGGCAAAGCGCACGGCCGCCGATGGTTCGAGCGTGCTGCGGCTGCCGAGCCGATCGTAGAGGAAGAGGCCGAGCCGGACTGTCCAGGCGGGGCGCAGCCAGTGTTTGTAGGGCAGCACGAAGCGCATGCGACTGACCAGGTGCGGCGCGATGGACAGCAGCCGCTCGCGTTCCGTCAGCGACTCGCGCACCAGGCGAAACTGGAAATACTCCAGGTAACGAAGGCCGCCGTGCACCAGCTTGGTGGTCGAGGAGGACGTGTAGTGGGCCAGGCCCGCCTTCTCGACCAGCAGCACGCGCAGGCCACGGCCGGCCGCGTCACGGGCGATGCCGACGCCGTTGATGCCGCCGCCCACGATCAGGAGATCGAATGTGTCGCCGCCGCTCATGTTTCATTCTGCATCAGGCCTTGATGCGGGTCATGCCGGGATCGTACAGGGGCGTCAGGGACACGGAAGCCGGCACACGCTCGGTGGCGACTTCGAGTTCATAGGCGCCCGACAGCACGATACCCGGCGTCGACGCCATTTTCCGGTTCGCGCACATAGCCGTAGCCGATGGGTTTCCCGAGGGTGTGGCCGAAGCCCGCGCTCGTCAGCCAGCCCGCGCGCAGGCCGTTCCGGAAGATCGTTTCACGCCCCAGCAGCACGACGGCGGGATCATCGACCGTGAAGCAGGCGAGCATCCGCGGCAGGCGGCGCTTCTTCTGTTCCTCGATCGCCTCGCGGCCGAGGAACGGAATCCTGCCCTTCAGTTTCACCGCCCAGCCGAGCCCGGCCATCAGCGGCGAATGATCGGGACCGATATCGGCGCCCCAGGCGCGATAGCCTTTCTCGAGGCGCAGCGTTTCGATCGCGCGGTAGCCGGCGTTGGCGATGCCATGCGGGCGGCCGGCCTCCATCAGGGCGTCGTAGACGCGCGGGGCACGGTCGACCGGGACGTGCAGTTCCCAGCCGAGCTCGCCGACATAGGTCACGCGAAGCGCAATGGCCGCCACGCCGGCAACGGCGATCCGTCGGCATTGCGCGAACGGGAAAGCCGCATTCGACACGTCGTCCGGCGTCGTCGCGGCCAACACGTCGCGGGCACGGGGTCCCATCAGTGCGAGCACCGAATACTGGTCGCCGACATCGGTCGAGCCGCGCGTCGAGACCGGCGGGAATGTTGCGGCGGATCCAGTCGAAGTCGTGGGTCGCGAAGCCGGTGCCGGTGACGATGTAGAAAACGTCTTCCGCGAGGCGCGCGACGGTCAGGTCGCATTCGATGCCGCCGCGTGCGTTCAGCATCTGCGTGTAGGTCAGCGCGCCCGGCGGCTTCGCCACGTCATTGGCGGCGATCCAGGAGAGCGCGGCTTCGGCGTCGCGGCCGATCATCCTGAATTTCGCGAACGAGGTCTGGTCGAAGAGCGCCACGCGCTCGCGCGTCGCGCGGTGTTCGCGCCCGACCGCCTCGAACCAGTTCGGCCGGCCATAGGTGTAGACGTCCTCCGGCTTCTCGCCGGCAGCGAGGTCCGCGAACCAGTTCGGGCGTTCCCAGCCGAGCTTCTCCCCGAAGACCGCGCCTGCGACTTTCAGCCGCTCATAGAGCGGGGACTTCCGCAATGGCCGTCCGGACGCTGTACTCCTCGGCAGGCCAGGCCATCGTGTAGTGCTTGCCGTAGGCCTCGAGCGTGCGGGTCCGCACCCAGTCGATGTCCTGGTGATGGCGGCCGAAGCGGCGGATGTCCACGGGCCACAGGTCGCTCGGCGGCTCGCCGTGCACCACCCATTCGGCGAGCGCCATGCCGGCGCCGCCGGCGGACGCGATGCCGAAGGCATTGAAACCCGCGCCGACGAAAATGTTCTTCACCTCCGGCGCCTGGCCGAGGATGAAATTGCCGTCGGGCGTGAAACTCTCGGGGCCGTTCACGAGCTGCTTGACGCCGGCGGTCGCAAGCGCCGGCACGCGCGCGAGCGCCTGCTCCATGATCGGCGTGAAATGGTCCCAGTCGGAGTCGAGCAGCGTGAACTGGAAATCGGACGGCAGGCCGCCGGTCGCCCAGGGAATCGGGTTCGGCTCGTAGCCGCCCATCACCAGACCGCCGACTTCCTCCTTGAAATAGGTGAGGCGGTCAGGATCGCGCAGCGTCGGCAGCCCGCGCGTCACGCCCTCGATCGGGGTCGTGACCAGGTACTGGTGCTGCACCGAGACCAGCGGCACGTTGACGCCGGCCAGGAGCCCGAGGTCGCGCGTCCATTGCCCGGCGCACAGCACGAGCTTCTCGCAGGCGATCGCGCCGCGATCGGTCTCGATCCCGCGCAGGATTCCGTTCTCCACGCGGATGCCCGTGACCCTCGTCTCCTCATGGATTGCGACGCCGCCGGTCCGCGCGCCGCGGGCGAGCGCCTGGACGATGTCGCCCGGGTTCGCCTGGCCGTCGGTGGGCAGGAACGCGGCGCCGACGACGTCGTCCACGATCATCGGCGGCCAGAGATCGCGCGCTTCCGTGGGCGACAGGAGGTGCATCTCGAGGCCGAAGCTGTGCGCGGTCGTCGCCTGCCGCTTCACCTCGATCCAGCGCTCGGCATTGCAGGCGAGCCGCAGTCCGCCATTCATCTTCCAGCCGGTCGCGAGTCCGGTCTCCGCTTCGAGCTTGTCGTAGAGCGCGACCGAATAACCGAGGAGCTGCGTGACGTTGGCATTGCTGCGCAGCTGCCCGACGAGGCCCGCGGCATGCCAGCTCGATCCGGACGACAGCTTGCCGCGCTCGATCAGGATGCAGTCCGTGATGCCCATCCTGCCCAGGTGATAGGCGACCGAGCAGCCGATGATGCCGCCGCCGACGATCACGATCCGGGCGGACCGGGGCAGTTCGCTCATTGGCCGTCCAGTTCGTTGAAGGCGGCGAGCGCCGCTTCGAAACGCGCCAGGTTTTCCGCGGTGTAGGCACGGTAGTCGAAGTCGACCTTGGAGTGGATCTCCGACACCATGCTCCACATCGTCTCGCGCAAGAGCGACGCCGCGTTCATCGCGGCGAAGCGCAGGCCAAGCGCCATCGTCGGGCGGGCTTCCGAAATACAACTCGAGCATCCGGTTCCGCAGGCTCGCCGGGAATTCGTTGTTCGACGCCAGTCCCGCGAGATCGAAGAGCGGCGAGTTGAATCCCGCATATTCCCAGTCGACGAGCCACAGGCGCCTGCCGTCGTCGATGAAGTTGGTCGCGAGCAGGTCGTTGTGGCCGAAGACCGTGTCGGCCTGGCCCAGCGCACTCTCCAGGCGCGCGGCCGAGTCGAGCAGCCGTGGGAGTGCCGGGCCGTGGCGGCTGCCGGCGGCGGCGAGCGTGCGCGCATAGTCGCGCACGACCTGAAAGACGGAGAACACCGGCCTGGCGCCGTGCAGGTGACGGGGTATGTCGCGGTGACAGCGCTTCAGGAGAACCACGATGCGCTCGAGATTGCCGGGGTCGCGCACGTCGGCCGGCGTGAATGTCCGTCCGGGGATGAATTCGAGCACCAGCGCGCCCGGCTGCGAGTGGATCACCGCGGGCGCGATCCCGACCGCGTGCGCCGCGCGGTTCGAGGCGAGTTCGTTTGCCCGCACGATGCCGTGCTCGGGGATGTCGTCGCCGATCCGGACGAAATAGCGCTGGCCGCGGTCGACGACGCCGAAATTCAGGTTGGTGATGCCGCCCGGGATCGGTTGGGGATCGACCGGCCCGTGCCAGCAGGCGAGGCCGGCGACGAATGCCCGCGGGTCCATGGATTCACGCATCGGTGCGGTGTTTTGATTATGCTGCGGACTCCGGAAGGGTATCAGATGAACGACGACCAGCTGAAGCAATTGCTGCAGACCGCCGTCGATGCGGCGCTCGCCGCGTCGGTCTGCATCAAGAAATACTTCGGCAGCCACGAACTCGGCGTGCAGCAGAAACGCGACGGATCGCCGGTGACGCTCGCCGACCAGGAGGCGGAGGCGGTGATTCGCGCGCATCTGCTGTCGAAAGCTTCTATCGGGCCGCTGGACATCCTGGGCGAGGAGCAGGGATTCACGGGCCAGGGCACGCGCTGGCGCTGGACGATCGACCCGATCGACGGCACCCGCTCCTTCATCCACCGCGTGCCGCTGTTCGGGACGATGATCGCCCTGCAGGACATGCAGGACGAACGGCCGGTGCTGGGCGTCATCCACCTGCCGATTCCCGGGCTCACCTATGCGGGCGCCAGGGGACAGGGCGTCACCTGCAACGGGAATCCGCTGCGCATTCCGGATCCGGTCGCGATCGAAGACGCCATCATCGGCGTGGGCGACATCGCGCAGTTCGTCGCGGCCAGGCGCTTCGACGATTACAGCCGCCTGTCAGCGCTGCACGGCTACGTGCGCGGCTACACCGACTGCTTCGGCCACGGGCTCGTCATCAGCGGCGCGCTCGCGGCGATGCTGGATCCCGCGCTCAATCCCTGGGACATCCTGCCGACGCAGGCGCTCGTCGAAGAGGCGGGCGGCATGGTCCTGCTGCGCCGCTCGCAGGTGCCGGGCAAGGTGGACTCGCTGTTCGGCGGTCGCGCGCTGGTCCAGCATCTCGCGCGCGAGCTTTCCTTCATCGCTTCCTGACGGAAGTCAGATTCCGCGGCGCCGTTCGAACCGGGTCAAGAGCCCGGTCCCGACGGTCGTCACGAAGCAGACCCCGACCAGCAGCAGGAACACCGCCTCCAGGCCATGGGTCTGCTTCAGCCAGCCGATGATCGGCTCCTGCAGGATCGGGCCGATCGATCCGAAGCCGTTGATGACGCCGGCGGCGAGCGCCGCCTGGCGCCGGCTCCCGACGTCCATCGCGCAGGCGCCGGAGAGAAGCGAATCCGGGTCCCATCGCCGTGAACCCGATCAGGCCGAGCAGCGCGACGAAGAGCACCGGCGACGTCAATCCGACGAACCACATCAGCGACGTGAACACGAGGCAGCCGGCCGTCATCCAGAAGATCACGGGCGTGCGCCGCGATCCAGGGATGCGGTCCGACCAGATGCCGGCGACGATCACGCCGAGAAAGCCGATCCAGTCGAAGGCGGTGGACCAGTAGGCGGCGACCGTCGTCGTCATGCCGAATTGCTCGCCGAGGATCAGCGTGGACCAGCTGTCGAGCGCATAGCGAAGGAACCGCAATCCGATGTAGATCAGGCCCATCGCGACGATCGAGGCGATGAAACCCGGAGGAAGCGGCGGGTCGCGGACCGCGCGCTCTGCGTGCGACCCGGAATGATCGACGTCGGGTTCGGCCTCGTCTTCCAGCGACAGGCCGACCGATTGCGGCCGTTCGCGCGCGTAGATGACGAAGTACACAGTGAACGCGAGCAGCACGATGCTCGAGCCGAAGCACGACCACGCCATGCCCAGCCAGCCGAGCAGGAATCCGGCGAGTCCCCGTCCGGCGATGGCGCCGATCTGGTAACAGCTGCCCCAGAGCCCGAACAGCGTTCCGCGCTCGGATCGGCGCGTCCAGTTCGCGAACAGCGCGACGTTGTGCGGCCAGCCGGTGGCCTGCGCGAGGCCGTGGATTCCCATGGTGACGCAAATCCAAAGGAACACGCTCGCGAGATGGGAATCGACCAGCAGCCCGAGCACGATGTTGCATGCGGCGGCGATGACCATGCCCCAGGCGAGCACGCGCCGGCTCTCAACGCGCCTGCCGAGCCACACTGCGACGAACTGGCCCAGCATGTAGGTGATGAGATAGATGGTCCACGGCCAGGCGATCTGGACGTCGTCGAAGCCGAACTGGTCCTTCAGCGGATGCTTCAGGACCGCGTACACCTTGCGGGCGAAGTAGAAGCCGGCGTAGGAAAGCCAGGTCGCGGTGAACAGCTGCATCCGGTAGCGGCGCAGCAGTTCCTGTTTCGATGCTTTCATTTGAATGACCTGTTGGCGAGATCGAGGCCGCCGTCCGCGATATCGTCCCAGAAACGCGGCGGCAGCGTCCGGTAATGCGTGCAGCTCGCGGTGGCGAGCGCGGTGTTCGACTCGATGTCCGACGCGCAGCAGGTGACGAAGACGGAGCGCATGCCGGCGGCCCTGGCCGCCATCAGCCCCGCCTGGCTGTCCTCGAACACGAGTGTCTCCGCGGGATCGACGCTGACCGCGCGCGCCGCGAGCAGGTAGCCCTCCGGATCGGGCTTGGTGCTGCTGACGGCGTCGCCGCCGATGCGCGCGCGCAGGTCGATGCAGTCGTCGACGCCGAGCTTGTCGAGGAACGAGTCGATCACCGAACGCGGGCTCGACGACACGACGCCGAGCTTCAGGCCGCGCGCCGCCGCGGCGCGCACGGCCTCCGGCGCCCCGGGGATGGGCTTCACGTCGGTGGCGACGTCATTCCAGTGTGCGAGCAGGTCGGCTGCGATCACCGTGGAGGGGACGTCGATCTTCGTGCGTTCGCGGATCCTGTCGGCGATGTAGATCCAGGTCCGGCCCTGCGTGTCGGTGTGCGGCAGCCTGAAATCCTCGAGTCCGTATTGCGCGAGCACGCCGCTGACCGACTGGTCCGAGTGAATCTCGCTGTCGACCAGCGTGCCGTCCATGTCGAACAGCACGGCGCGCACCGGCCGGGCCCGCGCTGATTTCGGGGCGCTCATCCGGCGGCCTCGACGGCGATGCCGGCCGCCTCGAGGCGGCTCCGCAGGCCGGCGAGCTGCGCCGCGTAGTGGCGCCACTCGTCGACGGCCGAGCGATAGATGGGCCGGCGCACCTGGTGCGCGCTGGCGGTCGCGCTCGCGGCGGGGTTCAGGTGGAAGTCGAGGCAGGCGTCCTCCCACCCGAGGCCGCAGAACTCGAGCAGCCGGCGCGTCTCGCCTTCCTGGTCGGCGACGAGGCGCTCGTAGGACAGTTCGTGGATGACGCCGGGCATCGTGCGCTGCCAGTGATCCATCAGGCGGCGGTACGCGATGTAGTACTGCGCGAGCTCGTCGAGGTCGTAGGAGAACGGGTAGCCGTCGCGGAACAGCATCCTGTAGATCGCGTAGCAGGCGGCCTGCGGCGTGCGCGCGACGTGGACGATCCTCGCGTTCGGCAGCGCGCGCCGGATCAGGCCGCAGTAGAGGTAATTGACCGGCATCTTGTCGATGAACCGCGGCGCGTCACGGGCTGCCGGCCGGCAGCGCGCCAGGTAATCCCGGCCGAGCGCGGCGAAATCGAGCTGCGGTGAGAGCGCGATCGCCTCCCGCTGTGGCAGGTCGTTGCGCCCGGATTTCGCGCGCGCGGCGGCCGCGAGCGCCAGCATGAAATGACGCAACTCGCCGGCCGCGCGCACCCCGGTGTGGCTCGACAGGATTCGTTCGACGAGCGTCGATCCGGCGCGCGGAAGGCCGACGATGAAGATCGGAGCATCGTCCGCGGCGCCAGCGGCCGGTTTCGAGGGGCCCTCGGGCCAGGCTTCAATCATGGAATCCACGATGCCGAGGTCCGCGACAATGTCGTACTTCGAGCTGCCGGCGCCGGAGCTGCGCGCCGCGCGCGAGGATTGCCCACGACTCTGCATGCCTGCCGAGGTCTGCATATTCCTTCGCGAGCGCGTAGCAGAGCTGCACCTGGCCTTCCGCATCGGCGTTGCCGCGCTCGAGCAGCTCCTCGAGTTGCGCCACATGATTGCGATCCGGCGTCTGGGTGCGCAGGTTGGACCGGTTCGCGTAGCTCTCGTAGTGCTTCGGATCCAGCTCGATGACGCGGTCGTAATCGGCTTCCGACTCCTCGAGCTGGCCGACGTTCTTGCGCAATACGGCGCGGCTGAACAGCAGCAGCGCGTTGTCGGGCGCCTGGCGGCAGGCGCGGTCGTAGGCGGCGAGCGAAAGAAACTGCTCGTCCGCCGCGCTGTAGAACAGGCCGATTGACGCAAGCGCGCGCGGGTTGTCGCCGGCGGCTTGCTCGGCCGCTGCGGCGACGCGCAGGGCATCCGGGCGCCGCCGCAGCCCATCGAGGCACTGCGCGAGGCGCAGCAGCGCGGAAGGGTCGCCCGGGGCCGCGGCAACGGCGCGTTCGGCGAGTTGCAGCGCGCGCTCATGCTGGCCGAGATGCTGGGCGATCACGCTCGCGAGCAGCCATCCCGGGCCGAAGAGTCATGCGCGGCGTTCAGTTCGCGGCAGCGCGCGTCGGCGTCGCGAAAACTGCGTGCCTGGACCAGCCGCAGGACTTCACCATGGAGCGCATCGCGACCGGTGGCCGCGCGGCCGGTTGCGCCATTCACGGTCGTGGCCGCTTTGTGCCGACGAGCGCCGACCAGCCGAGATTCCCGGTGCGCGATGCCTTGCACCACAGCGCATAGCGTTCCAGCGTTTCGGCGACGTCGGCCTCGCTTGCGATCGCTGCGAGCTGCGTGCGCCTGGCAGCGATATCCGCCGTCAGCAGGTCGAATGACGGCAGCACGTGACGGCTCCAGTCCTCGACGGCGATTCCCTCGAATCCGGCGGCGACGAGGCCCTTTCGATAATCCTCGGCGGACCAGAATCCGGGCGCCGAGATCTCGGTGAGAAGGACAGCGGCATCCGGCGCCGGCCTGCCGGTGACGACGAGGTCCGAGATCGCGATCGTGCCGCCGGGCCGAACGACGCGCGCCGCCTCGGCGAGCGCGCGCGGCTTGTCCGTCGAGAACAGCAGCGAATCCTGGCACCAGTAGACGTCGAAGCTCGCGTCGGCGAAGGGCAGCGCGTGGTAATCGGCGTACTCGTAGCGTATGCGCTCGGCGCCCTCGGCATTTCGCGTCCATTCGGCGGCGATGCGCGAGTTGGGAGCGCGCGATGTTGGTGGCGACGACCCTGGCGCCGCGCTTTGCCGCCAGGTAGCGTGCCGTGCCGCCGACGCCGCAGGCCGTCTCCAGCACGTGCGCGCCGGGCGCGATGTTCGCGAGCTCTGCAAGCCGGGCGGTCGCGCGCAGCGCCGCCGCGCGGATGTCGTCGTCATCGTCCTCCAGGAAACCCGGATGGATCTGGTCGCCGTAGACCTCCAGCATGGCCCGGTACATCGGCGCGTCGTAGCGCCGGATGATCTCGGCCTGGAAGTCCTCGGCGTCAGGTGATTCGGTCATCGGGAGCCCCTGCGGCGGGTAGCCGATCATGCTCGAAACCGCCCGGGCCGTGAAGGGAGCAGCGTGGCAGGGCTCCCCTTGGCGGGGGCGGTGTGCATTCGTTCGCGGTTCGCTGCTACGATGCCGCGGGTCACTCGGCGCACACCGGACCGGAGCCATCATGAAGAAAGAACGGCTGGCGGCTGGAATCCTCGCAATCGTCCTGGCGACGGCCGGCGTCACTGCGAGCCACGCCGACATGGCGGCCGCACAACGATGGATTGACAAGGAGTTCCAGCCTTCGACGCTCTCGAAAGAGCAGCAGTTGAAGGAAATGGAATGGTTCGTCAACGCCGCGAAGCCGTTCAAGGGCATGGAAATCAACGTGCTGTCGGAGACGATCCCGACGCATGAATATGAGTCGAAGGTCCTGGCCAAGGCCTTCGAGGAGATCACCGGCATCAAGGTCAATCACCAGGTGCTGGGCGAGGGCGAGGTCGTGCAGGCGGTGCAGACGCAGATGCAGACCAACCGCAACGTGTACGACGCCTACATCAACGACTCCGACCTGATCGGCACGCACTCGCGCCTGCAGTCGACGGTGAACCTCACCGACTGGATGGCGGGCGAGGGCAAGGCCGTGACGCTGCCGACGCTCGACATCAAGGATTTCATCGGCATCTCGTTCACGACCGGCCCCGACGGCAAGGTCTGGCAGCTGCCCGACCAGCAGTTCGCGAATCTGTACTGGTTCCGCTACGACTGGTTCAAGCGTCCCGACCTCAGGAAGCGGTTCAAGGACAAGTACGGCTACGAGCTCGGCGTGCCCGTGAACTGGTCCGCCTACGAGGACATCGCCGATTTCTTCAGCAACCAGGTGAAGCAGATCGACGGCAAGCGCATCTACGGCCACATGGACTACGGCAAGCGCGCGCCGGACCTTGGCTGGCGCATGACGGATGCCTGGCTGTCGATGGCCGGCGCGAGTTCCAAAGGACTGCCGAACGGCCGCCCGATCGACGAGTGGGGCATCCGGATGGAAAAGGGATCCTGCAATCCGGCGGGCGCCTCGGTCTCGCGCGGCGGCGAGACCAACGGCCCGGCCGCGGTTTACGCGATCACGAAATGGGACGAGTGGCTGCGCAAGTACGCGCCGCCCGGCGCCGCGGACTACGATTTCTACCAGTCGCTTCCGGCGCTGTCGCAGGGCAATGTCGCGCAGCAGATCTTCTGGTACACGGCCTTCACCTCGGAAATGGTCAAGCCGAAGAAGGACGGCAACAACACCGTCGACGACAAGGGCACGCTGCTGTGGCGCATGGCGCCGTCGCCCCACGGGCCGTACTGGCAGGAGGGCATGAAGCTCGGTTACCAGGACGCGGGTTCGTGGACGCTGCTCAAGTCCACGCCGGTCGCCCGCGCGCAAGGCCGCCTGGCTCTATGCGCAATTCACCGTATCGAAGACGGTGGACGTGAAGAAGAGCCAGGTCGGGCTGACATTCATCCGCGACAGCACGATCCGGCACAAGTCCTTCACCGATCGCGCGCCAAAGCTCGGCGGCCTGGTCGAGTTCTACCGCTCGCCGGACCGCGTGCTCTGGACGCCGACCGGCATCAACGTGCCCGACTATCCGAAGCTCGCGCAGCTCTGGTGGCAGAACATCGGGGAGGTCAACTCCGGGCGCATCCACGGCCCAGGAAGCCATGGACCACCTCGCCGGGGAAATGGACGACGTGATGGCGCGCATGCAGTCGGCCGATGAACGGGCGAAGACCTACGGCGGTTGCGGCCCGCGGCTCAACAAGCCGAAGGATGCGAAGCTCTGGCTCGGCAGGCCCGACGGTCCGAAGGCGAGGCTTGCGAACGAGAAGCCGAAGGGCCAGACCATCGACTACGACGAGCTGGTGAAACGCTGGGCGGCGAAACCCTGAACGATACTTTCGTGACCCGATCGGGACTCGAACTTCGCGGCGTCGAACTGCGGGTGGATGGGCAGACGCACATCCACCCGGTCGATGTCGCGCTCGCGCCGCAGGGATTCAACGTCCTGCTCGGGCCGACACTGGCCGGAAAAACCACGTTGATGCGCCTGATGGCGGGTCTGCTGAAGCCGACCGCCGGAGAAGTCTGGTTCAGCGGGCAGAACGTCACCGGCGTGCCGGTGCGCCGTCGCAATGTCGCGATGGTGTACCAGCAGTTCATCAACTACGGGCACCTCTCCGTCTTCGAGAACATCGCGTCGCCGCTCAAGGTCGCGCGCGCAGGCCGCGCCGACATCAAGGCGAGGGTCGGGCGCATCGCCGAGCTCCTGCAGCTTTCCCCGCTGCTCGGACCGGCGCCCGGGCGAATTGTCCGGCGGGCAGCAGCAGCGCACGGCGCTGGCGCGGGCGCTCGTCAAGGATGCCGGCCTCGTGCTGCTCGACGAGCCGCTCGCCAACCTCGACTACAAGCTGCGCGAGGCGCTGCGCGACGAGCTGCCGCGGATATTCGCCGATCGCGACTGCACGGTGGTCTACGCGACGACCGAACCCTCGGAGGCGCTGCTGCTCGGCGGCCACACCGCGACGATTGCACGAGGGCAGGATCACCCAGTTCGGCCCCACCGCCGAGGTCTATCGCCGGCCGGCCGACCTGCCACGGCCGCGCAGGCTTTCTCGGATCCGCCGATGAACTGCGCGCCGGTCGTGAAGCGCGACGGGCGCGTCGAGCTCGGCGACGCGGCCGCATGGCCGGCAAAGGGCGGGCCTGCGGCGCCTCGCCGACGGGCCGTACACGCTTCGGCCTGCGGCCGCATCGCGTGCCAGCCGGCCGGCGCCGGC
>CAVVBV010000005.1:0-10913 GCA_963746545.1 uncultured Gammaproteobacteria bacterium
GGAAGAGCAGTTCGGTTGCCATGAAAACCCGTGCCGGCCGGCTCGAATGCCGGCCGGCACGGGATTATGGCCCGGGAACGCTCAGGGATCGGGGACGAAGCCCGCCGGGAACGGGTCCGGGACGTTCCGGGCGTAATGCCGGGGCGGAATGACGCCCTGGGCGACCAGGTTGCGGCGCGAGTCGTAGAAAATCCGGATCACGCAGTCAGGTTCCTCGGTCGCGCGCACGAATTCCGTGTAGGTCACCTGGGAATCCAGGCGCTCGCCGTGGCCCGGTGCCCAGCTTGCCGAGCATCTGGCTCGATTTGGCCGAATCCGCCCGGGATTCGGCGGCGGGGGCAGGGACATCGGGCCTGGAACCCGCGTCCAGCGGCTCGGCATCGGCCGCGGAAACCGATTCCTGCTCGCGCAGCATCGCGTAGGGGACGCGCTCGCGGAACACCGCGACACCGATGACCCCCACGTTGTCCGGGCGCCCGGTGCGGGCCGCGTAGGAGTCCGGCAGGGACGTGAAGTAGAAGGCGGCGACCTCGTCCAGGCTCTTCCGCCAGCCCTCGATTTCGACCCGGCCGAAGGGGTCGAGGACATAGCCCGTCTGGCTCGCGGCGGCGGTCTCGCCGCTGATCACGTTGACCCCGTCCACGGAGGTCACGGTCAGCACCCGGCCGGCACGCTCATTGCGGATGCGGACCTCGTAGCGGTGGCCCGGCTCGCCGGCGACATAGCGCTCGCCCGCATGCCAGTAGACCGGCAGCAGCCGGCCTGTCGTGCGGTCGTAAATCTCGACGTTCACCGGCTGGCCGGCGAGGGCGACGAGGGGGCAAAAGAGGGCCAGCAGGGCGGCGGCCCGGAGACTGAAACGCTTCATGGGAGCACTCCATTGACGATGGTTCCTGCTCTGTCTAACGCCGCTGCCCCGGGCTTGGGGTTTGTATATACAATCTGTCATGCGATCATTTTTTGACCCGACAGGCCGATCACCATGAAGCAGGGATTCTTCTCGAGGCTCACCGGGATCCCATCGTCCGAGGCTCCGAAAACGGTGCCCGAGACGCCCGCGGCGACGCCTGCTCAGCCTCCGCCCGCAGTCGCGCAAATCGTCCGCGACATCGTCCGCCAGGGGCTGCCTGCGACCCCCCGGAAGGCGGCGGTTTCGCTGCGCCTGGACGCCGACGTTCTCGACTGGTTCAGGGCCCGGGGAGCGGGCTACCAGACCCGCATCAATGCCGTGCTGCGGGCGTACATGGAGGCGGCCGGACAGGCCTGACCGGGCCCCGGTCGAGGCCGAAAGCGGCTCCTGGCGCGGCCTGAAGCGGCGTCTGGAATCCTTTCATCCGCTTGCGTAAATATCGGATGCTTATATCCATCCGAAAATAGCCGGATTCAGGGCGCCGGGAGCGCCTCGATCGCGCGCTCGATGAGTGCTGCCAGTTCAGCCGGGCGGTGCGCCGGGAATTCGAATCCGTCCGATCCGTAGGCAGCGAGCGTCAGGCCCGACCAGTCAGACCGACACGGTAACTCGGACACAAAATGCGCTGCGGATGGGCCGGCCGCCAGCCGCTCGCCGTGCCCTGGACACGGTAGGGCGCGCTGCCTTGTTCCAGCTCCGGGATGCCGCTTTCGATGCCGGCCAGATCCTCCTGCAAGGCAGGCAACAGCGACTCGTCCAGGTACACCTGATCGAACCCGGAGTGGTCCGCGAGCGAGAGTTTGAGGGCGCGCATCCGGCTCGAGGCGTCCGCCACGTCGGTCGCGACCAGGGCGGTCACTTCCACCCTGGCGTCGCTGCACTCGATCACCCGGACCGCCTGGCCGAACTCGACAGTGACCCCTGGGTTCGCGACGAAAGTCTCGAGCGCAGTCGGCTCGTCCGCCCCTGACCCGCCCGCCGTCAGGCAGGCGGCGGCGACGAAAAAAGGGAGCAGGGAAGATCGCGATAGGGCCTGTCTCCAGGTGCCCGTTGGGAGGGGTCAGTAGGGCCGGCCGTCCTTGTGGGTGTAGACGCCCGGAGCGTCCGGTGCGTCCCAGCGGAGGTCGACATCCGGGTACTGCGCGCCGTCCGAATCGTCGCGGTTGCTGATCTCCAGGTAGACCGCAGGCACGGGCCCGCGGTTGATCAGGTGGTGGCCATTTTTCAGGCCGGCCGGGAAGCCCACGCATTGCCCTGCCTTGAGCGCCTGTTCCCCCGCGTCGGTCACCAGGACCAGCTCGCCCGACAGCAGGTAGACGAACTCGTCCTCGTGGGTATGCCAGTGGCGCATCGAGGAGGCGGCCCCGGGCCAGAGCGTCGTGTGGTTGATGCCGATCCTGGTCAGGCCGGCGGCATCCCCGAGCGCGCGTTTCTCGCGGGGCAGGCACTGGGACCGGTACGGCTCGGGGTAGCCGGAGCGATTGTTGGCCTGGAGATCGGTGGGCTGGACAGGTTTTGCTATGTATTTCATATGGATAAGTCGTTATTGATGTCTATAGACATCAAGATAGATTGACAATTGATGCCTATAAGCATCCAATAGGCATTGGCAGTGGAATGGAAAAAATGACTGACCGTCTCTCCAAACTCAAGCGCCGCCAACTCGACGAGTCCGCGCGTCGCTTTCCGCGCGGCTCCGCCAGCCCGCGCAGCGGCTGGGTGCGCGCCATGCGCGAGGCGCTCGGCATGTCCCAGGCGCAGCTGGCAGCCCGAGCCGGTATTTCACGCGCAACGGTGCAGAAACTCGAGCTGGCCGAAGGACGCCGTCGCATTACGCTCGATAGCCTCGATCGTCTTGCGGCCGCGCTCGGCTGCCAGGTCGCGATTGCTCTCGTTCCACTGGCTGGCTCACTGGAAAGTCTGCGAGAGCAGGCGGCGAACGCCAAAGCGGAAGCGTTGCTGAAGTCGGCGGTGCACTCCATGAATCTCGAGGGCCAGATGCGTATCTCCCGAAAATCAGCAGGGCGTGAAGCAGGACCTGGTGGAATCGTTGCTGAGCGGGAGCCCGCGCAAGCTCTGGCGATGAGCGAACGCGATGGGTCGGATGCAACGCCACTCGACCCGGATGAAGCGACAGGCCTGATCGCGAGTCACGTCACCAATCGTCAGGAACTCGACACCGTCGAGCTGGCGAACGTCATCCGCGGTGAGCAGTGGGCGTTCTCGCGACGTCACCGTGAACTGCTCAGCCCAGATTTCATTCGCACATTGCATCGACGGATGTTCGATGAGACGTGATCTTGGGCGGGACAGTATCGGTCGACCGAAAAGAATATCGGTGTTGCCCCCGAGTCGATCGCAATCGCGGTCCATCAGCTGTGCGAGGACACCCGAACGCAGCTCGATCATCGCGCCTATGAAGTCGATGAACTCGTCGCGCGTTTCAGTCATCGGCTGGTTTTCATACACCCATTCGTGAACGGCAACGGGCGGCATTCGCGGCTGATGGCGGATCTATTGCTGGTCGATCTGGGCGCTCCGAATTTCAGTTGGAGCGCTGACGATTTGCAGCATCCACGTGAAGCGCGGAAGCGCTATCTGGAAGCACTTCGTCACGCCGACTCCGGCGATTTCGTGCCGCTCCTGGCCTTCGTTCGCTCGTGAATCCTCCCGGTTTATTGCATTCAGCCGCTTAGGCTGATATACGATGCTTATACGCATCCGAAAAACTGACCAATTTGGCCACCAAGAAACAGAAAAAACCGCCGCCGCCGCGCCGCGGCCCGCGCGTGAAGCGCGCGGAACTCGCGAAAGCCGCGCGCGCGTTTCCGCGCATGAATCCGGACCTGGTTCCGCGCAGCGGATGGCTGCGCGAGATCCGCGATGCGCTCGGCATTTCGCAGTCGCAGCTCGCCGCGCGCGCGGGCATTTCGCGCGCGACCGTGCAGCAGATGGAACGGGCCGAGGCGCGACGGCGCATCACGTTAGGGAGTCTCGATCGCCTGTCGCAGGCGATGGGCTGCCAGGTCGCATTCGCGATCGTGCCGAGGGGCGGAACGCTGCAGGACGTGCGTGCACGCCAGGCGCTGGCGCGCGCCGCGGTACTGATGAAGGAAAAACTGAAGCCGTCTGCTTACGCGGACCTGCGTCCGCGGGAACTCGCGCGTCGCCAGGAACGGCTCGCAGCGAAACTCCTGCGCGGCAGCAAACGCAAGCTGTGGCGCTGATCAGGCGGGCCGGGCAGGGGGATCAGCCAGCCGAGCCTGACCAGCGCCGACAGCGGTCAACTCGTGTGGGCGCTGCCCAGCATCTTGATGGCGTCGTCGAGCTTCTTGATGCCATCCGTGCTCTTGCCCTGCGCGCACAGCTTGGCGCCTTCGGCCCGGAGGCTCCTGGCCTTGTTGGCGTCGGCTGAGCTGGTCTTCAGGACTTCCTTGTCGAACTGGGTCTGCAGCGAACTGCAGCTGGCCGGGGGGGTCGTGGCGGCAAATACCGCGGGGGACAGCAGCAGTCCGGTGGCTGCCGCAGCGATCAGATGACGAACTTTCATGGTGATCTCCTGTCGAGTCGGGGTTGGTGTTACTGCCGGTAGCGCCGCCACCTCGTTGCCGGGGCCCGGTCGCCATCAGCGGGGCCCATCAAACCACCCTTCGGTAAGCAGATTGTTTCGGGAAAAGGCTCGTTTGTTGCGGAATATTGCGCCGGGGCCACCCTGTTACCGAGTGTTACCAATTCGGGGCGGTCCGCGGGGCGTCCGGGCCCGGGGGCATGGGGTACTGTGACCGTCATGGCTGCACCCGAGCGCAGTACGCACGTCCTGATCGTCGACGACGACCGGGAAATCCGCGAATTGCTGTCGCGTTTCCTCGACCGCAACGGCCTGCGCGTTTCCCTGGCGCGCGACTGGCGCGAAATGGACAAGATCCTGCGCGATTCGCGCATCGACCTCGTGGTGCTCGACTTGATGTTGCCGGGAAAGGACGGCCTGGCGATCTGCCGGGAGCTGCGGGCCGGCTCCGCGGTGCCAGTGATCATGCTGACGGCCATGGGTGAGACGACCGATCGCATCGTCGGCCTCGAGGTCGGCGCCGACGACTACCTCACCAAGCCATTCGAGCCGCGTGAACTGCTGGCGCGAATCCGGGCCGTGCTGCGGCGCCGCGATACGCCCGGCATCGTCGTCCCGACCGGCGCGGGCGTCCTCCAGTTCGCCGGCTGGCGGCTGGATCCCGCCCGTCATCGCCTGACCTCACCCGACGGCACGGTCGTCTCGCTGTCCGGCGGCGAGTTCGATCTCCTCCAGGTTTTTGCGGAGCGCCCGGGACGGGTGCTGACGCGCGAACAATTGCTGGATCTCGCCCGCGGCCGCGCGGCCATTCCGTTCGATCGCAGCATCGACGTGCAGGTCAGCCGCCTGCGGCACAAGATCGAGGCCAATCCCCAGCTTCCCGAGCTGATCGTCACGGTGCGGGGCGGCGGTTATGTCTTCACCGCCGACGTGACACGCCCATGACGCGCTGGCATCCGGACAGCCTGACCGGATGGACCATCGTCGTGCTGATCGCGGCGCTGTCCGTGTCGCAGCTCGCGACCTTCAGCATCATCAGCAGCATCCGCTCGGACACGCTGGAAGTAGTCGAGCACTTTCACGTCGCGGAACGCATCGCCGGAATCGTGCGCGTGATCGACGCCGTCTCGCCCGAGCAGCGCAAGGAGCTTCTGCGGCAGGTCGCGGGCGACACGTTGTCCGTCTCATGGGACCCGGCCCCGACGGTCGAATCGAATGACCACGCGGACTGGAACGAATCGCTGTTCGACGAGATCGTCGCGGCCGCGCTCTGGCAGACGCCCGAACGCGGCCATCATGTCGCGCTGCTCGCGGCCACCAGCGGTTCGTTTTCCGACCGCGTCGCCGCCGTGCGCCGTTCGGCGAGCCTGAGCAGCGATGCGGGACGAGTCCTCGGCGGCGCGGTATCCAGGAACAGCCGCGCGCGCGTGCTGGATGCGAGCATTGCGCTCGCGGACGGCAGCTGGCTCAACTTCGAGGTGCCGATGGCGGATCCGTCCAGGGTGCCGGGCACCGCGACCATCGTGACGATCGTCGCGTCGGGCCTCCTGGTCCTCGCGCTGTCGCTGTGGGCCGTGCGGCGCCTGACGCGCCCGCTGATCGTGCTGGTACAGGCTGCCGACCAGCTCGGCAGGAACGTCAACGCGCCGCCATTGGCGGAAAGCGGATCGCGGGAAATGCGCCAGGCGGCGCATGCGTTCAACACGATGCAGGAGCGCATACGCCGCTTCGTCGCGGACCGCGTGCAGATGGTCGCGGCCATCTCGCACGACCTGCGCACGCCGCTGACGCGACTGCGGTTGCGCGCCGAACTCGCCGACAACGAGGAGACGCGCCGCAAGATGCAGCAGGACGTCGCTGAGATGGAAGCGATGATCGAGTCGACGCTCTCGTTCGCGCGCGAAGAGGTGAACCCGGAGGCACGGCTGCAGGTCGATCTCGTATCGCTGGTGGAGAGCGTCTGCGAGGGATTGCCGGGCGTCGAAGTCAGGATCGCCGCGGGCGTGCCCAACCGCCTCGTGCTCGAATGCCAGCCGCTGGCGCTGCGCCGCTGCATCGGCAACCTGGTCGGCAACGCCGCGCGCTACGGCAGCCACGTGACGGTCACGCTGTCGGCGGATCCGGAATCCGTCCGGGTTGCCGTCGAGGACGACGGGCCCGGCATCGCGAGCGAGGACCTCGAGCGCGTGTTCGAGCCGTTCACGCGCCTCGACACATCGCGCAACCGCGATACGGGCGGCGTCGGCCTCGGCCTCGCGATCGCGCGCACCGTGGCCCGCAATCATGGCGGCGACGTAGTATTGGCGAATCGCCCCGAAGGCGGGCTCAGCGCGACCCTGCAGTTGCCGCTGCGCCGCTGAAGATCAAGGTGCGTGAATGAAGATCGAGCTGCGGCCGGAAACCGCGCCCGCGCTGCGGCGGTGGATCCCGCCGATCGTGGCGCTCGCGATCTTTGCGCTGGTGCTCCTGGTCATCGATCGCGAGCTGGCCGGATTCCATCTGCGCGACGTGCTCGCGTACCTGCGCCAGATACCCGCAGGCAGCATCCTCGCGGCGGCAGCGGCCACGCTCGCAAGCTACCTGATGCTGAGCGTTTATGACGTGCTTGGCCTGCGCTATGCGCGCAAGCCCTTGCCGTACCGCGCGGTCCTGTTCAAGTCCGTGATCGCCTATGCGATCGGCCATAGTTTCGGCGCTGCCGCATTGACGGGCGGCGCGGTGCGTTACCGCCTGTATTCGAGGGCCGGCCTCACCGGCGTCGATGTCGCGACATTGCAGGGATTCTGCAGCGCGACCACGGGCGTGGGGCTCACGATCCTGATCGGCGTATCGCTCATCGCGGCACCGCAGGTCGCGTTCGCGGAACTGCACATGTCGCAGCCGTGGCCCGGCATCGTCGGCGTGGCGCTGCTCGCGATGATCGTGGCCTATGTCTTCTGGGGCAGCTTCACGGAAAGCGGTTTTGAATTCCGCGGCTGGGTCCTGCGCCCGCCGGGACTCACGCTTTCGCTGCTGCAGGTGGCGACCGGCGCAATCGAACTATCCGTCTCGGCGGCCGTGCTCTGGTGCCTGCTGCCCATCGAAGTGCAGGTCGATTTCCTGTCGTTCCTCGGCATCTACGCGCTCGCGGTCGCGGCCGGCATCGCGAGTTACCTGCCGGGCGGCATCGGGGTCTTCGAGTCCGTCATCCTCATTGCGCTGCCGGGTGCCCCGCCGGATCACGTGCTCGGCGCGCTGCTCGGGTATCGCGCGATCTATTACCTGCTGCCGCTCCTGCTGGCGGCCATCGGCTTTGCCGGATTCGAGATCAGCTTCCAGCGCCCGCGTCTCGCCCGCATCGGAGCGGCCGCGGCGCGCGTGATCGCACCGGTCGCGCCGCAGCTCGGCGGCGCGCTGATATTTTTCGCCGGCATCGTGCTGCTGGTCTCCGGCGCGACGCCGGGCATCGACGAGCGGCTCAGGGTGCTGAAGCGGGTCCTGCCGCTGCCGCTGGTCGAGCTGTCACATCTCGTCGGCAGCGCCATCGGGCTCGGGTTGCTCGTGTTGTCGCGCGCCCTGTTCCGCCGCGTTCGCGAGGGATATCGCCTGACCGTCTGGCTGCTCGCGGCCGGCATGGTCGCTTCGATCCTGAAAGGCCTCGACTTCGAGGAAGCGAGCGTGCTGGCGGTCGTGCTGGCCGTGCTGTGGCTCGGCAGGAGCGCATTCCGTCGTCCCGCCTCGATCGTCGACGACCGGATGACGCCGGTGTGGATCGTGAGCATTGCGGGCGTGCTCGCAGCGGTCGTCTGGGTCGCGATCTTCGCCCACCGCCATGTCGTGTATTCGTCCGTCCCGTGGTGGACATTCGCGACCTCGGGCGACGTGCCACGCGCGTTGCGCGCATCGGTGATCGTCGTGCTGGGAGCGGGCGCGTTGTTTGCGCTCGACCTGCTGCGGCCGGCGCGGCCCGATCCCGAGGTTCCGGATGCCGCGGACCTCGAGCGCGCGCGGCGGGTCGTCGCGGCATCGGACGCGACGCTCGCCAACGCCGCGCTGACCGGCGACAAGCGGCTGCTGTTCGCGCCCGACCAGGGCGCATTCATCATGTACCAGGTCGCGGGCCGGAGCTGGGTCGCGCTCGGCGATCCGGTCGGCAATGGCGGGCGAGGCGAGGAACTCGCCTGGCGATTCCGCGAGCTCGTCGACCGGCATGGCGGATGGACCGTGTTCTACCAGGTCAGCAGCGAGCGGCTGCCGCTCTACATCGACCTGGGGTTGACGCCGATCAAGATCGGCGAGGTGGCGCGCGTGCCGTTGCAGGACTTCGACCTGGAGGGCAGCGCCAGGGCAGATCTCCGCCAGTCGCATCGGCGCGCGATGCGCGATGGCGCCACGTTCGAACTCCTGACGCAGGACAGCGCCGAAGCGCGCGCGGTGCTGCCGGCGCTGCGCCGCATATCGGACACCTGGCTCCAGGAGAAGGCCACGGCCGAGAAGGGATTTTCGGTCGGCAGCTTCGACGAAGCGTACCTGCGCCAGTTCCCGCTCGCGGTCGTGCGCCGCGAGGGCGAACCGGTTGCGTTCGCCAACCTGTGGACCGCGACATCGAACGAGTTGTCGGTCGACCTGATGCGCTTCAGTCCCGACGCACCGCGCAGCGCGATGGATTTCCTGTTCGTCGAATTGATGCTCTGGGGCCGCGCGCGCGGCTATCGTTGGTTCGATCTCGGCATGGCGCCGCTGGCGGGTCTCGAGCAGCATCCGCTCGCGCCGTCCTGGAATCGCGTGGGCAGCTTCATCTACCGCTACGGCGAGTACTTCTACAATTTCGACGGCCTGCGGCGCTACAAGTCGAAATTCGCGCCCGTATGGGAGCCGCGCTTCCTCGCCTCGCCCGGCGGCTGGACCGTGTTGCCGCGCATCCTGATGGATATTTCGACGCTGATCGCAGGCGGGGTGCGGGGCCTGCTTTTCCGGTGACGACCCGGGCGCCATGCAAGGCGGCGATGCTGCTGCTCGCGGCGCTTTTCTGCGCGCCGCTATGCCGCGCCCAGTCCGTGGAAATTCCGGCGGTCGACGACCTGCCGCTGGTCGAAGTGCCGGTGCCGGCCGACCGGGCGCAGCCCGCCAGTGCGCGCGTGCCGCCGCTGGTCGTGATCCTGACCGGGGACGGCGGCTGGGCGGAAATCGACCAGCAGATCAGTGCCGTGCTGTCCGCCAGCGGCATGCCGGTGATCGGATTCAATTCACTGCGCTACTACTGGAAACCGCGGACGCCTGAGGGAGCTGCGCGCGACGTCGCGCGCGTCGTCGCGCACTACCTGCACGAATTCTCGCTGTCACGCGTCGTGTTCATCGGTTATTCCTTCGGGGCCGATGTGCTGCCGTTCGTCGTGAACCGGCTGCCGGCAGAACAGCAACGCGCCATTGATGGCATCGTGCTGATCGGTCCCAGCAAGCTGGCGATTTTCGAGATTCACCTCAGCGCATGGTTGCCCTGGATCACACCCGAGGGAATGCCGCTGGCGCCGGAACTCGCGAACCTGGATGCGCACAGCCTGTTCTGCATCCATGGTTCCGATGAGCAGCATTCTTCTTGTCCGGATCTCGCTGCCGCAGGCGCGCGCGCGGAAGAGATGAGCGGCGGCCACCACCTGGGCGGCCAGTATCAGGAGGTCGCGAATCGCATCCTGGCATTCGTGCAGGAGATGAGTTTCAGGCGATGACGGATGCCGCCCGCAATGCCTGCAATTCTCCCGCTTCGAGTCCGAGCACTTCGGTCAGCACTTCCGTCGTGTGCTGCCCGAGCAGCGGCGGCGGATCGCGGTACTCGAGTTCCGTGCGCGAGTAGAGGATCGGGTTCCGGACCTGCGGCACCGATCCGCCCTCGGGATGGGGCAGGTCGAAGCGCATCCTGCGGTGTTTCACCTGCGGCTCGTCGAACACTTCGGCGAGATCGTTGATCGGCCCGCAGGGCACGCCGAGCGGCGCGAGCCGAGCGAGCCATTGCTGCGTCGTCTTCAGACGGCAGAGGCGATCGATCTCGGGAACGAGCGTCGCGCGATTGGCGACGCGGCCGGCATTGGTCCGAAAACGCTCATCCTTCGCGAGTTCCGGCCGACCCGCGGCGCCGCAGAAAGCCTCGAACTGCCGGTCGTTGCCGACCGCGAGCATCAGGTAACCGTCCGCGGTCGCGAATGCCTGGTAGGGGACGATGTTCGGGTGCGCCGTGCCCTTGCGTCCCGGCGGGATTCCCGAAACCAGGTAGTTCAGGCCCTGGTTGGCAAGCGCCGCGACCTGGGAATCGAGCAGCGCGAGGTCGATGGCCTGGCCCTGCCCTGACTGCTGCCGTTCGTAGAGCGCCCCGAGAATTGCGGCAAGCGCGTACATGCCGCTGATCAGGTCGGAAACCGCGACGCCCACCTTGACAGGGCCGGCGCCCGGTTCGCTATCCGG
>CAVVBV010000006.1:0-13571 GCA_963746545.1 uncultured Gammaproteobacteria bacterium
TCAGGCAGCGACGGGATAGCGCGCAGGTATTCGTAGATCGCACGCAGGTCACGTTGGACATCTTTGCGTAGACCGGCCATGGCATGACCTGCAGGAACGGCGGGAGCGGATCCCGCGGGCCGTCCGGATCGAGTCCGGTGCGAATCACATTCCTGAATTCCCAAAGCGTCAAGCCCGCCGGACGGCCGTATTGATCCGGCGTCAGGTTCGCCGACGTGAATGGCCCGAACTGCCGGCCACCGGTGAGGTACTGCTCGGAGTTGACGACTTCGGGTTCGCCGCTATACGGATCGCCGCCCGGCATGAACGAAGGGTGCGTGTGGCAGTCGTTGCAGGCGCCCTGCGCATTGACGATATAGCTGCCGATCCCGACCAGTTCGCGGTTCTTTCCCCGCAGGTTCAGCTGTACGGGGGCGATCTCGAAACCGATCCGGGCGCGGGTGGCATTGCTGGTGCCATCGCTGGTGTCATCGGCATGGCTCATGAATGCGGCGGTCAGGAGTCCCGTCGAGGCAGCGAGGACCGCCACGAGTTTGCTTTTCATTCTGGTATCTCCTTGTCCCAATACGGGACGTCTGAATTTCTTGTTAAACATAACACTGGATCGTCATCGTCAATCGGCTGCCTGGCCGTTGCCGAAAGGAAGCCATCCTGCCGATGGCAACTTGACTGTCGCGCGGAGCGCGACCAAAGTCCTGCCGGAACTCTGGCTTTTTTCTTGCCGTGCCACCGGGAACCCGCTTCACATGTCACCGGCCGATTTTCATCTCGGTGATTTCATCGTTCGACCGGCCGCCGACCGGCTGACTCGCGGCGACCTGCGTATCGACCTGAGCCCAAGACAATGGCGGTGCTGCTCGCGCTCGCAGCACGGCCAGGCGACGTCGTCAGCTGCGACGAGTTGATCCATGAGATCTGGCATGACCGGCCGATGGGCGAGAACCCGGTCTACAAGGCCGTGGCCAAGCTCCGACGCGCGCTCGACGACGAGACCGGGGAATCGCGTTACATCGAGACGATCGCGCGCAAGGGCTATCGGCTCCTGGTGAAGCCGCTGCCGCTGCGCGCTGCCGCGACCGGGGAAGTCGGGGAAATTGCCGCGTTGCCGGCAACGCACAGGCCGCTGCCGGTCGGCGCGCGGCGCGCGGCGGTCGTCGCAGCGATCGGCATCTCGATGCTCGCGATCGGCGCCGGGTACGCGACGTTCAAGGCCGGAACCAGACAGGAGCCGGCTGTGGTCGCGCGCAGCGCGACGGCGCAGCTGTACTTCCCGGGCCTGGATTCGAGTTCAGTCGACATCGCCGCGATCAACAGGATGATCGGCGAGCGGCTCAAGCTCATTCCTGGCCTGGTCGTCAGCGATCGCGGTAGCGATGCTGCCCTGGCGTCACTGCGATTGTCCGGATCCGTCCAGTCCGAAGAAGAGCGCTGGCGCGTGCGCCTGCGCCTGGACGGTGAACGTGGCACCGGGCTATGGGCCAGCGAGCTCGTGCTGCCGCCCGCGGAAAGCTACCGGATCGCGGACCAGCTTGCCGCAGCGGTGCAGGAGGCCGTCAGCCTCGGTCGGCGCGAGGACCGGTTGGCCGCATTGCCGCTTTCCAGCCTGCAGCTCTATCTCCAGGCGCGCGCCGAACTGCGTGAGCGGCGCCCGGGATTCCAGCAACGCATGCGCGAGGCAAGCGAAGAACTGGTGCGCGCCGCGCCCGGCTTCGCGCCGGGATATGCGAGCCTGGCTGTAGCCTGCATCTTCAGCGCCAACCGCAGCACTGGCGAGCAAGTCTCCAGCAACCTTCAGTGCGCTCGCGATGCCGTGTCCCGCGCGCTGGAACTGGACCCGGCACTGGCTGAGGCTCACGCCGGCCGCGGGCTTGCTGGCGATGACAGAGGATCAGCATTGCCGGGAGAATTGCGCCGTGCGCGGCTCGCTCGATGTTGCGCAGCGCAGCCTGGAACGCGCGGTGCGGCTCGATCCTGAGCTGCCGGAGGCGCACAACTGGCTCGGAATTGTTTACTTCGCCAAGGGCGAGCTGTCCCGCGCTTCGGAACAGACGCCGCTGCGCTTGCACTCGACCCGCTGAGTCCCATTGCCAATCACCACGTTGCGATCGACCTGCTTGAGCGCGGTGAAACCGATCTGGCGCGCGCGAGCAGCTGCTACGCATCTCGCGCATGCCGGGCATGCCCTGGTACATCTATGCTGAACTCGGCGAGATAGCGATCGCGCGCGGTCGGTTCGACGAGGCGCGGTCGTGGGCCGTGCGCGCAGTCGCGGGCGCGGACAATCGATTGTTCATGACGATTGCGGCTGCGTTGCTCGCGCGCAGCGGCGCGAGCGACGAGGCGCGCAGGCTCCTGGCGAAGTCCTGGCCGACCCCGCCCCGCTGGACGCGGATACATTGCATTACGCCACCTGTGCGCAGCTGGTGCTGGGCGGTCCCGCTGCGGTGCGCAAGCTGATCGAGGCGCAGTTGGCACTCCCGCAATCTTCGCCAACTGCCGACCGGGAGCCTGACATCGCATTGCGACTCGCGATTGGCCACGCGCTGACGCTCGCCGACTTGCCTGCCGATGCCAGAACCTGGCTGGAGACCGTTTACGACGGATCCGGCGTGACGCGCTCGAATGTCGGCAGCCTGGGTGACGAAGTGAAGGGACTGGAATCGCTGGCGTGGGATCTGGCGAGCGATGGAAACAGCCGGAGCGCGAACGTCATGGCTGAGCGTGCGCTCGCATTGCTGGCAACCGAGGCAGCGGCTGGTCACGAGCGCAATCCGAAACATGCGCTGGCGAGCGCCCTGGCGCTGGAACTGGCCGGTCGGCGCGAGCAGGCGATCGCGGAAGTGGAGCGTGCGGTCGCGATGGGTTGGACCGAAACGGTCATGGTCAGGAACGACCCGCGCTGGGGCGGCCTTCAGACGGATCCCGCTGTACACGCGCTGCTCGCGCGGGCGGACGAGCGTACGGCGGTCATGCACCTCGCGGCAGCCGCCGCACACTGAGCCCGATCAGGGATCGGGCACGAAGCCCGCGGGGAAGGGATCCGGGACGTTCCGGGCGTAATGCCGGGGCGGAATGACGCCCTGGGCGACCAGGTTCCGGCGCGAGTCATAGAAAATCCGGATCACGCAGTCGGGTTCCTCGGTCGCGCGCACGAATTCCGTGTAGGTCACCTGGGAATCCAGGCGCTCGCCGTGGCCGGTGCCCAGCTTGCCGAGCATCTGGCTCGATTTGGCCGAATCCGCCCGGGATTCGGCGGCGGGGGCAGGGACATCGGGCCTGGAACCCGGGTCCAGCGGCTCAGCATCGGCCGCGGAAACCGATTCCTGCTCGCGCAGCATCGCGTAGGGGACGCGCTCGCGGAACACCGCGACACCGATGACCCCCACGTTGTCCGGGCGCCCGGTGCGGGCCGCGTAGGAGTCCGGCAGGGACGTGAAGTAGAAGGCGGCGACCTCGTCCAGGCTCTTCCGCCAGCCCTCGATTTCGACCCGGCCGAAGGGGTCGAGGACATAGCCCGTCTGGCTCGCGGCGGCGGTCTCGCCGCTGATCACATTGACCCCGTCCACGGAGGTCACGGTCAGCACCCGGCCGGCACGCTCATTGCGGATGCGGACCTCGTAGCGGTGGCCCGGCTCGCCGGCGACATAGCGCTCGCCCGCATGCCAGTAGACCGGCAGCAGCCGGCCTGTCGTGCGGTCGTAAATCTCGACGTTCACCGGCTGGCCGGCGAGGGCGACGAGGGGGCAAAAGAGGGCCAGCAGGGCGGCGGCCCGGAGACTGAAACGCTTCATGGGAGCACTCCATTGACGGTGGTTCCTGCTCTGTCTAACGCCGCCGCCCCGGGCTCTCGGGTTTGTATATACAATCTGTCATGCGATCATTTTTCGACCCGACAGGCCGATCACCATGAAGCAGGGGTTCTTCTCGAGGCTCACCGGAATTCCGTCGACCGAGGCTCCGAAACCGGTGCCCGAGACGCCCGTGGCGACGCCGCTCCGCCTCCGCCCGCAGTCGAGCAAATCGTCCGCGACATCGTCCGCCAGGGGCTGCCTGCGGCACCCCGGAAGGCGGCGGTTTCGCTGCGCCTGGACGCCGACGTTCTCGACTGGTTCAGGGCCCGGGGAGCGGGCTACCAGACCCGCATCAATGCCGTGCTGCGGGCCTACATGGAGGCGGCCGGACAGGCCTGACCGGGCCCCGGTCGAGGCCGAAAGCGGTTCCTGGCGCGGCCTGAAGCGGCGTCTGGATTTCTTTCATCCGCTTGCGTCAATATCGGATGCTTATATCCATCCGAAAATAGCCGGATTCAGGGCGCCGGGAGCGCCTCGATCGCGCGCTCGATGAGTGCTGCCAGTTCGGCCGGGCGGTGCGCCGGGAATTCGAATCCGTCCGATCCGTAGGCAGCGAGCGTCAGGCCCGACCAGTCCGGACCGACGCGGTAACTCGGGCACAAGATGCGCTGCGGATGGGCCGGCATCCAGCAGCTCGCCGTGCCCTGGACGCGGTAGGGCGCGCTGCCGTTTTCCAGCTCCGGGATGCCGCTTTCGATGCCGGCGAGATCCTCCTGCAAGGCAGCCAGCAGCGACTCGTCCAGGTACACCTGATCGAGGCCGGAGTTGTCCGTCATCGAGAGCTTGAGGCCGGGTATCCTCTTCGCGGCGTCCGTCGGCAGACAGGGCGGCACCCGACCCGGCTTGCTTCATCGCCCGACCACCGGCTGAACTCGATGGCAAGGTTCGCGACGAAAGCCCGCGGTCAGCCTGCCGGGACCCGATGGGCGTGCGGCGACGAAAAATGGCAGCAGGAAGCCGCGGCAAGGCGTCCGGGCGCCCGGGGGGTCAGTAGGGGCGCCCGTCCTTGTGCGTGTAGACGCCAGGCGCATCCGGGGCATCCCAACGCAGGTCGACATCCGGGTACTGCGCGCCGTCTGAATCGTCACGGTTGCTGATCTCCAGATAGACGGCCGGCACCGGCCCGCGGTTGATCAGGTGGTGGCCATTCTTCAGGCCGGCCGGGAAGCCAACGCATTGCCCCGCCATGAGCGCCTGTTCCCCCGCGTCCGTGACCAGGACCAGTTCGCCAGACAACAGGTAGACGAACTCGTCCTCGTGGGTATGCCAGTGGCGCATGGAGGAGGCGGCCCCGGGCCAGAGCGTCGTCTGGTTGATGCCAATCCTGGTCAGGCCGGCGGCATCCCCGAGCGCACGCTTCTCGCGGGGCAGGCACTGGTACCGGTACGGCTCCGGGTAGCCGGAACGGCTATTGGCAGTCAATGCGGCAGGATCGATCGGTGTTGCTTCGGATGTCATGGGTTTACGCCAGATTAGGATGCCTATAGGCATCCAAATATCGCTCAAGTCGGTGCCGTGGGGGTAATTCGCGGCGAAAATGGCATCGAGGCCGGGCGATTTCCGGAACGAATCGACCCGGACGCGCTGGAAATTCGTGGCAGCGCCGCCGACGGACACAGCCAGGATTGTCGGCACCCGTTTGCCACCTGTATACCTACGCTATACACTTGCCGTGATCAGGAATTCTAGTCACAAGGGTCTCGAGGAGTTCTTTCGTTCCGGGAGCAGAGCGGGGATCCAGCCAAGGCACGCCGCCAGGCTGCGACTTCAACTCGGTCTGCTCGACGCGAGCGATTCGCCGGCTGCGCTGGGCTTGCCGGGTTGGCGGCTGCACCCGCCCAAAGGTCAACTCACGGGTCACTGGGCCGTGTGGGTCGACAGGAATTGGAGGCTGACTTTTTCTTTCCGCGGACTGCACGCAATCGACGTCGACTATCAGGACTATCACTAAGCGAGACTTTGGCCATGCTGATGCACAACCCTCCTCATCCTGGTGAGGTCCTCCGCGACGGAGTGTTCAGTGACACCGGCTTTACGGTCACGGAATTCGCAAACCGCCTTGGAGTGACACGCGTCGCCCTGTCGCGCGTCTTGAATGGTCGTGCGGCCATCAGCGCCGAGATGGCCGTGCGACTCGGCGCCGTGCTCGGCGGGTCGGCCGAATCATGGTTGACGATGCAGGCCAACTACGACCTTTGGCAGGCGAGAAAGAAACTCGGACGACAGGTATCGCGAATCGCACGCGCAGCAATCAATCGCGAGATCACCTGAGGGGTCCGCGGCCCGCAAGCACGGCATGATTCGGTCGACGCCCGGTTCCGATTCAGCCGGTCCCGATTGACGAGTGCGGACACGCAATTGCGCACGCTGAGCGGCGGACTGCGCGGGGATTTCCCGCTGATCCCGGCCCGCATACCCTGCTGGCTCTTTCCGGTTTATTGCATTCAGCCGCTTAGGCTGATATACGATGCTTATACGCATCCGAAAAACTGACCAATTTGGCCACCAAGAAACAGAAAAAACCGCCGCCGCCGCGCCGCGGCCCGCGCGTGAAGCGCGCGGAACTCGCGAAAGCCGCGCGCGCGTTTCCGCGCATGAATCCGGACCTGGTTCCGCGCAGCGGATGGCTGCGCGAGATCCGCGATGCGCTCGGCATTTCGCAGTCGCAGCTCGCCGCGCGCGCGGGCATTTCGCGCGCGACCGTGCAGCAGATGGAACGGGCCGAGGCGCGACGGCGCATCACGTTCGGGAGTCTCGATCGCCTGTCGCAGGCGATGGGCTGCCAGGTCGCATTCGCGATCGTGCCGAGGGGCGGAACGCTGCAGGACGTGCGTGCACGCCAGGCGCTGGCGCGCGCCGCGGTGCTGATGAAGGAAAAACTGAAGCCGTCTGCTTACGCGGACCTGCGTCCGCGGGAACTCGCGCGTCGCCAGGAACGGCTCGCAGCGAAACTCCTGCGCGGCAGCAAGCGCAAGCTGTGGCGCTGATCAGGCGGGCCGGGCAGGGGGATCAGCCGAGCCGAGCCTGACCAGCGCCGACAGCGGTCAACTCGTGTGGGCGCTGCCCAGCATCTTGATGGCGTCGTCGAGCTTCTTGATGCCATCCGTGCTCTTGCCCTGCGCGCACAGCTTGGCGCCTTCGGCCCGGAGGCTCCTGGCCTTGTTGGCGTCGGCCGAGCTGGTCTTCAGGACTTCCTTGTCGAACTGGGTCTGCAGCGAACTGCAGCTGGCCGGGGGGGTCGTGGCGGCAAATACCGCGGGGGACAGCAGCAGTCCGGTGGCTGCCGCAGCGACCAGATGACGAACTTTCATGGTGTTCTCCTGTCGAGTCGGGGTTGGTGTTACTGCCGGTAGCGCCGCCACCTCGTTGTCCGGGGCCCGGTCGCCATCAGCGGGGCCCATCAAACCACCCTTCGGTAAGCAGATTGTTTCCGGAAAAGGCTCGTTTGTTGCGGAATATTGCGCCGGGGCCACCCTGTTACCGAGTGTTACCAATTCGAGGCGGTCCGCAGGGCGTCCGGGCCCGGGGGCATCGGGTACTGTGACCGTCATGGCTGCACCGGAGCGCAGTACGCACGTCCTGATCGTCGACGACGACCGGGAAATCCGCGAATTGCTGTCGCGTTTCCTCGACCGCAACGGCCTGCGCGTTTCCCTGGCGCGCGACTGGCGCGAAATGGACAAGATCCTGCGCGATTCGCGCATCGACCTCGTGGTGCTCGACCTGATGTTGCCGGGAAAGGACGGCCTGGCGATCTGCCGGGAGCTGCGGGCCAGCTCCGCGGTGCCAGTGATCATGCTGACGGCCATGGGTGAGACGACCGATCGCATCGTCGGCCTCGAAGTCGGCGCCGACGACTACATCACCAAGCCATTCGAGCCGCGTGAACTGCTGGCGCGAATCCGGGCCGTGCTGCGGCGCCGCGATACGCCCGGCGCCGTCGTTCCGACGGGCGCGGGCGTCCTCCAGTTCGCCGGCTGGCGGCTGGATCCGGCCCGTCATCGCCTGACCTCACCCGACGGCACGGTCGTCTCGCTGTCCGGCGGCGAGTTCGATCTCCTGCAGGTTTTCGCGGAGCGCCCGGGACGGGTGCTGACGCGCGAACAATTGCTGGATCTCGCCCGCGGCCGCGCGGCCATTCCGTTCGATCGCAGCATCGACGTGCAGGTCAGCCGCCTGCGGCACAAGATCGAGGCGAATCCCCAGCTTCCCCGAGCTGATCGTCACGGTGCGGGGCGGCGGTTATGTCTTCACCGCCGACGTGACACGGCCATGACGCGCTGGCATCCGGACAGCCTGACCGGATGGACCATCGTCGTGCTGATCGCGGCGCTGTCCGTGTCGCAGCTCGCGACCTTCAGCATCATCAGCAGCATCCGCTCGGACACGCTGGAGGTAGTCGAGCACTTTCACGTCGCGGAACGGATCGCCGGAATCGTGCGCGTGATCGACGCCGTCTCGCCCGAGCAGCGCAAGGAGCTTCTGCGGCAGGTCGCGGGCGACACGTTGTCCGTCTCATGGGACCCGGCCCCGACGGTCGAATCGAATGACCACGCGGACTGGAACGAATCGCTGTTCGACGAGATCGTCGCGGCCGCGCTCTGGCAGACGCCCGAACGCGGCCATCATGTCGCGCTGCTCGCGGCCACCAGCGGTTCGTTTTCCGACCGCGTCGCCGCCGTGCGCCGTTCGGCGAGCCTGAGCAGCGATGCGGGACGAGTCCTCGGCGGCGCGGTATCCAGGAACAGCCGCGCGCGCGTGCTGGATGCGAGCATTGCGCTCGCGGACGGCAGCTGGCTCAACTTCGAGGTGCCGATGGCGGATCCGTCCAGGGTGCCGGGCACCGCGACCATCGTGACGATCGTGGCGTCGGGCCTCCTGGTCCTCGCGCTGTCGCTGTGGGCGGTGCGGCGCCTGACGCGCCCGCTGATCGTGCTGGTGCAGGCTGCCGACCAGCTCGGCAGGAACGTCAACGCGCCGCCATTGGCGGAAAGCGGATCGCGGGAAATGCGCCAGGCGGCGCATGCGTTCAACACGATGCAGGAGCGCATACGCCGCTTCGTCGCGGACCGCGTGCAGATGGTCGCGGCCATCTCGCACGACCTGCGCACGCCGCTGACGCGACTGCGGTTGCGCGCCGAACTCGCCGACAACGAGGAGACGCGCCGCAAGATGCAGCAGGACGTCGCTGAGATGGAAGCGATGATCGAGTCGACGCTCTCGTTCGCGCGCGAAGAGGTGAACCCGGAGGCACGGCTGCAGGTCGATCTCGTATCGCTGGTGGAGAGCGTCTGCGAGGGATTGCCGGGCGTCGAAGTCAGGATCGCCGCGGGCGTGCCCAACCGCCTCGTGCTCGAATGCCAGCCGCTGGCGCTGCGCCGCTGCATCGGCAACCTGGTCGGCAACGCCGCGCGCTACGGCAGCCACGTGACGGTCACGCTGGCGGCGGATCCGGAATCCGTCCGGGTTGCCGTCGAGGACGACGGGCCCGGCATCGCGAGCGAGGACCTCGAGCGCGTGTTCGAGCCGTTCACGCGCCTCGACACATCGCGCAACCGCGATACGGGCGGCGTCGGCCTCGGCCTCGCGATCGCGCGCACCGTGGCCCGCAATCATGGCGGCGACGTAGTATTGGCGAATCGCCCCGAAGGCGGGCTCAGCGCGACCCTGCAGTTGCCGCTGCGCCGCTGAAGATCAAGGTGCGTGAATGAAGATCGAGCTGCGGCCGGAAACCGCGCCCGCGCTGTGGCGGTGGATCCCGCCGATCGTGGCGCTCGCGATCTTTGCGCTGGTGCTCCTGGTCATCGATCGCGAGCTGGCCGGATTCCATCTGCGCGACGTGCTCGCGTACCTGCGCCAGATACCCGCAGGCAGCATCCTCGCGGCGGCAGCGGCCACGCTCGCAAGCTACCTGATGCTGAGCGTTTATGACGTGCTTGGCCTGCGCTATGCGCGCAAGCCCTTGCCGTACCGCGCGGTCCTGTTCAAGTCCGTGATCGCCTATGCGATCGGCCATAGTTTCGGCGCTGCCGCATTGACGGGCGGCGCGGTGCGTTACCGCCTGTATTCGAGGGCCGGCCTCACCGGCGTCGATGTCGCGACATTGCAGGGATTCTGCAGCGCGACCACGGGCGTGGGGCTCACGATCCTGATCGGCGTATCGCTCATCGCGGCACCGCAGGTCGCGTTCGCGGAACTGCACATGTCGCAGCCGTGGCCCGGCATCGTCGGCGTGGCGCTGCTCGCGATGATCGTGGCCTATGTCTTCTGGGGCAGCTTCACGGAAAGCGGTTTTGAATTCCGCGGCTGGGTCCTGCGCCCGCCGGGTCTCACGCTTTCGCTGCTGCAGGTGGCGACCGGCGCAATCGAACTATCCGTCTCGGCGGCCGTGCTCTGGTGCCTGCTGCCCATCGAAGTGCAGGTCGATTTCCTGTCGTTCCTCGGCATCTACGCGCTCGCGGTCGCGGCCGGCATCGCGAGTTACCTGCCGGGCGGCATCGGGGTCTTCGAGTCCGTCATCCTCATTGCGCTGCCGGGCGCCCCGCCGGATCACGTGCTCGGCGCGCTGCTCGGGTATCGCGCGATCTATTACCTGCTGCCGCTCCTGCTGGCGGCCATCGGCTTTGCCGGATTCGAGATCAGCTTCCAGCGCCCGCGTCTCGCCCGCATCGGAGCGGCCGCGGCGCGCGTGATCGCACCGGTCGCGCCGCAGCTCGGCGGCGCGCTGATATTTTTCGCCGGCATCGTGCTGCTGGTCTCCGGCGCGACGCCGGGCATCGACGAGCGGCTCAGGGTGCTGAAGCGGGTCCTGCCGCTGCCGCTGGTCGAGCTGTCACATCTCGTCGGCAGCGCCATCGGGCTCGGGTTGCTCGTGTTGTCGCGCGCCCTGTTCCGCCGCGTTCGCGAGGGATATCGCCTGACCGTCTGGCTGCTCGCGGCCGGCATGGTCGCTTCGATCCTGAAGGGCCTCGACTTCGAGGAAGCGAGCGTGCTGGCGGTCGTGCTGGCCGTGCTGTGGCTCGGCAGGAGCGCATTCCGTCGTCCCGCCTCGATCGTCGACGACCGGATGACTCCGGTGTGGATCGTGAGCATTGCGGGCGTGCTCGCAGCGGTCGTCTGGGTCGCGATCTTCGCCCACCGCCATGTCGTGTATTCGTCCGTCCCGTGGTGGACATTCGCGACGTCGGGCGACGTGCCACGCGCGCTGCGCGCATCGGTGATCGTCGTGCTGGGAGCGGGCGCGTTGTTTGCGCTCGACCTGCTGCGGCCGGCGCGGCCCGATCCCGAGGTTCCGGATGCCGCGGACCTCGAGCGCGCGCGGCGAGTCGTCGCGGCATCGGACGCGACGCTCGCCAACGCCGCGCTGACCGGCGACAAGCGGCTGCTGTTCGCGCCCGACCAGGGCGCATTCATCATGTACCAGGTCGCGGGCCGGAGCTGGGTTGCGCTCGGCGATCCGGTCGGCAATGGCGGGCGAGGCGAGGAACTCGCCTGGCGATTCCGCGAGCTCGTCGACCGGCATGGCGGATGGACCGTGTTCTACCAGGTCAGCAGCGAGCGGCTGCCGCTCTACATCGACCTGGGGTTGACGCCGATCAAGATCGGCGAGGTGGCGCGCGTGCCGTTGCAGGATTTCGACCTGGAGGGCAGCGCCAGGGCGGATCTCCGCCAGTCGCATCGGCGCGCGATGCGCGATGGCGCCACGTTCGAACTCCTGGCGCAGGACAGCGCCGAAGCGCGCGCGGTGCTGCCGGCCCTGCGCCGCATATCGGACACCTGGCTCCAGGAAAAAGCCACGGCCGAGAAGGGATTTTCGGTTGGCAGCTTCGACGAGGCCTACCTGCGCCAGTTCCCGCTCGCGGTCGTGCGCTGCGAGGGCGAGCCGGTTGCGTTCGCCAACCTGTGGACGGCTACAGAGCGAGTTGTCGGTCGACCTGATGCGCTTCAGTCCCGACGCGCCGCGCAGCGCGATGGATTTCCTGTTCGTCGAATTGATGCTCTGGGGCCGCGCGCGCGGATATCGGTGGTTCGATCTCGGCATGGCGCCGCTGGCGGGACTCGAGCAGCATCCGCTCGCGCCGTCCTGGAACCGCGTGGGCAGCTTCATCTACCGCTACGGCGAGTACTTCTACAATTTCGACGGCCTGCGGCGCTACAAGTCGAAATTCGCGCCCGTATGGGAGCCGCGCTTCCTCGCCTCGCCCGGCGGCTGGACCGTGTTGCCGCGCATCCTGATGGATATTTCGACGCTGATCGCCGGCGGGGTGCGGGGCCTGCTGTTCCGGTGACGACCCGCGCGCAATGCAAGGCGGCGATGCTGCTGCTCGCGGCGCTCTGCCTGCGCGGCGCCATGCCGCGCGCAGTCCGCGGGAATCCCGGCGGTCGACGACCTGCCGCTGATCGAAGTGCCGGTGCCCGGCCGACCGGGCGCACGGCCGCCGATGCGCGCGAGCCGCCGCTGGTCGTGATCCTGACCGGGGACGGCGGCTGGGCGGATATCGACCAGGAGATCAGCTGCCGTGCTGTCCGCCAACGGCGTGCCGGTGAGTCGGATTCAATTCACTGCGCTACTACTGGAGACCGCGGACGCCTGAAGGGAGCCACGCGCGATGTCGCGCGCGTCGTCGCGCATTACCTGCACGCGTATCTCGCTGTCGCGCGTCGTGTTCATCGGCTATTCGTTCGGGGCCGACGTGCTGCCGTTCGTCGTGAACCGGCTGCCGGCGGAACAGCAGCGCAGCCGTGGATGGCGTGGTGCTGATCGGTCCCAGCCAACTGGCGATATTCGAGATTCACCTCAGCGCATGGTTGCCCTGGATCACACCCGAGGGAATGCCGCTGGCGCCGGAACTCGCCAAGCTGGATGCGCACAGCCTGTTCTGCATCCATGGTTCCGATGAGCAGCATTCTTCGTGTCCGGATCTCGCTGCCGCAGGCGCGCGCGTGGAAGAGATGAGCGGCGGCCACCACTTGGGCGGCCAGTACCAGGAAGTCGCGAATCGCATCCTGGCATTTGTGCAGGAGATCAGTTTCAAGCGATGACGGATGCCGCCCTCAGTACCTGCAGTTCTGCCGGTTCGAGCCCGAGCACTACCGTCAGCACTTCCGTCGTGTGCTGCCCGAGCAGCGGCGGCGGATCGTGGTACTCGAGTGTCGTGCGCGAGTAGAGGATCGGGTTTCGGACCTGTGGCACCGATCCGCCCGCGGCATGCGGCAGGTCGAATCGCATCTTCCGGTGCTTCACCTGCGGCTCGTCGAACACTTCCGCGAGATTGTTGATTGGCCCGCAGGGTACGCCGACCCGCGCCAGTGCATCGAGCCACTGCCGGGTCGTCTTCCGGCGGCACAGGCGGTCGATCTCGGGGACGAGCGTCGCGCGATTCGCCACGCGGCCGGCATTGGCCCGGTATCGCGCATCCGCCGCGAGCTCAGGCAGGCCCGCGACGCCGCAGAAGCTCTCGAACTGCCGGTCGTTGCCGACCGCGAGCATCAAATAGCCGTCCGCGGTCGCGAATGCCTGGTAGGGGACGATGTTCGGGTGCGCGGTGCCCTTCCGACCGGGCGGGATCCCGGAAATCAGGTAGTTCAGGCCCTGGTTGGCAAGCGCCGCGACCTGGGTGTCGAGGAGCGCCAGGTCGATCGCCTGGCCTTGGCCCGATTTCTCGCGCTCATAGAGAGCCCCGAGGATCGCGGAAAGGGCGTACATCCCGCTGATCAGGT
>CAVVBV010000007.1:0-7656 GCA_963746545.1 uncultured Gammaproteobacteria bacterium
TCCCCTTTGATGGTCATTGGCAGGGGTGATCGGCCGTGCAGTACGGACTGCCTCTGCGCTCGCCGAAGATTCGGAATGCGGACTTCAGGTAATCCTCGACCGCGTCATAGTCCGTCGTCGTCCGGTAACTCTCGGTCGAGATGTCCATCATCTTGTATTGCTCGAGCGCCGGATCGTCGATGAGCTTCTTCTCATACGGCATGCGCTCCTGGACCAGGAATTGCTTGTAACGCTTCAGGTATGACTGCAACGGGCCCGTCGGCGAAAACCAGGTCGCACAGTTCGTCTGATAAGCCTGGTCACGTTCCCTCAGGATGACGCCCCACTCCTGCCATGCCCAGTCCGGCACGCCCGACTCGCCCGGCCCTGGCGAATCCATCGCGATGCCCATCTTCTTCTTGAGTGCAGTCCAGCGTGCATCGGCCGGCCCATTCGCCGTGGCGAGCGCCGCCTGATACTGCGCGATCACACTCTTTTCCTCCGCCTCAATCTGCGATTCGCGCGCCATGGCTGCCGGAACCTCAGTCTGAGTGGCCTGACCTTGCTGCGCTATCCGCTCCATGTATTTCTGGGCGCCCTGCGGATCGTTCATCATCGCCTGCTGCATGGCTTGTGCCATTGCCATCGGGTTCGCGGCCTGTGCTTCACTTAATTTCTGCCGCAGTGCCGTGTTTCGTTCGTTCGCTGCGTAGTGTTCTGTCTGCACGGCATCCACCGCCGCGGAATTCTGGTCTTGGTACTGGTCCTGCGACGTGTAGCAGGCGGTCGGCGCAGCCGGAACCTTGGCCCAGGGACCGGCATCCGCCGCGGGAGCCGCGGCGAACGCGGGCGCACAGACGCACCCCGCAACGGCAGCCGTCACGAAGATTCGCATACTCATGGTGGCTACCTCAGCCGACTGGCTTGTCGCAGGTACCGAGTTTCCTGCCGGAGAGATTGATCTTCATCGTCATGCCCTCCGCGGTCGCGTCGATCACTCCCGAGTAGGCGTCCTCGCTCTCGAACGTGATCTCGCCGTGGCCCGTCATCGGCATCTGGCCGCTGCACTGCATGTCCCAGGTCGCCTTGTTGCCGCTCCGCTGGAAGTTCGAGGTCACGCAACTCGCGTCTCCGCCCGGCGGCGGCCTCGTCCATTCCCTGGCTGCGCAGACCTTGACCGTGTTCGCCGGCGGCGACATCGGCATCCCGGGCATGGACACCTGGGACTTCATTTCCCAGAGGACGCCGGGCGGATCGTCGGCGCGGGCGGGAGCAAAGGCGATCAGAAGGAATACGGATGCCGCCAGGAGACGGCCGGACCAAGTGCGGATCATGCAATCCCCCATTTCATGTTGAGGACGTTAACCGGGATGCAGGTTGTATGCGCCTGCGGGCGGCGGGCTGTCAAGTGCCGGGGATTCTTCTCAATTGCCGCGCGCGGGCGCAGGACGTTTCGAGGGGGAATGCTCACGACAATCAAGTCTTTGTTCGTCGCGTTTTCGGTACTCGTCCTGGCCGGGTGCGGGTCGGGTTCCAGCGAGCCGGACTCGGCCGCTTCCGCGCCGAGGACATGGCGGAGAATGGCGTGACCATCGGCGTCGGCCCCTACACAGTGACGGCGACGAGCACGAGCGGCGAGTGCCGGACCACCTTCGACATCAAGCCGACGCTGTTGACCGGGCACTACTCGTGCAAAGGCTCGACCGGCTACAACAACAAGACCGGGCAGATGGGCAAGGTCGACATCGAGGTCGATTTCAAGGCGGGGTCGTGAGCATCTCCTCGAAACTCTAGTGCCCTCTGAGGCATCTGTTTTCGTGTGGGGATGCGAGTTCGCTTCCGCTATGCAAAGCCTCGAGGATCTCGGCACCTATCATTGCGAACGAGTAGGCATGGCCAGGGTTACTGACCATTGCCGCAAGGCTGACCGACGTCGACATCAGGCAGATCAGAAGTGCAGTTCCCGCACCATGAACGGCGCAAACCGCCATGGTGATGCTCGTAAGGCTGCAGATTCCTATCATCACGGCCTTTGTATTTTCGATGGCATATTCCGACATGCCGAGGCCCCGACCGCCGTTCATTCTGAGCACGGCGACGCCGTCCGGCTGAACACTCCACCAGGCCGTTGAGCCATCCGGCGCCACCGCTACCAGCAATCGCGAAGTGGGCGATTCATTGTCGTAAATCCACTCAATGTCATTCTCGGAAACGCCGGAGCTCCTCAACAGATCGACGTCTCGCGAGGTGGCGAGGAACAGGGGTTTGCCCTGGGCCTGCGCGGCGCCAAAGACGGCGGCACCGGAACCGAGGTTGCTGCCGGGTTGCAGCAGGCCGACCGTCGCCGACTCCAGGGCACTGTCGGCAGCGCTATGCGAGAGCGCCAATTCATACGCGTTCGCCGCGCTGGCTTGATCTACCGGCACGATCTGCACCGCGTTGTCAACCAGATCTATGAAATGCTCTGCCCGGACTTCTTCGGGCTGCTGTCGGACCCCGGAAATCCGGTAGCCATAAATGGTGAGCAGCGGCGTGTCGACCATGGCGGCGATTCCGCTGCTCGACTTGAGCGCTTCCGCCAGCGACCTCTGCCGCGCCACGGCCAACTGCAGCAGTCGCGTGGATGCGATCTCCTCGTAATCCGGAAGGGCGGCCAGCGTTTCGCTGCCGGCCGATGCTGCAGTCTGGCGCATGGCTGCCGCCACCTGTCGCAACATGTTGACGCCCAGCCAACTGTCCGACACCCACTGCGGCTGCAGCAACAGTTCCCACGACATCAGCGGCGGCGCAAAGTCTGGCGACTCAGTGTCCTTTCCACGCACCAGCGTACGAATCTGAGTTTCCTGGTCGCGACCAGGACCCGTCAGCTGCAACACGACTCGCAGCTCCAGGAATTGGGGCGGCGTCTGACTGTCGCCACCGAGCGCATCCATCAGCGAAGGTGCCGGGGAGAGCGGCAGCGGCGCGTCAGGATGGTCAAAAACATTGCCTGCCATGTCGAAGGACTTGCTGACGGCGGTTTCACTTCCGCCAGCAGGACGGCCTGGAATCGCTGCAGCGCCTTCAGGAACTGAACCCGTTCACCAGGCGTTTTCGCCGCGAGCTGCCCAAAGGCATCTGAGCCGCCATTTGGCTGGATGCTGAAGGACACCGGCTGGAACAGTGCCTCCGACGAGCGCACGTGGCCCGTCAGCAACACGTCCTCGGTCTTCGCACCTTCACGCGCGGCAACGTACACCAGACTGAACTGGAGCTCATGATATGCATTCGCCGGAATATCCTTCACTACCTCAGGATTCATGCCATATCGCACCCCCGGCGCAGCGTCCGGCAGGATCGGGTCGAAGTCGTTCCACTTGCCGTCGGGACTTTGCACCTGGACCCAATAGTGCGTCCGGAGCCTGGCCATCAATGTCGAGTGCAAGGCCGCGACATCCACCGGGACCCTTCTTCGATCCTGCAGCAGGCGAGACTTGAGTAGGTCAAATTGCGTCAAAGTATTTGCCGCAATCTGGGTCCGAAAGGCTTGCTCACGTTGCCGGGCGTGCACGAGAAACTCTGCAATGGCGTCCCGCGACAATCCAGTCTTCGCGACAATATCCGCGGCTTCCTGATTGAGGTCGGAATCCAGCTCGCGGTCGGTTGACTGGATTGCTGCAATGCCGGCGATGGGCCCGCCTGCAGGAAGCGATCCAGCAGTTTGCGAGCCTGCTCTTCCGGCAGCTGGCCGGAGACCAGCCGAGTCGTCTGGCCTTGAGCCTCGAGCAGGTCCCGCGCCAGCAGCGCGCGATCCAGCGCATTGCCCGCGCCCACCATCAAGGTGCCGCGCGCGCCGCGCAGAACACCGTTGTAGGGTTCGACACCAATCTGATCGCGGAGAAATTCAAAAGTCTTCCGCGGATCGGAGCCCAATGACCTGGCCTTGGAGGCCGTGTCAGAAGGATCGGTGCCGGGAGTCGACAGAACTTCCTCTGCAGCGCGTGCAAACGCCGCGCCACCCTGCTGCGGTTGCCACGCTGCCAGATGCTTATGCTGCCAGCTCGTTCGCCACTCAGTCTCCCGGGAAGCGGCGGCTGGGCTGGCACTGGCGGCGCTGGATGGAGCCGTCGACGGGCTTGTGCTGCTGTTGGCGGGCGGGTTAGGTCCGCCGTCGGTGTCCTCCACCCCGGCATTCTTTCCGGAGCATGAAACCAGCATCGTACCGGCGGCGATGATTGCCCATAGGTATTGGCGCTTCATGAATTCTTCCTGCTCAAACCAGTATGCCTCTCCGGAAGGTTACCGAGCGCGACTGCACGCAAGGACGCGCCTCGAATGAAATCTCATTGTTGTTCCCCCTGCCTACTTGGCGACCACCGCCGCCAGGCTCTTGACGTCGATCGCCCCAATGATCCCGGCGATGCGTTCCGGATCCGCCGTCACGCTGATTGAAATGACCTGCGCCGCAGTCGGCGCGCACGCCCGGGTGAAGCGACCCGCTTCCAGACGCCATCCGGTGCCGGGCTGCCATTGCCCGAGCAGAATCATCGCGTGGTCCTCGGGAACGTGCTCCTGGCTGCTGGGCCAGCGAAATGCGGCACGCGCGCCCGGTGGCGGCGGCAGGCTCTTGGCGTTCGGGTCAGTCGTTTCCTGGTTGGAATTGACGACGACGTTGATGTACATGCTCTTGTCGCGGCTCGCCTTCGCCATGGCGGCGTCAAACTGCGCCTGGCTGTCGCCTTCGTCCATGATCTTTTGATAGTCCGCCTGCGACTTTGCCACTTCGTCATTCAAGGCCTGCGCGCCCGCCATGTCGCCCTTTTGCATCAGGGCCACTTGCTTCTGGACGAGCAGGTTCATCCGAGCCATCGCAGCGTCGAGCCTCGGCTGCTTCTTCGCAAGGGCCGCCTGCGATGCAGCCGCGGCGTCCGCGATGATCTTGTCTCGCGCCTCCTGATCATCGACCCGCAGGTAGCTGCGATTGAAGTGATAGACCCATGGAGCAGCCTCGTAGTCCTTGCAGAGGTTGGTGGTAATGGAAATCTCGTCGTTGCCCTCAATTACCCATCCTGTCGGGGCAGACGGCAGGGCTTTTTTTTGCGGCCTGCAGAACCGCCGTCATGGTGGCGCGCTCGGCAGCAGTCGAATCGCGGTACCCCTTGTTACACGGCGCGTCACTTCGCGCCGCGGGTGCAACCGCCGCCATCGCTGTTGCGCAGACCATCAACGCCAGGTAATTGCGGGATTGCATGGATTTCCCCTCAGTGCCGGATGATGAACCGGTCGTTCTCAACTGCAAGCGGAAGTGTCGTCGTCTGGTTCGCAACGATGGCGAACGGCTCCTCGAGCACCTGCCCGAGCGCGTCGATGCGGATGCGGTACTTGCCGGGCGGCAGCTCGCGGCTCAGTTCGCTCGTCTGCCCGGAGACGATGACTCTTCCCGGACGCATCGAGGATGTCGTACGGCAGGCGCTTCAGCGCGGCGAGCATCACCGCGCGCGAGAGCTGCGCGCCGTCCTGCGCGCCGTAGTAGCGGCCGCCGGTCGATCCGGCGAGCGTGCCGAGCTCGCCTCGACGGCCTCGCCCGTCAGCGTGAAGCCGACGATGTTGAGCGTGACGTCGACGCCGGACGCCGCGATCTCGCGCTGCCGCGGCCTTCGAGTCGCCCTTGCAGCTTTCCTCGCCGTCGGTGATCAGGATCACCGAGCCGCCGCCCGCCGCCTTCAGGTCGCCGATCGTCTGCAGGATGGAGTAGATGAGCGGCGTCTCGCCGCGCGGCTTGCAGCCGCGTGGCCGCCTTCACGATGCGCTCGCGATCGAGCTTCGCGATCGGCACGACGAGTTCGGTGTCCTTGCAGGTCTGCGGCGGACTTCGACGATTACCGGTGGCCGTAGACGCGCAGTGCCGACGTTGAGGTCGTCCGGCAGCGTATCCACGACGTGCTTGAGCACGTCGAGCGCCGTCTTCCAGCGCGTGCTGTCGCCGAGCTTCGTGTTCATCGATCCCGACACGTCGAGCACGATCTCGAGGTTGCGCGTCGGCGGCTTGTCGCCCTGCTGCTTGACGATCTGCAGCGCGCCCGTCGGGTCGGCCCCGTACGAGCCGGCCAGGCCGATGACCGCCCACATCGTGTGGGCAAAGTCCGACGGCCGCTCGCTCTGCGGTGTGGATCGCTTTCCACGATCCGTTATCCGGCATGTCGGGTCGTTGACCTGGTTCTTGCAGCAGGAAGTCCACGCCGCGCCGGAACATCGCGCCATGAATGCTCACGCCGGCCTGCTTGAAGGCGTAGAGCACCTGGCCGGTGGCGATCGCGTTCGATCCCGTCGCGTGGCGGCATTTTCCTTCCAGCCGCCGTCGGGCTGCTGCTCGGCGGCAAGCGTCTCCACGACCGACCAGGCCGTGCGCTTCTGGTCCGGCGTGCCGTAGTGCATCAGCGCGATGATCTTGAAGATCTTGTCCTGGTTGGTCTTCGGTTCGTGCGAGGCAATCCAGGACAGCCCGCGCTCGGCTGCGGCTGCTTGTACGTCGGATCGTCGGAATGGGCGGCCGCCCACTCGATCGCCACGAGCGCGTTGGCCGTCGTCATGAACTGGCCCTGGACGATCGGCGGGCGAGCTGGTCGACCGGGAAGGCGCCGTCCTTTTCCTGTCGCTCCACCAGTCGATCCGCCGACTCGAAGCAGCAGGCCTTTGGAGGACGGGTGTGTCCGGAAACCCCTTGTCGCTCGCGATCCCGAGCATATCGGCCGCATAAGCCACGCCCATCGCACCGAACACCGAGGCGGAGTGCGAGGGCCGAACCAGCTGCCCGACGACTTCTGCGTGCGGACGTGTTCGTCGAGCCAGCGAACGGAGCGCATGCTCACGCGATAGCCCTGCTTGAGCGCGACCGCCTGGCCCATCAGCACCTGGCTCTGCACATGGCAGCCGAAGCAGGCTCTTGTCGGACCAGTTCGGCGCCGCCTGCTGCAGCCAGTCGAGGCCGCGCTGCGCCGCCTCGCGCGGACTGCCTTTCCAGAGCTTCACCGTCGGCGCGCGCACGAACAGCGGCGTGTAGCCGGAGCGCGCGGCCTCGATGCACGCGGACCTCGGCGATCTCGAGACCGTCCTTCACGGCGCCGGACAGCACGCGCAGCTTCACGAACCGCGCCTCGACGGGCGGAAACGACACGGTCTGCTCGCCCGGTTTTGCCTCGAGCGTTGCCGTCGCCACCTTGGCGAACTGCTCGGTCGGGCCTCCATGGAAGTCCAGACTTCGACGTCCTTCGGCGCCGACGCAGCGTTCCGGGCAGCACGATCGTGAGCGCTTCGATCCAGGCCGGCTGGCGCTCGAAGAACGAGATGACCGCTTCCTGCGGATAAGGGACCTCGTTACAGTCCAGCCGACCACTACCAGGTCGGATCGAGCAGCCCGTCGACGAGGCGCCGGCCGGTGAAGCCGGGGCCGTAATTGCCGGTGAGTTCCTCGACCGCGCCGCCCATGTCGGCGGCGGCGACATTGATTCGGGTTGCGGGCGCGGCAGGTTCAGCTTGCGCAGGCGGACCGCTTTGGCCGGGTGCGACGCTCTCAGCCGGCGCGGCGGGTTCCTTCGAGCAGGCTGCAACCGCAAGGACGCCGCAGGCAACGACTGCCAGTCCAAGCCGGTTCATCCCGATACCCCCTTTTCCGTCCTGCGCCGCGAGCCGGCGAAGCAT
>CAVVBV010000008.1:0-10451 GCA_963746545.1 uncultured Gammaproteobacteria bacterium
GATCTGTTGCTCGCGCTCGGCGCGCTGGGCGTCGCGAAAGCCGGCGTGGGCCACGCGCACACGGCCGTGCCGGTCGACCAGGAAGCTCGATGGCATGCCCTGTACGCCGAACTGGCGCGCGATGTTCCCGGCCGAGTCGAATTCGACGCGGAACTTCGGCGGAAGTTTCAAGAGGAATGCGTCGGCGAGTTCACGGTCCTGGTCGAGATTGACCGCGACGATGACGAGGCCTGCGCCGCCGTAATGCTGTTGCAAATCATTCATCCACGGAAAGGAGCGCAGGCAGGGCGCGCACCAGGACGCCCAGAAGTCGACCAGCACGACTTTGCCGGAATAACTCTTCAGCAGCGGCCAGTCGGGCGTGGGCAGCGCGGGCGCAGCCGTGCCGCTGTCGGCAAACAGCGACAGCGACAGCAGGAGCGCAGTGAGGATTGTCGGACGCAACAGGTCGTTTCCTGAATCACAAGGACAACGTTACCTGTGAGACGTTCCCGCGATTTATTTCCTTCGCGATTTGGTGCCGGGTCGCAGTTCCGCAGTTACTGCGAACTGCGGAACTGCGACCCGGCACCAAGGCGGTTGATCTGTTCCAGCAGCGCCCGCGGCGACGGCGGCCGGCCGAGCAGCACCTGCATCAGGTCCCGGGTGCTGCGTTCGGAGCCGAATACCAGCAGCTCTTCGCTGCTCCAGCCGTACCATTTCGGGTTGCCGGCATCGAAGGGGCCGATCGCGTTGGCCGTGGCTTTGCGAATCTCGGCCGTGAGCACCGCGCCGAGGCCGTAATTCACCATATAGCCCGGGTTGCTGACGAGCTGGACGCGCACCGCCCACCAGGGCACTTCCGGGTGCGGGGTGATGTGAAGATAGGTGCTCGTGATGTCGGTCCAGACCGCGTTCGGGTCGGAGGCCGGATCGCGCAGCATCCGGATCTCGAACAGCGACCAGGCGACGTCCAGCATCACGCTGCCGTAGAGCGCGCGCAGCGACATCGCCGCGGGAAGTTCCGTGCCAAGGTACTTCCGCTGCCAGACGGGCTCGTAAACACTCCACGAAGGCACGTCGGCGAAGGCCTCCGTGAAGAGCGTGTCGGGCCAGTCGGTGAAAGCCGGGCGGTTGCGGATCGCGCTGATATGCACGGCATGGCCGTTTTCGTGCACCAGCTCGTTCAAGGCAGAAAGGCCGCCCGAACGATAGCGCCCGACGACGCGCGCGACGGTCGGCTGCCAGGTGCCATTCACATAGCGGCCGCGCCGCAGGAAATCCGTGTAAGCCAGCGGCGATTTGTCGAGCCGGTCGTCAATGTCGTAGACGACGCCGAGCTTTTCGACATCCGCCCCGAGATCCTGGTAGAAGCGGTGATCCACCGCGACGATCTCGGTGTCGGGGAAGCTCGGCGCGATGCGGCGCTGCGCCTCGCTGATCGCGTAGCGGTAATCCCAGGGCTCGACCATGCCGGCTGGGCTCGCCTTCTGCCAGGCCTCGAGGATCTGCACCAGCCAGCGCTCGACGTCCTTGACGCTGACGCCGATCGCGCGCGCGGCAGCTTCGACGCCGGAGCCGTCGGTCGCTGCTTCCTTTGAAGCGAGCGCGATCAGCCGGCGATACGGGCTGTCGGGTTGGTCGTTGCCGTTGAGCGCCGCCCACAACGGCAGGAAGGCATCGAACAGCGCCTTGCGCCGAGCCGGTTCCTCGATGTCGCCGAGGAGTCCGAGGGCGCTGCCGCGGTCAACCGTCCTGTCCTCGAACTTCAGGACATTGCCGATCTCGCGATAGCAACTGGAGAGCGCGGCACTCAGGCCGTCGTAATCGAGGTCCTTCCTGTCGCGGTCCTTGCAGGCCGGCGAATCGGGAGCATTCGCGACCGCCGGGCTCGGGTCGCCGTAGTCGCCGAGCGTCACGCGAATCGCGGCGAGCGCCCGGATATCCTCGCGCGGGAGCTTGCGCTCGTCGATGGCCGCGATGCTCGCGATCAGCGCCTTGTGGCGGTCGATGCGTTGCGCGTCCCACGAAGCGAGGTCGCGGCCCTCGTAGTCTGCGGCCATGCCGGAATGGATGAAGTCGACCGCATTGGCGGCGTCGAGGAATTCGAGGAACAGCGCCTCGGTCGGCGCAAGCGGGCCCGGCTCAGTGGCGGTTGCAGGAACGCTGGCGCAGGCCAGCAGGATGACGGCGCAGAGTGCTTTCATGGTGCCGGGCCGCAGTTTCGCAGTTGCAGAGCATAACTGCGATCCTGCGACCCGGCACCAATTTCATCAAATGGTTACTGGGCGGCGGCTTCCTTGCGGTCGGCCTTCCAGCGGCGGATGTCGATGGGCCGGATTTCCGATATCGGGCAGCGATCGCGGCCGACGATCACGGAATCGAACTTCGTGATCTCGCTGACCGAGGACGTGACCCGCAGGGAATTCGTGAATTGCAGGTCGGGGCAGCTGCCCGCGATCTTGATCAGCCAGGCGTCGTTGATGCCGGTCCAGATGATCAGCTGGTCGCGGTCGACCGACGTCCAGGAATCCGTCCGCATGAACGTGAATCCGCGGATCGGCTCGCCGATGTAGCCGTCGTACCGCGAGAGCGGGCCTTCGTCCTTGCCGCGCTGCAGGCTGCTGGCGCAGGCGGTCGCCACGAAGGCCATCAGGGCCAGAGCCAGTAACTTCTTCATGACGCTTACTCCAGATTCCACGCTATCCCTGGTCCGAATATTTGGACGCAGGACCTGCTTTGCAAGTTCCCCGGCGGCCAACCGTATTAGGATACGCACCGGCCAGGAGACTCCCATGAAAGCCAGACTGCTGATCGCCGCCCTCGCCCTCTTCGCCACCGCCGCCCAGGCGAGCCACGGCAGCCTGGAAAACGTGGTCGTCATCAACGGCGTCACGGTCGTGCACCCGGAACGCGAAGGCGCGGCCGTTGTCGAACCGGATTCGACCGTCATCATCCACGGCAATCGCATCGATGCGATCGTGCACGGCGCGATCGAGCTGACCCAGGGCGCCAAGGTCATCGACGGCCGCGGCAAGTGGCTGATTCCCGGGCTCGTGGACGCGCACGTGCACTTCTTCCAGTCCGGCAACCTCTACACGCGCCCGGACGCGGCGGATTTCAACGCGGTCGTGCCCTATGCGCAGGAAGTCGCGCGCAACAAGGCGCGGCTCGACGCCACCTTCAAGGTCTGGCTCGCGAACGGCGTCACGGGCGTCGTGGACATCGGCGGGCCGTTCTGGAATTTCGATATGCGCGATCGTGCAAACGCCACGGAAGCAGCGCCGCGCGTGGCAGTCGCGGGGCCGCTCATTTCGATGATCGCGGATCCGCCACTCGATCTCGACGATCCGCCGATCATCCGCATCGATACGCCGGAGGCGGGGCTGGCGCTCGTCAAGCGCGAACTCGCGCGCAACCCGGACTACATCAAGGTCTGGTTCATCTACGACAAGGGCGATGATGTCGCCGCGCACGAGGCCATCGTCAAGGCGGCGGGCGACGCCGCGCATGCCGCCGGCAAGAGGCTCGCGGTGCATGCGACGGAACTTGTGGTCGCGAAGGCTTCGCTCCGCGCCGGCGCCGATTACCTGGTGCACTCGGTGTTCGACGAGCCCGTGGACGATGAATTCATCGCGCTCGCGAAGAAGAACAACATCCTTTACTGCCCGACGCTGTTCGTCGAGGAAAGCTATGAGCTCGCGCTCTCGAACAAGTGGCGCGCGACGCCCGAAGAGCTGACCCGCGCCGATCCGGAGATCCTGGCCGCGATGGATGACCTGAACGACATCCCGGCCGACAAGCGGCCCCCGATCGTCACCAGGCTGATGCAGGCGGAGAATCCGGCCAAGGACCCCGTCATCGGCATGCAGAACCTGAAGAGGGTGCGCGACGCCGGCATCACGATCGTCATGGGCACCGACGCCGGCAACATCGGCACGCTGCACGGGCCTTCGATCTACCGCGAAATGCGCCTGATGCAGGATTCCGGCCTGACGCCGCTCGAAGTGCTGCGCGCCGCGACTACCAATGGCGCCAAGGCGCTCGGCAGGGAGCAGGACCTCGGCGCCATCGCGGCCGGACGGCTCGCCGATCTCGTGCTGCTCGACGCCGACCCGCTCGCGGATTCCGGCAACCTCGCGAAGATCAACCGCGTCATCAAGAACGGCGTCGTCTACGATCCCGAAGCCCTGATGAAGTCCATCCGCTGAGCGGCGGGAATCTTGCCGTTTTCGCCATATTTTGATATGGTCGGATAGCCATATGCCGGGCAGGTTGCCCGGATGGCGGCGCTCTTTGAGTGGGATCCTTTCAAGGACGAGGAAAACCAGCGAAAGCATGGCGTGTCCTTTTCCGATGCGCAGCTTGCATTCCTGGATCCGGTGCGCGTCATCGCGGATGATCTGGAACACAGCCAGAACGAAAGACGGTTCTATTGCATCGGCAAGGTAGCGGGTCACGTCATGACGGTGCGGTTTACGATTCGGGGCGCCACGATTCGCATTTTTGGGGCCGGATATTGGCGCAAAGGCATGAGGACTTATGAAGCGATTCAGCGGATATACGGATGAGCCTCTCGGCCGGATCAGGATCATCAAGGACTTCCTGCCGCCGCCGGACCAACTCATTTTGAAGGACGATGGCGTCAAGGTGACGATTTCGCTCAGCAAGAGAAGTGTCGATTTCTTCAAGGCGCACGCGAAGAAATCGAAGATTCCGTATCAGCGAATGATCCGGCGAGTGCTCGATGAATACGCCGGCCACTTCTCATCCAGGAGCCGGCGCGCCTGATCGCCCGATTTCCCGGCCTGGCCTTCGCGGCGGCGCTCGCCGTCGCCGCGCATTTCATTTACGTCGCCACCGGCAAGGCGGTAAGCCCGGTCCTCTGCGCGATCGCGATCGGAATCCTGTGGCGCAACTTCATCGGCGTCGGCGCCTGGGCGCAGTCCGGCCTCGAATTCACGTCGCAGACGATTCTGCGGATCGGCATTGCGCTGATCGGGCTGCGGCTCACGCTCCTCGTGCTCGCGGACACGAGCCTCGTGGCGGTGCCGGTGGTCATCGCCTGCGTCACGGTCGCGCTGACGGTCGCGCTCGGGCTCGGGCGCCTGATGGGCGTGCCGCAGGACATGCGCCGGCTCCTCGCCGCCGGTACCGCGATCTGCGGCGCCACGGCGATCATCGCGGTCGCGCCGCTGCTGCGCGCGAAGAAAGCCGACGTCGGTATTGCGCTCACCTGCATCGTGCTCTTCGGTTCGCTCGCGATGATGAGCTATCCCTGGCTCGCCGGCGCGGTGTTTGGGGATTCGCACCTGAATGCCGGCGTATTCCTCGGCGCGTCGATCCACGACACCTCGCAGGTGGTCGGCGCCTCGCTGATCTACGCGCAGCAGTTCAATGCGCCGGATGCGGTGCCGATCGCCGGGCTGACGAAATTCATGCGCACGCTTGGATTGCTGGTGATCGTGCCGCTCGCGGCCTGGCTGGGGTCGCGCGGCGAATCGGCGCAGCTGGAAGGAAAGACCGGCATCCGGAAGAAGGCGATTCCCGCATTCGTTCTGTTCTTCATCTGCTTCGTGATCCTGCGCACGCTCGGCGACCATTACGCCGGCGCGTACATGGCGCAGTGGAAGGCGAGTGCTCGCGTTCGCGCAGGGCGTGTCAGAGTGGCTGCTGCTGTTCGGCATGGCCGCCGTCGGGCTTGGCGTTACCTTCTCGCACCTGCGCGAGGCCGGCTGGCGGCCCATCCTGCTGTCGTTCACCGCAGCGGTCCTGACCGGCGCCTGCGGGTTGGCGCTCAGTTATAGTTTGCGCTGATGGAACTGCTTCACTCCCTGTGGGCCCTGGTCATCGCGCTATTCGACATCGCGATGCACCTCGACGTGCACCTGCAGGAGCTGATCGCGCAGTACCAGACGGGTATCTACGCGATCCTGTTCCTGATCGTGTTCGTCGAGACCGGCGTCGTGATCTGGCCGTTCCTGCCCGGGGACTCGCTGCTGTTCGTCGGCGGCACGCTCGCCGCCGCCGGCGACATGAATATCGCGATGCTGATCGTCGTGCTGATCGCCGCGGCGCTTGCCGGGGACAACGTCAACTACTGGATCGGTCGCAAGATCGGGCCGAAGATCTTTCAGCGCGAACGCTCGCGCTGGTTCAATCCCGCGTACCTGACGCGCGCCCATGAATTCTACGAACGGCACGGCGGCAAGACCATCATCCTGGCGCGCTTCATGCCGATCATCCGCACCTACGCGCCATTCGTCGCGGGCATCGGCGCGATGCCGTACCTGCGTTATCTCAGTTATTGCGTCGTTGCCGCGATCCTGTGGGTCGTGTCGCTGTGCCTCGCGGGGTATTTCTTCGGCAACATCCCGATCGTGAAGCAGAATCTCAGCATCGTGATCGTGCTGATCGTGCTGGTCTCGATTTCGCCGGGAGTTTTCGCCTGGCTGAAGAGCCGACGGAAGCGCGCCTGACGCCTACTGCTGCCAGTTCGCCTTGCGCTTCATGTCGCCCCACAGGATGCGCTGGCCGGTGACCCAGCCATAGAGCGCCTGCAGCTTCCAGACCGACATCACCTGGCGGTAGCCGAAGTTCTCGAGGATGGCGACGACAAAGAGCATCAGCACCTGGTGCGCCTTCGGGTAGGTGTGGAACGACAGCTCCTCGAGCAGGAGCGCCGTCGTCGAAAGCATGACGCCGAGCGCGAAGGCCGCGGCGACGAATGCGAGGAACGAAGTCCCCGTCATCATGCCGAGCGCGAAGGCCATGCCCATCACGATGAAGCCGCCCACCTCGATCACCGGGCTCAGGAGCTCGAACAGCACGAAGAACGGGAATGCCACCCAGCCGGCGGAGCCGCTGCCCTTCGCGAAGCAGAGCTGGCGATTCTCCCAGAGGCTTTCGGCGAGGCCCCGGTGCCAGCGCTTGCGCTGCTTCGCGAGTGTCGCGACATCCTCCGGCGCGTCGGTCCAGCACACGGGGTCGGGAATGAACGCCACCCGATAGCGCGCGCCGCGCGCGGACAGCTTGCGGTGCAGGCGCACCGTCATTTCCATGTCCTCGCCGATCACATCCGAGCGGAAACCGCCGGCCGCGACCACCGTGTCGCGGTGGAACACGCCGAACGCGCCGGAGACGATCAGCATGCCGTTGATCGCGCTCCAGCCGAGCCGGCCGCCGAGGAAGGCGCGCAGGTATTCGACGACCTGCACGAGTGCGAGCGGATTCCTTGGCAATCCGACCTTTTCCAGCACGCCGCCGCGCACGACGCAGCCGTTGATGATGCGCACCGTGCCGCCGCAGGCGACCGTGCGCGGATCCTCGAGGAACGGCCGCACGACGTGCTCCATGCTGTGCGGATCGAGCACGGAATCCGCGTCGCCGCAGTAGAAGATCGGGTGGCGCGCCGCGTTGATGCCGGCATTCGTCGCATCCGCCTTGCCGCCGCCGTTCTCCTTGTCGATCACGCGCAGGTTCGGATGCGACAGCGAGCGATAGACGCCGCGCACCGGCTTGGTCTTGATCTGCACGCGGTACGCTTCCGGGAACGGCTGCAACTGGAATTCGCGCGTCATCACGGCCAGCGTGTCGTCCTTCGAGCCGTCGTTGACGATCACGACCTCGAAGTGCTGGTAGCGCAGCTGCAGGAGCGCGCGAATCGAGGTTGCGATCGTCGCGGCCTCGTTGTACGCGGGCACGACGAGCGAGATCGGCATTTGCAGGTGGGAATACACGCGCTCGGTGGCGCTCAAGCCCTTCATGTAGCGGCGCAGGCCGAAGAGCGCGACGAAGGCGAGCCCGAGGTAGATCGTGTTCAGCACGATGAAGTAGCCGAGGAATCCCCATTGGACGCCCGTGAGCAGCCAGCGCAGGCTCATCCGAGGCTCTCCTCGGCGCGCACATGCTTCAGCATGTCGAGCGCATAAGGGTCGGTGAGCCTTGCGCGCGCGGCTTCGAGGCGCTCGGCATCCATGCCGCGTATCCGCAGCAGCGCCTGCGCCGCGCGGTAGCGCACCCACCAGACGCGGTCGCCCATCAGCCGCATCAGGAGTTCGGTTTCATCGAGGTCGCCGAGGCGGCCGAGCGCGAGCGCGAGATTCATCCGGATGTCCGGATCATCCGATGCGCCGAAACCGCGAATTTCCGGCAGCACTACCGGGTCGAGCAACACGAGGAGCGCCGCAGCGACGATATGCAGGTCGTCCGGATGCCGGCGCAGCAATTCGGTTGCGACTTCGCTGCCGAGCACCGCGTCCACATGCGAGAGCCAGGGCAGCAGCGGCGGGATTTTCGGGGGTTCGAGCGACAGCATCAGCGCCCGGATCGGCTCGCGCGCGATATCGGCGCCCGCATCCACAAGCAGCCTCGCCATCGCCTCGCCGGGCCAGCTCTCGCGTTCGGCGACCTGCAGCATGATGCCGGGCATCGCGCGCTGCGCGTCGATCTGCACCAGCGCCGCCGCGGCATAGAAGGACACCAGCGCATTCACGGACACGAGATATTCCTGCAGCGCCTTCCAGGACGACTGGTCGCGCAGGTGGCCGAGCGTGCGGATCGCGAGGATCTGCCTGCCGACCTCGCGCGAATTCATCATGTGGCGCGCGATGTCGTCGAGCCCGAGCCGCAGCGCGAGGTCGTTCAGTTTCGCCGCTGCTTCGCCGCGCACGGCGTCGTGCAGCGCATTCCACTCCTCCATCAGGAAGGCCACATGCCGCGCCGGGAGAATCGGCAGTTCGGGCGCAGCGCCCTCTTCGATCGCGATCTGCGTCAGGACCGGGCGCCAGGCCTGGATGACGCGCGCGCGCAGGTCTTCCACGTGCCGGAGATAGCGCCGCACGATCAGCGCTGTCAGCAGCAACAGGGCGGCGGATGCGGCGGCGACCTCGGCGCTCCGCCAGGCCAGCGTGACGATGAGGTCAGAACCGGTGTTCAAGTCCAAGGCTGATCCGCAAACGATTGTAGAGATCGCCCTGCTCGTACCAGCCGGCTTCCCAGGAGAAACCCCAGCGCGTGCTGCGCCAATGCACGCCGTTGATGCCGATGCTCCGCACCTGGGTCACCTGCACGACGCCGGGTGCGACGGCTTCGGCTTCCTCGCCGAAGCCGAGCCCGAGCGTCATGTAGCTCGCGTCACCGTAATCATGCGAAAGGCGCAGCGAATGCCCGAAACTCGTCTGGACGCCCGTCGGCCGCGCCGCAGTCAGCGTATAGGCGATGCGGAATTGCGCGGCGTACTGCTCGATGGTCGCGGCGAGCGAATCGACGTCGGTCGCCGCATAGCTGGAGTGCCGCGCGCGCAGGCCGAGGCTACGATCGCCGGGCAATCTACGGCCGACTTCTCCAATCAAGCTCCATTCCGGCAGCACTTCGGCATTCGGCGCGATATCGCCCGAGACGCTGAAGGACCAGTCGTCGGACAGGCGATCCACGTAACCGGCCGTCAACTGCCCGTCCTGCGCCTGAAATCGCTCCTCGGCGTGCAGGCCGGCCAGTACGCGACGCCGATCGTCCAGCGGCTTGTCCATATTGAAGGTCACGGCGCGCCAGGGATCGCGGCCGCCCGAAAGTTCCTCGTGGCTCGCCGCGAGCGAGAGGCGCGTGCCGCGATCCAGCAGGTGCTGATCGCTCAGTGCGGCGCGTTTCGTCGCGGGCCAGCTGGATTGCGGAAAGGCGCGCTGCGCTTCTGCCAGGAATGCGTCGCTGCGTTCGTAGTCCCCAAGGAGCTCGAGCGCGGTCGCGTTCGCCCGCCAGATGTCCTCGTAGGCCGGCGCGACGCTCCGTCCTCGTTCGAGGTATGGCAGCGCCTCGGCCGGGCGCTCGAGCGCGATCAACGCCTGCCCCTTGCCGAGCAGCCAGTCGGAATTGTCCGGGGCGCGCGCGAGCAGGATGTCGTAATTGCTCAGGGCTTCTTCCGGATTCCCGGCCCTTGCGCAGGAGCGCGCCAGCGCATCGCGCGCATCGTCGTCGTTGGGGTTCGCGGCGACGGCGGCCTGTTTCGCCGCGTCGCAGGCCTCGGCCGGTGTCCAGGCCGCGGCCAGGCAAAGGCTCACGAACAATGCACGAAGGGGCATGTCGTTCATGCGCGGGACTTGTTCTTTCGCTTCGGGGATTCGGGCTGCGTCGGGCGCTCGGGGTGCGTCGGGTGCTCGGGGTGCGCCGGGGCGCTCTTCAGCCGTCGCCGGATCCGCGCCACCAGTTCCGCCGGGCTGAAGGGCTTGGTCAAATAGTCGTCGGCCCCGAGGGAGAGCGCCCGGACCGCGTCGTGCTCGCGGGTTTTCGAGGTCAGGATGATCACCGGCACGTCCTTCCAGAGCGGATTTCCGCGCATGCGCGCCAGCAGTTCGAATCCGTCCGTATAGGGCAGCATCACGTCGAGCAGGACCAGGTCCACGGCCGGCCCGGCGTCAATGCGTTCGGCCGCTTTGCGCCCATCGCCGATGCTTTCGACCGTGAAGCGCTCCCGCGCA
>CAVVBV010000009.1:0-26635 GCA_963746545.1 uncultured Gammaproteobacteria bacterium
GACCTCACCACGCTTCACGGCTCAGCCGCTCGAGCTGGGCGTACTTGAGCGCGGGATCGACCTCTGACGACTCCTTCCCATAGACAGCATTCAACCGGGATGTGAGCGCCTTGGCGCCGCGCGCCCCGACGTATTCGGCGATTGCCTCGGCATAGAGCTGGCTGCGGGACTTACGGAGCCTGCGGGCGAGCGTCTCGGCGGCCCGGAACACGGGATCCGGCAGGGAAATCGCGACTTTCATGCCGGTCATGGTATCACCATGGGTATTACCGCTCAACGGAAGAATACTCCGGCAAACGGCCCCTCGCGCGAGGCATAACTTCGCGGTTCGAGCCCATTTGCGCTGCAGCGTAACCCGGGTGTTCACCGCAAGGGCGGCTTAAGAAACCTTTAGAAGGTCTGGTTTTTCGCCCTTCGGCGCCGTCGTAACGTTGACGACATGCAGGATCAATCACTCGCCGACGTGGAAGCGCTCGTCAGCTACATCACGCCCAGCGAGCGCAAGCCATTCACGTACGAATTCGATCCGCCGGCCGGCGTGCCGCGCCGCTCGGCCTCGTATCGCGACTATCCCGTTCGGATCCGGAATGCGCGCGACTTGAAACACGCGCCCACGCTGGATGAGCAGGGCTTTGCGCTCCGGCAGCATGCGACGCGCGTGGCGGACTTCTACGATGAGGCCGAAGTCAGGAACATCTACTACGCAGAAGTGCGGCAGCTCGTGAAGGACGCGACCGGCGCCAACACCGTCGTGGTCTTCGATCACACCGTGCGCGGGACTTCCGAAGCCGTCACCCGCGTGCACAACGACTACACCGTGCAGTCCGCGCTCAAGCGCGTGCGGGACGTCGTGCCGGCGGAGGACGCCGAGAGGCTCCTGCGGTATCGCATCGTCGAGGTGAACGTCTGGCGGCCGATTCGCGGACCCTTGCAGACGATGCCGCTCGGCGTACTGGATGCCAGAAGCCTGGGCCCCGGGGATCTGGTCGCTTGCGACCTGATCTATCGCGATCGCGTGGGAGAGATCTATTACGCGGCGCATCGCCCGGAGCACGAGTGGTACTACTTCCCGGACATGCGCCGCGAAGAAGCGCTGCTGCTGAAGTGCTTCGACACCGACGCCTCGGTGACGCAGTTCGGCGCGCATGCTGCTTTCCAGCATCCGGGGACCCCGGCCAACGCGCCGCCGCGCGAGAGCATCGAGGTGAGGACGTTCGCGTTCTTTGCTCCGCCCGTAATCTAGGGCACGAGGGGCGCGCATCCGTAGATGCCTGAGCCGTCCTTGAGTCTGCCGATCAGGCAGGCAGTGGTATCGCCCTTGTCAATTCCGGTCGCCTTGACTTCGTAATGCAACAGCGCGTCAAGGTCACGGTCACGGTCCACATCCTGGATATGGGCCTTGCCGTGGGCCTCCGTGCAATCCCGCTCGGCGGGCGCGCCCGAATCGCCGAAGCAAATTGTGCCAACGGCGATCTTGGTGGCGTCGAAACCCGGCACCGAGAGAATCGCCACCGGAATGACGCCTGAATTGGTGACCTTCTTCACCGCCCCTTCCACGGGCTTAATGACGATAGTGACCGACCGATAAGCTTCAGTCGTGTACTGCGCCGAGTTGTTGGAAATGTTGCTGTCGGTGGATGTCGTGCTGATCGTTGCCGTGGCGACCAGCGTTCCGGTCACGGTTGGCTTGGCCAATGCTGCAACCGTTGCCGTGCCGCCAGCCGGGACCGTGCCCACCGGGCAGGACAGCAAACCGCTCGCCGGTGCAGTGCAGGCGGCGCTCTCCGAGTTGTTGTTCACGCCGACGTTGTTGGGAACCGTCAGGGTGAAATTCGCCGGGCTGATTTGTGTGACGCCGGGGTTGGCCGTGAATGCGAGGACCGTGCCGCGCGGCAGCCCGGGCCCAAAGTCGTTCGCTCCGCGAACATTGCAGGTGAGCGTGCCGCCGACCACCAGCACTTCGCCGCTGAAGCTGCATGGCATGGTGACGCTGATGTCCGCCGTGTCTTCGACGGTCAGATCGAGCTCGGAAATGTCCACGCGCAGTTCATAGTCGCCGTTCTCTGTCGGCAGCTCCAGCCCCACGCTGCCGATGCCGTACGGCGGTACGTCGCCGGGACCAAATTGGGAATTGACCCGGCCGATCCCGTCGTTCGCGCCCCACTCGGACACGTTCAGTGGATTTCCCCCTTTGCAGCTGACCGCAGCCTGGACGAAGTTGTCGTGATCGCCGAAGTAACTGTCGTAGCAGTCTTGATCCCAACCGAGGCTGCGCAGCGTGTAGGACTCCCCATTGCCGACATAGAAATCGTATAGCGGCCCGCTGAAGCGCAGCTCGCCGTTGCCGCAGATCTGATCGTCGTCATAGTCCGTCATGACATTGGTGTGATCCGTGACACAGAGGATGCTGGCATCATCGTCAGTCGGGATGTCGTAGTCCGACAACCGGCGCCACGGATCGGGATCGGCATTCAGGTTGAGCCAGGAAAAGCTCAGTTCGCCGTTAGTTCCCTCAATATCATGATCCTCGTGCAGGTTCATGCTCTTCAGCCTGACCTGCAGGTGGTGCAGCGGCTGGCTCGTCGGGAACACCCAGCCGGCGATGAGGCGGCGCGAATAGACTTCCGTGGGCGCGGCCCCGGAATTGGCGAGCGGCGCGGTGACACGCAGCATCGTTTCGGTGTCGAGCGGCCTCTCGCCGGAATTCGTGCAGATAGCGGTGGCGGGGACTTCTTCAACCCCTAATTGCTGGTCCAACGTATTGCGGACGCCCGGCAGGATCAGCCAGGTGAGGACAGCCTGGTCTGCGGGTCTCTCCGGCAAGCAGACGTAGAAGCTGAAGTCCTTGTCGATGGGCGTGGTATTGGTCGAGCAGGAGTTGCCATTGCCAACGGTGTCGAGCATCCCGCAGTTGAGGACATCTGTGACGAAACCGGCGCGGCCGTGGATGTAGAGATCGGTCATGGTCACAGGCACCGGCGTGGCGCCTGTCGCATACAGCGGGTACGACGTCTGGCGCATCGCCGCCGCGGCGCGCGGCGGATGGATCTCGGCGGGATACTGGCCGTCGGTGGAGTGCCCGCAGTCGAAGATCCAGTTGCCTTCGGCCCAGAAACGGTCGCCGGCGCTGGCCCACACTGGCCGTGGGTAGAACGGATCGGCGCCGTCACCGGACTTTTCGCCCGGATGGATGCCCGTCTCCCACTCGATCTCGAAAGTCCGCACCCCCACGCTGGCATTGACCTCGTTGCCCTCGCTCAGGATGTCCTCCTGGCCCGTATCGACGATGATTACCGTGTTCTGGTCATGCGTATCGTGGGTCGTCGGGTAGTCGATGGTTGCCACCCGGCTTTCCACGACGAGTCCGCTGACGTCACGATACTTGGGCTTGGAGGGCCTGTTCGCCTGCACCCACACCCAGCCTTCATTGGATGCGTCATAGAGATGCACGTTGCCAATCAACAGATTGAGCTCCACCTGCAGGTCGTCACAGGCGGGATTGGAGCCGTCGATGGGCTCTGCCGCGTGCGCCGGTTCGGCGGCGAAATAGGCAGTTATCCCGAACGCTAACGAAGCGAACAGGGTGCTGCGCAGCCGGCAGGCGATATTGGAAGGCATTGGGTACTCCCCAGCGTGACGCTTTTCTTATGCGATCGGACCGAGTAATCGTCGCAACACTAGACCTCTTCCTTGCCGGGGTCACCGACCCGGGTCGCCGCCGCGGTCTTGACGTAATATCTGCACCCACCGCCAACAGTTCCCCCGGGAGAACGCACCATGACGTTGAATCGCCGTGACTTTGTCGCGACCGTCGGCCTTTCGCTGGTTGGCGGAGCGGCTGCGCGCGCTGCCGTTGCAGAAACGCCGAATTCTGCACCTGCCATCAATGGCTTCTCCGACTGGGCGGCGGTGAAGGCGCAGTTCGCCCTCGCGCCCGGCCCGAAGAGTAGGGCTCCGGGTCACCTCATCAGCGGCAGTCCCCTTCCCGGTCACTTCTTGCGCGCCGCGTAGTACGCCGCGATCTTCGGATGGTTCTTGACCCGCTCCAGGTGCTTCGCGAGGAGCGGCGCGTTCTTGTCCACGATGTCGGACGGGATATGGTCGAGCGCTCCGGACTTGAGCCATCGCACCCACAGGAAGCACTTGAGGTCGGCGACGGTCAGGCGCTTTTCGACGAACCACTCGCCGCCGCCCGCCTTGAGCCGGGCGTCGATCTGCTGCAGGAAGCGCGGGATGGGACCTGCCGCCAGCGCCTCGCGCGCCTTCTTCTTGGCCTCGCCTTCGAGTGCAAATGGTGTTGCCGATCTTGGTGGAGATGTCCTCGACCGCGTCCATGACCTCGTCCACCAGCGCCGCCTGCCAGTCGTCCTTTGGGTACAGGCCGGCCAGCTTGCCGAGATAGCGGTTGATGGTGTTGGACTGCGTGATCACCTTGCCGTCCACTTCCAGCACCGGCATCGCCTGGAACGGCGTCTTGTCGCGCAGCGCGGGCCAGTCCTTGCCGGCGATGCGCCTGTCCTCGAACGCGATGCCGCCAAGGTGCATCGCCAGGCGCGCGGCCTCGCCGCGGCCGCCGTCGAAGTCGAAGTAGGTCAGGGCGAGCTTGGGCATGGGATCTCCTCATATGCTTTTCGGGGGGCGCGGGCACCCGGGAATGATAGCGCGCGCCACGAGACCCCGGCACGGGCGGGGCTATGCAAATGCCTTGGCAATCCTGCACGCTTGACCGATGAGCGTCTGGTCCCGCATCAAGGAACACAAGGTCCTCCAGTGGACGCTGGGCTACGCCGCGGCCGCCTACACGCTGCTGCACGGCGTGGAGATGGTCGGCAACGCGTTCACCTGGCCGCACGCGGTCGTGCGCCTCGTGACTGCTGCTGCTGATTCTGGGCGTGCCCATCGCGGCAACGCTGGCGTGGTATCACGGGCACAAAGGGCATCAGCGCATCGGCGGCCAGGGAGATCGCGATCCTGACAGCGCTGCTCGTGATCGCGGGCAGTGTCCTCTGGCTGTTTGGACGTCCCGGCGACGAACGCGCTGACGCCGGGAGCGAGACCGCAGCCCCGCCCCAACGCGCGGCGCCGGAGGCCAAGTCACTCGCAGTACTGCCCTTCGACAATCGCTCCGGCGACAAGGGCCAGGAGTTCTACGCGGACGGGCTCACCGACGAATTGACCACGGCGCTCGCTCGTATCTCCGGGCTCAAGGTGATCGCCAGCAGTTCGACGGCGCGCTACAAGGGATCCGACAAGCGCCCCTCCGACATCGCCCATGACCTGGGTGTCGCGAGCCTCGTCACTGGATCCGTGCTGCGTGCCGATGGGCGCATCCGCTACACCGCCGCCCTGATCTCGGCCGATTCAGAGCAGAACATCTGGGCCGAGAGCTACGAGCGCGACGAGCGTGACGTCCTCACGCTGCAGTCCGAGGTAGCCGGCGCGATCGCGAAGGCCATCGAAGTACGCCTGAGCCCGGCGGATACCGAACGCCTCGCGACCGCGCGCACCGTCGACCCGCGCGCCTTCGAGGAGTACCTGCTCGGGCGTGCACTCCTTGAGCGAACGCACTGAGCACAGCCTTCGCTCGGCGCGGATGCACTTCGAGAACTCGGCGCGCATTGCGCCGGACTTCGCGCTCGCGCACGCGGGCGTCGCCGACAGCTACATTCTCCTGGGTGTTCATGGCTATGAGCCGCCGCGCACGGTGATGCCGAAGGCGAAGGCTGCTGCAGAGACGGCGATTGCGCTCGATCCCACAGCCGGCGAGCCGCATGCCTCGCTCGGTGACATCCTGTTCCACTACGACTGGGACTGGGCCGCGTCGGCGCGTGAGAACGCGGAGGCGATCCGCCTGGCGCCGGCCTTTGCGACGGCCTACCAGTGGAGCGCGGAACCGCAGATCCTGAACGGTGACCTGGAGGGCGCTCTCAGCAAATTGCGCCAGGCCCGGGCGATCGACCCGCTGTCCATGATCATCCGGACGACGCTCGCGAATACGCTTGGCCTGCTCGGCCGTCGTGAAGAGGCCGTGACGGAATTGCGCGCGGCCATCGAGCTGGATCCCACCTTCCCGCGTTCGCGCCGCGAGCTGGCGCTGCAATTGCTCGCGCTCGGCCGAACCGACGAGGCGCTGGCCGAGGCGCGCAGGCTGGCCGACATTGCGCCGGACAACCTGCCGTCCATGGCCGTGCTGGGTCTATGCCTCGGGCGCACGGGTCACGCGAGCGAGGCGCGCGCGCTGCTCAAGAGGCTGGACGGCGAGAAGGGCGAAACCCTTCATCTCCTCGCTTGAACTCGCCCGCATCGCGGCAGGACTTCAGGATCGGGACCTGACGATCAGGTACCTCCAGAAGGCGGTCGAGAAGGCACGGGAGGGATTTCTGCCGTTTATCGGGGGCGACGATGAGTTCGCGTTCCTGCGCGAGGATTCGCGTTTCCAGGCGATCGCGCGGACGATCGGCATCGCCGCGCGGTGAAATATCCGCGCCGCTCCCCCGGTCTGATCATTCGATAGCCATCACTACACGAGGTCTCAACCGTGGTCAGGTTCGCCAGGAATCCCGCAACGCTCGCCAAGCTCACCCCCGAGCAGCACCGGGTGACGCAGCTCTGCGGAACTGAAATGCCAGGTACAGGCGCCCTGCTGCACAACAAGGAGCCCGGAATTTACGTCGACGTGGTCTCGGGCGAGCCGCTCTTTGCATCCACGGACAAGTACGACTCCGGGTCCGGCTGGCCGAGCTTCACGAAGCCGATCGAGTCCGCAAACGTCAAGGAGCTGTCGGACGCGTCGCACGGCATGGCCCGGACGGAAGTGCGCTCGGCCACGGCGACAGCCATCTCGGCCACGTCTTCACCGACGGACCCCGCAACCGCGGCGGCCTGCGCTATTGCATCAATTCGGCGTCGCTCCGATTCGTTCACCGGGACGATATGGAGAAGGAGGGCTACGGGGCATACCTGAACCAGGTTGGAGACAGGTCATGACGACAGAGCGCGCGGTGTTGGCGGGCGGTTGCTTCTGGGGCGTGCAGGATCTGCTTCGCAAGCAGCCCGGCGTGATTTCGACCCGGGTCGGGTACTCGGGCGGCAACACGCCGAACGCGACCTACCGGAATCACGAAGCCCATGCCGAGGCGGTCGAGATCCTGTTCGATCCCACGAAGATCGGCTTTCGGCAGATCCTCGAGTTCTTCTTCCAGATTCACGATCCCACGACGCGCAATCGCCAGGGCAACGACGTCGGCACGAGCTATCGGTCGGCCATCTACTACACGAGCGACGAGCAGCGCCGCGTCGCCGAGGACACGATCGCGGACGTCGACGCCTCCGGCCTATGGCCCGGCAAGGTCGTGACCGAGGTCGCGCCGGCCGGCGATTTCTGGGAAGCCGAGCCGGAGCATCAGGATTACCTGCAGCGGAATCCCTTCGGCTACACCTGCCATTTCCTGCGGCCCGACTGGACGCTGCCGAGACGGAAGAAGAGTCAGGCGGCCTAGTTCTCGCTGCGCCGCCTGGCGGCGGTTTATTTCAGTCGCGCAAACACGCTCTTTGCCGCCGCCTTGATCGGCTCGGTGGGATTCTTGAGGCCGCGGAGTTCGATGGTCAAGAACGTCGTGCCATTCAGCACCTGCAGTTCTTCATGTTCGTTGTCGTACCAGCAAGACATTTCGCCCAGGCCCGTTAGTCCTTCGTGTCCTTTTTTCGCACACATGCCCCGATACACGGCCGCCGTATCTGGAGAAAAGCGCATCAGGGACAGGTGGATCTTGTGATAGCCGGACCCGGTATATTCACAGCTTGAAGCGGTCATGCCGGGCCCCATCGGGAGACCGGATTTCGACCCGGACATAGTGACGTCTTCGCCGAGGGCCGCGACCGCGTCCTGCTTCGTCAGCAAGGCACAGGCGTCGTCAGCCGGTGCTGCGCTTGCCGGCACCACCGGGCTCGCCAGGCCGACAACGATGATCGTTGCCAGGGTGACAAGACTTGTTGAACCCGTAGTTCCTCGCATGCTGCCTCCCGTGACCGATTCGGTTGCGAATGGCCGGGATGCTACACCGATTTATTGAAAATGAATCCGCGATCACCGCGCGAGCGGTGATCGCGGATGTTGGCAGCTGATCGGGATCAGGCCGTTTGCCGGGCGACCGCACCGTGCACCGGAGCCTGCCGGCGCGAGAGGGCGAACGCGCCTTCTCCCAGCAGGACCTGCGCCGCGCGTCAGCACGATCAGGTACAGCGGATATTCCCAGCCGCCATTGGCGCTGCTGAAGACCCAGCCGTTGCCCGAGTGCACCCAGAGCGCGCCGACGAGAACCGGGATGAGGGCGGCCGAGACCTCCCGGGTGCGAACGCCGAGCACGAGCAGGATGCCGCCGACCGCCTCCATCCCGAAGACGACGTAGGCGAGCAGGCCCGGCAGTCCGATCGACTCGAAGAACTGCGCCGTGCCGGCCAGCGTGTAGGTGAAGTACTTCAGCACCACGCCGTGGGCGATGAACATCACCCCGAGGCTGATGCGCAAGAGCGCGATACCGTAATCCGTGTAGCGAGAGTCTTTCATGGCGTTCTCCTGGTTGATTCCTGGCGCCGGACCTCCCGGCGCTTCGTGAGGAGGAGACTAGGCCTTCGCGGGGGATTGATAATCGGGGTAAATGGAATAAGATTGTTCACGCCTGTGAACAATAGAAACCGATGAATCCGGCCTCCGATATCGCCGTCTTCGTGCGGGTCGTCGAGCTCGGCAGCTTTACGAAAGCCGCCGATGCGCTCGAGATTTCGAAGGCCGCCGTCAGCAAGTACGTGAACCGGCTGGAGCAGCGCCTCGACGCGCGGCTGCTGCACCGGACGACGCGCCGCCTCACGCTGACCGAGGCCGGCCAGGCCCTGTATGGGAGGAGCGCCGCGGCCCTTGCGGAACTGGGCGAGGCTGAGAATGACGTTGCGCAGCTCACGGGCAAGCCGCGCGGCCTGTTGCGGGTTTCAGCGCCGACCTATTTCGGCATCACGACGCTTGCCCCGCGCATCAGGGAATTCCGCGCGCGTTATCCGGAGGTCACGCTCGATCTCGACCTCAGCGACCGCCTCGTGGACCTCGTCAAGGAGCGATTCGACGTCGCGGTCCGCATCTCGGCGATGCACGACTCGAGCCTGGTCGCGACGCGCCTCGCGCCCTGTCCGACGGCGCTGGTCGGTTCACCGGCCTATTTTCGCCGCCGTGGAACGCCAGTGACGCCGGCCGACCTCGCATCGCACGAAGCGCTCGGCTACAGCATCGTCCGGGCGCCGAACGAGTGGCGGTTTCGCGCGCCCAAGGGCCGCTGGTTGACGGTGACGATGCAGAGCACGCTTCGCTGCAACAACGACTTCGCGCTCAAGCAGTTCGCCCTCGACGGGCTCGGCCTCTCCAACTTCCCCCGCTTCTTCGTCGAGAGCGAACTTGCGAGCGGCGGGCTGGTGCAGGTGCTCGCGGATTACCCGGGCCCGGAGCTCGCGATCAACGCGGTTTACGAGACGCGGCGCCACCTGATGCCGAAGCTGCGGGTGTTCCTGGAATTCCTGCGCGAGCGATTCGGGCCGAAATCCTAGGATCAGGATCGCCATGCCCGGCGACCAGGGTGTCTTAAGTAAAATGCGCGGGCGCCCATTCGCGTCACTGGGGCGAACGATGTGGACATTGGTAACGCTCAGCAGTTAACTACGCCGCACGGTTGCCGCTGCAACTCAAGAATGAACAAGGAAGGGAGGTCAATCATGAAGGTGTTACGCAGGATGGGCTCAACGCTCGGTGCGCTGTGCCTGGGGCTCGTTTATGCGCTGCCTGCTGCCGCGCATGATGACGGCGCCTTGTTCCAGCAACAGATCGCCTGGTGGCAGTGGGCCGTATCCATTCCGTTGGCATCCAACCCGCTGGCAGACGAGACCGGCCAGTACTGCGGAGTCGGCCAGCGCGGTGGTTACTGGTACCTGGCTGGCAACTTTGGCGGGGACACGACGCGCAGCTGCACTGTGCCAAAGGGCGTCAAGCTGCTGGTGCCGATCATCATCACCTTCTGCTATCCGGAAGAAGGTTTCGACGATGACGCTTCCTGCATCGCTTACGTCAACGACACCATTGGAAGCTACCGCCCGAGGGATCTGGTCTTCAAGCTCGACGGCGAGAACCAGGAAATCCGGGATGTCTGCGAGCTGACGGTCGCGTGGGGCGATGACGTCAGTGGCGTGCCGCCGATTTGCAAGATCAACCGGCGCGCCGATCGCAACCTGTTCACTTTTGCCATCGGACCGGACACGATCCTGTTCTCGAGTCCCGGTCTGTGGCGCGCCAACGCCGCACGCGGCTGGTGGGGCGTGATCGATACCAGCCGCCTGGCGCTCGGGAAGCACGTTCTCAAGCTCAAGGCCAACGGCGTGTTCACTTTGGCGGTGACCTACCATCTCACCGTCGCGAAGCCGACCAATTGATAATGCGCCGCGCAGGCCACGGATGGCCTGCGCGGCCATGGCGAACAAAGTCGGCGACTACGGCCGCAGCTAGTCGAGCCTGTTTGCGACGACATACGACCGAGTGATTTCGGCGATACTCCGCGTCCCTGCCTGCCGCATCACGAACAGCAATTCGCGCCGCAGGATATCGAGGACCTTCTCGACGCCTTCCTGCCCGAACGACGCCAGGCCCCAGATATACGGTCGCCCGATGCCAACGGCAGTGGCACCGAGTGCGAGTGCCTTGAAGATATCCGAGCCCCGGCGAATGCCTCCATCAACGATTATTGGCATGCGGCCGCCGACTCCCGCGGCAACTTCCTGAAGACTGTCGATCGTCGCGCGGCCGCTGTCTTCGCCGCGCCCGCCGTGATTCGAGACCACCAACCCGTCCAGTCCGTGATCGACGGCGAGCTCGCCGTCTTCGCGCGTCACGATTCCCTTGACGACGAGCTTCCGGGGCCAGATGTCCCGCAGCCGCTTGATGAAGTCCCAGTTCATGTCCAGCGGCGTCAGGTCGGTGACCGCCGAGACGATCGAGACCACGGAACATCGGTTTGCGCGGCAGCTCTGTGAGCGATTGGGGCGGTCGGTCGCATGACACGCCGTGCAATCGCGCGTGTCATGCCGTATCGCATGCCCGAGTGTCACGCGGTTGGTGCCACCCTGCAGATCCACCGTCAGCACGAGAACAGGGCATTCCGCCGCCTTGGCGCGGTCCACCAGCGCCTGCGTGACGGCCCACTGGTCGGTAGGGTAGAGCTGGTACCAGATGGGCGCGCCACGGGCAGCCGCGACGTCCTCGACTCCGGTGGACGCCATCGTCGAGAGAATCTGGAGATGGTTCCTCGACCGTGCCGCCCTCGCCACCGCCAGTTCGCCGTCGGGATGAAACGCGCGCTGGCTGCCGACCGGATCCAGGACGATCGGCGAGTCCCAGGTCGTGCCGAACAGCTTGACGGACATGTCGATGTTGCCGACGCCGATCAGCCGCCGAACCCGCAGGCCGTAGTGCGAGAATCCCTCCAGATTCGCGTGCAGCGTTGCATCGCCATCGACGCCGGTCGCCAGGTAACCGAAGTGCGCGGGCGGCAAGCGCTCGCGCGCCAGACGTTCGAAATCGAAGACATCCAGGGCCTGGTCGGCAGCAGTAATGATGTCGTCCGCATCCTGGCCGAAGGCCATGCGCGATGATCCCAGCCCGGCGAGCAAGGGGCTCGCGACCATGGTTTGCAGGACGCGCCTGCGCGTGTGCCGAACGATGCTCATGTATTCATCCCCCTGGATCGACTGTATAAGTATGCACCAGCAGGCGTGAAGACAGAGAATCGGAGGATCGATGCCAACCGTCCTCGTCACCGGCGCAAACCGCGGCCTCGGCCTCGAGTTCGCGCGCCAGTACGCCGCCGAAGGCTGGCAAGTCTTCGCAGCCTGTCGAGCGCCCAAGGCCGCGAAGGAACTGCAGCAGATCGCGGCCGAAAGCGGCGGGCGCGTTCGTGTCCTCGAAATGGACGTCACGGACGCGGCGAGCGTCCGGGCGGCTGCCGCTTTGCTCAAGGGCGAAGCCATCGATCTCCTGCTGAACAACGCCGGCGTCGGCGGGCCACCCGGCCAGCGGATCGGCAGGCTCGATTACGCGGCCTGGGCGAAAGTGCTCGACACCAACACGCTGGGTCCGATGCGCGTCGTCGAGGCCTTCCTCGAAAATGTCGCGAAGAGCCGCCTCAAGCAGGTCGTCACGATCACGAGCGGCATGGGCTCGCTGGAAGACAATACTTCGGGCGGTTCTTACGCGTATCGCAGCTCCAAGGCCGCGGTCAACATGGTGATGAAGAGCCTCTCGATCGACCTCGCGTCGCGCGGCATCACCTGCGTCGTGATGAGTCCCGGCTGGGTGCGCACGGACATGGGCGGTTCGGGCGGCAAGCTGTCGCCGGCCGAAAGCATCAAGGCGCATGCGATCGGTGATCGCGGCGCTGCGGCCGGAGGATTCCGGCAAGTTCCTGAGCTACACCGGCAAGCCCTATCCCTGGTAGGGCGTCGCCAGCTCCTCGCCGCAGCCGCGGAAGGTCCGGCCGTTCAGCGTGACGGACACGGTCGCGGGGAACGCTCTTCCGCTCATGGAGTCGGTGCACGCCACGGGCACGATCTCGACGCGGAGGTCGTTCGCCTTCGTGACGGCATGGTAGGTCCGGGTGCCGGTCCTCGCATCCACCTGCGCCCGCGATGCCGGCGTCACGGCCGTGCTCTTGCTGTAGTCGTAGTTCAGGCGCATCTCGGCGCCTTTGTGGATCTCCAGTTCCCAGCCGGGCTCCTGTCCGAGCGCGCGGAAATCGCGGTCGCGGACCAGCTCGAAGAAGACGCCGTCCCATGGGCGCGAGCACCCGATCCGCGTCGATGCCGATCAGCGTTGCGCCGAGCGCGTTCCAGGGCGCGCCGCCGCAGGAGACTTTCATCAGCTGGACCTGAATCCGCGCAGGCGAGCGGCTTGAGGCTTCCGGGCTGGCAGCTTGTACTCGCTCGCGAGGTACTGCTCCGTTGAAACCCGGTTCGACGCATAGCGCGGTTCGCGGCAGCTTGCCCCGGGCGAGATTGCCGAGCGATCGGTCAGCCGCAGGGTTTCGCCGTAGTGCGTCCTCGGCCTCGCCGTCGCTCATGGCGCTGGCGCCCGGGATGTAATGCGCGACCACGGTCCAGATGCCGGCCAGGGCCGGCGTTTCCGGTCGCGGCCACGCGTTCGATCGTCGGCGCGGGACGTGCCGCCGGTGCCTGCGCCGCGGTGAAGCGCAGCGGCTCCGGGCCGGCCGGCGGAATAAATTCGCAGCGCCTCGCCGTCGACCTCGAAGCGCTCGGCATCCCGCAGCGCCGCGAAATACGCGTCTTCCTGCCGCATCGCGGCCTCCGCGCAGGCCATGCGCGTTGCCGCGAGGCCGCCGAACTGGATCGTGTTGCCCTCGACGGTCACGACACCGTTGAAACGGTTGCAGGAACCGTTGCCGCTCGCGCGGCCTTCCGACGGGAACTCGAGCGTCGCCCGCGCGCTGTCCAGCACGTCGGCGCCCGCGAGGCTTTCGAGCCGCCAGGCCGTCCCCCACAAGCTGACGGCCGCCGGTTCGATCTCCGCCTGCGTTGCGACGGCGGCCGGCTTTGCTTCCGCAATCGCACTCATCGGAGGCTGCTCGGCTGATTTGAGCAGCATCTCGACCGGCTCGCCGGGGCTCTGCATCCGGATCCGAAACGCGCTGTCGCTCAGGGCGAGAATGTCGGTGGGGTAATCCTGGCCTTCCTCGGTGATCGTCAGGCGGCCGTCTTCATAACGCCAGGCGCCGAACGCGGGCTTCGCGTGTGGCGAGGTCATGACGAGCGTGCCGTCCGACGAGGAAGATGCGAGTCGGCCCGGCGCCACCTGTTGGACTCGGCGACCTGCCAGACCTTGTTGACGAAGGAGGGGCTCGCTTCGGCGGGAGCCGATCTCGCGATCGGCGCTGGCTCCGCAACTGGCGCCGGCGCGGGCTTCGATGGCTCCGACCGTTCGCAGGCGACGAGCGCCAGCAGCGAAACGACGACCATCGCGAGAGTTCGAGCGGCCATGTGGACCTCCGGAACGCTTCGGGCCCGATCCTTAGACTACTCAGCCTCCTCGGCAAATTCCCATCCGGATCGAGGCCGCGGTCATAATGCGGATCGGAGGAGGAATCATGGGCATACATCAGGAAGTCAGAATCAAAGCTCCTCCGGGAAAGTGTACTCGGCGCTGATGAACGGGAAGGAGTTCAGCGAGTTGACTGGCGCTCCGGCGGAAATTTCCGCAGTCGAGGGCAGCGCCTTTTCACTGTTCGGTGGACAGATCACCGGTCGCAATATCGAACTGACCGTGAAGGAGGGGCTCGTCCAGGCATGGCGTGTGGAAACTGGCCGAAAAGCGTTTACTCGATCGTTCGGATCACGCTCGAAGGCGCGGGTGACGAAACGAAGACTGACCCTGGATCACACGGGGTTTCCGGATGGCGCCGCCGAACATCTGGAGAGTGGCTGGCACAAGATGTACTGGCAACCGCTCAAGGCCTATCTCGAGTGAAACGGCGGCAATCGACGCGCGTCACCGCTACCGCCGAAACGATGGCCCTTGGCGCAGGCATCGATGAGCTTACGGAGTCGCTTGTCGCGGGTTTCTTCTGCTCGTACGATGCCCGGCCGGATTCCGACTTCGATCTCGCCGCAAAGGCCGCCAGTCCGGCCGCTTTCATGCGGCCAGACGCTTTGAGCGCGGAAATCCGGCGAATGTTGATGTTGCTCCAGTGCGAGCCACACCAGCGCGGAGTGCAGGTGCGGTCGCGAAGAAGACCGGCTTCTGCGCCACCGGTGACTCAGTTGCTGGTAGAGCGCGCGCGAATCGCCGGGATGATCTGCCCGCCGATCAGCTGCTCGCCCCAGCGGCTCCAGATCCCGCCCTGCATGTAATTGCCGCCGGTGAAGACGACTACGAGGTCGAACTCCGGCACCACGATCAGCAGTTGCCCGCCGTTGCCGGTCGCCGCGTAGGTGTCGGTCACGCGATCGCCCGAGTGCAGCTTGCCGAGGTGCCAGGCGTAGGCGTCGTCCGCTTCCCCGTAATAATTGCCGAACTCCTCGGCGCTGTACCCGGTGGTTTCCGGCGAGACGTGAATGCGCGGCGCGGTGGATTCCTTCACCCAGGCAGCGTCCACGATGCGCTTGCCGTTCCAGACGCCGCCGTCGAGAAAGACCTGGCCGAGCTTCAGGAAATCCCGCGGCCGCAGGAACGCGCCGCCGCCCAGATAACCCTCGTCGTTCGGCATCAGGTTCCAGTGGTACTCGCCGAACTGCAGCGGGTGCGCAATGTACTGCTCGAACAATTCCGGCAGCCAGGTTCCGGTCGCGACGGTGAGCGCGCCGCCCACCAGGTTGATGTTGGCGGAGCAGTACGCGTAGCGCGTGCCGGGATCGTGCGCCATCGGCAGGTCGAGCGTGTACTTCCACCAGTCCGGCTGTGCGCGCTGCGTCTGCATCGTGTTCTCGTTGCCGGGCGATGCGTCGTCGTTGTCGTTGCAGGCGAGCCCCGCGGAATGCGTCATCAGTTGCGCGAGCGTGATCCCGGCCTTGCGCGGATCCGGATTGGCGAACGGGCCCCTGGCGGCCATCAGGTCGTAAATCCTGGAGTCGGGCTTGATGTCGGCGCCATCGCGCATCGCCGCGCCGAGCAGCACCGAGGAGAAAGTCTTGCCGGCGGAACGCAGGTCGTGCGTCCGGTCGGGTTCGTAGCCGAAGAAATATTCCTCCAGCACGAGCTTGCCGCGGTAGGCGACGAGCATCGAGTGAATCAGCGACGGCCGTCGTTCTGCCGGGTCGCCGTCGATGATGCCCTGCACCATCCTGGCGAGCGCCGCTTCGTCGAGACCGACTTCACCGGCGCTCGCGGTGGACCAGCCGTCGCCGGTCGGAAATGGCGCTGCGTAGGCGTAGGGCGCCTCGTAGCGCGGGCGCGGGTAGTAGCCTGCCGCCATTTCATCGCTTGCGCGCGCGAGTTCGATCTCGGTGCCGAGGTCTTCCCAGCGCAGGCGCAGCCGGTCGGTCGACGGCACATACCTGTGCTTCGAAGCTTGCCGCATCGGGTGCCGGCTCAGCGCCCGCCGTGAATCGGACGACGTCGCCTTCCCGCGTCACGAGGTACTGCATCGCGGGCCCGTGCGAGTTCTGCTCGGGATTGCGGAATGCGCCGATCAGCGCGCCCGCCTGGTTGCGGAAGATCTCGAGATAGAGCGTGAACCGATCGTCGAGCGGCTGCACGGTGCCGCGCCAGGCGTTCTTGCCCGCGGGCGACAACGACATCGGCGTGGCATACGGCTGGCTCGAACCTCCGGGAAAGAGCGGATCCGTCTTGATGCCAGGGCGAATCCAGAACCCGCGAATCTCGCCGTTCGTCCCGAGCGCGCCGCGGAATCGGCCGCGCTCGTCCGGAAATGCAAACCGGATGCTCCTGGCTTCCGACTGGAAAGTCACTTCGGAGCCGGCGAGTTGTGCGCGCCAATCGCCGCCCTGGCGACTCACCGTCAAAAGGCCGCTGAGCGGCGAGCCATAGGAAACCTGGTAGGACCAGATGCCGACCAGCGAATCGTCGGCCGGCGGCGGAGCAGGGGGTCCTACCTGCGCGTGTGCGCCAATAGTGAAGAACAGGAACAGGCCCGCCAGGGCGGCGGGCGCCATCTTGAAGCCTGCGAAATTCATGACCGAGCCCACTCGCCAGCCGGAGACTGACCCAGGCCGATCGAGCCGGCGATCTACGACCCGGAACTTCCGCCCGCAGCCTCGCTCATCGTCGCCTGCATCAGGATGCCTTTCCATGTGAGCTCGAGGCCGTTGCGCTTGCCCTTCGGCACGAGCTTCAGTCCTTCCGGCGAGATGGTCAGCATGTAGGGCGCGTCGTTCAGGACGATTTCGCGCTTCAGCGGTTTTTCGAGCTTTGTTGCCATGGAACCCTCGGCTTGTCTGATTGCGCCAAGTATGCGCAATTCCGGGGAGAATGGGGAGTCCGCTTACCTGGTGAAGTCCATGACCCTGTTGGCTTGCCAGGTGCCCCCTTTCAAGGCATCGGCAGGCATTCCATGACCTCGACCGAGTGGCCGGGAAAGATCATGAAGTGCGGGTGATTCTCGAACATCTTTGCAGCCGCTTCGTGTGATTCGGCCTCGATAATCGTATATGCCGCGATCTCGTTCCTGGTGTCCGAAACGCCTTGTGCAGATATGCGTTTGGTCTTTCCAAGAGGCGATCCCTGGTCAACGATGACTTTCTCGTTGGCGATTGCGGACGCGGACCCGAGGTATTTGGCCAGGAATTTTTTCATGAGCAGCTCCTCGACGAAAATCATCGTGGCCCATCATGTGAGATGGCCAGCGAGTGCACGAACTCCTGGGGCCGTTCCGGGGAAATGAGCCAGGGGCGCTCATTGGTGCGCTCAATCCAGACCAGATCATCCATGCGAGAGATGTACATCTGGACGATTCCCCGTCTTTCAGTCCAGAGCCAGCCAAACCCGCCCCACAGACCGCCAGCTCCGACCCGCAGGCACCAGCCCACTTGAGATCTCAGATCTCGACCATTGACGATGCGCACTTCCGTGATGCCATTGCGCGCAATCTGTCGGCGCCTGAGCGGCCAGACCACTTCGAGCGCATCGGAGTGCACGACAAATTTCCTTGGACGAAGGCGAAGCCACACCCAGGCGTAGAGCGCCACCAGAAGAATCGCGGGTGCCATCAGGAGTGGTACGCCGGCAACGGAGCCGAGCACGAACGGGATTGGCAGCAAGAGGAGTACGAGCGTAACGACTCGAATCATCGTGCACATCGGAGCAATGCGGTAGCTGGATGCGTTCATGGTGCTCCCAACAGACGAGCGAGTACCGTCAGGTTCAGGAAGAAGGCAGATTTCGGCTTCCGCTGGTCATGGTCTCGCTGCTGCTTCTTCACAAGAAGCCCTGGCGATTATGCGACGACTCGCGAACCCTGTCTTTCGCCGGCGCCCAATCCAGTACGGGCGTGGACGAATTCGCGGAACCCGGCGGTCGCGCTGGGGTCCAAATCGATGGATTCCGAGCCCCGAAAGGATCTCGCCATGAAGAAGAAATGGATTCCTCGCCTGTTCGTCGCCGCTCTTGCCGGAGCCACGCTGCTCGCCGCCGGCTGCGCAACCGGCCCGCAGATCCGGACCGAGCGCGACAAGACCGTCGATTTCTCCCTGTACCACACCTTCGGCTTCGCGAGCCCCCTCGGTACGGACCGCGAGGGATACCAGACGATCGTGTCGCAGTACCTCAAGTCGGCCACCCAGCGCGAGCTCGAAGCGCGGGGCCTCCGGCTCGTCGAAGATTCGCCGCAACTGCTCGTGAATTTCAGCGGGCGCCTGAACGACAGGCTGCTCGCGACGACCATGCCCTCGACCGGAATCATGGTCGGGGCCGGAACCGGTTACTACCGGTATCGCACGGGCTTCTACACGACCTGGCCGCTGTACCGGTCGCAGACCTACGTCGACTCGTACAGGGAAGGAACCTTGAATATCGACGTGATCGACGCAACGCGCAAGCAGATGGTCTGGGAAGGCGTGGCCGTGGATCGCGTCACCGAGAAGACGATGGACAACCTGAAGCCGGCGATCGACGAGGCCGTCAAGGCGATCTTCGCGAAATACCCGGTCAAGACCGCCTCCCAGCTCCAGTAATCTTCGCCTTCGTTCCCCTCAGCGCGGCCCGATTCGGAGGCTCGCCGTCGCGATGAAGATTTCGCGGAGAAAGCACAGCAGGCCGACAAAGAATGTCGTCATGGCGCCGGTGAACAATATGGCGACCGGGACCGATGCATCGAATCGCGTGAATGCCCCGACGAACAGGGTCGCCACGACGGCGCACACCAGGAGCGCCGTGATCGTGCAGAAAGTGATTGCGAGGTTGATGAACTTGGCACGGCGGGAAAAAATGCGCAGGCGTACATGCGACGACTCGAGTTCGCCTGGCGCGGTGCCAGGAAGCAGGGACTCGACGGCGCGTGCGTGGTCCACCACGCGCGCCAGGCGATTCGTCATGACGGCAAGCATCGCTCCAATGCCCGAGAGCAGGAAAACAGGCGCCACCGACAACTGGATGGCGTGACCGACGGTGGCGATACCGAGTTCCTGTTCCATCGCGGCTCCTGTGCAACGCCGTCGCGCGCGTGACGCCTACTTCGGAATCGGCAAAATCATCGACACGCGCTTCCGGTAATCCTCGTACTCCTTGCCGAGGAAGCGCTTCAGGTCGTGCTCCTCGAACTGGATTGCAATCAGGATGTAGCCGGTCGTCGCGATCGCGAACAGCAGGTGGCCGGTCGTCATGTCGGGTGTTGACCAGAACGCAATCAGGAATCCCAGCATGATCGGGTGGCGCACGATCTTGTAGAGGAACGGCGTCCTGAACCCCGACTCCGTGTACGGCTGCTGGCGGAGGTTCAGGTACACCTGGCGCAGTCCGAACAAATCGAAGTGATTGATCAGGAATGTGCCGGTCAGCACGGTCAGCCAGCCGAGCGCCGAGACTACCCACAGCACATTGCGGCCGAGCGGATTGTCGACCATCCAGATCACGTCCGTCATTGGACGCCACTGCCAGAACAGCAGCACGAGCGCGAGGCTCGCGAGCAGCACATAGGTGCTGCGCTCGACGGGCCGCGGCACGATCTTCGTCCACACTTTCTTGAAACCCGGGCGCGCCATCACGCTGTGCTGGATGGCGAACACGCCGAGCAGCAGGGCATTGATCAGCAGCGCCTCGCCGAATGGCCCGGGCACGCCGGTGTCGATGGACTTGGGCACGACGACGTTGCCGACGAAGCCGACGGCGTACAGGAACGTGACGAAGAAGAGCAGGTAGCAGGCGATTCCGTAAAGGAAGCCAATGAAGCGGCCCATGACGATCCCCTCCCGGTCATGAAGCAGTCCGTGGGCAGAGACTAGTCCTCATGGGGCCCCGGGGCAAAGTCCATGGGCGTGGGTGGGCCCCGGCCGCCCGTCAACCGGCGTCAGCGCGACTGACGCTTGAATCGGAAATAATTGAACCGTTGCTCCGCCTGCCACGGGGTCAGATGGGTCTCCCGGCGCACTTCCTGGAGCCGGAATTCCGCGCCCAGCTCGGCCGCGATCGATTGCTCGTCATACCGCACGACGTCGAGCCCGCTGCACTTCGGCGGGCCTTCCGGTGCAAACGTCGCGATCACGACCGCGCCGTCCGGTTCGAGCGCATTGCGCAGGGTCCCGACATAGCGGGCGCGATCTTCCGCGGCCGTCAGGAAATGAAACACCGCGCGGTCGTGCCAGAGCGCATAGCGATGTGGCGGCACAAAATTGGTCACATCCGCTTCGTGCCACTCGACAGCCGCGGCCCTGGCGCCGAGACGCGCCTTGCTGGCGCTCAATGCCGAACCGGCGAGGTCCAGCACGGCGAGATTCACATATCCGAGGTCGAGAAGGTGATCGACGAGTACCGATGCCCCGCCGCCGACGTCGATGATGAAAGCATCCTTGCGCGACACCGGACGCGGCAATCAGTGCGAGCGAAAGATCGGGTCGCTGCTGATACCAGCTGACATTCTCCGGCGTCTTGGTCTGGTAAACGCGGTTCCAGTGATCGCGGCGGTCCATTGATTCGGTCACTGATTGCCGGCGAGCTGCCGGTCGTAGTCCGCCGCGTCGAAATGGCCGAGCGATGCGGCCACCAGGCCGTCCGCGCCGATGGTCCATTCCTCGTAGCCGCTGATGCGGACCTTGTTTCCCGTGCCGCCAGGTCCGGTGTTCGTGCCGGTCAGGGTCCAGCGGTAGATGTATCCGTCGCCGCGGCGCTCGAGCCCGTCCATCTCGACCACCATGTCCGGAAAGGCGCTCATGAATCCGCGCGCCGCCTCGGTGATCGCGGCGCGGCCGACCGACGGCGCGCCGTCATTGATCTTGAGCGAGCCGTTCTCGGCGAAGAAGGCGGCGACGCTCGCCGGGTCCTGGCTGCACCAGGCGGCTGTGTAACGCGTGGCGAAGGATTTCATGTCCGGGGCTCCGCTGGGCGTCGTGATGCGTGTCGAATGCAATAGCGCCATCCGCCAGGCGCCATCCGAGCGCTTGAGGATCGCACTCTCGAGCCATTCGCGGTGGCGGCCTCCTCTTGATGTCGTCATACATGTCCGACGTCAGGAAATAGACGGCATAGGCGATATCGCCATCGACCTTCACCTGACGGAAATCGAAAGCGTCGCTGCGCCGGTAACCGGTGCTGGCTTCGCCATCGATGCAACGTCGCCCTCGCGATCGATCAGTTCGCCGTTCTCGAGCAGCAGGTAATCGTCGGCGAGCGTCGCGCGGTATCTCTGCTCGTCGAATCCGCTGTACGCGGCGTAGTTGTCCTTGATCGCCTGCTGGACGGCCGCGGCATCATCCGCGGATTGCGCGAGGCGCGAAGGCAAGAGCCGACGCAAGCGCGGCCGCGACAGCACACTATCGAGCCATCGGTACACGCCCTTTCCGACGCCGCTGCCACGGGGAGCAACGCTGAATCGCAACCCACACCTCCGCTTGACCGCTCATGTCGTAGAGTACCGAACGGGTTCGGCGGCCTCTGGCCGACCGGCTGGGTCCTGTTGCCTGAATTGCCCCGTTCCAGCCGATGACGCCTTCGGCGTAGGCATCCCGGTCGTGCCGCCGCGATAGGCGTATTCCGATTCCGCTTCGCTGGGCAGGCGGTACCGATAGCCGTCGTGAAGGGCATTCAGCCGCGCGATGAAAGCCTGCGCGTCATTCCAGTTGACGTTCTCGACCGGGCAGTTGCCGCCGACACAGTTCTTGTTGGAGCTGGGTCGTCGCCCATCACCGTGTGCCACTGCGCCTGTGTGACTGGATACTTGCCGAGATAGAAACCTTTCCGGATCGTGACCGGACGTCCAGTCTTGCCCGTTCCCTGTCGCATCTGGAAGCTGCCGGGCTTGATCCAGACCAGCTCGATCTTCGGATTGGGGAAAGTCTGCGGGCGCGGCCCGGTCGAGGACAGGCGCGAGGACTTGTTGATCTTCTCGAGCAGCGCCTTGTCACCACGCTTGGTTCGCTGACTTCAGGCCCTCGAGCTCCATCGACCTGGACAGCCAGTCGCTTGCACGTCCGCACCGGCGATCTGCAGGCGAGCGGTTAGTTCAAGTACGCGCGCGGCCTTGTCATCGACTTCCTGCTTGAGCGCGGCCCGTCCATCCCTTCCGCGACGATTGAAATTCGATGGACACATAATCAGGCGGTACCTGCACCGTGCGCCCCCTTGACCGTGCATGGACGATTGGCTGCGGTCGTCTGGGCGCCGGACTCAACCAGGAGTCAGCGAGAAGCACGACAGCGAGCGGCCATCCCCAATTGATCTTGTTCATTCGAATTTCTCCCAGGACTCCACCGTTCCGCGCACCTGGCGGAATGCCGGGTGAATTTCCGGCCGGCGGATTCCGTGCCACCGCCGATGCAGCTTACGACTGCGGCGCGCCAGTTTCCTCATCAGGTGCCGCCATTCGTAGGCGACCTGGCCGTTCGTGACCGGCAATCCGGGCAATCCTGCGCACCGGGCCGATCTTGCTGCGGTCGAAGGAGTAGCCGCGCCGCGCCGCTTCGGCATGCACCTCGGCGAGGTACGCGTTGATGGCTGAGCGCGGCGATGCATGCGCGCGGAAGCGCTGCAACTGCGGATGATGGCGATAGCCCTTCGTTCGCCCGCGCAGCACGGCCTGCGCGAGCAGGCCTTCGCGCCAAAGGGCGACCAGGCCCTGCGGATCGAGGTAGCGGGGGTGAAGGGACCAGAGGCGCATGGAACCGATCGGTCAGGGAACGAGCACCCAGTCGGACTGGCCCGACGAGTGGTCTCCGGTCAGCCACTGCCAGTCCATGTGCATGTGCAATTTCCGGTCCTCGCCGCGGCTGAACTTCGCATGCGCCTTGCCGGCCTTGACTTCGCCGCTGATCGTCGCGCTCAGGTACACGAGCTCCATCTCGGACTCGCTGGTGCGTTTCCCGAGCACATGCCCGGTGACGATCGTGCCCCCCTTGTATTCGGCCGCCACGACGCCCTTGTCCGACATGAAGTGCATCTTCGTGTCGGTATTGATGCTTCCGTGGGCCGTATTCGAAACGGCGCGGAAGGTTTTCCCCTTGAGGTTCATCGATGACGCTCCATTCCGCCCGTTACCCGGTGTCGAACGGAAATACAAAGACCAGCAGTGAAAACAGCAGGGCAATCAGGCCGATGCGGCGCACCATGACACGATTGTCCTGGATAGCGGCGGGATTCGCGCGACGCTGGACCAGCAGCCCGGCCAGGAAGCCCGGAAACGAGGCGGCAAAACCGCCGGCGATCACGTTGGCATTGAACGTGGGAAAGGGCGAAAGCAGGAACCCAGCGGCTCCCACGACCTGCACGATCACCATGGTCGTGAACAACGGCCGGACCGGTTGCAGGTCCTCCTGCGTGTACTGGAATCCGAACTGCGAGTCTTTCATGAGCTGTCTGCCTTACCCGCGTCTCTTGAAGAACTGGACTTCCCGTTCATGCTGAACCGCAGCGGCGCGGGTCGTGAATGTCCCGAGGTTCTCCGCTTTCCCGTCTTCGGATTCTTGCTGCGGGAGTACAGGCGGTACTGGCCTGACTTGAGCTTTCCGGATCATCGAGGTCTCGCCTCCCTTTCCGCTGCCACAACTTGCCACAAATGAATCTCGAAGCGAAGGCGTGTCTGGCGATGCGGCGTCGGCAAGGCGGTCTCCGGTACAATCCTCCTCGATGCCCCTTATCCGTCGTCATCCTGGCCGCAGGCCAGGGCAAGCGCATGGCGAGCGACCTGCCGAAGGTGCTGCAGCCGCTGGCCGGCCGGCCTCTGCTGGCCCATGTCATCGACACGGCGCGCTCGCTCAATCCCGCGGCGATCCATGTGGTTTACGGCCATGGCGGCGAGCGCGTGCGCGAGGCCTTCCCGGACAGCGGGATTCACTGGGTGCTGCAGGCCGAGCAGCTGGGCACCGGGCATGCGGTGCAGCAGGCGATGCCGGCGATTCCCGGACGATCACGTCGTGCTCGTGCTGTACGGCGACGTGCCGCTGGTGCGCGCCGCGACGCTTGCGGACCTCGCCGGCCGCGCGGGCGCGACATCGCTGGCGGTCCTGACCGCGGTGCTGCCGGATCCGGCGGGTTACGGCCGGGTGATCCGCGATACGACGGGGCGCGTCGCGCGCATCGTCGAGCACAAGGACGCGAATCACAAGGAACGGGCGATCGCGGAGGTCAACACCGGCCTCCTGGCCGCGCCGGCAGGCCGGCTGCGGCGCTGGCTTTCGGCGCTCGGGCGCGACAACGCCCAGGGCGAGTACTATCTGCCGGATTGCATCGTCGCCGCGGTGCGGGACGGTGTCTCGGTCGAGGCCGTCGTCGCGTCGTCGGCCACGGAGGTACTGGGCGTGAACGACAAGCTGCAGCTCGCGGAAGTGGAGGCGGCGCGCCGCCGCGATCGCGCGACCGAGCTGATGCGCGCCGGCGTCACGATCGTCGATCCCGCGCGCGTGGACATCCGCGGCGAGGTCCAGTGCGGCCGCGACGTCGTGCTCGAGATCAACGTGATCCTCGAGGGCAAGGTGCGGCTCGGCGATCGCGCGCGCATCGGCCCGGGAAGCGTCTTGCGCGATTGCGAGATCGGCGCCGACACGGAAGTGCGCGCCAATTGCGTGATCGAGGGCGCGAGCACGGGTTCGCGCTGCGTGATCGGCCCGTTCGCGCGGCTGCGCCCCGGCACGAAGCTCGCCGACGAGGTGCATGTCGGCAACTTCGTCGAAGTGAAGAATTCGGAACTCGGCCCCGGCAGCAAGGCGAACCACCTGACCTACCTCGGCGACACGACCATCGGCGCCCGGGTCAATGTCGGCGCCGGCACGGTGACCTGCAATTACGACGGCGCGGACAAGCACCGCACGACCATCGGGGACGGCGCCTTCATCGGCTCGGGCGCGATGCTGGTGGCGCCCGTGTCGGTCGGCGCGGACGCGACCATCGGGGCCGGCTCGACGATCACGAAGCCGGCGCCCGCCGGCAAGTTGACTCTGGAGCGCGCCAAGCAGCAGACTCTGGAGGGCTGGAAACGCCCGGCGAAGAAACCCGGTTAGCCACTGCGGGATGACCCCCGAAGACCAGGCACCGACAGGATTCCGAAAGCACGCTGGAAGTGTGCGACGGGTATCTATATGCCCGCCTCGTGCCCGGATTCGAGATCACTCCGGATCGCATGAACCGCCTGTGGAAGGAAGTCGGCGAAGCCTGCGCGCGCCATGGCATGCGGCGCGTGCTGACCGAGGGCACGGTGTCCGGGCGGCGCATGACGACGATGGATTCCTTCGAGAACGCCGCCGCGGCCGCGCGTCTCGCGCCGGGTCTCGCGATGGCCTGTTTCGTGCAGGGGCACGTGCCCGACGAGCAGACCGAGTTCTTCAAGATCGCCGCGATGAATCGCGGCGTGCGCGTCGAGTTCTTCAGCAACCGGGACGAAGCGCTGCGCTGGCTCGGCATCCGCCAGCCAAAGGCCTGAACCGCCGGCGTGGGCCGATGGCAGGATTCTGTGAAATGGCCCCCCGGCTGCGCGGGACGGCTTTGGACTAGAATGGCGCGATGTGCGGAATCGTCGGAGCAGTCGCCGGACGCGATGTCGTCCCCGATCCTGATCGAGGGCCTGAGGCGCCTCGAGTACCGCGGCTACGACTCGGCGGGCGTCGCCGTGCTGAACGGCGGCACGGAAGTCTCGCGGCTGCGCGCGGTCGGCAAGGTCGCGAAACTGACCGAGGCGCTGAAGGCGCATCCCACCGCAGGCCACCTCGGCATCGCGCACACGCGCTGGGCGACCCACGGCGTGCCGAACGAGCGCAATGCGCATCCGCACATCTCGCGCGACGGCATCGCGATCGTCCACAACGGCATCATCGAGAATCACGAGGAGCTGCGCGACGATCTCGTGCGGCTCGGCTACGAATTTGCCTCCGAGACCGACACCGAGGTCATCGCGCACCGCATTCATCATCATCTGGGCAGCACGAAGGACCTGTTTGCCGCCGTGCGCAAGACGGTCGCCGAGCTGCACGGCGCGTACTCGCTCGCCGTCGATGTGGGGCAAGGACCCGGACTGCATCGTGATGGCGCGCGCCGGCTGCCCGGCCGTGATCGGCATCGGCAAGGACGAGAATTTCGTCGCGTCGGACGTCGCGGCGCTGCTGCCGGTCACGCGCCGCTTCATCATCCTCGAGGAAGGCGATGTCGCCTGTGTTCGCCGACGCGAGCATCCAGATCGTGGACGCCGCAGGCCGCGCCGTCGAGCGCCGCCCCTACGAGTCGGAACTTTCGGCCGATTCCGCCGACAAGGGCGACTACGCCCATTACATGCTGAAGGAAATCCACGAGCAGCCGCGCGCCGTGGCGGAAACGCTGTCCGAGCGCGTCGCGGGCGGCCGGCTTCTGGCGCAGGCCTTCGGGCCGGCCGCGATGGAGGTCTTCAAGCGCACCACGTCGGTGCACATCGTCGCCTGCGGCACGAGCTATCACGCGGGCGTCGTCGCGGGG
>CAVVBV010000010.1:0-21266 GCA_963746545.1 uncultured Gammaproteobacteria bacterium
GAATGTCCGCGCGGGCTATCTGCGCGAATGCCCGAATGTCGGGCTCCTGGTGAAGAACCTGCGCTTCACGCTGCGCGGCGAAAGCGAGCTGATGGCGAAAATCCTCGACGGGCATATGGCGCCGGAAGCGGCGGCGGAGGATTGGCTCAAGTCCAATCCGGAAGCGCTGAAAACCTGGTTCGAAGGCGTGAAGACATTCGACGGCAAGCCGGCATTGCAGGAATCCGCGCCGGCGCCCGTCGCCCGCGCCGCCGGTGGCTTCGAGCCCTGGGTGACCGGGCACAAAATTCCGCTCGGCCGCGCGGTCGCGGGTTTCATCGAATTCATCAAGGTGCACGGCAAGGCGTTTTTCGCCGGCACTTCGACCGTGATCCGCGGCTCCGTCGACGGCGTGAATGCCCTGCTGTCCGGGACGCCCGCGCCGCTCCTGATCCTCCTGGTCGCGGCGCTCGCCTGGCTGCTGCATCGCTCGATCGGGCTCGCGATCTTCATCGTCGCGGCGCTGCTATTCATCATGAACCAGGGCTACTGGGCGGCGACGCTCGAGACCCTGGCGCTGGTGTTCGTCTCGGCGCTCTTTTCGACGGTGCTCGGCGTGCCGATCGGCATCGCAGCCGCGCATCGGCCGCGGCTCTACGCGGCGCTCAGGCCCGTGCTCGACCTGATGCAGACGCTCCCGACCTTCGTCTACCTGATCCCGACGCTCGTACTGTTCGGGCTCGGCGTCGTGCCCGGCCTGATTTCCACGGTGATCTTCGCGCTGCCGGCGCCGATCCGCCTGACCCACCTCGGGATTTCCTCCGTGCCGAAGCCGCTGCTCGAAGCCGGCGACGCATTCGGCGCGACGCCGCTGCAGCGTCTATGGAAGATCGAGCTGCCGAGCGCGACGCCCATGATCCTGGCCGGCGTCACGCAGTGCATCATGCTGTCGCTCTCCATGGTCGTGATCGCGGCACTGGTCGGCGCCGGCGGTCTCGGAGTCCCGGTCGTGCGTGCGCTCAACAGCGTGCAGGTGGACGTCGGATTCGAGGCGGGTTTTGCGATCGTGCTGCTCGCGATCATCCTGGACCGCATCAGCCGGCCAGGGGACCGTGGAGCGTCCCGATGAACGCCGCACTCGAGTTCCAGGACGTCGACATCCTGTTCAGCCGCGAGCAGGGGCGGAAGAACGCGCGGGCGATCCGCGACGCGCTCGCGCGGCTCGATGGCGGCGCGACACGCGAGGAGATATCCGCGGCCTGCGGCGTGGTCGTCGGCGTCGCCGGCGCGAGCCTCAGCATCGCGCCGGGCGAGATCTGCGTGATGATGGGCCTCTCCGGCTCCGGCAAATCGACGCTGCTGCGCGCCGCGAACGGACTGACGGCCGTCACGCGCGGCCAGGTGCTGATCGACGACAAGGATGCGCCGATCGACGTCGCCCATTGCGGCACGGAGAGCCTGCGGCGCCTGCGGCGCGAGCGCGTCGCGATGGTGTTCCAGCAGTTCGGGCTTCTGCCCTGGCGCACGGTCGCGGACAATGTCGGGCTCGGGCTCGAGCTGCGCGGCGAATCCGTGGCCGGGCGGCGCAAGATCGTCGCGGAGCAGCTCGAACTGGTCGGCCTCACGCAATGGGCGGATCGCGACGTCGGCGAGCTGTCGGGCGGCATGCAGCAGCGCGTCGGCCTCGCGCGCGCATTTGCGACCAAGGCCGACATCCTGCTGATGGACGAGCCGTTCTCGGCGCTCGACCCGCTGATCCGCGACAAGCTGCAGGACGAATTGCTGGCGCTGCAGGAGCGGATGAAGAAGACGATCCTGTTCGTGAGCCACGACCTCGACGAGGCGCTGCGCCTCGGCGACCGGATCTCGATCATGCATCACGGCCGCATCGTGCAGACAGGCAGCGCGCAGGACATCGTGCTGCGCCCCGCCGACGACTACGTCGCCGAATTCGTGCGGCACATGAACCCGCTCACGGTGCTGACCGGCGCGATGATCATGCGCAAATGCGAGCAGATGGCCCGCTCCGACGGCGCGCTGTGCCTGGACGATGCGCGGCACTACCAGCTGAAGCTCGACCCGCAGCAGGCGCCGGCCGAGTTGCGCCTCGACGGGCAACCGCATCCGCTGAAAGTCGTCGGGGAGGACGCGGCCTGCGCCGAGGGCGAGCGCGCCGTCATCGTCGCGCCGTCAACGCTCTCGCTACAGGCGCTGATTCACCTGCGCCGCAGGACCGGCCACCCGGTGCTGCTCGCCGAGGGCGGCCGGGTGCTCGGTGTTTGCGGCGAGACGGAAATCATCGGCGCGCTGTCCGCGCGCGGCGCGGCCTGAAGCGCCGGCACTACGGGCGCGGCAGCTACAGGCGCGGTTTGCGCTTGAAGTCGAAGAGATTCGTCAGGTCGCCGATCGCGGGGCGATTCACCGGCACGTAGGGATCGTCGGCCGTGTGCACCGGGTTCGGCAGGTTGTCGCGGCTGCGTTCCGTGATCGGCGGCAGGCTCCAGTTGTACTCGATGAACTTGGCGATCGAGGCGTGATCGTAATACGTGTGGTCGACGTGCCCTGAGCGCGCGTACGGCGAGATCGCGAGCAGCGGAATGCGCGTGCCGTCGCCGAAGAAGTCGATCGGTTGCACGTAGCCCGAGTCGTAATAGCCGCCGCCTTCGTCGAAGGTCACGAGAATCACCGTGCGTTTCCAGACCTCCGGATTGGCCCGCAGCCGGTCGATGATGCCGCGCACCAGCTCGTCGAATGACGGCTCCATCGCATAGCCCGGGTGGCCGGAAACGCTGTCGTAAGGCGCGATCACGGAAACCGCTGGGAAGGTCGCCGCGTCCTTTACGTCCACGTAGAACTGTTGCAGGTCCTGGAGCTTTGCGCGATCGGGGCCGGTCATCGTCGATGTGAAATAACTGAGCGTGTCGCACATCGCGCAGTATTCCTTGTCCGTGTTCTTGCCGTCGTTGCGCCCGCCGGAATACCACTTCCACGACACGCCGCCGGCAGTCATCGCGTCGCCGATGTTGCGCATCGTCTGCGGAGGCAGCACGGGCAATACCGCCGTGCCCTGCCGCAAGCCGCCATCCGGCAGGTAGGCGGGCTCGAGGTTGTTGACCATGTAGTAATTGCCGGGCTCGCAGTTGCCCTCGCGGAAGGCCTTGTAAGGCAGGCTCGCGAGATAGTCATGGATCGGCGCCACGCCGGGAGCGGACCGGTCCGCGCAGGCGACGAGCGTGCCGCCCTGGTAGCCGTCCTCGGTGTACCAGTTGTTCGTGCCGGGCTGGGGATTCGGGTTCTCGATCATCTTGGCGGGCGGCACCGCAGGCTGGGCGTCAGCCGTGTAGAAACCGACGTCACCGGCTGTCGCCAGCGCGAAATAGTTGGCCGTCGTGCCGCCGAGGATCGGCTGGTGGTAGTTGTCGGCGAGCGCGTACCTGTCCGCGAGCGAACGGAAATACTCGGCGTCGCCGGCTGCCATGTTGTAGAAGCCCATCGAGACGCCGCCCTGGTAGTTGCGGCCGGGCCCGAATTCGGCCGCGACGTTGCTGCCGCCCATGCCGACCGTTTCCGCGGTCCAGACGAACAGGTCCTTCTTGCCGCCGTTGATCTGCTGCCACATCTGGAAGAAGCGATGGATCGGGTCGCCGGTGTGCGCGCCGTAGCCCACGTGCTGCGTGATCTGGTACGGGCCGTTCGGCAGCTGGTTGCTGAAGCGCGCGTCCGGGACGTCGTGCTGCTGGCCGAACGCGCCGAAGGCGTAGGGCTGCGGCAGCGTGGAATAAGTGCCGGTCACCTTCGGCGTCGGCGTGTAGACGTCGAGGACTTCGGCGGTGTGCTGTTCGGCGAGATTGAAATTCGGGCCCGGCGAACCGTCGGCTCGCACGATGCCGCGCGACAGCAGGTTGCCGACGGCCTGCCGCGACTTCGGCCGGTAGGTCGCGAACAGGTTGTCGAAGGTGCGGTTCTCGCCGACGATCACGATGACGTGCTCGATCGGCGTCCGGGGCGCGGCTGCCAGGTTGCCGGCGGCGAGCAAGCCGATGACGGCCGCAACGACGGATCTGTGAAGCTTCATGCTTGCACTCGCTTCCCCGGCCCGTGGGGCGGGGGTGCCAGGTGGACTCCACGCCGGCCGGACCGCGATGGGTCCGGCCGGGGCGGAGTGAATGTCTGTCAGGTCAGAACTGGCCCTGCAGCGACACGAACCACTGCAACGGCGCGCCAGCCAGGAATGTCTGGTTGTCACCGCTATTGCCGAAGCCATTCGAACCGATCGTCGAGATGTATTTCTCGTCGGTCAGGTTCGTGACGTTGGCCTGGATCGACAGGTTCTTGCCGAACCCGAAGTCCTTGAACCGATAACCGAGGCTCATGTTGGCCACGGTGTAGGACTTGACCTTGCCTTGGCCATCACCGTTCGCGGGACAGGGCGGGGTCAGCGGATCACACAGGCTGTTCGTGTACGTGAAGTAACGTTCGCCGGTGAAATCAACCCCAAGCTTGCCGAAGATCGTGCCGTTGTCGTAGCTGAGCTCCGACTTGAGCAGTTCCTGCGGCGCATCAACGACTTTCTTGCCGCCGGTCGGGATGATGGTCGTGATCGGAACGCCGCCCTCGCCGAGATCGATGCGTGTGACGTCGTCCTGATACTCCGACTGGTTATAGCTCAGCGAGGTGTACCAGCTCCAGTCATCCATGAACGCCCAGCGCACCCCCAGTTCGGCGCCAGTCGTCCGCACGTCGCCGACGTTTTGCAGCACCACCGGGTTACCGACGATACCGGCGCCGATCGTGTTGCCCAGCAGCCGGTCCTTGAAGTCGACGTAGTAGACCGCAGCCACCGCCTGGAGATCGGCGACGTTGTAGCGCCAGCCCAGTTCATATGTCGTCGATGTCTCCGGCTTCAGGCCGCCGCTGTTCTGCAGCAGCTGGAAATTATCCGGAGAAGTTGCAAACGGCGATGCGCCGGTCGCGGCGGCGATGAAAGCGCGCATGTTCTTCGTGATCGCGCCGAACATCTCCTGCGAGTCGTTCATCTGGTAGTTGAAGCCGACCTGCGGCAGGAAATCGTCGGAGGCCTTGATCGTTCCCGCCAGGCTCGTGGCGAAGCGCGTATCGACGATTGCCTTGGCCTTGTTCTGCACGCTGAGCGTCTTGAAGCCGAAGTTCACCTTCAGGTCGTCACCGATCCCCCAGACATCCTGCACGAAGAACTGGTTGGTGCTGGTGCTGAAGGCGTATTCCCATTGCGTGAAGAATGGATCCCTCATGAATTCGAGCGAATCCCGCTGCGGGGCCGCCAGCTCGAGTCCGTAGAAGCGACGCGCCTGGTGGAAGTCGTTGCCTTCGGTCCAGAGGCCGGTGCTGACGGTGTGGTTGCCCAGAGTCCATGTCAGAGCCGACGTCATGCCGCTGCGATCGATGCTGTATTCGGTCGTGCGGACCGAGATCGGCGCCGAGTTCGCGAGCGATATCGTGCCGCCGTGGCCATCCGGCGCTCCGGAACCGTTGATCACGAACGATGCGGCTGTCGACAGGTATGGCGTGAACCAGATTCCCTGCCCCCAGTTCTTGTGCGCGTAAATGGTCGTGTCCCAGGTGAGCTTTTCACCGATGGGCAGATTCAGCGTCACGCCCCCGAGGTCGTCCTTGCGCAGGCCCGCCGCGTTCGCATAGGAGTCATCCGGAGATGCAAGCCCCGAGGGGTACGGGCCGCCTGGATAGCACGGAGGACCCGCAGCACACGCCTGGTAGATGTTCGCCACCTGGACCATCAGTGGCCACTCGCTCGGGGCTGAGAGATTGTCCCAGTCGTAGCCGTGACGGCTGATGATGTCGAATGACAGGTCCTGGTAGTCGTTTTCCTGGCGGTCCGACCAGTTGTAGAACCCGGTCAGCTTGCCGTTGTCGCCGATCGGCAGCACGAACTTGAAGTTGACCGCTTCCTGCTTCTGCTCGCCGAATCCCTTCCACTTGTCGGTCTGCTGGTTCGTGTAGCTGATGTAGGCGCGTGCGCCCACGGCGCCGAGATCGCCCGTCTCGAAGCGGATGAATCCGCGCTGGTCCGAATCGCTGCCGCCGGTGAGTGCGACATTCAGGCCAAGCTCGTGTGAGGGATCCATCGAGTAGAACTGCAATGTGCCGCCGAGGTTGCTGCTCGAGGCGGTCTCGAGCGAGCCTGCGCCCTGCGAGAGGACGGCGTTGCCGATGTTCTCGGAGGAAATCGCGCGGCTGATGTGCAGCCCGTTATGGTTGCCGTAGCTCATGTCGCCGAGCGGCACGCCGTCGAGCGTGAAGCCGAGCTGGTTCTGGTTGAAGCCGCGCACCGTAATGCGCGTCGACCACTCGTAGGCACCGTAAGGATCCGCGGACTGGAAACTGACGCCAGGCAGCTTCGAGATGATCTTGAGCGCGCTGGTGCCGGGTGCTGCCTGCTCGATCTCGATGGCGCTGACCTCGGCGACCTGCCGCGACTGGCCACGACCGAACACCAGGACTTCTTCCAGTGTCGTATCCGCGGGTTGATCCGTGTCGGCCGCCTGCACATTCGCGGCCGCGAGTACGCTCGCGACAGCCGCCGCAATATTGAACGCGCGCGTGAGCGGCGCCCTCTTCACTGATGCCGTCATGAATCCTCCTGATGCATTCTTTTGGTCAACAATTCGATGCCGCAGCAACTGTTGTCGTATTCATACATGCGGACTATGACAGTTTGAGCTTCTTACCCCGGCCGCGCAACGATTGCCGGCCGCAGAGCGATGACCGATTGCGGCGATAAGTCGTTGTTTCGGGGCAACAAATAGGATTCGGACAGGCTCTCGCAGGTCACGACTGAAAAAGCGTCCGCTGCAGCGCATTCTTCCACCCGGCGATCAATTCCGCGCGCCGCTGAGGCGCAATGCCCGGCGTGAATGTCGCGCCGGTTGCCCAAGTCGCGGCGACGGCCTTCAGGTCCGGCCAGACGCCGGTCGCGAGTCCGGCGAGGAATGCCGCGCCGAGCGCCGTCGTCTCGAGTTGCGTCGGGCGCTTGACGGGCGCGTTGACCACGTCCGCGAGGAACTGGCAGAACCAGTCATTGGCCGCCATGCCGCCGTCGACGCGAATGGCGGCCGCGCCCTGCGCGCCGTCGCCGGCCATCGCTGCGGCCAGGTCGAGGGTCTGGAAGGCCACCGACTCGAGCGCTGCGCGCGCGAGGTGCGCGCCGGTGGCATCGAGCGTCAAACCACAAATCAATCCACGTGCATCAGGCACCCAGTGCGGGGCTCCGAGCCCGACGAATGCCGGCACCATGTACACGCCGTGACTGTCCGGCACCTGCATCGCGAGCGCGGCCGTCTCGGCGGCGTCCTTGATGATGCCGAGCCCGTCGCGCAGCCACTTGATGGCGGCGCCTGCGACGAAGATCGAGCCCTCCATCGCATAGGTCGTGCGGCCGCCGATGCGATAGGCCGGCGTCGTCAGCAGGCGATGCCGCGACAGCACCGGCGTCTCGCCGGTGTTGAGCAGCAGGAAGCATCCCGTGCCGTAGGTGGACTTGATCATGCCGGGTTCGAAGCAGGCCTGGCCGATCAGCGCCGCCTGCTGGTCGCCGGCGATGCCGCCGATCGGAATGGGCCGATCGAACAGGCCCGGCGCGGTCGTGCCGTAGACGGCGCTGCTGTCCTTCACTTCGGGGAGCATCGCGCGCGGCACGCGGATCAGGCGCAGCAGTTCCTCGTCCCACTCTCCGCGATGAATGTCGAACAGCATCGTGCGGGACGCATTCGTCACATCGGTTGCATGCACGCTGCCGCCCGTCAGGCGCCACAGCAGGAAACTGTCGATGGTGCCGAAAGCGAGCTCGCCGCGTTCCGCGCGCGAGCGCGCACCTGGCACCTGGTCGAGCAGCCAGCTGACTTTCGTGCCGGAGAAATATGGATCGAGCAGGAGCCCGGTGCGCGACCGGACCAGCTCCTCGGTGCCGTCGCCCTTCAGGCGCGCGCAGGTCGTGGCGGTACGCCGGTCCTGCCAGACGATGGCGCGATGAATCGGCTTGCCGGTGCTCCGTTCCCACACCACCGCCGTCTCGCGCTGGTTGGTGATGCCGATCGCGGCAATGTCGTGCGTGCCGAGGCCCGAACGCTCGATCGCCTCACGCGCGGTTGCGAGGGTATCGCGCCAGATGTCTTCCGCGTCGTGCTCGACCCAGCCTGCCGCCGGGTAATGCTGGCGCAGTTCGCGCCGCGCGATCGCGAGCGCAAGCCCGAGCTCATCGAACACGATGCTGCGCGTCGAGGTCGTGCCCTGGTCGATCGCGAGTATGTGGCGCGGGCGGCTCATGACGTTGTCAGCGCCGGCCGCAGGCGATCGATGCTTCGCAGGTAGGCGGCGAGGTTCTGCTGGTCCGCGGGCGAGGCGTGCAGGCCGGTCTTCGAATGCCGCCAGTAGATGTCTTCCGCAGACCTCGCCCATTCCTCGCGGACCAGGTAGTCGACCTCCACGCGCGTCATGCCACCGCCGAACTGCGCGCCCAGGTCCTCGCGCGAATCGATGCCATCCAGCAGCCGCGCCGTGCGCGTGCCGTAGGCATGGGCGAGGCGCCGGGCCTGCGGCTCGTCGAGGAATGGCCAGCGTCGGCCGACTTCGGCAGCGAATGACTGCATGTCACCGCCCGGAATGTCGCCGCCGGGCAGCGGCGCGGACAGCGTCCAGGCCGGGGCCAGCGGCCCCAGCATGCGGCTCGAGCCTGTCGAGCGCGAGTTCCGCGAGCCGCCGGTAGGTCGTGATCTTGCCGCCGAATACGGACAGCACCGGTGCCTCGTCTTCCGCCGCATCGACGTCGAGCACGTAATCGCGCGTGACCGCCGAGGCATTCGACGCCTCGTCGTCCCACAGCGCGCGAATGCCCGCGTAACTCCAGACGACATCGGCCGGCGCGATCTGCCGCTCGAAATAGCGGTTGACCGTCTGGCAGAGGTATTCCGTCTCTGCCGGCGCGATCGAGGCAGGCCCCGGTTCGCCCTGCCAGGGCACGTCGGTCGTGCCGATCAGCGTGAAGTCGTCGCGGTAGGGAATGACGAAGATCAGCCGGCGGTCCGCGTGCTGCAGCGCGTAGGCGTGATCCCCCTCGTAGAGGCGGGGCACGACGATGTGACTGCCCTTGACGAGGCGCACCGACTGCTGGCTGATGCTGCCCCGGCATGTTGACAGCACATTCGAGATCCACGGCCCCGCCGCGTTGACGATGGCGCGCGCGCTCACCGTGTACGCCTGCCGCGTCGTTTCGCAGTCGATGTCGGCCCGCCACAGGCCGCGCTCGCGCGCCGCGCGCACCAGGCGATGACCGACGCGCACGACGGCGCCACGCTCGGCGGCATCCCTGGCGGTCAGCACGACGAGACGGCTGTCGTCGACCGTGCAGTCGGAATAGGCGAATCCGCGACGGATGCTGTGCCGCAGCGGCTTCCCGTAAGGTGACTTTGCAAAGCGCACGGCTGCCGACGGCTCGAGCGTGCTGCGGCTGCCGAGCCGATCGTAGAGGAAGAGTCCGAGGCGCACCGCCCAGGCCGGGCGCAGCCAGCTCTTGTAAGGCAGCACAAAGCGCATGCGACTGACGAGATGCGGCGCGATGGACAGCAGGTGCTCGCGTTCCGTCAACGACTCGCGCACCAGGCGGAACTGGAAATATTCGAGATAGCGCAGGCCGCCGTGCACCAGCTTGGTGGTCGCCGAGGACGTGTAGTGCGCGAGGCCCGCCTGCTCGACCAGCAGCACGCGCAGGCCGCGGCCGGCCGCGTCGCGGGCGATGCCGACGCCGTTGATGCCGCCGCCCACGATGAGGAGATCGAATGCGTCACTGGCGCTCATGCGTCATTTTGCATCAGGCCTTGATGCGGGTCATACCGGGATCGTAAAGGGGCGTCAGGGACACGGAAGCCGGCACTCGCTCGGTGGCGACTTCGAGTTCATAGGCGCCCGACGACACGTATCTGGCGTCGACGCCATTTTCCGGCTCGCGTACATAACCGTAGCCGATGGGTTTTTGCAGCGTGTGGCCGAAGCCCGCGCTCGTCAGCCAGCCCGCGCGCCGGCCGTTCCTGAAGATCGTCTCGCGCCCCAGCAGCACGATGGCGGGATCATCCACCGTGAAGCAGGCGAGCATCCGCGGCAGGCGACGCTTCTTCTGCTCCTCGAGCGCCTTGCGGCCGAGGAACGGCATGCCGCTCTTCAATTTCACCGCCCAGCCGAGCCCGGCCATCAGCGGCGAATGATCGGGGCCGATGTCGGCGCCCCAGGCGCGGTAGCCCTTCTCGAGGCGCAGCGTTTCGATCGCGCGGTAACCGGCGTTGATGATGCCCTGCGGCCGGCCCGCTTCCATGATGGCGTCGTAGACGGCCGGCGCTGCGTCCACCGGTACGTGCAACTCCCAGCCGAGCTCGCCGACGTAGGTCACGCGCAGTGCAATCACTTCCGCGCCGGCAATGTGGATCCGCCTGCATTGCGCGAACGGAAAGGATGCGTTCGACACGTCGTCTCGCGTTACGGCCGACAGCGTGTCGCGGGCGCGGGGCCCCATCAGTGCAAGCGCCGAATACCGGTCGCTCACATCGTCGAGCCGGGCATCGAGGCCGGCGGGAATGTTGCGGCAGATCCAGTCGAAGTCGTGGGTCGCGAAGCCGGTGCCGGTGACGATGTAGAAATCGTCTCCCGCGAGGCGGGCGACGGTCAGGTCGCATTCGATGCCGCCGCGCGCGTTCAGCATCTGCGTGTAGGTCAACGCGCCCGGCGGCTTCGCCACGTCATTGGCGGCAATCCAGGAGAGTGCGGCCTCGACGTCGCGGCCGGTCATCCTGAATTTCGCGAATGAGGTCTGGTCGAAGAGTGCTACGCACTCCCGCGTCGTACGATGTTCTCGCCCGACCGCCTGGAACCAGTTTGGGCGCCCGTAGGTATAGACGTCTTCCGGCCTCTCGCCAGCGGCGAGATCCGCGAACCAGTTCGGCCGTTCCCAGCCGAGCTTTTCCCCGAAGACCGCGCCCGCGGCTTTCAGGCGCTCGTAGAGCGGGGACTTTCGCAATGGTCTTCCTGTCGCATACTCCTCGGAAGGCCACGCCATCGTGTAATGCTTGCCGTAGGCCTCGAGCGTGCGGGTCCGCACCCAGTCGATGTCCTGGTGATGACGGCCAAAGCGGCGGATGTCCACGGGCCACAGGTCGCTCGGCGGCTCGCCGTGAACGACCCATTCGGCGAGCGCCATGCCGGCGCCTCCGGCGGAGGCGATGCCGAAAGCGTTGAATCCCGCGCCGACGAAGATGTTTTTCACCTCCGGCGCCTGGCCGAGGATGAAGTTGCCGTCGGGCGTGAAACTCTCGGGGCCGTTCACGAGCTGCTTGACGCCCGCCGTCGCGAGCGCAGGCACGCGCGCCATCGCCTGCTCCATGATCGGCGTGAAGTGATCCCAGTCGCAATCGAGCAGCGTGAACTGGAAATCGGACGGCAGGCCGCCGGTCGCCCAGGGAATCGGATTCGGCTCGTAGCCGCCCATCACGAGGCCGCCCACTTCTTCCTTGTAATAGGTGAGGCGGTCCGGATCGCGCAGCGTCGGCAGCCCGCGCGTCACGCCCTCGATCGGGGTCGTGACCAGGTACTGGTGCTGCACCGAGACCAGCGGCACGCTGACGCCGGCCAGGAGCCCGAGGTCGCGCGTCCATTGTCCGGCGCACAGCACGAGCTTCTCGCAGGAGATCGCGCCGCGATCCGTCTCGATGCCGCGCAGGATTCCGTTCTCCACGCGGATGCCGGTGACTCGCGTCTCTTCGTTGATTGCGACGCCGCCGGTCCGCGCGCCGCGCGCGAGCGCCTGGACGATGTCGCCCGGGTTCGCCTGGCCGTCGGTGGGCAGGAACGCGGCGCCGACGACGTCGTCCACGATCATCGGCGGCCAGAGATCGCGCGCCTCCGAGGGCGACAGCAGGTGCATCTCGAGGCCGAAGCTGTGCGCAGTTGTCGCCTGCCGCTTCACTTCGATCCAGCGTTCGGCGTTGCAGGCGAGCCGCAGGCCGCCATTCATCTTCCAGCCGGTCGCGAGCCCGGTCTCCGCTTCGAGCTTGTCGTAGAGCGCAACCGAATAACCGAGGAGCTGCGTCACGTTGGCATTGCTGCGCAGCTGCCCGACCAGACCCGCGGCATGCCAGCTCGAGCCACACGACAGCTTGCCGCGCTCGATCAGGATGCAGTCCGTGATGCCCATCCTGCCCAGGTGATAGGCGACCGAGCAGCCGATGATGCCGCCGCCGACGATCACGATCCGGGCTGACCTGGGCAGTCCGCTCATTGGCCGCCCCGTTCGTCGAAGGCGGCGAGCGCCGCCTCGAAACGCGCCAGGTTCTCCGCGGTGTAGGCGCGGTAGTCGAAGTCGACCTTCGAGTGGATCTCCGACACCATGCTCCACATTGTCTCGCGTAGCAGCGACGCCGCGGTCATCGCGGCGAAACGCAGGCCGAGTTGTTCGTCGGGCGGGCTCCCGAAATACAGCTCGAGCATCCGATTGCGCAGGCTCACCGGGAATTCGTTGTTCGAGGCCAGTCCCGCGAGATCGAAGAGCGGCGAGTTGAATCCCGCATATTCCCAGTCGACGAGCCACAGGCGCTTGCCGTCGTCGATGAAGTTGGTCGCGAGCAGGTCGTTGTGACCGAAGACCGTGTCGGCCTCGCCCAGAGCAGCCTCCAGGCACGCGGCCGAGTCGAGCAGCCGTGGAAGTGTCGGGCAGTGCCGGCTGCCGGCGGTGGCGAGCGTGCGTGCATAGTCGCGCACGACCTGAAAGACGGAGAACACCGGCCTGGCGCCGCGCAACTGTCCTGGTATGTCGCGGTGACAGCGCTTCAGGAGATCCACGATGCGCCCGAGATTGCCGGGGTCGCGCACATCGGCCGGCGCGAATGTCCGTCCCGGCATGAACTCGAGCACCAGCGCGCCCGGCTGAGAATGGATCACGGCGGGCGCGATCCCAGCCGCGTGCGCCGCGCGGTTCGCCGCCAGCTCGTTTGCCCGCACGATGCCGTGCTCGGGTATGTCGTCGCCGATCCGGACGAAATAGCGCACGCCCCGGTCGACGACGCCGAAATTCAGGTTGGTGATGCCGCCCGGGATCGGCTGGGGATCGACCGGCCCGTGCCAGCAGGCGAGGCCGGCGACGAATGCCCGCGGGTCCATGGATTCACGCATCGGTGCGGTGTTTTGATTATGCTGCGGACTCCGGAAGGGTATCAGATGAACGACAACCAGCTGAAGCAATTGCTGCAGACTGCCGTCGATGCGGCGCTCGCCGCGTCTGTCTGCATCCGGAAATACTTCGGCAGCCACGATCTCGGCGTGCAGCAGAAACGCGACGGATCGCCGGTGACGCTCGCCGACCAGGAGGCGGAAGCGGTGATTCGCGCGCATCTGCTCTCGAAGGCATCCATCGGGCCGCTGGACATCCTTGGCGAGGAGCAGGGATTTACGGGCGAGGGCACGCGCTGGCGCTGGACCATCGACCCGATCGACGGCACCCGCTCGTTCATCCACCGCGTGCCGCTGTTCGGGACGATGATCGCCCTGCAGGACATGGAGGACGAACGGCCGGTCCTCGGCGTCATCCACCTGCCGATCCCCGGGTTGACCTATGCGGGCGCCAGGGGACAGGGCGTCACCTGCAACGGGAATCCGCTGCGCATTCCGGATCCGGTCGCCATCGAGGACGCCATCATCGGCGTGGGCGACATCGCGCAATTCGTCGCGGCCCGGCGCTTCGACGATTACAGCCGCCTGTCAGCGCTGCACGGCTATGTGCGCGGCTACACGGATTGCTTCGGCCACGGCCTCGTGATCAGCGGCGCGCTCTCGGCGATGCTGGATCCCGCGCTCAATCCCTGGGACATCCTGCCGACGCAGGCGCTCGTCGAAGAGGCGGGCGGCGTGGTCCTGCTGCGCCGCTCCCAGGTGCCGGGCAAGGTGGACTCGCTGTTCGGCGGCCGCGCGCTCGTGCAGCATCTCGCGCGCGAGCTTTCCTTCATCGCTTCCTGACGGAAGTCAGATTCCGCGGCGCCGTTCGAAGCGGGCCAGCAGCCCGGTCGCGACGGTCGTCAGGAACACGACCCCCACCAGCAGCAGGAACACCGATTCCAGCCCGCGGTTCTGCTTCAGCCAGCCGATGATCGGCTCCTGCAGTATCGGGCCGATCGATCCGAAGCCGTTGATGACGCCGGCGGCGAGCGCCGCCTGGCGCCGGCTCCCGACGTCCATCGCGCAGGCGCCGGAAAGCAGCGAGTCGGGCCCCATCGCCGTGAACCCGATGAAGCCGAGCAGCGCAATGAACAGCACCGGCGAGGTCAGTCCGACGAACCACATCAGCGTCGTGAACACGAGGCAACCGGCCGTCATCCAGAAAATCACCGGCGTGCGCCGCGAACCCGGGATGCGGTCCGACCAGATGCCGCCGACGATCACGCCGAGGAAGCCGATCCAGTCGAAGGCGGTGGACCAGTAGGCGGCGACCGAGTCGCTCATCTGGAAATGCTCGCCCAGAATCAGTGCGGACCAGCTGTCGAGCGCGTAGCGCAGGAACTTGAAGCCGAAGTAGATCAGGCCCATCGCGACGATCGAGCCGAGGAATCCCTTCGGCAGCGGCGGCTCGCGCGCTGCGGCCTCGCTCACCGTGCCCACGGCGGAGACATCGGGTTCCGCATCGTCCTCGAGAGACAGGCCGACCGACTGCGGCCTCTCTTTCGCGTAGATGACGAAGTACAGCGTGAATGCGAGCAGCACGATGCTCGAGCCGTAGAACGACCAGGCCATGCCGAGCCAGCCGAGCAGGAATCCGGCGAGTCCCTTCCCGGCGATGCCGCCGATCTGGTAGCAGGTGCCCCAGATGCCGAAATACGTTCCCCGCTCGGACCGGCGCGTCCAGTTCGCGAACAGTGCGACGTTGTGCGGCCAGCCCGTGGCCTGCGCCAGGCCGTGGATGCCCATGGTCACGCACATCCACAGGAACACGCTCGCGACATGCGAATCGACGAGCCAGCCGAGGAAGATGTTGCAGGCGGCCGCGATGACCATGCCCCAGGCGAGTACGCGCCGGCTCTCCACGCGCTTGCCGAGCCAGGCGGCGACGAACTGGCCCAGCATGTAGGTGACGAGATAGATGGTCCACGGCAAGGCAATCTGCACGTCGTCGAGGCCGAACTGCTCTTTCAACGGATGCTTGAGGACCGCGTAAACCTTGCGGACGAAGTAGAAGCCGGCGTAGGAGAGCCAGGTCGCGGTGAACAACTGGATCCGGTAGCGGCGCAGCAGTTCCTGTTTCGTCGCATTCATTTGAATGACCTGTTGGCGAGATCGAGGCCGCCGTCCGCAATATCGTCCCAGAAACGGGGCGGCAGCGTCCGGTAATGCGTGCAGCTTGCGGTGGCCAGCGCCGTATTCGATTCGATGTCCGACGCGCAGCAGGTGACGAACACGGAGCGCATGCCGGCGGCCCTCGCCGCCATCAATCCCGCCTGGCTGTCCTCGAACACCAGCGTCTCCGCGGGATCGACGCCGACCGCGCGTGCCGCGAGCAGGTAACCCTCCGGGTCCGGCTTGGTCCTGCTGACGGAGTCGCCGCCGATGCGCGCACGCAGGTCGATGCAGTCGTCCACGCCGAGCTTGTCGAGGAACGAGTCGATCACCGAGCGCGGGCTCGACGACACGACGCCGAGTTTCAGCTTGCGCGCCGCCGCGGCGCGCACGGCTTCCGGCGCCCCGGGGATTGGCTTCACGTCGGTGGCGACGTCATTCCAGTGCGCGAGCAGGTCGGCCGCGATCGTCGTCGCGGGACGGTCGATCTTCGTGCGTTCGCGGATTTTTTCGGCGATGTAGATCCAGGTCCGGCCCTGAGTGTCGGTGTGCGGCAGCCTGAAATCCGCGAGTCCGTATTGAGCGAGCACGCCGCTGACCGACTGGTCCGAGTGTATTTCGCTGTCGACCAATGTGCCGTCCATGTCGAACAGCACGGCGTGCACCGGCCGGATCCGCGCTGATTTCGGCGGGCTCATCCGGTGGCCTCGACGACGATGCCCGCCGCCTCGAGGCGGCTGCGCAGTCCGGCGAGCTGCGCCGCGTAGTGGCGCCACTCGTCGACGGCCGAGCGATAGATGGGCTGGCGCACCTGGTGCGCGCTGGCCGTGGCGCTCGCGGCCGGATTCAGGTGGAAGTCGAGGCAGGCGTCCTCCCATGCGAGGCCGCAGAATTCGAGGAGCCGGCGCGTCTCGCCTTCCTGATCGGCGACCAGGCGCTCGTAGGACAGTTCGTGGATGACGCCCGGCATCGTGCGCTGCCAGTGATCCATCAGGCGGCGGTACGCGATGTAGTACTGCGCGAGTTCGTCGAGGTCGTAGGAGAACGGATAGCCGTCACGAAACAGCATCCGGTAGATCGCGTAGCAGGCGGCCTGCGGCGTGCGCGCGACATGGACGATCCTCGCGTTCGGCAGCGCGCGCCGGATCAGGCCGCAATAGAGGTAATTGACCGGCATCTTGTCGATGAACCGCGGCGCCGAGCCGGCTGCCGGCCGGCAGCGCGCCAGGTAGTCGTGGCCGAGCGCGGCGAAATCGAGCTCGCGGCGAAAGCGCGATCGCCTGCCGCTGCGGCAGGTCGTCGCCCGGCATTCGCGCGCGCGGCGGACGCGAACGCCAGCATGAAATGACGCAACTCGCCGGCCGCGCGCACCCCGGAGTGGCTCGACAGGATGCGTTCGACGAGCGTCGATCCGGCGCGCGGCAGGCCGACGATGAAGATCGGCGCGTCGTCCGCGGCGTTGGCGGCCGGTTTCGAGGGGCCCTCGGGCCAGGCTTCGATCATGGAATCCACGACGCCGAGGTCCGCGGCGAAGTCGTACGTCAGTTGCCGGCGCCGCAGGCGCGCGCCGCGCGCGAGCAGGGTCCATGACTGTTCGTACCGGCCCAGGTCCGCATATTCCTTGGCGAGGGCGTAGCAAAGCTGGATTTCGCCCGCTTCGTCGGCGTCTCCGCGCTCGAGCATGGCCTCGAGTTGCGCCACGTGATTGCGTTCCGGGGTCTGCGTTCGCAGGTTGGCGCGGTTCGTGCAGCTCTCGTAGTGCTTCGGGTCGAGTTGCAGGACGCGGTCGTAGTCGGCTTCCGATTCGTCGAGCTGGCCCAGGTTCTTGCGCAGCACGGCACGGCTGTACAAGAGGAGCGCGTCGTCTGGCGCCAGGCGGCAGGCGCGGTCATAGGCGGCCAGAGAAAGCGCGTGCTCGTCCGCCGCGCTGTAGAACAGGCCGATTGACGCAAGCGCGCGCGGATTGTCGCCGGCGGCCTCCTCGGCCGCTGTGGCGACGCGCAGGGCATCCGCACGCCGCCGAAATCCATCGAGGCACTGTGCGAGCCGCAGCAGCGTCGAGGAATCGCCCGGGGCGGCGGCGACGGCGCGCTCGGCGAGTTGCAGCGCGCGTCCGTGCTCGTTGAGGTGCTGGGCGATCACGCTCGCCAGCAGGAAGCCCGGCGCGAACGAATCGCGCGCGGCATTCAGTTCGCGGCAGCGCGCGTCGGCTTCGCGAAAATTTCGTCGCCTGGACCAGGCGCAGGACTTCAGCATAGAGCGCATCGCGACTGGTGGCCGCGCGTCCGGCAGCGCTATTCACGTTCGTGGCCGCCTGGTCCCGACGAGCGCCGACCAGCCGAGATTGCCGGTGCGCGACGCCTTGCACCACAGCGCATAGCGTTCCAGCGTCTCGGCGACGTCCGCCGCGCTTGCGATCGCGGCGAGTTGCGCGCGCTTGGCCGCGATATCCGCCGTCAGGAGGTCGAATGACGGCAGCACGTGACGGCCCCAGTCCTCGACGGCGATTCCCTCGAACCCGGCGGCGATGAGGCCCTTTCGATAATCCTCGGCGGACCAGAAGCCTGCTGCGGAGATTTCGGTAAGAAGGGCAGCAGCATCCGGCGCCGGCTTGCCGACGACGACGAGATCCGAGATCGCGATCGTGCCGCCGGGCCGCAGGACGCGTGCCGCCTCGGCGAGCGCGCGCGGCTTGTCCGTGGAGAACAGCAGGGAATCCTGGCACCAGTAGACGTCGAAGCTCGAGTCGGCGAACGGCAGGGCGTGATAGTCGGCGTATTCGTAGCGGATGCGGTCGGCGCCCGGAGCGTTCCTGGTCCAATCCACAGCGATGGCGAGCTGGGAGCGTGCAATGTTGGTGGCAACGACCCTGGCGCCGCGCTTTGCCGCCAGGTAGCGCGCCGTGCCGCCGACGCCGCAGGCCGTCTCGAGCACGTTTGCGCCGGGCGCGATGTTCGCGAGCTCCGCGAGCCGGGCAGTCGCGCGCAGCGCCGCCGCACGGATGTCGTCGTCGCCATCCTCCAGGAAACCCGGATGGATCTGGTCGCCGTATACCTCCAGCATGGCGCGGTACATCGGCGCGTCGTAGCGCCGGATGATCTCGGCCTGGAAGTCGTTGACGTCGGACGATTCGGTCATCGGGGACCCCTGCGGCGGGTAGCCGATCATGCTCGAAACCGCCCGGGCAGTGAAGGGAGCAGCGTGCAGGGCATCCTTTAGCGGGGGCGGTGTGCATTCGTTCGCGGTTCGCTGCTACGATGCCGCGGGTCACTCGGCGCACCAACGGAGCCATCATGAAGGAAGAACGGCTGGCCGCTGGAATCCTCGGAATCGTCCTGGCGACGGCCGCCGTCACCGCGAGCCGCGCCGACATGGCGGCGGCACAACGATGGGTTGACAAGGAGTTCCAGCCTTCGACGCTCTCGAAAGAGCAGCAGTTGAAGGAAATGGAATGGTTCGTCAACGCCGCGAAGCCATTCAAGGGCATGGAAATCAACGTGCTGTCGGAGACGATCCCGACGCATGAATATGAGTCGAAAGTCCTGGCCAAGGCCTTCGAGGAGATCACCGGCATCAAGGTGAATCACCAGGTGCTGGGCGAGGGCGAGGTCGTGCAGGCGGTGCAGACCCAGATGCAGACCAACCGCAACGTCTACGACGGCTACATCAACGACTCGGACCTGATCGGCACGCACTCGCGCCTGCAGTCGACGGTGAACCTGACCGACTGGATGGCCGGCGAGGGCAAGGCCGTGACGCTGCCGACGCTCGACATCAAGGATTTCATCGGCATTTCGTTCACGACCGGCCCGGACGGCAAGGTCTGGCAGCTGCCCGACCAGCAGTTCGCGAACCTGTACTGGTTCCGCTACGACTGGTTCAGGCGCCCGGACCTCCGGAAGCGGTTCAAGGACAAGTACGGCTATGAACTCGGCGTGCCGGTGAACTGGTCCGCCTACGAGGACATCGCCGATTTCTTCAGCAACCAGGTGAAGCAGATCGACGGCAAGCGCATCTACGGCCACATGGACTACGGCAAGCGCGCGCCGGATCTCGGCTGGCGCATGACCGACGCCTGGCTGTCGATGGCCGGCGCGAGTTCGAAGGGATTGCCGAACGGCCGCCCGATCGACGAGTGGGGCATCCGGATGGAGAAGGGATCCTGCAATCCGGCTGGCGCTTCCGTGTCGCGCGGCGGCGAGACCAACGGCCCGGCCGCGGTTTACGCGATCAGGAAATGGGACGAATGGCTGCGCAAGTACGCGCCGCCCGGCGCCGCGGACTACGATTTCTACCAGTCGCTGCCGGCGCTGTCGCAGGGCAACGTCGCTCAGCAGATCTTCTGGTACACGGCCTTCACTTCGGAAATGGTCAAGCCGAAGAAGGACGGCAACAACACCGTGGACGACAAGGGCACGCTCTTGTGGCGCATGGCGCCGTCGCCGCACGGACCGTACTGGCAGGAGGGCATGAAGCTCGGCTACCAGGACGCGGGTTCATGGACGCTCTTGAAGTCCACGCCGCTCGACCGGCGCAAGGCCGCATGGCTGTATGCGCAGTTCACGGTTTCGAAGACGGTGGACGTCAAGAAGAGCCAGGTCGGGCTGACATTCATCCGCGACAGCACGATCCGCCACAAGTCGTTCACCGATCGCGCGCCGAAGCTCGGCGGCCTGGTCGAGTTTTATCGCTCGCCCGACCGCGTGCTGTGGACGCCGACCGGCATCAACGTGCCCGATTATCCGAAGCTCGCCCAGCTCTGGTGGCAGAACATCGGCGAGGTGAATTCGGGCGCATCCACGGCGCAGGAGGCGATGGACCACCTCGCGGAGGAAATGGACGACGTGATGGCGCGCATGCAGGCGGCCGATGAACGGGCGAAGGTCTACGGCGGCTGCGGCCCGCGGCTCAACAAGCCGAAGGATGCGAAACTGTGGCTCGGCAGGCCCGACGGCCCGAAGGCGCGGCTTGCCAACGAGAAGCCGAAGGGCCAGACCATCGATTACGACGAACTGGTGAAGCGCTGGGCGGCGAAGCCCTGAACGATAATTTCGTGACCCGACAGGGACTCGAGCTTCGGGGCGTCGGACTGCGGGTGGATGGGCAGGTGCACATCCACCCGGTCGACGTCGCTCTCGCGCCGCAGGGATTCAACATCCTGCTCGGGCCGACGCTGGCCGGCAAAACCACGTTGATGCGCCTGATGGCCGGCCTGCTGAAGCCGAGCGCCGGGGAAGTCTGGTTCAACGGGCAGAATGTCACCGGCGTGCCGGTGCGCGAGCGCAACGTCGCGATGGTCTACCAGCAGTTCATCAATTACGGGCACCTCTCTGTCTTCGAGAACATCGCGTCGCCGCTCATGGTGGCGCGCGCGCGCGGCGCCGAGATCAAGGCCAGGGTCGGGCGCATTGCCGAGCTCCTCAAGCTTTCCCCGCTGCTGGACCGGCGCCCGGGCGAACTGTCGGGCGGCCAGCAGCAGCGCACCGCGCTCGCACGGGCGCTGGTCAAGGATGCCGGCCTCGTGCTGCTCGACGAGCCGCTCGCCAACCTCGACTACAAGCTGCGCGAGGCGCTGCGCGACGAGTTGCCGCGCATCTTTGCTGACCGCGACTGCACCGTGGTCTACGCGACGACCGAGCCTTCCGAGGCGCTGCTTCTCGGCGGACATACCGCGACGGTCCACGAAGGAAGGATCACGCAGTTCGGCCCGACCCCGGACGTCTATCGTCGGCCCACCGACCTGCTCGCCGCGCAGGCCTTTTCCGATCCGCCCATGAATTGCGCGCCGGTCGTCAAGCGCGACGGGCGCTTCGAGCTTGGCGATGCAGCGGCATGGCCCGCGGAGGGCGGGCTCGCGCGCCTCGCCGACGGACCGTACACGATCGGACTGCGGCCGCATCGCGTGCTGCCGCTGACCGCAGGCAGGGAAGGTG
>CAVVBV010000011.1:0-4389 GCA_963746545.1 uncultured Gammaproteobacteria bacterium
CCAGAGCCGAGGTGAAGCACGTGTCCGCGGTCGGGATCGATGAGATGATCCTGGATATCGGCCCGGACACGGCGAAGCGGATCGCCGGAATCATCATGAAGGCGGGTACGGTGATGTTCCTGGAACGGTCCGGTCGGCGTGTTCGAGTTCGACCAGTTCGGCGAGGGCACGCGGGTGCTGGCGCAGGCGATCGCGCGCAGCAAGGCGTTCTCGCTCGCGGGCGGCGGCGACACGCTCGCGGCGATCGAGAAGTACGGCGTTGCCGCGGAGATATCCTATATCTCGACAGGCGGGGGAGCCTTCCTCGAGTTTGTCGAGGGCAGGACACTGCCGGCCGTCGCGATGCTGGAAGAGTCGCGCGTCGGGCTGAGCACACCGGAAAGCGAGACGAACATGCCAAGACGCACCAAGATCGTGGCGACGCTCGGGCCGGCGACCGACACCGACCGCGCCCTCACCGACCTGATCGCGGCCGGCACGGACCTCGTTCGGGTGAACTTCTCGCACGGAGTCTTCGACGACCATGCCCGGCGCATTGGACGCGTACGCGCCGCTGCGGCGCGAGTCGGCCGCGTGGTCGGCATCCTGGGCGACCTGCGCGGGCCCAAGGTCCGTATCGAGCGCTTTGCCTCGGGCAAGGCCACGCTCGTGGACGGCGAATCCTTCGTGCTCGACCCGGCATTCGATCCGACCGCCGGGACCGACAAGATCGTCGCCGTCGCTTACCAGTCGCTGCCGCGGGACGTCAAGCGCGGGGACACGCTGCTCCTGAACGACGGCCTGATCGCCCTCGAGGTGACGAACGTCGAAGGGACGAAGGTGCACACGCGCGTCACGATGGGCGGCGAGCTGACCGACATGAAGGGGCTCAACAAGCTCGGCGGCGGCCTGTCCGCCGGCGCGCTGACCGACAAGGACCGCGAGGACATCCGCATGGCGGCGGAACTGGGCGTCGATTACCTCGCCGTGTCCTTCGTGCGCACGGCCGACGACGTGCGCGAGGCCTGGGACCTGCTTGCGCGCCGCGGGCGGCGAGGGCCGCATCGTCGCGAAGATCGAGCGGCGCGACGCGATCGACCGGCTCGAGGAGATCATCGACTCGAGCTCGGCCGTGATGGTCGCGCGTGGCGACCTGGGCGTCGAGGTCGGCTACGCGGAACTGACCGGCCTGCAGAAACGGATCATCGGCCTCGCGCGCGCGCGCAACCGGCTGGTGATTACGGCGACGCAGATGATGGAGTCGATGATCCACGCGCCGGTGCCGACGCGCGCCGAGGTGTCGGACGTCGCGAATGCCGTGATGGACGACACGGACGCGGTGATGCTGTCCGCGGAAACGGCGGTCGGCAAGCATCCGGCCAAGGTCGTGCGCGCGATGGCCCAGGTCATCGAAGGCGCGGAGAAGTGGCAGACATCCAACCGGCCCGACAGGCAGCGCGCGGACGCCATCTTCACCCGCACCGACGAGGCGATTGCGGCGGCCGTGATGTACACGGCCAACCACATGGATGTCAGGGCGATCGTCGCATTGACCGAGTCGGGCTCGACGGCGCTCTGGATGTCGCGCATCCGCTCTGACATCCCGATCTACGCGTTCACGCGCCATGCGGCGACGCAGCGACGCGTCACCTTGTACCGCGGCGTCTATCCGGTCGACTTCGACGTGACGCATCCGGCGCCGGAACAGATGTACCCGTCGATCTTCCAGCGGATGATCGCCGATGGCCTCGCAGCCGTGGGCGACCTGATCATCGTCACGAAAGGCGAATTCTCGGGCGTCTCCGGCGGGACCAACACGATGAAGATCATCAAGGTCCAGGGTTCTCCCGCATGATCCGCATCCTGTGGCGGGTGCTGCGCGCCGGCCTGATCGCAGTCGCTGGCCTGCTGTTGCTCGCCGTTGCGGCGGCCTGGCTCGCGCTCCGCGCCAGCCTGCCGGACATCGACGGAGAGCAGCATCTTGCGGGACTCAGCGCCCCCGTCACGATCGAGCGCGATGCCGCAGGCGTGCCGGTGATCCATGGCGCTACCCGCGAAGACGTGGCGCGCGCGACGGGCTATGCGCATGCGCAGGATCGCTGGTTCCAGATGGACCTGTTGCGGCGCACGTCTGCAGGTGAATTGTCGGAGCTTCTGGGGCCCGCGCTCCTCGACACCGACCGGCGCATCCGGTTGCACCAGTTCCGCCGGCGCGCGGAGCAGGCGCTCGCCGAACTCGATCCCGCCGGCCGCAAGGTGATCGAGGATTACGCCGCGGGAGTCAACGCAGCGCTTGCCGACAGCCGGATCCGGCCATTCGAATACCTGCTGCTGCGCGCGAAGCCTGCGCCATGGAAGGCCGAGGATACGTTGCTGGTCGTCTACGCGATGTGGATCGACCTGCAGGGCCTCGAAGATCGCAGCGAGCAGCAGAATGGGTTGATTGCGGCGACCATGCCGGAGTCGCTGTACCGCCTGCTGGTCCAGGGCGATCGTGAGTGGGAAGCGCCGCTCGATGGTAGCCAGCTGCCCGAGACTTCGTTGCCCGATGCGTCCGATGTCGACCTGCGCCGAATGGATCCCGCGATCTTCAACGTGAAAGTAGCGAGCGCAAGCGAGCGCGACTCGGGCGCGATGGTCGGCAGTAACAACTGGGCCGTCTCGGGCCGCCACACGGCGAGCGGCCGGGCGCTGGTTGCAAATGACATGCATCTCACTCTGCGCGTCCCGAACATCTGGTATCGCGCGCGGCTGATCGTGGAGTCCGCCGGAATCGATGTCGCCGGCGTCAGTTTGCCGGGCGTGCCGGCAATCATTGCCGGCAGCAATGGCCACGTGGCCTGGGGGTTCACGAACAGCTATGGCGATTTCCAGGATCTCGTCGCGCTCGTGCCCGCGGCCGACAGGCACAGTTATCTCACGGCCGACGGCCCGCGGCGGATCGAGACCGATGTCGAGGTGCTGCACGTCGCCGGCGGCGCCGACGAGAAGCTGCCGGTGCGCCGGACGATCTGGGGTCCAATCGTCGGCACGGGCGCCGACGGCCGCGAGCTTGCGTTGTCCTGGACGGCCGACCGGCCCGAGGCGACCGACATGGCAATGCTGGGTCTGGAAAGCGCACAGAACATCGACGAAGCGGCGGCTTCCATCGCCGGCGCCGGCATGCCCGCGCAGAACGTAATGATCGGCGATTCCGGTGGACGCATCGGATGGGTGCTGTCGGGCCGGCTGCCACGACGCCACGGTTTCGATCCGACGCGTCCCGCGGACTGGAGCGGAAAGGATACCGGCTGGGACGGCTGGCTGGCCGCCGCGGAGTCGCCGCGGATCCTCGATCCGCCGGACGGTCGCACCTGGAGCGCGAATGCGCGCGTGGTCGGCGGCGAAATGCTCGCGAAAATCGGCGATGGCGGCTATGCGCCCGCGACGCGCGCGCGCCAGATCCGCGACCGGCTCGAGGGCATCCAGAGCGCGACACCAGGAGACCTGCTGGCGATTCAGCTCGACGATCGCGCGCTGTACCTGGCTCACTGGCAGCCGATACTGGTGCACGCGCTTGCACAGGCCGGCGCGACCGAAGCCGAAGGACTGGTTGCGCACTGGTCCGGCCATGCGGAAATCGACGATCCGGGATTCCGGCTGCTGCACGAATTCGAGGTCAACACCTCCGACCGCGCCTACCAGATGCTGACCGCCGAAGCTCGCAAGCGCTGGCCCAAGTTCCTCTGGCGCACGCCGCAGCGGTTCACGGAGGTCGCCTTGCGCCTGATCCGCGAGCGGCCGATGAACCTGCTGGACCCGCGGTTCGCTGACTGGGATGCCTGGCTTGCCGACGTCGCCATCCAAACGGTGAAAAAGCTGCCCGCCGAATGCACGAACCTTCCAAGTTGCACCTGGGGAGCCGTCAATCGCACGCGTATCCAGCATCCGCTCAGCGTGGCGGTGCCGTCTCTGGCGCGCTGGCTCGACATGAGCTCGGAGCCGCTGCCGGGCGACTGGTCGATGCCGAGGGTGCAGTCGCCGAACTTTGGAGCCTCCGAGCGCTTTGCGGTTTCGCCCGGTCTCGAGAGCGAGGGCTACCTGCACATGCCGGGCGGGCAGAGCGGCAATCCTGTCTCGCCGTTCTACCGCGCGGGCCATGAGGCCTGGGCGCGCGGCGAACCGACCCCATTCCTCCCGGGGCCGCCGGAACATACTCTGACGCTGCTTCCGGCACCGAGCTGAGCGGGCGGCACCGCCCGGTGCCCGCGAGGCGGCCGGGTCCTCGCGAGCAAACTCGTAAGTTCCGGCGGAGTTTGCGAGCGAGGAACCCGGCCGGATCCCGCGGGCGCCGGGCGAGCGATGCATCCGGTTCGATTCGTGCGGAAATGCGTTACTGCAGCGAACGCATGGCCTGATCGAGGCCCGCGA
>CAVVBV010000012.1:0-9244 GCA_963746545.1 uncultured Gammaproteobacteria bacterium
GAAGCGTCAGCACGAAAATGATGACGGTCATGATCGTCGTCGGCTTGCCGGTCACGTCGCTCTCGAAATACACGAGCACGAGAAACGACACCAGCATCGCGACGTAGGGCAGGCCCTGGATCACGGTGTTGGCAAAGGCGCTCGTCTCCGTCCTCTGTGGCGCAGGGCCACGCAGCTGCTCGCGCGCGGAGGCCAGCAGCCACGCGTAGCAGGACATATAGATCGCGTCGGAAACGCCGCCGGGCAGGTACTCGCCGGTCACCTTGGCCATGGCCCACACGATGTCGGCGAGGAACATGGTCGAGAAGCCGATCGTCATCAGCAGCAACGTGCGACGCCCGATTGGGCCGGCGCCTGCATTCAGAAGCAACACGCCGAAGGCCAGCACCATCAGGCAGTTCAGCGCGATGTAGGTCTGCGTCAGGAAATACTTGACGAAGTCCGGGTCGCCCGCCGCGGCGGCCGACGGCCGGATCACGAAGAACCAGAAGAAAGCGCCGAAGCCCAGCATCAGGATGGTGCTGTCGAGCGCGAGACGGCCCCAGGGTACGCGCACAGCGCCGGCGCGGATCACCGTGAGGATTGCCGAGAACACCAGCGGATAGAACGCGAGGAAGAAGATGTCGCCGACCGACGGGAACGGGTCGTGGCCGAAGAACCAGTAGATCGAGTTCAGCAGGTTGCCGATCGTGTAGACCGTGAGCGATGCGGTCAACAGCTGCCAGGCGCGCCGCGCGGATGGATCCTGCGCGGTGCGCGCCGCGAGGCTGGCAAGTACCGCGGCGCCGATGCTGGTCGGCGCGTCGGAAAACAGCGTGAAGATCTCGAATACCCGCCCGGAGCCGGCGCCCAGGGCCGTCACGATGATCGTGGCAATCGAGTAAATGATGAGGCCGACCACGAGAAAGCCAGTCCATCCCGCCACGAATCGTTCGCGTGGCGGATCAAGGACCCTGGGTATCGTGCTCGTAGCCGTAGACATTAGATGCGCGCCCATCCCAGGCAACGACGCTGCCCCCATGGCAGGCGGTCGGCCGCGTCATATGTAACCTCAGGGGGTCCGGTGGTAACTGTGACCCAGATCAGGAATTCGGGCCCAGCGGCTTTGCGATCGGCCGGAATGGAAGGGTTACGGGCTCCAGATCACGTCTGCGACACGCATCAGGTTTTCGCCCAGGATGCCGCTCAATGCGGCAGGCGGGTAGCCGAGCCTGCCGAGCCCACTGGCGATCTCGGGAATCGCCTCGGGGCCGAGAAAGCCCATGCCCGAGCCATAGCCCCACTCCTTGGGCCACAACTCGCGACTCGCGCGCCCCGGCTCTTCGACGGCGGAACCCTTGAACATGTAGTCGAGGCCGAGTCCGACGTGCTCGGGGCCGACCAGTTGCGCGACGTAGTCGATATTGCGCACGACGGCATCCGCGCTCGGTGCGCCGTCGCCGAGGAAGAGTCCGACGCCATTGATGCCGACGACTCCGCCCGTCGCAGCGCAGGCCCTGATCAGGTCGTCCGGGATATTGCGCGGATGGTCGCGAAGCCGGCGCGGATTCGAATGCGAAAAGATAACCGGTCGGTCGGTGGAATCCAGGATCTCGCGCGCCGTCCGGTAACCGGTGTGCGAACAGCACTTGATCATCCCCACGCGATCCATCTCGCGCAGGATCCCGCGGCCGAGTTCGGTGAGGCCCTCGTCATCCGGATCATGACAGCCGCTTCCGGCAAGATTGCGACGGTTGTAAACCATCAGCATCCAGCGCACGCCGATCTGGTACAGGAATTCGACCAGGCTCAGTTGTGTGCCGAGGGCGAATACGCCCTCGACGTCGAGGCAGACGGCGAGCCGGCCCGAGGCCTTGGCTGCGCGCAAGTCGGCGGTCGTAAGGCCAAGGAGGTAGTCGCCGGGATGAGCCAGGACGTAATGCCGGATGCTCGCGGCCGTGCGGATCATCACGTCGAGCGGCACGTGGCTGTCGCCGATGTTGATCGTGACCACGTCGACGCCGGACTTGCGGTAACGCTCGATGCCGGGCAGCCACTGTTCGGTGTCGTTGAACGGCAGGCAGGCGTGGTTGTCCCAGACGATTCCGGACTCGCGCATTGTGCTAGCATTCTAGCCATGAAAATCTCCATGTACGACGCTTGCGTTCCGCCCGCGATCCGCATGATGAACAACCTCGCGGCAATCCTCGAGAAGGCCGCAGCGCATGCGGAAGCGAAGAAGATCGACCCGGCCGTACTGGTCAATGCGCGGCTCTATCCCGACATGTTCCCGCTTTCGCGCCAGGTGCAGATTGCCTCGGATTCGGCCAAGGCAGGTGCGGCGCGAATCTGCGGCCTCGCGCCGCCGTCCTACGAGGACAATGAGAAGACGCTGCCCGAGCTGATCGCCCGTGCGAACAAGACCGCGGCCTACCTCGAGACGCTGAAGCCGGCGCAATTCGAGGGCTCGGAGGACCGGACGATCAACTGGAAGACGCGCACGACCGAGCGGACGATGCAGGGCGAACCGTACCTCCTGCATCAAGTATTGCCGAATCTCCATTTTCACGTGACGACTGCTTACAACATCCTGCGGCACAACGGCGTCGAGCTCGGCAAGATGGATTTCCTCGGCAACGCGTAAGAATCGGGAAAGGATGGAATCGGCCGATGCGACCTTTTCGGCAACGATCCTGGCTCGCGGTACTGCTGCTACCGGCAATCCTGTTTCGCGCGCTGATCCCGGTTGGCTTCATGCCGGCCATGCATGGCGACGGACGCCTGGGCGTGATCTTCTGCCCGATCACCGTGAGCGCCGGACCCGGCTTGGTCCACGAGCACCACCCTGGGCATGAAGGCGGCAACGCAGGGTACGGGTCGGGTCATCACCAGCTCGCTTGTCCGTTCGCCGCGTCAGCCGGTCTCGCGCCGTTTGCGGATTTCGTGGCGCCGACCGCAGCGCCGGCTGAATTTCTTGCGCTGGCCGATGGCGTCAGCGCAAGGCATTTCGTTCCAACCATCCTTCGCGCACAGTCTCCGCGCGCGCCTCCCGGAGTCGCCTGATCAAACCTGGCTGACTTTGGTTTGCAAAAGGAGGCTCCATGAAATTCACGACAGCGCTCTGCGCTGCGACGCTTGGCGTCGCGATGGCATCACCCGCGTGGGGATGCTCGATCTGCCGCTGCGGCGATCCGACATTCAATGCATTGGGCAAGGAAGGCGTTGCGCAGACGGGATTCCGGCTCGCGCTCGACTGGGATCAGGTCAGGAAAACCTCGGGTGTGGCCGGCGAGGACTTCTCGTCCGTGCAGGAGGAGCGCACGACATTCCTGCTGGCCTATGGCTTTTCGGACAGTTTCAGTGTCTTCGTGCGCGTGCCCTACAGCGAGCGCAGTCTCGCGGAGACGGAAGAAGGGATCACGGATCATGTCCGCACGTCCGGTCTCGCGGATCCCGAAATCTACGGTCAGCTGCGGCTATGGTCTTCCGGATTCGAAGGTGCGGTCGGCATCCGGTCGAGCATCTATGCGGTTGCCGGCGTGAAGACGGACTGGGGCGAGGACCGGGCATCTCTTGCGGGCGAGCGGCTCGACGAACACGCGCAGCCCGGGACGGGGTCGACTGACTGGTTTGTCGGTCTTTCGGGTTCCTACCAGATCGACCCGAAGTCGGCGCTGTTCGCCTCGGTGCAGCACCGACAGACCGGACGCAACGATTTCGGTTACCGCTACGGGCGCGTTCAGCTCTTGAACCTGGCCTACGAGCATAAGCTCGGCGCGAAGTGGGACGCGGCCATCGAAGCCAACTACCGTTTCGCAGGCCACGACCAGGTGGACACCGCTGGTGTCACGGACCCCGACACCGGCGGATCGATCGTTTACCTGACGCCGCGGATTCTGTTCGACGCCGGGCATGGATGGGTGTTGCGGGCTTCGGCTCAGGTTCCGCTCTCAGATTCCGGGCTCAATGGCAATCAGGACGAGAAGGTCGTCGTCAACCTGGGCGTGACACGACTGTTCAGGAAGCCGTAGCGTCGGGCCGTCAGCCTGTCGCGGGAAGGCTTCCGAAGCGCCCGCTCTGGTAGTCGCGGATCGCCTGCGCGATTTCGCGATCGCTCGTCATCACGAACGGGCCATAGCCGACCACCGGCTCGTTGAGCGGTGCGCCGCTCAGCAGCAGGATCGTCGCGTCGGTATCGACGCCGATCGTGAAATCGCCGCCGTTGCGCTCCAGGATTGCGAGTTGCGCTTCGCCCACGGCCTGCGTGCCGTTGACGACGGCACGCCCGTGCATCGGGATGATCGCGGTTGTGTGCCCTTCCGGTATCGCGAAAGTCGCGGTCTTGCCGGCAGTCAGCCGCAGGTCCCAGACGTTGATGGGCGTGAATGTCCTTGCGGGGCCCTTCTTCCCGCCAAATTCGCCGGCGATGACGCGCAGGCGGCCCGCGCCGTCCGGCAGCGGCACTGAAGGAATGCCGCTGTCGAGCAACGTCTGGTAGCGGGGCGGCGACATCTTGTCCTTCGCCGGCAGGTTGACCCAGAGTTGCATCATCTCCATCGTGCCGCCAGCGCGCGTGAACTTCTCCGAATGAAATTCCTCGTGGACGACGCCGGAGGCGGCCGTCATCCATTGCACGTCGCCCGGTCCGATGCGTCCGCCGTTGCCGGCGGAATCGCGGTGCTCCAGCTCGCCCTGGTAGACGATCGTGACGGTCTCGAAACCGCGGTGCGGATGTTCCCCGACGCCGCGCCGGTGTGTCGCCGGCTCGAAGTTGCGCGGCGCCGCGTAGTCGAGCATCAGGAAAGGGCTCAGCTGCTCGCGGCCGAGGCCGTCGTAGCTGAATATCGATCGTACCGGAAATCCGTCGCCGACCCAGTGGGGCGGGTTGGGGTCGTGCACCGCAGCCAGTTTTCGCATTCTCAGGTTTCCTCGGCGCGCCGGGTCGTAATCCTCGCGCCCGCCAGCAAAGTCTTGGTGACCGGAGTCTTGGAGGCGATGTCGAGCAATTTCAACCACTGTTCGCCATCGAGCCGGGCGTCCGAGTCGAGCGTCCGGTCGATGTAGGTATTGCCGTCGGTGTCCTTGGAAAGCGTCAGGGATACCCGCAGCGTGCCGATGTTCCAGCCCTTGCGGTCGGCGTACATCTTGAGCGTGATGGAGGTGCAGGCACCGAGGCTCGCGAGCAGCAGGTTGTAGGGGCCGGGGCCCAGATTCCTGCCGCCGGCGGCCACCGGTTCGTCGGAAGACAGCTCGAAGGCGCCGGTCGCGATGCGCTGCGTGTAATTCGGCCCTGTCGGCGTGACGACGGCCGATGCAATGCGGTTCATGCGCTCGCTCCCCTCAGGTTCAGCCCCTTCAGGTCCGGCGCGACAAGCGGCTTGCCGCTCGCCCCATGGACCTGGCCGAAACGGCGGCCTTCGATCCAGTCCTGCGTCGCCGCCTCCATTTCGGAAGGCTGGCGCGCGACGAAATTCCACCACAGCAGGATTTCCTCGCCAAAGGGCGTGCCGCCGATCACCAGCATGCGCGAGGCGGCGGCAGATGCGACGTCGAGCGATGCGCGTCCGGTGCCGAGGTACAGAAGCGTGCCCGGTTCCAGCCGCTCGCCGTTCAGGCTGGGCGCGCCCTCGAGCGTCAGTGCCGCATGTTCGAAGGACGGATCCAGCGGCAGCGTCGTCGTTGCGGAGCCACGCGTGGCGATATCGAGTCCGAGCAGCGGTGTGTATACCTTCGCTGGCGATCGTTCGCTGTCATGCGCGCCTGCAAGCACGGTGATGCGGAAAGCGCCGCGCTCGACGACCGGGAGAACCGGGTAATGGTGAAAGGCGGGCTCGCGGTTGCGCTCGGCGTCCGGCAAAGCGATCCACAGCTGCGCGGAATGAAACCGGCCGGCACGTCCTCGCGGGGACTCTTCGGAATGCGAGATGCCGCGGCCCGCGGTCATCAGGTTGACCTGGCCGGGACGGATCAGCTGCTCACAGCCGAGGCTGTCGCGGTGCAGCACCTCTCCTTCGATCATCCAGGTGAATGTCTGCAGGCCAATATGCGGATGAGGGCCGATCGTGAGTCCCTGATCGGGTCCGTAATTGGCAGGTCCTGCATGATCGAGGAAACACCAGGCGCCCACCATGCGGCGATTCCGGTTCGGAACCGCTCTCCGGATCTCGAATCCATCGCCGATCAAGGCGCGGCGCGCCTCGAGCCGCTGGTTCTGCATTCCTGTGTCGCTCATTCCTGCACGTCCTTGGCAAGGATCAATGGCCGCAGAGCGCCATCATGCGGCGATATGGCCGCTGCTGACAATCGGGAGTAGGCTCGCGCTACGAAAGCCGCCCAAGTGGTCCCCGGCGAATTTCCTTGATCCGGTCCCTGTCAATCCTCGCGTTGCTGATCGCGACAGCCTACCTCGGCCTGTGTGCCTGGCTGTACCTGACACAGCGCTCGCAGATCTACTTTCCAGTGCCGGAGGTGAATCCGCCCGGAGCGCAATCGATCCGGCTGGCAGGCGGCGATGCGACGCTCAAGATCTGGGTGGTCGAACGACCCGGTCCGCGCGCATTGATCTACTTTGGCGGCAATGCCGAGGACGTTTCCGCAAACCTGCCGGCACTCGCATCGGCGTTGCCCGGCTATTCCCTGTACCTGGTCAACTACCGCGGTTACGGCGGCAGCACGGGCAGGCCCTCGGAATCCGCGCTGGTCGCCGATGCAAGACTCGTCTACGACCACTTGCGAGCGCGATACACGGAGATTTCGGTGATGGGCCGGAGTCTCGGAACGGGCGTTGCCGTGCAGCTCGCCGCAAGCCGTGAGCTGCGTAGGCTGGTGCTTGCGACGCCATATGACAGTCTTGCGCGCGTTGCGGGCGTCCACTTCCCGATGTTTCCCGTCGAATTCCTGATGCGCGATCGCTACGACTCCGCCAGCCGGTCGCGTGCCGTGCGAGCCCCGGTGCTCGCCATCATCGCGGGCGATGACGAAATAATCCCGCGCGCGAATTCAGCGGCGCTGGTGAAGGCTTTTCCACCGTCGCAGATCCAGGTCGTGCTGCTGGAGGGCGCCACGCACAATTCCGTGGACCTGGATCCCGGTTATTGGCGAGCGATCGGGGACTTTCTGGCCGCGGATTGAGTCATAGATGTGCGCCGGGGCACGCCATGACATCATAACGCGAGAGGCAATGACCATGTACTTGCATACCCGTCGATGGGCAAGCCTCGCGATGCTGACAATCGCCGTGCTGGCATCCGGTTGCTCGATCCAGCGCTTCGCCGCCAACAAGGTCGCCGACACGCTGGCCGCGGGCGGCACGACCTATTCGTCCGACGAGGATCCGGAATTGATCGGTGCAGCGCTGCCATTCAGCCTCAAGCTGATGGAAAGCGTGCTGGCGTCCACGCCGGAGCACCGCAAGCTGCTCGCGGCGACCGCGGCCGGCTTCACGCAATTCGCCTACGCATTCGTGCAGCAGGACGCGGACGCAATCGCCCTCGAGGACACGGATCGTGCCTGGATCGCCTGGAATCGCGCCAGGAAGCTGTACCTGCGCGCACGCGACTATGGATTGCGCGGACTCGATGTGGCGGTGCCCGGGTTCAGCGCCGGCCTGCGCACGAATTCTGCCGCGGCCGTCGCGGGAGCGGGCGCCACCGAGGTTGACCTGCTGTACTGGACCGCCGCTTCCTGGGCCGCGGCGATCTCCCTCGGCAAGGACGATCCATCGCTGGTCGCGGACCTGCCGCTGGTTTCCGCGCTGATCGATCGCGCATCGGTAGTGGATCCGGACTGGGATCACGGCGCCATTCATTCCTTCCTCGTGACCTACGAAATGGCGCGGCCGGATGCCACGGGCTCCTTCGATGAACGCGCCGCCATTGCGCGCAGGCATTTCGACCGCGCCATCGAGTTGTCGCAGGGCAAGGCTGCGGGACCCTATGTCTCCTGGGCAGAGTCCGTCTGCCTGCCGCGCGAGGACCGCGCCTGCTTCGACGAGATGCTGCAGGCAGCCCTGAAGGTCAACCCCGACGATGAGCCCGCGACGCGGCTCGCCAACACGATATTCCAGCGCCGGGCTGCGTGGCTTCTGGCCAACGCAGACCACTGGATCCTGCCGCCACTCGACGAGACCGAAGGACAAGAGGAAAAACCATGAATCCCAGCCGGCATCCTGGCCTGCGCTCGGCCGCAATGTTGCTCGCGGCATTCGCCTGCAGCATGGCATTCCGCGCCGGCGCCGCGGGCGGCACGGAGCTTCGCATCGCGACTGTCGCGCCGTCCGGCTCGTCGTTTCACAAGCGCCTGCAGGCCCTGGGTGCCGAGTGGTCGCACGGCCCGGGCGGTGTCTCGATGAACATCTACGCCGGCACGCAGGGCGGTGAACTGCAGATCGTGCGGCGCATGCGTGTCGGCCAGATCCAGGGAGCGATGCTGACGTCCGTCGGGCTCGCGCAGATCGAGCGTTCGGTGACGGCGCTGCAATACATGCCGATGATGTTCCACAACTGGGAAGACGTGGATGCCGTGCGCGAAAGGCTGCGCCCCGATCTTGAAAAGCGCCTGAGCGACGCGGGCTATGTCGTGATGTTCTGGGCCGACGCGGGCTGGGTGCGCTATTTCTCGAACAAGCCCGTCAGTCGCCTGCAGGACCTGAAGTCGATGCGCGTGTACGCGAGTTCCGGGGACCCGCAGAGCGTCGAGTTGATGAAGACCTACTACACGCCCGTGGTACTCGAGCCGGACCAGATCCTGCTGGGGCTAAGGAACGGCATGATCGACGCGCTGCCGGTGCCGGCCTTCCTCGCCAATTTCAGCCAGGTTCCGACTTACGCACCTTACATGCTGGACCTGCGATGGGCGCCGGTCACCGGCGCGCTGGTCCTCACGAAGAAAGCCTGGGACAAGCTCGATCCGGCGGCGCAGGCCTGGCTGCGCGAGACCTCCGACCGGGCAGGCGTCGAGATGCGGCGCGCCAGCCGCGCCGAGGACGAGCAGGCGGTGCAGGCGATGAAGGACAAGATGGGGCTCAAGATCGTGCCTCTGACCGCGGAGGCCGAGCGCGAATTTCGCACCGAGGTCGCGCGCATCTATCCGCGCATCCGCGGCACGCTGGTGCCGGCGCCGATGTTTGACGCGACCGTCGAAGTTCTCAAGGCCAGGCACGCAGCCGGAACGTGATGTCCTTCGTCCATCGCTTCGAGAACTTGCTGCTCGCGGCGGTGCTGGGGCTGCTCGTGCTGCTCGGCGTCGCCGGCGCCACGACGAGATT
>CAVVBV010000013.1:0-10648 GCA_963746545.1 uncultured Gammaproteobacteria bacterium
GCCGAGCTCGCACCCAAGCGATCGGTCGCCTGACCGGGCCGCGCGCGCGTCGTCCACGCGCTCATCCAACGAATGCCGCCAATCGCCTAAACTGGCGTCTTTACCGTGCCGGTCGGCGGGGTTCAGCCATGCGAAGGATATTTCAATCGGGCGCGGCCGCCCTCATGGCCCTGTTTGCCCTGGGTACCAGTTACGCTGCATCGGCCCCCGACACCCGGGACGCGCTTGAATGGCGCCTGGTCGGGCCGTTTCGCGCCGGCTGGGCTACCGCGGCCGTGGGCGTGGGCGGCGGATCCGACACCTTCTATCTCGGCGCTGCCGGCGGCGGCATCTGGAAATCGGACGATGCCGGCCGGACCTGGCGTGCCGTCTTCGACGGCGTCGACTCCGCCTTCGTCGGCGCGCTCGCCGTATCGCCGAGCAGGCCCGACACCCTCTATGCCGGCATGGGCCAGATCGCGACCCGCTACGACATCGGGGCCGGCGATGGCGTCTATCGCTCGGACGATGCAGGCGGCAGCTGGCGTCACCTCGGACTTGCCGCGAGCCGGCACATCGGCGCGATCCAGGTCGATCCGCGCAATCCGGACGTCGCGTGGGTCGCTGCCCTCGGCCCGGTCTTCAGCCCGGGCGGTGAGCGCGGCATGCTATCGCACGACTGACGGCGGAAAAACCTGGACCCGCACCTTGTTCGTCAGCGAGAACACCGGCGCGGTCGATCTCGCAATCGACCCAGCAGACTCGCGCGTGCTGTTCGCGTCGGTGTGGCAGGTCCGCTACCGGCCCTGGCTCAATTACTTCATGCCGGACACCGGTCCGGAAAGCGGCGTTTACAAGTCTATCGACGGCGGCCTGAACTGGCACCGTGTCACCGGCGGCGGCTGGCCAGCCGGCAACCTCGGGCGCATCGGGCTTGCAGTCTCGCGACGCCCGACAGGCTCGCGGGTATGGGCCCTGGTCGACGCGGAGTCGGTGGGCGGCTTGTACCGCTCCGACGATGCAGGCGCGACCTGGCAGCGCGTGAATGACGATGCCGAAATCGTCAACGGCTACTTCGCCCAGATCACCGCCGCGCCGAATGATCCGGAGACGGTTTACACGACGGGCCGCAGCCTGCATCGCTGCAGTGCGGGTGGCACTTCCTGCGATATCTTCAAGGGAGGACCGGGCGGCGACGACTACCACAATCTCTGGATCGATCCAGAGCGACCCGAGCGCATGATCACCGGCGCCGACCAGGGCGCGGTGGTAACCGTCAATGGCGGCCGGACCTGGAGCAGCTGGTACAACCAGCCGACCGGCCAGTTCTACAAGCTGTCGGTGGACAACGACTTCCCCTACCGGATCTACGGCGGCCAGCAGGACAGCGGCACGGTGCGCATCGCGAGCCGCAGCGACTACGGCGCGATCAGCTTCCGCAACTGGGAACCGGTCGGCGCCGACGAGCGCGATTACCAGATTGCCGACCCGCGGGATTCCAATATCGTGTACGCGTCCGGTCTCGGCGGACGCCTGTCGCGCTGGGACGCCCGCAATGGCGAAGTACAGAACATCTCGCCGTGGCCGATTTCGAGCTACGGGGAGCGGCTCACGTCGTTCCAGCAGCGTTACTCCTGGATCGAGCCGATCGCCCAATCCCAGCTCGAGCCGTATCCCCTGTACTTCGGTTCGCAACGGCTGTGGCGTTCGATTGACCGGGGCGCACATTGGGAGGCGATCAGCCCGGATCTTTCCGCGCGCGATGCATCGGTGCGCAATTGCGACGGCAATCTCGACCCCGCGCACGCGCGCGCCTGCGGCTATGGCGTCATCTGGAACATCGGCCTATCACCGCGCGACAACGCCGAGATCTGGGTCGGTACAGATGACGGGCTCGTGCGCCTGACGAGGGACGGCGGCAAGACCTGGGCGGACGTGACACCGAAAGGCGTTCCCGCCTGGGCCAAGGTCAGCATGGTCGAGCCGTCGCCGACGGAGCCCGGTTCGGCGTACATCGCTGTCGACAATCACCGCCAGGACGATTTCCGGCCCTGGATATTCCGCACGAAGGATTACGGCGCGACCTGGTCGCTCGCGATCGGCAGCCTGCCGCCCGGTCATTTCGTCAGCGTGGTGCGGGCCGACCTGAAGCGCGCGGGCCTGCTGTATGCGGGCACGGAAACCGGCGTGTTCGTGTCCTTCGACGACGGAGTCCATTGGCAGTCGCTGCAGCGCCAGCTTCCGACCGCCTGGGTGCGCGATCTGATCCTGCACGGCGACGATCTCATCGCCGGAACGCAGGGTCGCGCGATCTGGATCCTGGATGACATCGCTCCGTTGCGCCAGTTCGACGCGGGTGCGACGGGAAGTACGGCGCGCCTGTTCCAACCGGCGGCGGCCGTGCGGCTGCGCAGGAACCAGAATCGCGATACGCCGCTGCCGCGCGAGGAGCCTGTCGGCCGCAATCCGCCGGCGGGCGCCGCCATCGACTACTGGCTCGCGGCGCCCGCAGGTCGCGTGGAACTCGAAATACGCGATGCGGCCGGGGCGCTGGTGCGGCGTTTCGCGACGGACGCGCCGGAACCGCGGGCGTCCGCGGAACGCTATTTCAGCGCAGACTGGATCACGCCGCCCCCGGCGCTGTCGAGGACCGCGGGCATGCACCGCTTCTACTGGGACCTCCGTTACCCGCGGCCGCGGGCCACGGAATACGAATATTCGCTGTCCACGGCATTCGGCATGGACGTTCCCGTCCTTCCGGAGGGACCGATGGCCCTGCCGGGCGCTTATCGCGTGGTGCTGCGCGTCGATGGCAGCGAGCAATCGGAGCCGCTGACGCTCGCGATGGACCCGCGCGTTGCAGCCGACGCGGGAGCGCTGGCGGAAGCGCTTGCCGTGTCCCGCGAGGCCCAGGACCTGCTGGCGCGCCACTATGCGGGCGCCGCGGAATACGAGTTCGTCGATGATCGGATCAAGGAACTCCGGGATGCGCAGGCCGGCAACGCGAAGGTCATGGACGCTCTGGATGTCTTCGACGCGCGCATGAAATTGCTGCACGGTGACGCCGGCGACCGTCCCGACAACATGAGTCTCGCGAATATCGGGGAGATCCTGCGCAAGATTGAAACCGACGTCGAGTTCACCGATCGCGCGCCAACCGAGCCCCAGCGACGCGCTCTGGCGGAGACCGGGCAGCGCCTCGAGAAATCCCTGGCGCTGTGGCAGCAGATCCGTGGAACCGATCTGGCGCGGCTCAATGCGCGCCTGGCGGCTGCGGGAATCGCGCCCGTCACGATTCCGCCGCTGGATGCCATCAAATTGAAGGGACCGAGCGTTTCGCGCGAAGTGCCTTGATCACGACCGCGCGCGAAGCCCGCGGCCCTACTGCTGGATCGACGTGTAGGCTACCTCGCCGCCGATGATGGTCATCACGACGCGGGCCTTTAGGATTTCCGCCTCCGGCACCTGCATGATGTCGGATGACAGGACCGTGAAGTCCGCCAGTTTCCCTGCCTCGATCGAGCCACGTTCCTTTTCCTGGAAAGCCGCGTAGGACGGCCAGTAGCTCAGGATCCCGAGCGCTTCTTCGCGTGTCAGGCGCTGATCGAGTCCCCAGTCGGGGCCCGCGTAACCATCGAGCGCGCGGCGCGTCACCGCGGCGTAGAACTCGATGATCGGATCGCCCTGCTCCACCGGCGCGTCGCTGCCGCCCGTGATGACCGTGCCGGCGTCCAGCAGCCGGCGCCAGGCATAGGCGCCTTTGATGCGCTCGGGCCCGAGCCGCTTCGGCGCAAAGTACATGTCGCTGATGGCGTGCGAGGTCTGCATCGAGGCGATCACGCCGAGCTTTGCAAAGCGCGGGATGTCGGCGGGATCAAGCACCTGCGCATGCTCGATGCGGAAGCGCGGCTCGGCGACGGGGCGCTCCGCGGGCGGCACAGTCGCCATCGCCTTCTCGTAGGCATCGAGCACGAGTCGGTTTCCGCGATCGCCGATCGCATGGGTCTCCACCTGGATGCCGCTTTTCAGCGCGGCAGTCGCAATCCGCAGGATTTCCTCCGGCTCGTTGACCAGCAGACCGCTGTTCTGCGGCGAATCGCTGTAAGGCGCCAGCAGTGCCGCGCCGCGCGAACCCAGCGCGCCATCCATGTACAGCTTGATACCGCGCACGACGAGGCGTTCGTCACAGCTCTTCGTGTCGGGCCCTTCCGCCAGCAGGCGTTCGGCATCCGCGCTCGGACCGCCGATTGCGACATACAGGCGGAGGTCGATCCTGCCTGCTGCATAGAGCTGGCACAGCAATCCGACTTCCGAGTATGTGGTGCCCGCGTATTGAAGCTGCGTCCAGCCAACACGGACGCTGCGGCGGGCGCCGGTCTCGAGCGCTTTCTTCAGCTCATCTTCGGTCGGCGGCGGCACGATGTCGTCGACCAGCGCCATCGCATTGTCGATCAGCATGCCCGTCGGCCCGCCGGTCACGGGGTCCTTCAGGATTTCGCCGCCTGGCGGGTTCGGCGTATCGCGCGAGATGCCGGCCTTTTGCAGAGCTAGGCTGTTCACGACGATCGCATGCCCGTCGATGCGCTCGAGCACAACCGGGCGTTTGCTGACCACGGCATCGAGGTCCGCCCGCGTCGGAAATGCCGCTGGCGTCCAACGGGATTCGATCCATCCACGCCCCTGGATCCACGAACTCTTGTCCGTCGCCGCGCGTTCGCGCAGGCGTTGTTGCAGGGCTGCGAGGCTTTCGACGCCGGTCAGGTCGAAATACAGCTCGCGCCAGCCGATGCCGGACAGGTGCGCGTGAGAATCGGTGAGCCCCGGCAGAACCGTCAGGCCCCCGAGGTCGATTTTCCGCGCGTCGGCCGGCGCCCGCCGCAGCGCCTCGGCGTTCGAACCCACATAAGCGATGCGCCCATCGACCACCAGCACGGCCTCGGCGCGCGGCGCCAGGGCCGCTCCCATGTAGATGTTGGCGTTATGAAGGACAAGCGCGGTGGACGCCAGGGACGGGCCCGCGGCCAGGGCGAGCAGCGGGACGGCCATCCGCAGTAACATGCGCCGTGTCCATTCATTCATGACGCCTATCCTACAACGATGCTGTCGCTGATCGGCTGGCTCATCCTGCTGGTGTTGTGCTGGCCCCTGGCCCTCCTTGCACTGATCCTGTGGCCCATCGTCTGGCTGATCTCGCTGCCGTTTCGCCTGATCGGCATCACCTTTGACGCGCTGTTCGCACTGCTGAAGGCAATCCTGTTCCTTCCGGCGCGGTTGTTGGGCTCAAGGCCGAAGGCATGACCGAAAGGGATTACGTGCTCGGCACCCACGACGAGGAGATCGCCCGCCTCGGCCTGCAGCATCGCGTGTGGCGACCCACCGTCCTCGACTGCTGGAATAGGGCAGGAATCGGCCGCGGCAAGAAGGTGATCGATGTCGGCGCCGGGCCGGGATTCGCCACGCTCGACCTGGCGGAGATCGTCGGCCCCCAGGGAGAGATCCTGGCGGCCGAACGCTCGGGCCGGTTCCTGGACACGGCGAAGAGAGCCTGCGCCGATCGCGGATTCCCGAATGTGCGCTTCCGCAGCATGGACCTGATGAACGAAACGCTGGACGTGACCGGCTTCGACGCCGCCTGGTGCCGCTGGGTCGCCTGCTTCGTTTCCTCGCCTGCAACCCTGATGCAGCGGATCGCCGACGCGCTGCGCCCCGGCGGCATGGCCATATTTCACGAGTATTCCAATTACGGCACCTTTGAATTCACGCCCCGCCGCCCCGCGCTGGAGCGTTTCGCCCTCGAAGTCATGGCGAGCTGGCGTGCGACCGGCGGCGAGCCGAACATCGGGCGCGACCTCCCGGTGCTGCTGCCGGCCGCCGGCTTTCGCGTCCGCCAGGTACGGCATCACATCTTCGCGGTGACCACCCGGGATGAATTCTGGCAGTGGCCCGCGAGTTTCATCGGGATCAATGCCGATCGCCTTCGTGACCTCGGCCGCGTCAGCGGCGAATGGGCGGACGAGGTGCGGTCAGCATTTAACGACGCCGAATCGGACGAGCGAACCGTGTTCACGACCCCGCTGGTCCTCGAGGTCATCGCGGAACGGCTGTAGGTCTCAGTCATCCGGCCCGCAGCCGCAGCCCATCAGCTTCCGGCTGAGATACGTGTACTCGAGCGCCTTGGTCAGCGCCTCCTGATTGAGGTTGGCCCCGGCCGAGTGACCGCCTTCCATGTTCTCGTAATAGAAGTACGGATAGCCGAGTTCCTTCAGTCGCGCAGCGGCCTTGCGCGCATGCGCCGGGTGGACGCGATCGTCGGCCGTGGATGTTTCGAGGAAGACTTCCGGATAGCGCTTGCCGGCGACCAGCTTCTGGTAGGGCGAGTATTTCTCGATGACCGCGCGCTCCGCGGGTATCGCCGGATCACCGTACTCGCCGACCCAGGACGCGCCGGCGCCGATCTTCGTGTAGCGGATCATGTCGAAGAGCGGCACCTGGATCACGATCGCGTGGTAGAGCTCGGGCCGCTGGGTCATCGCGACGCCCATCAGCAGGCCGCCATTCGATCCGCCCATGATGCCGAGCCGCCGCGCGCTCGTGATCTTGCGCGCGATCAGGTCCTCGGACACAGCGAAGAAATCGTCGTAGACCTTCTGGCGGTTCTCCTTCAATCCCGCGTTGTGCCAGGCCGGGCCGAATTCGCCGCCGCCGCGGATGTTGGCGACGACGAAGTTGCCGCCGCGCTCGAGCCACAGCTTGCCGATGATGCCCGAGTACCAGGGCGTCATCGAGACCTGGAAGCCGCCGTAGGCGTAGAGAAGCGTCGGTGCGGCACCGACGAAGTCGACGCCCTTCTGCCGCACGACGAAATACGGGATCTTCGTGCCGTCCGTCGAAGTTGCCTCGAACTGGTCCACCTGCAGGTTGGTCGCGTCGAAGCGCGGCGTCAGGGCCTTCAGCTTCTCGGCGTGTCCGCTCGCGGAATCGGCGAGCCAGTGTGTCGTCGGCGTCAGGAATCCGGCGACACTGGCGATCATCCGGTCGCTGCGATCGGACGAAGTGACGATGCTCACCGATGAATTGGCTGGCAACTGATCGAGACTGATCCGGTTCCAGCCATCGCCTTTCGGCTCGAAAGAGACGATTGCGCCTTTCACGTTCTCGTAGAGCGCGATCACCAGCCGGTTGCGCGTGTTCGCGACCTCTTCGATGGATTCTCGGGCGCCGGGTCGCAGCACGAGTTGCGGCACGGCCTGCTCGGGATCGGCTTTCAATGCCCCCAGGTCGTAAGCGGCCAGGTCTCCTTCCTTGAGATCCCTGGCGGGCCAGTCTTCCTCGAGCGTGAAGACCAGCTTGCCCTGGACCAGGGCCCTGATGGTCGACTTCAATGGCAACGGCAACTTCACGGATGTCTGTCCGCCAATGAAGTAGTACGAGGTCGTGAACGTGTCGATGTAGCGGGTGGCCATGGCGGCCTGCACCGCGCCGTCGGCATCACGCAACACGAATGGATCGGCTCCGACATCCTTCTGGTCGCCGCGGAAGAGTTCCTTCGCCTCGGACAGCGCCCGGCCGCGCTTCACGGACTTGATGATGTAGGGATAGCCGGAAGGCGTCAGCTCGCCCTTCTCCCATTCCGTGGCCACCAGGATGGTGTCCGCATCCAGCCAGGTCAGGCCGTGCTTGCCTTCCGCCAGGCTGAAACCGCCGGGGACGAATGATTTCGTGCGGGTATCGAATTCGCGCACGGTGACGGCATCCTTGCCCGCATCGGAAAGCGACACGAGGCACAGCCGGTCCTCCGGCGGCAGGCAGGTGACGCCGCTCCATACCCAGTTCGCGTTCTCCTTCGTCGCAAGCGCGTCCACATCCAGCAGCAATTCCCACTCAGGCGCGTCGCCGCGATAGCTGTCGAGCGTCGTGCTCCGCCAGATTCCGCGCACATGATCGGCGTCCTGCCAGAAATTCCGCAGTTCGTCATTGCCGGTGAATCCGACCGTGGGGATACGGTCCTTTGCATTCAGGATGGCCAGCGCATCCGCGTGCAGGCCGGCGAATTGCGGATCGGCCTCGAGGACCTTCAGCGAGTGTTCGTTTTCCGCCCTGGCCCAGGCGAGCGCTCGCTCGCCCCGGATTTCTTCCATCCAGATGTAGGGGTCGCTGCGTTCCGCAGCAAGGACGACGCCGCAGAAGCATGCCGCGAAGATCAGGAGCAGGCGCAGGTACTTCGTTTTCATGTCGCCGATCTTAGCGCCCTGCGCAGGCCGTGCACACAGTCACCCGCAAAGAGATGAAACGCCGCGCCGGCGCGACGAATCGCAGCAACAGATGCTGCCTCCGCGCGCGGCGGACACTATCGTATCGGGATGAAACACCTCATCGCATTCCTCGCACTCGCCGGCGTCGCAGCGCCCGCGCTCGCCCAGAGCACATTCCATGGCGACGCCGCCCGCACCGGCGTCTACCAGGGCGCCGGTCCTGCCCAGTTCAGCGGCGTGAAATGGGCATTCAAGACGGCCGGGCCCATCGTGACCTCGCCCGTCATCGCGGATGGCGTGGTCTACATCGGCAGCATGAGCGGCCACGTGCACGCGATCGACGAGCAGACCGGCGCGGAGAAATGGAAGTTCAAGTCGCGGATGCCGATCGCTTCATCGCCCGCTGTCGCAGACGGCACGCTGTACTTCGTCTCGAGCGCCGGCTCGCTCGCTGCGCTCGACGTCGCAACCGGCCAGCCGAAATGGGTGTTCGCCGTCGAGTACGAACGGAAATTCGAGGCCAGGGGCCTGCACGGCTATCCGTCCAGTGCACAGACCATGCCCGACGCCTGGGATGTGTACACCTCGTCGCCCGCCGTCGCGTACGGCAAAGTCTACTTCGGCGCCGGCGACGGCAATGTCTACGCGGTCGATGCAAAGACCGGCATCCTGCAGTGGAAATTTGCGACCGGGGACGTCGTTCATGCCTCGCCGGCGATCGCCGGCGGCACGGTGTTCATCGGTAGCTGGGACGGGAATTTCTACGCGATCGACGCGGAATCCGGCGCGCAGAAATGGGTGTTCAGGGCCGGCGTGGATCCTGTGATCCACAACCAGGTCGGGTTCCAGTCGTCGGCCGCGGTTGTCGACGGCACCGTGTACGTCGGCTGCCGGGACGCTCACGTCTATGCGTTCGATGCGGCGACCGGCCGCAAGAAATGGGATTATCCGACCAGCAAGTCCTGGGTCAACGGAACGCCGGCCGTGCGCGATGGCGTCGTCTATGTCGGAACCGCGGATACCGCGCGCTTCATGGCGCTCGACGCAAAGACCGGCCGCCTGCGCTGGACCTTCGATGCGAAGGCCTACATTTTCTCGTCGGCGGCGCTCGCCGGGGACCTTGCGTTCTTCGGCAGCCACAACGGCAGGATGTATGCCGTGGAGACGAAGAACGGCGCGCTCGCCTGGCAATTCCAGACCGACGCGTCGAAGAAGGACGCGATGAACGTGCTGAACGACGACGGCAGCTTCAACCAGGATGCGTTCGCGCCCGTATTCGGCGATTTCGAGGACATGTACCTCGATTTCTACCGCTATATCTCGATCGGCGCGATCATGTCATCGCCGGCAGTCGACCAGGGCGTCGTGTTCGTCGGCAGCATGGACGGAAATCTGTACGCGCTGAACTAGAACTCCTCGGCAGTGATGAAGTGCGGGCGGATGTCCACCGGCACGTCGCCCAGGCGGTCGAGCACGGCCTGCACTTCGGGGCGCATCACGACCAGGCGATCGAGGAAGCGCTTCGTTCCCGCGTAATCTCCCGTCGCCTGCAGGGTCATCAGGTCGTGCGTGAGGCCGATGACGCCTTTCTTGGCGCGTTTCAGGTTCACGCTGAATGTGCCATCGGCATTGACGCGGAAGCCGCCGGCGTCCAGAAGGTAATTCACCTGCATCGCCATGCCCCGGGCATGTGAATCGCCCATGCCAAAGCGCAACGTCCGGAACGCCGAGGCGAGGAAAGTCGTGTACATCGCGCGCTCGTCGGCCTTGTTCAGCACGCCCTTGTCCATCAGCTTCTGCAGTGCCCACAGCCCCGAGACGTCGGCCTTGGCCTCCTCGACCGCGCTGTAGAGCTCCTTGATGGCCTCGCGCACGCTGACGCCCGTGCCTCCGGGTCCGGTGTTGTTGGGGCCGAGGCCGTGCATCACTTCATGCATCAGTATGTGCGTGAAGAAAGCGTCGAAATTGACGTAGGGCTGGTCCGCAGGCGCAAGCGCCACTTTCGAGATCGGCAGCAACGCGTTTTCGAACTTCGCCTGCTGGTAATTCTTCAGCATCATGCGCTTCGATCCCATCTCGTTGACGATGCGCTCGTCATTCGGCAGGTTGAACGCGGCGGTCTGCACGTCGTGATTGCCGTCGCCCGCGGAGAACACGACGTTGACGACGCGCATCGGCGCGAGGCCGCCGAGCTGCTTGCGCCGGTATTTCGGGTCGATCGGCAAACGGTCCTCGAGCCCCTGCAGCTCCTTGCCGAAGCGCGCCAGCTTTTCCGTCTCGGCGTCGTCGCGCACGGTGATGAAAGCCTCGAAGGCCGCCTTGAAGTTGAACCAGTCGTCTTCGTAGACCTCGTAGGGCCCGATGGTCGGCTCGATCGACGAATCGAGCTTCATCCAGGCGACATCGCTCGCGTAGTA
>CAVVBV010000014.1:0-7104 GCA_963746545.1 uncultured Gammaproteobacteria bacterium
ATCGTTGGAAACCAGCGCCGCCGCCCGCAACTCGAGGAAAACCTTCAACGTCGGCTGCGATGTCGCTGCCGCCGCCGCACGCAGCTCCTGCGCCATCTCGGCGAGCTCGCCCTGGTATTCGAGACTGTACGGAACGGCCTTGAACCCGCCGTCGGCATCGCGCCGGATCGTCGTGAAGAAGCCGATTGCCGCGGCATGTTCAGCCGGCGCAAGGCCCGCGAGCCAGGCCTCGACATCGGACTGGCCGCGCCCGCCGGATAAAAATTCGCAGCTGCGGGCTTTTCCGGTGCCCCCGGGCATGAACACGGCGTCGTTGTCGAGCCGCGACCAGGGGCCCTTGTTGACCAGGAAGTACTTGAGCCGCGCCTGGCCGACCAGCGTGGTATCCCCCATCAGCTTCAGCAGCATCGTTTCGTTGCCGGCCCAGGACTGGCGCATGAACAATGCATCTGTGATTCGCGCCGCGCGCACCAGGTGCGCGAGCGCCTCACGCTCATTGGCAGGCAGGCCGGAAAGGTCTACCCGGATATCCACCGGCGCGAGCCTTCCGGTCATGGCATTCAGGCGCTGCAACTCGGGCGGAATCCGCATGGTCTCGGTCGCCGAGGGCAAGGCTCGGCAACAGGATCAGTGCGGGCAGTAAGGACTTCATGGACATGCTCCAGCGTGGCAGGCGACACTCGGATGCCTATGACACCGAATTCCACCATTAGATGCCGAATTCTGCGCCTTGCAAAGCTGGCCGGCCTCATCGTCCTGTGTTCCGTCGCAACGGCAGACGAGGTCAAGCCCGCGACCGGGTACCAGCACTACCTGACCGGCAATCCGGCCGACGTGGTCCGCCCGACCAGCGGCCTGTGGGTGCTCCAGGGCGGCGGCGACGATGTCGACGAAAACTACGTGCGCATGGGCACGCGCGGCGGGGGCGGCGATTTCGTCGTGCTGCGGGCATCCGGCGACGACGATTACAACGACTACATCTTCGCGCTGTGCCACTGCGACTCGGTCGAAACCATCGTCTTTGACAGCCGCGAGGCCGCCAGCGATCCTTACGTCATCCAGACGATCCGCAATGCCGAGGCGCTCTTCATTGCCGGCGGCGACCAGAGCCGATATGTGCGCTTCTGGCAGGGCACGCCGGTGCAGGATGCAATCAATTACGTCGCCGCAAAGCCTGCGCCGATCGGCGGCACCAGCGCGGGCATGGCGGTGCTGGGGGAATTCGTCTACTCGGCCCTGTATGAGAGCCTGACCAGCGCCGTGGCGCTCGCCGATCCCTATGCCAGTGACGTCACCCTGGCGCGCAACTTCCTTGCGCTCCCCCGGCTGAGCGGGATCCTGACCGACCAGCACCTGCAGGAACGCGACCGTATCGGCCGCACGGTCACCCTGCTCGCCCGGCTTATGAAGGACGGCTGGGCTGCCGAGCCGCGGGCGATCGCGGCCGACCGCGAAACGGCGGTACACATCGACCCGAAAGACGGCACGGCGGAGGTTTTCGCCACGGCCAAGCATTCGACGCCCTATGCCTATTTCATACGGCCGACGCAGCCGCCCGGGCGCTGTGAACCGGGCGAGCCGCTGACTTTCCGCGGCGTGGACGTCTATCGCATCGGACCGGGCGGCCACTTTGACCTGAAGGCCTGGCAGGGAACCGGCGGCATCGGCTACCGCCTGAGTGCTGAGGCCGGCGTGCTCCGTTCCACCCGGGATAGTGCCTACTGAGGCTGGCAGCGGGCTGGCAAATGCCGAATTCCTGATATACGCTCAAGGCGTTACGTGGGGGGGGATCCATGAACGAACGCAAGACGCCGCTGGCTGCAGCGGTATTCGCGGTTCTTTATCCGGCCTTGGCGCCCGTTGCCGCAGCGGCAACGACCGAAAGCGTCAAGCTCGAAGCGGTGGTCGTGACCGCGACGAGGCGCGCGGAAGATCTGCAGGACGTCGCGCAAAGCGTCACCGCGCTATCCACGGAGTTCATCCAGAAGCAGGCGCTCACGAACATTGCCGATCTCGCCGGCGCCCTGCCCTCCCTCAACATCGTCAGCAGCTGGCCTGGTTCGAACGCCATCGTGATGCGCGGAATCGCAACCGGTTCCGCCGAATACCGCGTTGACAGCCAGGTCTCGGTTTATCTCGACGAGCAGCCGATGACGGCGATCTCGCAGCAGGCCGACGTACGGCTGATCGACATCGAACGTATCGAGGTGCTGCCCGGCCCGCAGGGCACGCTGTTCGGCTCGAGCTCGCAGGCTGGCACGGTCCACTACGTCACCAACAAGCCGGACATCAGCGGGTTCCTGGGCGAGGTCGCGGCCGAGGTCGGCACGACCAAGGGCGGAGACCCGAGCTACGACGTGAGCGGCTGGGTCAACATCCCCGTTTCCGACAACTTCGCGCTGCGGGCAGTCGGCTTCTGGTCGGAGGAAGGCGGTTACGTCGACAACGTGCTCGGCCCGACGCTGATGGGCGATGCGACGAACGCAGACATCGCCGACAACAACCAGAACACCTATACGACGAGCGGCGGCCGCCTGGAGGGACTCTGGACGATCAATCCGAACTGGAATCTGCTCGTCACGGGCATCTACCAGCAAGGCGAGACGAGGGGCATCTCGGAAACCGATCCCTTCCTGGGCGACAACAAGATCACGCGCTTCTATGACGATTGGCGCGATGACTCCTGGTACACGACCGCTGCGACGCTGAAGGGCGAACTGGGTTTCGCGGAGTTGTCGCTGACCGGGACCTACTTCAACCGCAGGGTCAACTACGCTTTCGACGACACGAATTACGCCCAGTATCGCACCGACCGCTTCGGCACCTACTACGCCCTCTACGATACGGGCACGCTGCACGCGATTACTTTCAATTGGCAGAAGCAGAATCGCTGGGCCTATGAGGCCCGGCTCACCTCGACGGGCGAGAGCAAGCTGAAATGGATGGCTGGCGCCTTCTACGAGGACGTGTACGACTGGTGGGAATACGGGGACAAGATACCGGGACTGACGACCACGAATGCCTGGGTCGAGGCCAATCGCCGCGCCTGCGAAGACATCGCAGATCCGGCTATCGCCGCCTGCCCGCTGGCCCCGTCGGACTATTACTACTACAACAAGTACCACAACGAGGTGAAACAGCTCGCCTTCTTCGGCGAGATGTCCTACGCCCTGACCGACAAGTGGTCGGTCACCGGCGGCGCGCGCTGGTTCCAGTACGACCGCAACATGTTTGACAAGTACAACCAGCCATTCGGGCTGCCGGCCCAGAGCGACCCCGACGCCAACGGCTTGACCAGCAAGAGCAAGGATAGTGACACGACCTTCAAATTCGCGACCGAATACCATTTCACTCCCGACATGATGCTGTACGCCCTGTACAGCGAGGGCTTCCGCCTCGGCGGCCAGAATTCGCAGCGTGCGGCTGATACCGGCCAGGTGCCGCTGACCTATGGGCCGGACCATCTGAAGAACTACGAGGCCGGCATCAAGAGCGAGTGGCTGGACCACAAGCTGCTGGTCAATGCTTCCTTTTTCTACATGAAGTGGGACGACATTCAGATCCACTTCAGCAGCACGGACAGCGACGTCAACGGCGCCTGGTGGATCGAGGGCAACATCAACGGCGGCAAGGCCGAGCAGAAGGGCGTCGAGTTGAATGGCACCTGGTATGCGACGGACAAGCTCAAACTCGACTGGAGCGTCTTCCTCGCGAGCCCCAAGTTCACCGAGGACACGCTGGTCCCGAACTCAAGCGTGGTCTACATCGCGAAAGGCTGGACGCTGCCGGTCTCGCCGAAGGAGAAGTACTGGGCGTCGGTCGAATACACCTTTCCGGACTTCCTGCCGATGTCCGGCGATTTCTGGACGCGGTTCTCCTATACCTACCAGGGCAAGACCTGGGACAGCCTGGGCGCGATCGAGGACTTCCACAACGGCGACGACCCCCTCAGGGAATTCCTGATCCCCGAGTGGAAGTCGGGCACGCTGCAATTCGGCTTCACCAGCGAAAACGGATGGGAGTCCGCGCTCGTGATCCGGAACGTCTTCGACGACAAGAGCTTCAACTGGCTGAGCGGCACCTGGCGCGGCGAACGCTTCGACGACCCGCGCTGGCGCTACGTGCGCAGCCTGCAGCGGCCGCGAAGCATCTCGCTTTCGTTCACCAAGAAATGGTGACGGCGCCCCGCCTGAGCGCCTGATCGTTGAAGCTCGTCACGACCTCGGTGGTGCGCGGCAGCCACCAGGGCGAGAGCCATGGCGGGGTGTACCTGATCGACCTCGTCGCGCGCGATATCCGCCAGGTCGTGGACTGGAACAGGGCCGGCATCGACTGGCACGGTCGCGGCTGGGACCGCGGCCTGCGAGGCATCGCCTTCGACGACGAAGTTGTGTACATCGCGGCCAGCGACGAACTCTTCGCCTACACGACCGATTTCCGGCCGATCGGATCCTGGCGCAATGCGTACCTCAAGCACTGCCACGAGATCGCCGTCTGGGAGCGCACGCTCTACCTCGCGTCGACTGGCTTCGACAGCATCCTCGGCTTCGACCTCGACAAGCGCGAATTCACCTGGGGCATGCATGTCGTCACTCAGGACTTCCGTTTCCTGGGCCGCGGATTCGATCCGCGAAAAGACGACGGCCCGCTGATGCTCAACAAGCTGCACCTCAACAACGTGCATTGTGAAAGGGGCGGCATGTACCTGACGGGGCTCAGGACCGGCGGCATGCTGCTGTTCAACGGGCGCACGATCCACATGGCGGTCGAATTGCCAGCCGGCACGCACAACGCGCGGCCGTTCCGCGGCGGCGTGCTGTTCAACGACACGGAAGCGAATCTCCTTCGCTATGCCGGCCGGGGCGAAGGGCGCGAGGACCGCGCAATGCCGGTACCCACCTACCCGCCGGAATCGTTGCTGCACAACGACAAGGACCAGGCCGACATCGCGCGGCAGGGGTTCGCGCGCGGGCTTGCGGCGTTCTCGGACACGCTGGTCGCCGGCGGCTCCTCGCCGTCCACGATTACGGTTTACGACCTCGCGCGAAACGAGCGCATGCTGTCGGTCAATCTCACGATGGACGTCCGAAACGCCATCCACGGGCTCGAGGTCTGGCCGTACTAGAGCCCCGCGTTGCGCACGCTCTCTGGAAGCTCCGCGATGATGTCCCCGAGTTCCTCCTGCCAAGGGCCGAGGTGCCGCTCATAACGCCGCCAGGTGCCCAGCGCGCGCGTGTAAAGCGGCTGACGCACTTGCTCGGAGCTCGCAGTCCGGACCGGGCGCTGCGTCTCGTGGAAGCGCATGCAGGCCTCCTCGAACGGCAAGCCGCAATGCGCGAGGATGCGGCGCACCTGCGCCTCGAGGTCCCCGACGGTCTCCTCGTAATGCACGTCGAGCACTTTGCCCGGCAGCACGCTGTGCCAATGCTTCATGGTCTCGTGGTACTGCCGGTAATACAGTGCCAGCTCGTTCATGTCGTAAGTGAAATGCTGGCCCTTGGCGAAGAGCTGCTTGTAGCTGCCCAGGCAGGTGTCGAGCGGATGGCGACGCGCATTGATGATCCTCGCGTTCGGCAGGATCAGGTGCGCGAAGCCGATATGCGAGAAATTGTTCGGAAGCTTGTCGGTAAAGCGCGGTTTGCCGGTCGAGCGATAGATCCGGGTGTCCTCGATGTACTGCTGTCCGTAGGCGCGGAAGTCGCGGCCGCGCAGCTCGCGGACGGCTTCCGGGTATTCCACGCGGCCGCGGTAGCGCCCCGTCGAGACAGCGATGTCGCCGAGCGTCGCCAGCTCGAGCGTTCCTTCGACCTGGCTATGACTCGCAAGGATCTGCTCGATCAGCGTCGAGCCCGAGCGGGGTAAACCGACGATGAAGATTGGCGCATCCGACTCGAATCCCTGGCCGGCATGCCGCTCCAGAAATTCGCGGCTGAAGACCTCCGCGATCTTCTCGTGGCGGACCTCGAATCCGACCGGATCATGGGACACAAGCGGTCGCTGTTGCTGATTGCCGCTCTGATAGTAGTCCCAGGCACGGTCGTAATCGCCCAGGTCCTCGCAGGCCTTCCCCAGGGCAAACCGGAAATGGACTGCGGCGCTTTCGGAGAGGTCCTCGCGTTTCAGCTGCTGCTCCATGGCCGCGACTTCCTCCGGCTCGAAGCGGAACACCTTGAGGTTCGCCATGCTCCAGTAGACTTCGCCGAATTCCGGCTTCAGCACGATCGCCTTGCGATACGCGCGCAGGGACGCCGCCTGGTCGCCACGTCCCTTGAGGACGTGCGCATGACTCATGTGGACACCCGGCATGTCCGGCTGGATCTCCAGCGCCCGCCGGTAGGCGTCGGCGCTCTTTTCCATGTCGCCGATGTAGGCGTAGGCGGCACCCAGCCCCGACCAGGCAGTTGCATTGCCGGGCTGCAGTTCCATCGATTTCAGGTAGCAGGCGATGGCCTCCTGCTGCCGGTCCGAGTCGTGCAGCAAGGAGCCCAGCAACAGCCAGGCTGCAACATAGCCCGGCGCCAGACTCGTCGCCCGACGCAGCAGGGCCTCCGCGTCGGAAAGATGTTCCGGGTCGCCAATGTAAGCCTCGGCCAGATAACGCAGTGCATCGACGTTGTCCGGGTTACTGCGGATCGCGCTGCGCAAGGTCGCAATCGCCTCGTTCTTCCGATCCGCGAATAGATGATCCAGGGCCAGCGCGACCTGCCCCTTGTCGGCGTCCAGCCTGAAATACTCCGCGAAGGCCGCGTCCGCTTCGCGGCCCCTGCCCATAGCCGCGAGCGCCTTGCCCAGTTTCTTGTATGCAGGCGGCAATTGCGGCTTGAGCCGGATCGCCTCTTTGAAGCAGGGCACGGATTCCTCGAAACGTCCCTGCAGCGCCAGCACACTTCCGAGGTCCTCGTGCAATTGCGGATTCGCGGGCTGCAGCGAAATGGCGAGCCGCATGGTTCGCTCCGCGTCGGCATAGTGCCCCTGCTCTCCGAGCGCGTGGCCGAGCAATCGCAGGTGATCCACGGAAGCGGGACTCCGCTCGAGAAACTCGCGGCAGATCCGTTCCGCGCTTTGAGGCTGATTCGTCCGCATCGCCGCGAGTGCCGCCGCGAT
>CAVVBV010000015.1:0-8416 GCA_963746545.1 uncultured Gammaproteobacteria bacterium
CACGGGCGTCGCTCTGGGTAGCGATCCAGCAGGATCCGGCGAAGGTCAGCCGGCTGGATGCGACCAGTGTCGGCGTCATCGGGCGGCTCAAGCCCGGTGGCAGCGTCGACGTCGCGCAGCAGGAACTGCGCGGTGCGCACGCATCAAGTCGGAAGTGCCGCAGCAGCTCTGGAACGGGCATTTCGAGGTCATGCCGTTCGCAGCGAGCTTCGTCGGCGACGACCAGAAGCTGATCTGGACCATGCTGGTGGCGGTCGGCTTCGTGCTGCTGATCGCCTGTGCCAACGTCTCCAACCTGCTGCTGGCGCGCTCGGCCTACCGCGTCCGCGAGACCACGGTGCGCTCGGCGCTCGGCGCGAGCCGCGGCCGCCTGGTCGTGCACATGCTGGCGGAAGGCCTGGTTATCAGCGCGCTCGCGACGCTCGTCGGCCTGCTGCTCGCGTCCATCGCGCTCGACGCCTTGCGCATCGTGATGGAGCGTACGCAGGACGGCAATCCGGAATGGTGGACCTACGAGATCAATTTCCGCGTCGTCGTATTCGCGGTCGGGGCCGCATTGCTGTCCACGCTGATCGCGGGACTGCCGGCGGCACTTCGCGCCTCACGGCCCTCGCTCGATGCGCTGCTGCGCGACGGCGGACGTACCGGCACCGGCCTCGCGATCGGCAGGATCGCCTGGGGCCTCGTCGTGTTCGAAGTGGCGCTCGCTTGCCTCCTGCTCGGCAGCTCCGCGTTGATGACCAAGAGCATGCTGAAAGCGACCAGCGGCGAAACCGGCGTCGAGACCGGCGACATCATGACCGGGCGTGTGGGCCTGACGGCCGGCACCTACGTCGAAAAGCCGGACCAGGTCCGATTCTGGGAAAACCTCGTCGCGCGGATCCAGGCGCAGCCCGGCGTCAAGGCCGCGGCGGTGACGACGTCGCTGCCGGCGACCGGCAGCGACGATGGCCCGGTATCGATCGAGGGCCGCGACTACGGCAACGCGACCACGAAGCCGTTTGCGGAAAGCATCCGCACGAGCAATTCGTACTTCGACACGTTCCGCATCGCAGCCCGCCAGGGCCGCGTGCTGGACAGTCGCGACACCAGCGAGTCGTTGCCGGTGGTCGTCATCAACGAGACGATGGCGAAAAAGATGTGGCCCGACGGCTCGCCGATCGGCGCGCGCATCCGCTTCGATTTCGACGAGAAGGGCCCGTGGCGCACGGTCGTCGGCGTCGTGCCGGACGTCGTGTACGACGACGACGGCGGCATCGACCCGACCGTCTATACGCCGGTAAGCCAGTCCCCGGAGCGCTTCATGAGCATTGCGCTGCGGGGCGACGGCGATCCGCGGGCGCTCACCGGCGCGATGCGCACCGCGCTCGCGCAGACCGATCCCGACCTCGCGCTCTACTGGATGCGCACGCTCGAGGAGCAGATGGCCATCCGGACCGCGGGCTTCCGCATCGTCGGCACGATCTTTGCGGTGTTCGCGGGCGTTGCGCTCGTGCTGGCGGCGGCCGGGCTTTTCGGCGTGCTGGCATTCCACGTCGGGCAGCGCACCCGCGAGATCGGCGTGCGCCGCGCGCTGGGTGCGGACGATCGCCGCATCCTCCGGCTGGTCCTGCGCGCGAGCGGGGTGCAGGTCGGCATCGGCATCCTGATCGGCATGGCCCTCCTGCCTTTCATGGCGCGGGGTCTCGGCAACATCCTGGACGAGCAGAGCCCGTATGACCCGGTCATCTACAGCCTGGTGCTGGCGCTGATGATCGCGGTCGCAATTGCCGCCACCCTGACGCCCACGCGGCGGGCGCTCAAGATCGATCCGGCGGCGGCATTGCGCTACGAGTGAGGGCCGTGCAGGATCGTGCCCCATGCAGGCACGCATCCTCATCGCCGACGACCAGGCCGACATTCTCGCTGCGCTGCGGCTGCTGCTGAAGCGCGAGGGCTTCGAGGTCGCGACCGCGACCTCGCCTGCGGGCGTGCTCGACGTCGTTGCGCGCGAACGCGTCGACGTCGCGCTCGTGGACCTCAATTACGCCCGCGACACGACTTCCGGCAAGGAAGGCCTCGAGCTCGTGGACCAGCTGCGCAAGCGCGACCCGGAGATGCCGGTCGTCGTGATGACGGCCTGGGCGACCGTGGATGTCGCCGTGCAGGCGATGCGCCACGGCGCCAACGACTTCATCGAGAAGCCCTGGAACAACCAGCGCCTGATGAGCGTGCTGCGCAACCAGGTGGCATTGGCCCAGGCGCGCCGTCAGGGCCGGCGCCTCGCGGACGAAAACGCGATCCTGCGCGCCAGCGACGGCGCCAAGCTCGTCGCGACCTCCGAGGGATGCAGGACGTCGTGCGGCTCGCGCGCCAGGTGGCGCCTTCGGATGCGAGTGTCCTGATCACGGGCGAGCCCGGCACCGGGAAGAGCCTGCTCGCGCGCCTGATGCACGACTGGTCGGATCGCGCCGAGAAATCCTTCATCTCGGTCAATATCGGCGGGCTGCCGGAGTCCGTGTTCGAGAGCGAGATGTTCGGCCATGTGCGCGGGGCATTCACCGACGCGAAGGCGGATCGTGCCGGGCGCTTCGAACTGGCCGACGGCGGCACGCTGTTCCTCGACGAGATCGGCAACGTGCCGCTGGCGCAGCAGGCACGGTTGCTGCGCGCGCTCGAGACCGGCGAGTTCGAGCGCGTCGGCTCCTCGCGCACGCAACGCGCCGACGTGCGCATCATCTCGGCGACCAACGCGAACCTGCCGGCGATGATCGCCGACGGACGCTTCCGCGAGGATCTCTTGTTCCGCATCAATACCGTCGAGATCCGCCTGCCGCCGCTGCGCGAGCGACGCGAGGAGATCGCCGAGCTCGCGAACACGGTGCTCGAGAAGAAGGTGGCGCAATACGGCCGCGACATCCGCGGGTTCGAGCCGGCGGCGATGACGGCGCTGATGCAATACGGCTGGCCGGGCAACGTGCGCGAACTGAACAGCGTGGTCGAGCGGAGCCTGCTGCTGTCCGCCGGCCCACAGATCGGCGTCGCGGACCTGCGCCTGTCGGCCGCGCGCGCCGGGCCGCCGTCGCTCGAGGACATGAGCCTCGAGGACGCGGAGCGCGCATTGATACGCTCCGCGATCAAGCGCAATGGCGGCAGCGTGCCGGCAGCCGCGGAAGCGCTCGGCCTGTCGCGGAGCGCGATGTATCGGCGCCTCGAGAAGCTGGGACTGAAGCCGGACGAACTCTAGGTCTGACGTGGCGCAGGAAATCGAAGCCCCGAGAAAACCGCTGAAGACCCGGCCGATCACGGGCCGTCTGCGGCTGCCGTTCCAGTCCCGCATCATCGTGCTGGCGCTCGCAGGCGGGCTGCCGGCGATGCTGCTCGCGCTCGTGCTGCTGCGGGACAGCGGCATCCCGGATTCCGTGCACCGGCTGATCGTCGTCGTCCTGCTCGGCGTGTGGATCGGCTTCGCGATCGCGGTCCATCGCGCGACCGTCGAGCCCCTGCGCTCGATCGCGAACCTGCTCGAGGCGCTGCGCGGCGGCGATTACGCCGTGCGCGGCCGCTATGCGAAGAAGGGCGATGCGCTCGGCGACGTGGTGCTGGAATCGAATCGCCTCGGCGCAACGCTGCGTTCGCAGCGCTTCGAGGCGCTCGAGGCCTCGGCGTTGCTGCACAAGGTGCTCTCCGAGATCGACGTCGTCGTGCTCGCCTTCGACGGCGATGGAATCATCCGGCTCGCGAACCGCGCGGCCGGGGAATTGCTGCGCCGACTCCCGGACACGTTGATCGGCCTCTCGGCAGCGGAAGCGGGGATCGCGGACCTGGTGGACGGCCCCGCCGTCGCGAGCGAGTCCTTTGCCTTCCCCGCCCGCAGCGGACGCTGGCAGGTGATGCGCGAGACCTTCCGCGAGGGCGGGCGGCTGTTCCGCCTGCTGGTCGTGACCGACCTGAGCCAGGCCCTGCGCGACGAGGAAAGACGCGCCTGGCGCCGGCTGATCCGCGTGATCTGGCACGAGCTCAACAATTCGCTCGCGCCGATCAAGTCCGTCATCGAAACGAGCCGCGACGCGCTCGCATCGGGGCCGCTCGAGGCCGCCGATCGCAAGGAGCTTTCCGAGTCGCTTGCGGTGATGGCGGATAGAGCGGAAGGATTGCGCCGCTTCCTGTCCCGGTACAGCGAACTCGCCCGGCTGCCGGAGCCGACCCTTGCCGACTGCAATGCGCCGGCGCTGCTCCGGCAGGTTGCCGCAGTGCAGGCCGGCCGCGTGCACGTCAGCGTGCCGGAGGGCCTCAACATCCGTGGCGACGCCGACCAGCTCCAGCAGGCCCTGATCAACCTGGTACGTAACGCCATCGAGGCGACCCCGGAGGGCAGGGAGCCGGTCGAATTGCGGGCATTCCAGGCCAAGGACGCGGTCGTGTTCGAAGTCGAGGACTGCGGGCCCGGGGTCGCGAACCCGGACAACCTGTTCGTACCCTTCTTCACGACCAAGCCCGGCGGCAGCGGCATCGGCCTCGTGCTGGCGCGCCAGGTCGCCGAAGCCCACGGCGGCTCGCTTTCATTGCAGAATCGCGCCGACCGCAGCGGCTGCCTCGCGAGAATGGTCATCCCCGGCTAGCGAATTTGGTGAATTTGGTGAACTTGGTGCCGGGTCGCAAGTTCGTAGTTGAGGGGCGGGGGTGCATCAGGAACTACGAACTTGCGACCCGGCACCGACTGCTAAACTCGCCGCAGGAGGGCCAGCGACGACCGTGACGACCAACAAGAAACATGGGCTGGGACGCGGGCTCGAGGCATTGCTCGGGCAGGCTGCGCAGCGGCCGGTCCCTGATGCGCCGCCGTCGGCGCGCGACCAGCTGACCCACGTGCCCGTGGATCTCCTCGAAAAGGGCCGTTACCAGCCGCGCCACGACATGCGCGAAGAATCGCTCGCCGAACTCGCGAATTCGATCCGCGCGCAGGGCGTGGTCCAGCCGATCGTCGTGCGCCCGGTCGGGACGCCGTCCGCGACCGCCCCGCAACGCTACGAAATCATCGCCGGCGAACGCCGCTGGCGCGCGGCTCAGATGGCGGGTCTCGTCGATGTGCCTGCGGTCGTGCGCCGCGTGGACGACGAGACTGCGGTCGCGATGGCGCTGATCGAGAACATCCAGCGCGAGGACCTGAACCCGCTGGAAGAGGCGCTTGCGCTCTCGCGCCTCGTGACCGAGTTCGAACTGACCCACCAGCAGGTGGCGCAGGCGGTCGGCCGCTCGCGCGCGGCGGTGACCAACCTGATGCGCCTGCTCGACCTGCCCCAGGCGATCCGGCCGTTGATCGAGAAGCGCGAGCTGGAAATGGGCCATGCCCGCGCACTCTTGTCGCTGACGACCGCCATGCAGCAGGTCGAAGTCGGCGGGCTGGTCGCGAAGAAAGGGCTCTCGGTGCGCGAGACCGAGGCGCTGGTGCGCCGGATCCTCGCCCGCGCGGCGGACGGAAAATCGAAGCCCGCCCGGGCGCGCTCCAAGGACCCGGACATCAGCCGCCTGGAAAACGACCTGGCCGAAAAACTGGGCGCGATGGTCGAGCTGCAGCACACGCCGACCGGCAAGGGCAAGCTCGTGATCAGCTATCACAGCCTCGACGAGCTCGACGGGATCCTCGCGCACATTCGCTAGTTCTCGAGCGTCAGGTCCCAGGTCGTCTTGACCTTGACCGGCAGCTGCGAGCCGTCGTCAATCCGGGAAATTCCAACCTCGGAGACCTCCAGCCAGGAGTACGGATCGGCGGCATCCTCGTGGCTGATCAGCGTTCGCGTCACTGTGCCGGCCAAGTGCTTGCTGTCGGGGTCAAACGCTTGGCAGATGCCGAAGTCGGTCGGACAACGAATCGTATGTTTCCACTCCGGCCAGTCGAGCACCGTGCTGTCGGCTGAGTGCATCGGCGGGACGCCGCAGTCACTCACCATATCGCCCGCCCGCGTGGTCAGCGTTTTTTCCTTCGGGCCGGCGAAGAAGATTGTGTAGGACCCATCCTCGGCGATCTCGATTCTGGATTTCGCTTCGACTTCCGCGTCGTTCTGCCCTGTCCAGTCCTGCGTGTCCGTATAAATCGCCTTGCACGGCCCGTTTGGCCCGGCCATGTGAGCGGTCCTCTTGATCAGCGCCCGCCCGCCCTGGCTGATCTTGATCGTCGTTTCTCCATCGATGCGATTGATCGTGACGGTCCGCTGCGCCTGCTCGTGAACCTCGACGTTTGACGGCGGCGGATAATCGGCCCACGGATAGCTGTAACTCGACGCGAAGGTCTCGGTCTGCGTGATCGTTCCCTCCCAGCCTCCGCAGCTCGCTCCGGCGTCTACCCAGTCCTGCGCAGCCTTGAGAAACTCCCCGCGCTTCAGTGGCGGTGGATCCGGCTGATCCGGAGGTTCGCGCGCGCCTCCAGCCATCCCGTCAAACGCCTGCGTAATGAGAACGTCGACATTGAGATGCTGCATCCATGTTCGTGCCGCAGTCTTCATGCGCCGGTATTCGTGGGCTTGCAATTCACACAGTTCCTTTGTGCTCTTGCCGACCCAATTGAGGTGAGGCCCGATCAGCGTCGCCAGCATCCATGTGTTCGCGATTTCCGGAGTGGCGTCGTGACAACCGTCGCATGCGTCGATGCGCTCCATCGGCGGATCATTTGGATCCCCGACGACTTCGCCGCCGTGTTCGACTTGCGGAGGTCCCCTGAATTCATAGAAAGGATCGACGCGGCCGTGGCAGTTGATGCAGCGCGCATGGCTGAAGACCGGCATCAACTTCGCGAACAGTTCGATCGGGTCGCCGCTGTCACCGGTCTGCGCAGCGGCGCCGATCGCACCCAGGCCGACGGAGGCCGCGATCGCCAGGCAGGCGCAAAAAATCGGGCGTTTCATGACCCAGCGCTGAAATCGACCTCGATGTCAACCTTGCCCATCTGACCGCTGTCCTTGTTGTAGCCCGTGGACCCGGTGCAGGAGTAATGCCCGGAGACCGAGGCCGGCTGCACGTCGAAATGGGTCCGGCATTCGCCGCTCGTGCTCGTGGCCGTCACCGTGTACGGCCCCACGCCGATGTTTATGCCGTTCTCCGCAAGGTCCTCGGCATTTGTGAAGAGCACGTTCAACTCGGGCGCGCCAGAAACACCGTACTGAATCCAGGTTTGGCCGTCGGCCGTGAAGCTGGCGGGCTTGTTCAGCTCCGTGTTGCCGTCGGCCTCGAAGAAGCCGCTGATCTTCGTCGTGGCGCTGCCGCTCGTGTAGGTGCGCGAACTGATCTTCAGCACTTCCCCGCCGCCGCCCGGGGCATCCGGCTGGGGCATGGCTGCCGCTTCGTCGCCTGAAGCCGACGCCGGCGCCTCATCCGTATCGGATCCGCAGCCGGCCAGGGCCAGAAAGACGCACGGAATGAGCCAGTGTTTGAATGACATAGGAAAGCACCCCCACCGATATATTGCACTTGCGGGCGGCGATTGCGAAGAACTTGACAGCCACCGCTGTCCGGGAGCATACAAACCGGCACCCCGGTACCGGTTTTCAACAAACAATCAACAGGGTGAAATCATGATCTGCTCATTGAATATCCGCCTCGCGGCGGTGGCTTCGCTGGGTCTTCTCGCCTTCGCGCCGATCAGCTTGGCCGACGAGCCAGCGGGCGTGCTCTGGGAAACGACGTCCCAGATGGCGATGCAAGGCATGCCCATGGCGATGCCGGCCCAGAAACTAAAGTTGTGCACGCCGAGGGTCTGGACTGCACCGCCGCCGGGCGGCGACAGGACCTGCGTCAACTCGAACTTCAACAGGGTTGGCAACAGGGCGACCTGGACTATGGTTTGCAGCGGCGAAATGCCGATGACCGGCACCGGCGAGATGACATTCCAGGGCACGGATGCCTATACGGGCGTGATAACGGCCACGGCCGAAGGCATGACCATGACGATCAACCTCTCAGGCAGGAAGATCGGCACCTGCGACAAGCCGATAACCTGAGAGGCAAGCCATGGAATCGCGAGTTTTCCTGACGGCCGCCGTCGCCGCACTCATCTGCGCCCGTGCGCTCGCCGCAACGCCTCCTGTAGCGCCGGGACCAATACCGGCCACGAGACCCATTGCCACCGCGGCGGTGGGTCCGTGGGCCAAGGTTCCTGCGCCGCCGACTGCCTGCTACGGGTCGCAGGATAACTACCACGAGCAGAATTCGGCGGCGGTCGAAGCCGTCAACAACGAGCAGTACAAACTGACCGAACAGAACAATGCATTGGCCCAGAAAGCCAAGGACATCATGAATGCGAATCCGATGGCGATGGCGCAGGCCATGCAGCAGGCCATGATGAACGATCCGCAGAATGCGCAGAAATACATGGAGCGCATGCTGCAGCAGGGCCAGGAGGCGCAGGTCGCGGTTCCGGCGCAAATGGAGAAGGAAAGGCAGC
>CAVVBV010000016.1:0-7152 GCA_963746545.1 uncultured Gammaproteobacteria bacterium
GCGTCGTGGTATTCGCGGTCGGGGCGGCGCTGCTGTCCACGCTGATCGCGGGACTTCCCGGCGGCGCTGCGTGCCTCGCGGCCTTCGCTCGATGCGCTGCTGCGCGACGGCGGGCGCACGGGCACCGGCCTCGCGATCGGCAAGATCGCCTGGGGCCTCGTGGTGTTCGAGGTGGCGCTCGCCTGCCTGCTGCTCGGCTGCTCGGCGTTGATGACCAAGAGCATGCTGAAGGCGACCAGCGGCGAGGTCGGCGTCGAGACCGGCGATATCATGACCGGACGCGTGGGCCTCACGGCCGGCACCTACGTCGAGAAGCCAGACCAGGTCCGGTTCTGGGAGAACCTCGTCGGGCGGATCCAGGCGCAGCCCGGCGTCAAGGCCGCGGCGGTCACCACGTCCTTGCCGGCGACCGGCAGCGACGACGGTCCGATCTCGATCGAGGGCCGCGACTACGGCAGCACGACCACGAAACCGTTTGCCGAGAGCGTCCGCGCGAGCAACTCGTACTTCGAGACATTCCGCATTGCCGCCCGCGAGGGGCGCGTGCTCGACAGCCGCGACACCAGCGAGTCGCTGCCCGTGGTCGTCATCAACGAGGCGATGGCGAAGAAAATGTGGCCCGACGGCTCGCCGATCGGCGCGCGCGTCCGCTTCGATTTCGACGAGAAGGGACCCTGGCGCACGGTCGTCGGCGTCGTTCCGGACGTCGTGTACGACGACGACGGCGGCATCGACCCGACGGTCTATACGCCCGTGAGCCAGTCGCCGGAGCGGTTCATGAGCATTGCGTTGCGCGGCGACGGCGACCCGCGCGCGCTCGCCGGCGCGATGCGCACCGCGCTCGCGCAGACCGACCCGGACCTCGCGCTCTACTGGCTGCGCACGCTCGAGGAGCAGATGGCCATCCGGACCGCCGGGTTCCGCATCGTCGGGACGATCTTTGCGGTGTTCGCTGGCGTCGCGCTGGTGCTGGCTGCCGCAGGCCTCTTCGGCGTGCTGGCATTCCATGTCGGCCAGCGCACGCGCGAGATCGGCGTGCGCCGCGCGCTCGGCGCGGACGATCGCCGCATCCTGCGGCTCGTCCTGCGCGCGAGCGGGGTGCAGGTCGGCATCGGCATCGCTGATCGGCATGGCCCTGATGCCATTCATGGCGCGGGGGCTCGGCAACATCCTGGACGAGCAGAGCCCGTATGACCCGGTCATCTACGGCCTGGTGCTGGCGCTGATGATCGCGGTCGCGATTGCGGCCACCCTGACGCCCACGCGGCGGGCGCTGAAGATAGATCCGGCGGCGGCATTGCGCTACGAGTGAGGGCCGTGCAGGATCGTGCCTCATGCAGGCACGTATCCTCATTGCCGACGACCAGGCGGACATCCTCTCGGCGCTCCGCCTGCTGCTGAAGCGCGAGGGCTTCGAGGTCGCGACCGCGACCTCGCCGGCGGGCGTGCTCGACGTCGTGGCGCGCGAGCGCGTCGACGTCGCGCTCGTGGACCTCAACTACGCCCGCGACACGACTTCCGGCAAGGAAGGCCTCGAACTCGTCGACCAGCTGCGCAAGCGCGACCCGGAGATGCCGGTCGTCGTGATGACGGCCTGGGCGACGGTGGACGTCGCCGTGCAGGCGATGCGCCACGGCGCCAACGATTTCATCGAGAAGCCCTGGGACAACCAGCGCCTGATGAGCGTGCTGCGGAACCAGGTGGCGCTCGCCCAGGCGCGCCGCCACGGCCGGCGCCTCGCCGACGAGAATGCGATCCTGCGCGCCAGCGACGGCGCCAAGCTCGTCGCGACCTCCGAGGCGATGCAGGACGTCGTGCGGCTCGCGCGCCAGGTGGCGCCTTCGGATGCGAGCGTCCTGATCACCGGCGAGCCCGGCACCGGCAAGAGCCTGCTCGCGCGGCTGATGCACGACTGGTCGGATCGCGCCGAGAAATCCTTCATTTCGGTCAATATCGGCGGGCTGCCGGAATCCGTGTTCGAGAGCGAGATGTTCGGCCATGTGCGCGGGGCGTTCACCGACGCGAAGTCGGATCGTGCCGGACGCTTCGAACTGGCCGACGGCGGCACGCTGTTCCTCGACGAGATCGGCAACGTGCCGCCGGCGCAGCAGGCACGGCTCCTGCGCGCGCTCGAGACCGGCGAGTTCGAGCGTGTCGGTTCCTCGCGCACGCAGCGCGCCGACGTGCGCATCATTTCGGCGACCAATGCCAATCTTCCCGCGATGATCGCCGACGGGCGTTTCCGCGAGGATCTGCTGTTCCGCATCAATACCGTCGAGATCCGCCTGCCGCCGCTGCGCGAGCGGCGCGACGAGATCGCCGAGCTCGCCAACACCACGCTCGAGAAGAAAGCGACGCAGTACAGCCGCGACATCCGCGGATTCGAGCCGGCGGCATTGACCGCGCTGATGCAGTACGGCTGGCCGGGCAATGTCCGCGAACTGAACAGCGTGGTCGAGCGGAGCCTCCTGCTGTCCGCCGGCCCGCAGATCGGCGTCGCGGACCTGCGCTTGTCGGCCGCGCGGGCCGGGCCGCCGTCGCTCGAGGAAATGAGCCTCGAGGACGCGGAGCGCGCATTGATACGCTCCGCGATCAAGCGCAATGGCGGCAGCGTGCCGGCGGCCGCGGAGGCGCTCGGCCTGTCGCGGAGCGCGATGTACCGCCGTCTCGAGAAGCTGGGCCTGAAGCCGGACGAGCTCTAGGTCGATCGTGGCGCAGGAAGTCGAAACGCCGAGAAAGCCGCTGAAGACCCGGCCGGTCATGAGCCGCCTGCGGCTGCCGTTCCAGGTCCCGCATCGTGGTGCTGGCGCTGGCGGGCGGGTTGCCGGCGGTGCTGCTCGCGCTCGTGCTGCTGCGCGGACAGCGGCATCCCCGATTCCGTGCACCGGCTGATCGTCGTCGTGCTGCTCGGCGTGTGGATCGGCTTCGCGATCGCCGTCCATCGCGCGACCGTCGAACCGCTGCGCTCGATCGCGAACCTGCTCGAAGCGCTGCGCGGCGGCGATTACGCCGTGCGCGGCCGGTATGCGAAGAAGGGCGATGCGCTCGGCGACGTGGTGCTGGAATCGAATCGCCTCGGCGCGACGCTGCGTTCGCAGCGCTTCGAGGCGCTCGAAGCCTCGGCGTTGCTGCACAAGGTGCTGGCCGAGATCGACGTCGTCGTGCTCGCATTCGACGGCGACGGAATCATCCGGCTCGCGAACCGCGCGGCCGGGCGAATTGCTGCGCCGGCTCCCGGACACGCTGATCGGCCTCTCGGCAGCGGAAGCGGGCGTCGCGGACCTGGTCGACGGCCCGCCGGTCGCGAGCGAGTCCTTTGCCTTCCCCGCGCGCAGCGGCCGCTGGCAGGTGATGCGCGAGACCTTCCGCGAGGGCGGACGGCTGTTCCGCCTGCTGGTCGTGACCGACCTGAGCCAGGCGCTCCGCGACGAGGAACGGCGCGCCTGGCGCCGGCTGATCCGCGTGATCTGGCACGAACTCAACAATTCGCTCGCGCCGATCAAGTCCGTCATCGAGACCAGCCGCGACGCGCTCGCTTCGGGGCCGCTCGAGGCCGCCGATCGCAAGGAGCTTTCCGAGTCGCTTGCGGTGATGGCGGAGCGGGCCGAAGGGCTACGGCGTTTCCTGTCCCGCTACAGCGAACTCGCCCGGCTGCCGGAGCCGACCCTCGCCGACTGCAATGCGCCGGCGCCTGCTCCGGCAGGTCGCCGCGGTGCAGGCGGGCCGCGTGCGCGTCAGCGTGGCGGATGGCCTCAACGTCCGCGGCGACGCCGATCAGCTGCAGCAGGCCCTGATCAACCTGGTGCGCAACGCCATCGAGGCGGCCCCGGAAGGCAAGGAACCGGTGGAACTGCGGGCTTCCCGGGTCAAGGACGGGGTCGTGTTCGAGGTCGAGGACTGCGGCCCCGGGGTCGCCAATCCCGACAACCTGTTCGTGCCATTCTTCACGACCAAGCCCGGCGGCAGCGGCATCGGGCTCGTCCTGGCCCGCCAGGTCGCCGAGGGCCACGGCGGCACGCTGACCCTGCAGAATCGCGCCGACCGCAGCGGCTGCATCGCGAGAATGGTCATTCCCTGAATTTGGTGAATTTGGTGCCGGTGTACAAGTTCGTAGTTCCCGGTGCGTGTCCTGACCGCTAACTACGAACTCGTACACCGGCACCAAATACGATTTCCGCTAAACTCGCCGCACAGGAGTCTGGAATGACTGTGATGACCAACAAGAAACATGGGTCTGGGACGCGGGCTCGAGGCATTGCTCGGGCAGGCCACGCCGCGGCCGTTGCCCGGCACGCCGCCGCCGGCGCGCGACCAGCTGACCCACGTGCCCGTGGATCTCCTCGAGAAAGGCCGTTACCAGCCGCGCCAGGACATGCGCGAGGAATCGCTCGCCGAACTCGCAGACTCGATCCGGGCGCAGGGCGTCGTCCAGCCGATCGTCGTGCGCCCGGTCGGCACGCCGTCGGCGACCGCCCCGCAACGCTACGAGATCATCGCCGGCGAACGCCGCTGGCGCGCGGCGCAGATGGCCGGCCTCGCCGATGTCCCCGCGGTCGTGCGCCGCGTGGACGACGAGACCGCGGTCGCGATGGCGCTGATCGAGAACATCCAGCGCGAGAACCTCAATCCGCTCGAGGAAGCGCGTCGCCTTGTCGCGGCTGATCACCGAATTCGAGCTGACCCACCAGCAGGCGGCCGAGGCCGTCGGCCGTTCGCGCGTCGCGGTCTCGAACCTGCTTCGATTGCTGGAATTGCCGGACGAGGTCAAGACGCTGGTCGAGCAACGCAAGCTGGAAATGGGCCATGCCCGTGCGCTGCTCGGACTGACGAATCGGCGCCAGCTCGCGGAAGTCGCGGGGCTCGTCGCAAAGAAGGGCCTCTCGGTGCGCGACACCGAGGCGCTGGTCCGTCGCCTGATGGCGAGGCTCGCGCGCGGCGACGACACGGAACACTCAGCGCGCGGCAGCACCAAGCGGGACCCGGACATCAAGCGGCTGGAGGACGACCTGGCCGACAAGCTCGGCGCGAAGGTCGAGCTGGACCACGGCGCCAAGGGCAAGGGCAAGCTGGTGATCAGCTACCACAGCCTCGACGAACTGGACGGGATCCTCGCTCACATCCGTTGAATCGCGCCGCGAGCGTCAGACGGGCATTCGCTGTTGGGCGTTTCACGAACCAGCGGTGAAATCGATCTCGACGTCGACCTTGCCCATCTGGCCGCTGTCCTTGTTGTAGCCCGTGGACCCCGTGCAGGAGTAATGCCCGGAAATGGTCGCCGGCTGCACGTCGATGTTCGTACGGCATTCGCCGCTCGTGCTCGTGGCCGTCACCGTGTACGGACCCGCGCCGATTGTCATGCCGTGCTCCGCCAGGTCCTCGGCATTTGTGAAGAGCACGTTCAACTCGGGCGCGCCGGAGACACCGTACTGAATCCAGGTGTGGCCGTCGTCCGTGATGCTGGCGGGCTTGTTCAGCTCCTGGCTGCCGTCGACCTCAAAGAACCCGCTGATCTTCGTCTTGACGCTGCCGCTGGTGTAGGTGCGCGAACTGATTTTCAGCACGTCTCCGCTGCCGCCCGCGGCATCCGGTTGGGGCATGGCCGCCGCTTCATCATCGGAAGCCGATGCCGGCGCATCGCCCGTATCGGATCCGCAACCGGCCAGGGCCAGGATGACGCATGGAATGAGCAATCGTTTGAATGGCATTGGAAAGTACCCCCACGGACATATTGCACCTGCGGCCGATAATTGCGAAGAACTTGACAGCCCCGGCTGTCGAGAGGCATACAAAGCGGCACCCCGGTACCGTTTTCAACCAACAACAGGGTGAAATCATGATCTGCTCATGGAATGTCCGCCTCGCGGCGGTAGCTTCGCTGGGTCTCTTCGCTTTCGCGCCGATCAGCCTGGCCGACGATCCCCGGCATCCTGTGGGAAACGACTTCCCAGCCGGTGATGGAAGGCATGCCGATGGCGATGCCCATGACGAAGATGAAACTGTGCGCCCCGAAGGTGTGGACGCGCCCGCCGGAGGGCGGCGACAGGAACTGCAGGAATTCCAATTTCCACATGGTCGGCAACAAGGCCACCTGGGCCAGCGTCTGCACCGGCGAGATGCCGATGACCGGCGTCGGCGAGATGACCTTCGGTGCCGACGGCAGCTACGTCGGTTTCGTCAAGTACATGTCCGACCAGATGAGCATGACCGTGAATCTCACCGGCAAGAAGATCGGCACCTGCGACAAGCCGATGGCCTGAGGAGCGCGCCATGAAATCGCGAGCCTTCCTGACGGCCGCCGTTGCCGCGGTCGCTTGCACGTCCGCATTGGCCGCGACACCAGCCGCGCCCGCAGCCGCGGCCAGCCCGTGGTCGAAAGTGCCGGCGCCGCCGACCGCGTGCTATGCGTCGCAGGACCAGTGTTCCAGCAGAATTCCGCGGCGCTCGATCGCGTCAACAACGAGATGGCCGAGGTGACTGCGCGGAACGACGAGATCAACGGAGAAATTCGACCACATCCGTCGAGCGACGCCGCCGACCCGATGGCGATGGCGCGCGCCCTGCAGGAAGCCATGATGGCGGACCCGCAGAACGCGCAGAAATACATGCAGCAGATGGTGCAGCAGGGCCAGGAGTACCAGACGGAGGCGCCGGCGCGATGGAACGGGAAGAGCAGATCGAGGCCGAGAGCAAGACGGTCATCAAGCAGTACCAGGCGGCGCTCAGCCACGGCCTACGGGCCCGGCCAACGTGCGCTGGACCGCGCTCAAGAAGAAGATGGGCATTGCGATGGATTCGCCGGGCCCTGGCGAATCCGGTGTTCCGGACTGGGCGTGGGCGGAATGGGGGGTGATCCTGAGGGAACGGGACCAGGCCTACCGGCGACCTGTGCCCAGTGGTGGTCTCGCCGACCGGCCAACTGCAGTCGTACCTGAAGCGCTACAAGACCTTCCTGGTCCAGGAGCGCATTCCCTATGAAAAGAAGACCCTCGACGAGCCCAGGCTCGAGCAGTACCAAATGATGGGCGTCTCGACCACTGGATTCCGGACTACCACGGATTACGATGCGGTCGCGGACTACCTGAAGGTGGCTTTCCGGATTTTCGCCGAACGGAACGATCGGCCGTACTGCTCGAGCGACGGCAAGTGCGAGTG
>CAVVBV010000017.1:0-6069 GCA_963746545.1 uncultured Gammaproteobacteria bacterium
GGCGCTATCGGCGTCGGCTCCCGGTTCCAGGACACTGACGCGGAGCAGGTCGCGCACCTCCTGTTCGCCGCAGGCGTTACCCGGGCATTTGCAACCCACCCGCCGCTCGAGGAGCGCATCCGCGAGATCGACCCGAGTTTCCGGCCCGCGGAATTCGAGGCGATGCGCATCCGGATGAACCGCGAGCGCGCGCTCGCGGCCGATGAGGCGACCGGGCCGCAACCGGCGGCGGCCGAAAAGCTCGAGGGCATCTTGCAGGGCGCGATCGTGCTGGCGCCCGGAGCGGTCGCGCAGCTGGTCGCGAATCCCGGGACCACGCATGTGCATCGGGCGCAGGAATTGCGCCTGTCGCTTCCGGAGGAGATCAATGCCGCGACACGCAATGCGGAATCTGCGCGGGCGCTCTTCCTCGGGCTCGCGCTGGATGCGGCGACGGAAGCGCGCGCGCGGCAGCTCGCGTTCATCGAGCAGCAGCTCGGGCACGACCAGAAGGTCGCGATCGAGGGCTTGCTGTCCGCCATCGATTCGCTGACGGCGATCCAGAGGATGCCGGCGTTGCTGCAGGCATTTCCGGCTCTGCACCAGCTCGGCCGCAAGGAGCGTGAGGCCCTGCTGCAGTGCCTGAATGGACTGCTGATCCGCGAGGGCCGGGTCTCGATCTACTCCTATGCGATGCGAAAGCTCGCCGCCGTGCAGCTGCGCGACGAACTGCAGCCGGGCGCGCGCGCTTTCGACCTCTCGATCGCGGCGGTCGAGGACGACCTTCAGACGCTCTTCTCGGTGCTCGCGATGTCCGGCAGCGAAGACGAGGCCGAGGCCCGTCGCGCCTACGAAATCGGCATGGCGCAGCTTCTGCCTCTGCGGCGCCCGCCATTCCAGCGCCTCGCGAACTGGCCGCACCGGCTCGACATGGCGCTCAATCGCATCGACCGGCTGCAGCCGGCAGGCAAGGAGCTGCTGGTCCAGGCGCTGGTGCGCACGATCTCCCACGACCTGCGCATGACGGTCGCGGAATCCGAACTGCTGCGCGCCGTCTGCGCCGCCGTGCATTGTCCGTTGCCCCCGCTCGACGCGGCGGTCGAGGAGGAAGTCGCTTGATCACCGTCCACCATCTCAATAACTCCCGCTCGCAGCGCGTGTTGTGGCTGCTCGAGGAGATCGGCGTTCCTTACGAGATCAAGCGCTATCAGCGGGATGCGCAAACGATGCTGGCCCCGCCGTCCTTGCGCGAAGTGCATCCGCTCGGGAAGTCGCCGGTCGTCACCGACGGCGAGCTGACGCTCGCGGAATCTGGGGCCGTCATCGAGTACCTGGTCGAGCGCCACGGCGGCGGCCAGTTCGCGCCCGCAGCCGGCACGCCAGCGCGGCTGCGCTACACCTATTGGCTGCACTACGCGGAAGGCTCGGCGATGCCGCCGCTGCTGCTGAAGCTGGTCTTCGACCGCATGGAATCGGCGCCCATGCCGTTCTTCGTCAAGCCAATCGCCCGCGCGATTGCGAAGCGCACGAAGGACACATTCATCCTGCCGCAGCTCACGCGCCACCTGGATTACCTGGAATCGGAACTGGCGAAATACCAGTGGTTCGCCGGCGACGAGTTCAGCGCGGCCGACATCCAGATGAGCTTTCCGCTCGAGGTCGCGGTGAAACGGGCTGGCCTCGGCCCGAGCCGCCCGCGGCTGGCGGATTTCCTCGGCCGCATCCATGCGCGGCCCGCCTACCAGCGCGCCCTCGAGCGCGGCGGCAGGTACGACCTGGTGAATTGAGCATTCGCGTCACTGGTTGCCTGCGTTGACCATAAGCGACGCAAGTGAAATCCTGGTGCGATCTCGACCTGATTTCAGTATTGGCTATCATTTCATCGTCTTATGCCAGCATTGGCTTGCATTTCATCTTTGCCGAATTGTCGCGTGATTGCTACTTGGTAACTTGCAGGCGTAGTCTCCAATATTGCTTGTCGACGGGGGATATCCGGCCATGAAAATCGCATTGCTCGCTATCAAATCAACACCGATTTTCGCGCTGCTACTTACCGGCTGTATGACGGCCCAGCAGCACCGCGCAGATGTCGAAGCACCGGCCGGTGAGCGTCTTACCGTCGGTACCGTGCAAAAGGAAATCCGCGTCGGGATGTCTGGAGCGGAAGTAGCCGAGGTCCTCGGTTCGCCAAACATTGTCAGTACAGACGAAGAGCGTCGCGAAGTCTGGATTTACGACAAGATTTCCACAGATGTCGCCTATTCCAAGAGCAGTGGCGGCTTGTCTACTCTGATATTTGGCGGTGGTTCTGACGTGGCGGGTGGCGTTGGTGGCAACGCAGGGCGTTCCGCCGGTGCGGCATCGTCTTCGCAGAAAACGCTGACTGTCATCATCAAGTTCGACAACGACAAGAAAGTTCGCGACTTCGCTTATCACACTTCGCGATTCTAACTCGCCGAAGGGGATTCCAGAGGATGCGCGCTCGTAGAGCGGCGATTGCGGTGGTCGCTGGTTGCCTTCTGGCAATCGGCGGTTGCGCGACTATTCCAAAGGATGCTCTGGTCCTTTCCCCAGATTCATTGGAACGACGCCAGCTTCAGACCCGGCGTCTTGATGGAATTGGAGAAAAGGAATTGCTCAGTGCGGCGGCCGGAGTGCTTCAGGACCTGGGATTCAATATCGATGAAAGCGAGACCAAACTCGGCGTCATCGTTGCGTCGAAAGACCGGTCAGCGGTGACCGGAGGCCAGGTTTTCGGTGCGGTACTATTGGCCCTGCTGGGCGGTTATTCCGATATCGACAAAACCCAGAAGATCAGGGTTTCCCTGGTGACGCGTCCTGCCATGGCGTCCGATGATAGGGTAGTTCCGAACAGTCATCTCCTGCGAATCACGCTTCAGCGGATCGTCCGGAATACCGCTGGTCAGATCACCCGCATCGAATCAATAGAGGAGCCTGAGATTTATCAGGAGTTCTTCGAAAAGCTCTCCAAGAGCGTGTTCCTTGAGGTGCAGCAGATATGAGAAATGCGCGTCGCACAGCGTTGCTTTCCGTCGTTGTGGCGGGCTTGGTCGGTTGCGCGCCGTCCACGAAGGCCGTAATGGAGACAAATCAGAGTGCGGTCGCCTTACGGAGTTTTCAGCAGCGCGCATTCGACACAACAGATAAAGAGAAAACCTTGCGGACCGTTATCTCGACCCTGCAGGACCTCAGTTTTGTGGTCGACAAAGCTGATCTCGACCTCGGTACCGTGAGCGGAACCAAACTTTCCGGTTACCAGCTTCGAATCACCGTTACCGTTCGTCCGCGCGGCGCAACCCAGCTGCTGGTCCGCGCAAATGCGCAATACATGGACAAGGCGGTCGAAGATCCGAAGCCGTACCAGGACTTCTTCGTCTCGCTGGAGAAGTCGATGTTCTTGACGGCACATCAAGTCGACTAGTCACGATCGCGGAGCTGCCGCCGAAGCGCTAGCCGGTCATTGCGGCGCGCCCGCTTGCGGCTCCCTGCGCTCGAATACGAGCGTTGAAATCTCGCGCCACTTCCCATCGTCCAGATTGCGCACCGTCATGCGGTAATGCGCCTCGTCCGGCCGCACCATTTCGCTGGCGAAGTCGTATGTTGCGCCATTGGGCTCGACGAAATGGTCGTCGAGGAAACGAATCGTGCCATCCGGACCGACCTCGACGTGTCCGTCGCTCTGGCCACCTTCCGAATTCCAGTAGCGGTATTCGATGCGCTTGCGCCCACCGTGCCAGGCGAAGATCGTCTCGCCGCGATAGGCGGGATCCCTGCCGAGAACGACATGGCGATCGCGCAGCTGCTTGCCGTCATGCATCCATTCGTAGCAATGCGTGTCGGTCCGGTGGCCGTCCCCGAGGGTGGTGGTCCAGCAATGGCCCGCGAGGAAGGCAAGCGGCGCCAATGGATCGTCGGTGGCCGAGCTCGTTCCGCAGGCGAGGAGGGCGGTCAGCACCAGCGACCAGTTCAGGTGTTTTTGCGTCATGGCGGGCTTCAATGCCAGAGACCGAGGACGAGACCGAACAGCGTGAACTGCACGGTGTGATAGCCGCCGTTCACGAGGAAGAGCGTGAAGCTCTTGCGCTCGAACAGGTAATTGATGCCGAAACTCGCGGCGACCCAGCAGAGGCCGGCCGCGAAGCCCGCACTGGTCGCGAAACCGACCTCGGGATTGGGACCCAGGAACATCGCGAACACGACGGCCGCAATGAACGAGAGCACCAGTGCGCCGCCGAAGATTTTCACCGGATGCCCTTTCCGAGTCTGGTCGTCGGTGACGCCGGAGCCCCTCTGCCATGCCTTCAGGAACATGGCTTTCGAATACCAGAGCCCGCCGAGTACGAATGACGAAACGGCAGCGGCGAGCGCAGCCAGCCAGTTGATCTCAGGCATGTGATTTCCCTTTGTTGCGTCGTTGTTGTGGTCTGAGACGGGCCGGCGTTTTCACCGGACGCAGCAGACGGCTGATGAATTCCCTCAACTGACATATCGCCCGGTCGAAATAGGCGACGTCGCGGTAGCTGCGGGCGAGCATCACGCCGCCCTCCATCGTGGTCAGCACGAATTCGGCGAGTGCGCGCCGGTCGGTGCCGGCGGGCAGCCGCTTGCCGGCGGACTTGAGGCAATCCTCGATCGCCGTGGTCCAGGCCGAGAAGTTCGCGGCGAGCAGCTTCCCGCACCGGTGGGTCGGGCTCGTGGATCTCGAGCGCGAGGCTGCCGATCGGGCAGCCGTAGGTGCAGTCGGTCTGGACGATCGCGTCGCGGTACCGGTCGAGCAGCGTGAAGATCTTGTCGATCGGGTCCTCGACGCCGCGCCAGGCGGGGGCGAGCAGCATCTCGTGGATGCCCTTGTGATAGGCGTCGAGCACCGCGATCAGGACGTCCTGCTTGCCGGGAAAGAAGTGGTAGAGGCTGCCGCTGTTGATGTCGGCGCGGCCGAGGATGTCGGCGACCGAGGTCGAGCCGTAGCCTTTTTCCCAGAACAGCTGCATTGCTGCCCCGACGATTCGCCCACGGGTGTCCGCAGGGACTTGATTGATCATTCAACCAAGTCTGATACACCGGCGCCGGGAGTGCAAGCGGGAATACGAAAAGCGGCGCCCGGCAGGGCCGGGCGCCGCTCGGCCGTTCTGCGGCCTCAGCCCTTGACGACCAGGCTGTTGACGACCGACTTCACGCCGTCGACGTTGCGCGCGACTTCCGATGCCTTGACGACATCAGCAGCGTCGTGGACGAAGCCGCTCAGCTGGACCTGGCCCTTGAAGGTCTCGACGTTGATCTCCGCAGCGCTCAGCGTCGGATCCTTCACGAATGCAGCCTTGACCCTCACTGTGATGACGCTGTCGTCGACATACTCACCCGTGCTTTCATGCTTGGGCGTCGATGCACAGCCCGGGCCGGCGAGCAGCAGGGCTGCGAACGCGGCTCCGATAATCGGCTTCAGGCGATAGTTCATTTCGGTATCTCCATTGGCGCCTCGTGAGGCGAGGTTTCAGCCCTGGACGAGAATCTCTCCGTCCACGACGCGGACCTTGTCTCCGGCTTTCCAGGTCGGCTGTTTCGCGTGGCTGAATACATCGGTCGTGCCGTCTTCAAAGCGCACGGTGGTCTCGTAGCTGTAGATCACCTGAGCGATCTGCTCCGGTGCTGCGGTCTCCTCGGCGGCAGCAGCCGGCGCAACCGCGCTGCCATCCGCAGGTGTTTCCGCAGCGGCCATCTCGGCCGGGAGCGGCGCGGCCGGTGATTCCACCGTCCTGACCGACTCGATGACGGCGCATTCGGCGCAGGCCTGCGCGGCCAGGCTGTTGTCGCCGATCGGCAGCCAGCCTTGCACAGCGCTGAAGGCGACGGCGCTGAACAGCGCGATGCCCGCCATGATTCCCCACGCGAGCGGATGCCGCGGTTTGTATTGCTCGTACATGATTGCAACCTCCACCACAATATTGATGAACGAGGTCCTTGAACCCCGGCCTTGTTCATCCCCTCGAGTACCGGTCGTCGGCGCCCTTATCAATCAGGCGTCGTATCCGACGGCGCGACAGAAGGCGCGCTTCCGGCGGGGCCGGCGCG
>CAVVBV010000018.1:0-4529 GCA_963746545.1 uncultured Gammaproteobacteria bacterium
GGACCTTCGGTGAGGACTTCGCCATTGTCGACTTCGATCGCCGGTACGTAGCCTTTTGGATTGACGATCCAGTAATCGCCATCGGCGGCGATGGACTTGGTTTTCGTGTCGACCTTGACGAGTTGAAGGTCGATGCCGGCTTCCCGCGCGACAATGTGGGGCGACAGCGAGCAGGCGCCAGGGGAGTAGAAGAGCTTCATGCCAATCTCCTGCAATAGTTGATGTGTGCGGCATGAATTTAACGCCTATACTTACCTTTGTATAGTAAATAGCTATACGTAAGCGCCAAAATCCACTATCCTTTTGGTAAGCAGTACGGAGTTCGGATGGCCCTGAAACTTCGCAAGAGCAACGCGCCCCCGCCGCCGCCCGGCTGCCCGATGGCGGCCTGCATGGCGGTGCTGGGCGGCGCGTGGACACCGAGCGTCATCTGGAAGCTTTCAGGCGGTCCACGGCGCTTCGGTGAACTTTCGCGGGACATCCCCAAGATCTCTCCCAAGATGCTGACAACGCGCCTGCGCGAACTCGAACAGAAGGGCGTCGTGATCCGCGAGGTCGTGCCCTCCTCGCCGCCTTCCGTCGAGTATTCGCTGTCCGAACTCGGCCGGGAACTCGTGCCGGTGATCGACACAATCGTCCGGGTGGGGACAAAATTGCGGGACGATTCGGTGCCGCCGGCCGTTCGTCGGCGCGCGTAAGAACGACAATTCCTTGCCAGGAGATGGCCATGCTCCGGACCACCAGGCTGACCGGTGTCGGGTTTGTACTCGCGGGATTCATTCTCGCCAATTCAGTGCAGGCGGGTGAACCGCCGCCGCCGAATCTTGCCGGCAAGACGCAATTTGCCTACTGCATGTCGGGCTACCTGGATTACAGCGAGCCAGATGCCTATTTCACGCCTGTCTTCGAGGTCCATGTCCCTCAGAACGCGAGCCGTCGTATCCGGAAGACCTGGCGAAAATCTACGCAGGCTTTCTGAACCAGAAATATGGCTATGTGAGCACGGGCCCGATGCCCGTCGTGTGTTCGTTCTCGGCCGCGGCTGCGGCTGTGGAAGGCGGCAAGGGCGAGGTGATCAAGGACACCGAGTACCACCATCGGAAAGTCATCGAGACCGGATGGAAGCCGTCGGCGCAGGAGCTATTGGCGGCCGCCAACGGCGCTGCTGCACCCGTTGTCGCTGCCGCGCCGAAAGCGAATCCGCCACTGACGGTCCACGGCTACTGCAAGGGAGATCAGCAAGGCAAGCCGTATTTCAGCGCGTTGTTCAGCTCCGTGATCCAGAAGCCGACGCAGCAGCCCGTCGAGGATCAGGTGCGCCCGTTGACGGACGCATGGAAGAAGTCATTCACGGCACACCTCGCGGGACATTATGGCTTCAATGGAACCGCTGACTGCTATGCGGGACCGGACCGGCAACCGATCGAATGGACCTGGAACAGGCTGCGCGGCCTTGCGCTCGGCCGTGGAACCGATACGGGCTGGACCCCGGGAAGCTAGCGCGCCGCAATTCCCGCTGCCGGGCGTGAGGAATCCAATGTTACGTCCCGGCCAAAAATCTCACCCAAATCCAATTTTATTTTTGCGCGTTTGAACCGCCCGCCGACGTCTGTTGCCGTGCTGCGGCCCACGTGCTAACAAGATGCCTGCCTGGGGGATCGGCGATCAAAAGTGACGGAAACTAGGCGTCCACTGGGACCGGTTCTTGGCGCCTGCGCAATCCTGCTCGCCGGTTGCGGGACCCGCTTGTCGCCGGTCGTGCCGGTCCTGAGCGCGACCAGCGTGCAAATCGGCGATCAGAACCATCAGGTCCTCACGATTGAGGCCCATTCCGAATTGCCGATATTGATCACGGTATCCGGCCGCGATGTCGACGTGCGCGTGGCACTGGTCAACGCCGACGGCACCGCCGGTCCATTCGCCGATGCGCCGAACCGGCGCATGGGGATCGAGACGCTGCTGGTGGAATCGCCGCACGACAATGCTTTGTCCCTCCGCATCGAGCGGAATGATCAACCCGAAGCCCGTGGCACGGTGACCGTGGATGCGGTCGCCCTCCCGGCCGCGAACGAAGCCGACCGGCGGCGACTGGAGGCGGCCAGGCTCGAAGCGAATGCGAGCCTGAGTTTCAGCGACGTGACGAAGGGTGAAGAATCCGTATCTGCTTACACCGAGGCTGCGAAGCTGCATGAGACGAATGGAGACGAGAGGCATGCAGGCATCGCGTTGCTGCACGCTGCGGGTGCGCGTTACCTGCGGCTCAACGATTGGCGGGGCACATCGGATCTCGCCGGGCAGGTCCGCCAATTGATCGACCACGGCAATGATCCAGGTCTTGCGGCGTTTGCACTTCGTGTCGAGGGTGCAGCGCTTGATCAGGAAGCGGGCTCAATCGAAAGCGACCCAACGGTCCGCAACCGGACACGTGAACGCGCGCGCGCGCGGCTAACTGAAGCAGCCGGGGAATTCTCGGCGCTCGGAATGAATTACGAAGCCGGCTATGCGCTGAACTATCGGGGCGTCTCCTACCAGGACGACGGCGAGCGCGAACTGGCGCGCACGGACTTCAGGCAAGCGCTCGAATTGTTCCACAAGTCCGCAGACAGGCCCGCGCAGGCGCTCTCTCTCCAGAGCCTTGCGACTATGGATTACGAAGACGGCAGCCTCACCGATGCCATGCGTGAGTTCGACCAGGCGCTGGCACTCATCCCGCGCAATACGGATTCAGAGAACTACGCGCACACCCTGCACAACAGCGCTCTGCCGTTGCAGATCCTCGGCCGCTTCGATGATGCCATCGCGCGCTACTACGAATCAGGGCAAATCCTGCGAGGACTCGGTGATCGCGACGGCGAAGCCCGCGCACTGCACGGCATGGGAATGGCGCTCCGGCAAGCCGGCGAACCCGAGCGGGCGCGGGATTTCCTTCGCCAGGCGATCGAGCTACGCAATGCGACGGGTGCAAAGCGCGAGCAGGCATATTCCCTGGTCGGCCTGGGCCAGATCGAACTTGACGAAGGGAATACCGATACTGCAATCGCACTGGACAATCAGGCCGTAGCACTGGTCAGCACATCGAATGATCGCGCGGTGTCTCTCCTTGCTCTCGCCCAGGATCACATCGCTGCCGGGGAACCGGCGCTCGCCCGTCACCAGCTTGAACAGATTCTGCAGCTGGGACTCCCCGCAACCCATCGCTACCTGGGCCAGGCGCTTACCGAGCTCGGCACGCTCGACGCGCTCGAGGGCAATGCCGCTGCTTCGGACGACGCGTTTAGCCGCGCCATCGCCATTCACAAGGGCAACGGATCTGACCTGGAGCAGGCCCGGGCCCTGTACCGACGTGCGGAGGCCAGGATGCGAGCGGGCAACACGCGGTCCGTGCTGTCCGACACGGCAAGCGCGCTTCGCTTGTTCGAGCAGGTCGGCCTCCAGGGCACCCAGGCGGAAAGTCGAGCTTCGTTTCGAGCCAGCTACCGCGGCGTGGTCGAATTGCGGATCGCCGCGCAAATCGCCGACGCCGAGGCCGCCGGGCGGCTCGGAGATGCCGATCAGGCGCAGAAGTTGCTGCGCGCCGCGTTTGCGAGCAGCGATGAGTCCCGGGCTCAACTGCTCCAGGAGGGAAACCCGGATTTCAGCGCCAGTGATGCACCGCCAGATTTGCTGGCGCAACGCAAGGACATCTACGAACTGCTCGCCGGCAAGCGCCAGCGCAAGGATCGCCTGCTGGAGGCCGCAGAACCCGATACCGCACGGCTCGAGTCGCTCAGCAGGGATATTTCCTTGTTGCGAGCGAAGGCATCGCTGATCGAGAGCCGGATTGCTAAGGCGCAGTCGACTTCGATTCGCTCAGTAGTACCTGACGCGGACGAACTGGTGAAGTCGGTTCTGTCCGGAGTCATTGTTGCCGAGTATTTCATCGGGGACTGGCAAAGCTGGCTTTTCGAGATCCGCAATGGCCTCGTGACGGTGCACGACCTGCCGTCACGTGCCGAGCTCGAAGCGCTCGCCGGCCAGATGCACAAGGCATGGCGAACCCCGGCCAAGTCTCCTGGGAATCGATATGCGGTGAGCGACAAGCTTGCACGAACGGTGCTCGGGCCGATTGGAAACCCCGCTGCAGGCGAATCGTTCCTGATCGTTCCGGATGGCGCCTTGCATCTCGTGCCGATGGCCCTGCTGGCACAGCGGGAGTGGCCGAATATGAGACCTGGCAGTGCCATCGTCGTGCCGGCACTTTTGGCAAGACGCGCTTCTCGTGACGATCACGGCGTCATTCACAGGAAGACGCTGGCAATTATCGCCGATCCCATCTATGCCGCGAACGACCCGCGGATCATCAAGTCCGGCAATCTGAATTCCGCCAATCTGGTCGTCGCCGCGAGCACTGCGCCACTGACGCGAGGCGCCCGCGACCTGCGTTCACTGAGCGCCTGCCCGCCACGGCCGTCAAGGCTCGCGACTTGATTGCACTCATCAACCGCCCTTCGGAGACATTGGCACTAATCGGAGTGGATGCGAGTCGCGAT
>CAVVBV010000019.1:0-7220 GCA_963746545.1 uncultured Gammaproteobacteria bacterium
TTCCTGGCAGCCAGTGAGATGGTCGATGGCGAATTCCTTTCCGCTCGCGACTCCGACGGCCACGGAACCCACACGGCAAGCACGGCCGCCGGCAACAGCAATGTAACGGCATCGCTCGCGGGTACGCCGTTGACGAAGATCAGCGGCATAGCGCCACGCGCACGCCTCGCGATATACAAGGCGTGCTGGCAGGCGCCGGGCGCCCCGTCCTCCAGCTGCTTCTTCTCCGACAGCGCTGCGGCGGCCGACGCCGCGGTGGCGGACGGCGTGGATGTGATCAATTTCTCCGTCGGCAGCGCATTTGCATTCAACGATCCGGTGGACATCGCGTTCCTCAATGCGGCCGCCGCAGGCGTGTTCGTCGCCCAAGCGGCCGGCAACGAGGGTCCGGGACCGGAAACGACGGCCGCGGGCGAACCCTGGGTGACCTCGGTTGCCGCTTCGACACAGAACGGAACCGCCTTCGCGCTCGCAGCGAAGATCAATTCGCCGGCGGCAATTGCCGGTAACTACCCGGCGCTCGAAGGCGCGATCACGAAGCCATTGGCGGAATCCGGCCCGGTCACCGGCGATCTGGTCGCGGCGGACCCGATTGAGGCCTGCACGCCGATCGCATCGGTTGGCGGAAAGATCGTCCTGATCGCGCGCGGCACCTGCTCCTTCGTCGCGAAGGTGGAAGCGGCGGTGAATGCCGGCGCGTCCGCGGTCCTGATGTATACCAACGCGAATCCGAAGGTGGTCATGGGTGTCGACCCGACGGCGCTGACGCAGACCATCCCGGGCGTGATGATCGACAACGCGCCCGGCCTCGCGATTCTTGCCCAGCTCACCGGCGGCACGACCGTCAATGCGTCGCTGGCGGCGGGCATCTTCATCAGGGAGAAGATGGTCGGTAACGTGATGGCCGATTTCTCCTCGCGCGGCCCGTTCCCGACGGAACCCGACTGGGTCAAGCCGGATGTCACGGCGCCTGGCGTACGCATCCTCGCGGGAGCGACGCCTGAGCCCAATGACGGCTCGATCGGTGATTTCTTCCAGTACCTGAACGGCACTTCGATGGCGACCCCGCACGTCGCGGGGCTTGCAGCCCTGGTCAGGCAAAGGCACCGGTCGTGGAGCCCGGCAATGATCAAGTCGGCGCTGATGACGACCGCGCGCCGGAACGTGGTCAAGGAAGACGGCGTGACCCCGGCGGATCCGTTCGACTTCGGCGCGGGCCATGTCAATCCGAACTATGCCATCAATCCGGGCCTCGTCTACGACGCCGGCCTGTTCGATTACCTGGCGGCGAGCTGCGGCACCGTCACGCCGCTCGTCTCGGAACCGGATTGCAGCTATCTGGAGGGCCTGGGCTACTCACTTGATCCGGCAGATCTGAACCTCCCGTCGATCGGCATCGGAAAGCTGGCGGGCTCGCAGACGATCCGCCGCACCGTGACAAATGTCTCCACACACAGCGGCTCCTATTACGAGGCAAGCGTGACCGCGCCTGAAGGATTCAAGGTCACCGTGTCGCCGCGGACCCTGTACCTGCACCCCGGCGAATCGGCGGCATTTGAGGTCACGATCACGAACAAGAGCGCGCCGCCGGGAGAATGGCGATTCGGCAGGCTGGTCTGGGCGGACAACCATGGCCACCATGTGCGCAGCCCGATCGCGGTGAATGCCGTCGCGCTCGTCGCGCCGGAGGAAATCACCGGTACGGGCACGCCCGGCGCGACTTCCTTCGACGTCACCTTCGGCTACACCGGCGCCTACTCGAATGGCAAGCATGGGCTGGTCGACCCGTTCCTGACGCTCGACACGGTCGAGGATGACCCGGGCAATTCGTTCCAGTTCTTCGGGCCCGGCACGACCCTCGCCTATGTGATGGACCTGCCGGTCGGCACGGTCTATGCACAGTGGTCGCTGTTCAACGAGTACGTTGACGGCAACCATGATCTCGATCTGTACCTGTTCTATTGCCCGGACTTCGTGTGCACGCAGATCGCTTCGAGCGGGAACACGGGATCGAACGAGCGCGTCAGCGTCAGCTTCCCGGTGACCGACCCGACGATCGACGATCCGTACGTCGTGTTCGTGCACGGCTACAACACTGCGGGCGGCGCACCGGCGCAGTTCATATTGTTCGACTGGACCGACCCGAATGTCGGGCCTGATGCGGGCAACATGACGGTATCGGGTCCGTCCAGTGCGACGCTCGGCCAGACGGCGACGATCGACGTCAGCTGGGCAGGCCTGTCGACGGGCGCGGGCGCGAAACAGGTCGGTGCGATTTCGCACAACGACGGCACGGGCATCAAGGCCCTGACCATCGTCAACATCACGAACGACGTGGGCGAAGGCTTCTGCAGCTTCGGGCTCTGCGGCCCCTGAAGCATCTGCCCTGAGGCACCGCGGGGCCGTCCGGTTTCGACCGGGCGGCCCTTTTTCATGGCGGCGGAATCATTCCGCAGCGATGGCCGGGCAGGGAATCGTGCGCTTCAAGTCGGTGTGGTAGGTGAAGTCGCGGCCACGGTGCTTCAGCTTCAGCGTCCAGCCGGCAACCGGGCCCGGCGGGTAGACGACGCCCGGCTCGGGGCAACCCAGGCTCGCGTCGTCCCAGGTTTTTTCCTCGGCCGAGACCGGACGGATCTCGCTTTCAGGCACGCCGAGCCTCGCCGCAAGATCCTTGCGCGCAATGCTCAACTGCTCCCCGAAAACCAGCTTGAATTGAGGTGCCGCGGCGCCGATTTCCTTGGTGTTGTGGCAGACAAGAGCCCGATGACCGGCTTCGTGCACCACATAGATCTGCCGGTCAACGCGCAGCGTGATCTTGTGGCCCGGCGTGATGACCTGTAGATACGCCTGGCCGGGCTGCGGACAGCCGATGCTGCTGTCTCGCCACTCCATGCTGCGAATCGTGTCGACCGCGATCTTGTCTTTCGCGATGCCCAGGTCCGTTGCCAGCACGGCGATGGCGAGTTCCGCAACGTCTCGCTGCTCCACGGTCAATTCTTCGGCAGACTCCTGGCCTGCCACGAGTTGCGGGTCTGCGGGTTTGGCCGCGGCCACATGATTGCAGCCGACCAGCGACGCCGCGATGATCGCCGCAAGCGGTACAAACGGTTGTTTCACTTGGGCTCCCGTGCAGATTCCATGAGAATGGTAACAACATGATGCGGTTCGGATGCGCCCGCGAATCCGGGGCACAAGCAGCACCAACTGCGCCGACAGTTGAAGTGGTGCTTTCCAGCTTATGTTACTAATGCACTGCGAAAAAACCCGGGTCGCGAGAAAAGAAATCGTGAACTTTTTTTCCGCCGATGCTATACAGCACGCAGTTGAGCGTGCGGCGACATAAGAACGCCGCGCCATCCGGGAACAGGGGGTTTTCGATTCCGCAGCGCTTCCGCGAAGCCCGGTCCAGCACCGGATTTCGGTCGCGCGGTTTCGTATCTGATAACGACGGGCCGGACGCGATGACGGGAAGCATCGCTCCCGCAAATTCACGGAGCCATATCCTCATGAAGAAGTTGCTTGCAGCGACCTTGGCGTGCAGCGCATTGGTGCTGTCATTCGGCCTTGCCACGGCCACCGCGCAGGAATCCGTTCCGGCCAGCGAGGCCGAAGGCGGAAACCTCTGGTTCGTCGAACTGACTAGCGCGCCGACCTCGGACGGCACCAGTCTCGCCACGGTGCTCGCCGAGCACGCGGCGTTCAGGGCGGCGGCCACAGCTGCAGGCGTCGAATATACGGAGCGCCGCGAGTTTGACGTGCTGTTCAACGGCCTCTCGGTCGCGGTCAGTCCGGCGTACCGCATGAGGCTCGCCCAGCTCCCGGGCGTCAAGGCCATCTATCCCGTCGAAACCATTGCTGCGCCCACGCCCGAAGAGGCGGCTGGCGCCATTCCTGACCTGGTCGCCGCCATCACGATGACCGGCGCCAAGGATGCCCAGGACAATCTCGGCCTGACTGGCAACGGCGTGAAGGTCGGCATCGTCGATACCGGCATCGACATCGACCATCCGGCGTTCGGCGGCACCGGCGTACCCGGCACCACACCCTTCCCGTCAGCGCGCGTCACCACCGGCTATGACTTCGTCGGCGATGCCTACGACGCCGGCGGCTCGGGCGCGGCGCTGATTCCGGTGCCGGATCCGAATCCGGATGACTGCGCCGGCCACGGCACCCACGTCTCCGGCATCGTCGGCGGCAACGGCGGCGGCATCCGGGGCGTCGCGCCAGGGGTGACTTTCGGCGCCTATCGCGTCTTCGGCTGCGTCGGCTCGGCCTCTTCGGACGTCATCATCGCCGCGCTGGAGCGCGCATTCGCCGACGGCATGCAGGTCATCAACCAAAGCCTCGGCTCGGGACGCCAGTGGCCGCAGTACCCGACCGCACAGGCGTCCAACCGCCTTGCGAACCACGGCGTCGTGATGGTGGCCTCGATCGGCAACAACGGCCCGGGCGGCTCATCGCCCGATGCGCTGTTCGCGGCCGGCGCGCCAGGCACGGGCACCAATGTGATCGGTGTTGCCTCGTATGACAATGCGCAGCGCTCGTTCACCGTCAATGCAACGCCCTATGGCTACAATGCCGCCACCGGCTCGCCGCTGGCGCCGACCTCCGGCAGTCTGCCGATGGCGAAAACGGGCACGACGGTAACCGCTGATGATGCCTGCGTCGCATTGCCAGCAGGCAGCCTCACCGGCATGGCGGCGCTGATTCGTCGCGGCACCTGCACGTTCTTCGTCAAGGCCACGAACGCAATGAACGCCGGCGCAGCAGCCGCCGTTCTTTATAACAATGCGGCCGGCGCGCTCAACCCCACGGTCGCCGGCACGCCGGCGATCACGATCCCGGTGGTTGCCATCACGGCAGCGCAAGGGGCCACGCTCGACGGACTCATCGCGGGCGGTCCTACGACCCTTACCTGGACGGGCGATTATGTGAGTTTCCCGTACGGCACCGGCGGATTGATCTCCGGATTCAGCTCGTTCGGCCTGGCGGCTGACCTGAGCTTCAAGCCGAACATCGGTGCACCGGGCGGTGGCATCTTCTCGTCCTTCCCGCTCGAACTGGGTGGCGCGACCACGCTGTCGGGCACATCGATGTCGTCGCCGCATGTCGCGGGCGGCGCCGCGCTTCTCCTCGAGGCCAAGCCGAGCCTCTCGCCGGGCGCATTGAAGATACGCTTGCAGAATTCGGCCGATCCGAAGAACTGGTCGGGCAATGCGGCCCTGGGCTTCCTGGATCACTCGTTCCGCCAGGGTGCCGGCATGCTCGACATCGTGGGCGCCGTACAGGCGACCACGCTGGTGACCCCCAGCGAGATCGCGACCGGCGAAAGCGCGGCCGGGCCGAAGACCACGCGGATCACGGTCAAGAACCAGAGCAAGAGCAGTGTCACGTATGACTTGTCCGAGATCTCTGCGGTGCAGGCGGGACCCAATACGATGACTGGTGCTTCGTACAACATCAGCGGCGTATTCGATGCGCCGTCCACCGTGAGCTTCAGTGTCCCGAGTATTACCGTGCCGGCCAAGGGCAGCGCGAAGTTCGACGTCACGATTGCCGCCAATGGGGCCTTGCCCGACCGCAGTCTCTACGGCGGCTATGTGGTGCTGACACCTCAGGGCGGCGGCCCGGTCTATCGGGTTCCGTACGCCGGCTTCAAGGGCGACTACCAGTCGACCGTGGTGCTGACACCGACGGCCAACGGGTTCCCGTGGCTGGCGCAGCTGGTCGGATCCAGCTTCTTCAACCGGCCGGCCGGGGCGACCTACACGCTGATCGGCAACGACATCCCGTTCTTCTTGATTCACCTCGACCACCTGTCCCGTCGAGTCCGTCTGGAAGCCTTCGATGCCGTGACCGGCAAGCACTGGCGCCGGGTCAGCGACGACCAGTTCGTGACCCGCAATTCCACGCCCGGCGGCTTCTTCGCCTTCACGTGGGATGGCACGACGTTCTCCGGCGTGGGCAGCAATCCCAACCAGTTCTTCACCGTGCCGAACGGCCAGTACGTGGTGAAGGTTTCCGTGCTCAAGGCGCTGGGAAGGGAATCGCGCGCCGCGGACTGGGAGACCTGGACCTCACCGGTCGTGACGATCGCAAGGCCGTAAGCGAAAGCTTTCGGTCGATCAATCAGGCCCCCGCCAGCAATGGCGGGGGCCTTTTTCTTTTCGTGCTGATTCAGCCGCCGCCGATTCCCAGTTCCCGCAACTTGCGCGTCAGCGTGTTGCGTCCCCAGCCGAGCAGCTTCGCGGCCTCCTGGCGGCGGCCCTGGACACTCGCGAGCGCAACACGCGCGAGCGTCCGCTCGAACTCCGGGCCCGCCACGTCGAGCAGCGGCGCGCCGCCTGCCGACAGTTGCCGTGTTGCCCAGGCCTCCAGTTCGCGGCTCCAGCTGTCCTGCGCCGGTGCTTCGCCGCTCTCGCCGCCGAAGTCTGCCGGGATGTCGTCGCTCTGGATTTCGCGCCCGGGCGCGGTGACGGTGAGCCGCCGCGCGGCATTGACCAGCTGGCGCACGTTACCGGGCCAGTCGAAGGCGACGAGGCGGCGCTCGGCGTCGCGCGTCAGCGTCTTCGGCTCGACCCCGAGCTCGCGCGCGGCGACCGCGAGGTAATGCACCAGCAGTTCCGGGATGTCGCCGCGCCGCTCGCGTAAGCAAGGCACGCGGATGCGGATCACGTTGAGCCGGTGCAGCAGATCCTCGCGGAACAGGCCCTTGCGGACGCGCGCGTCGAGGTCCTGGTGCGTCGCCGCGATCACGCGCACGTCCACGCGGATCGGCACGCTGCCGCCGACGCGGTAGAACTCGCCCTCGGCCAGCACGCGCAGGAGCCGCGTCTGCAGCGCCGTGGACATGTCGCCGATCTCGTCCAGGAACAGCGTGCCACCATTCGCCTGCTCGAAGCGGCCGCGACGTTGCGCGTCCGCGCCGGTGAATGCGCCTTTCTCGTGCCCGAACAGCTCCGATTCCAGGAGTTCCGATGCGATTGCCGAGGTGTTGAGCGCGATGAAGGGCCCGGCAGCGCGCGGGCTGTGGCGGTGCAATGCGCGCGCGACCAGCTCCTTGCCGGTGCCCGACTCGCCCGTGACCAGCACCGACAGGCTCGAGCGCGACAGCCGCCCGATCGCGCGAAATACTTCCTGCATCGCCGGCGCGTGGCCGAGGATTCCCGGGATCGCGGCCGGTGCGACTTCAATGCCGCGGACCGTCCCGCCCTGCGTGG
>CAVVBV010000020.1:0-9364 GCA_963746545.1 uncultured Gammaproteobacteria bacterium
GCCTTCTACCTGAGCGCGGTCGGAGCTGCGGTCGGCCTGGGCAGCATCTGGCGGTTTCCCTACCTGGTCGGCAGCAGTGGTGGCAGCGCATTCATCTTCGTGTTCGTGCTGGCGTGCTTGCTCATCGCGACACCGCTGCTGACCGCGGAGTTTGCGATCGGACGGCGATCACGGCGCAACCCTCCGCAGGCTGCAGGGGTCGTTGCGGAGGCGTCCGGACTCTCGACCCGCTGGAACGCCATCGGTGTGCTGGGCACGCTCGCGACCTTCATGATCATGTCCTACTACACGGTCATCGCCGGCTGGGTGCTCGCTTACACCTGGAAGGTCGGTGCGGGTGCCCTGGTCGGGCTCGAGCGCCCCGGCGTCGCCTCGCTGTGGCGCGAGTTCCTGGCCAGTCCCTGGGAAGTCGGGGCCTGGCACCTGGTGTTCATCACCATCGTAGTCCTCATTTCCGCGCGTGGCCTGGGCCGGGGCATCGAGGCCGCCAACAGGATTCGCGCGCCGGCGCTGCTGACGCTGCTCCTGATCCTGGTCGTGTATGCGCTCGCGACGGGCGACGTGAAGAACGGGCTGGCTTTCGCCTTTGCCCCGAATTTCGGAGCGATCACGCCGCAGGTCGTGCTGGCGGCGATCGGCCAGGCATTTTTTGCGACCGGCGTCGGCATGGCGATGATGGTGGCGTATGGCTCCTACGTCGAGCGCGGCACGTCGCTGCTGCGCTGCGCGCTGATCATCGTCGGCTCGATCCTGCTGGTCTCGCTGCTGGCGACCTTGATGATCTTCCCGCTGGTCTTCGCCTATGGCATGAACCCGGCGCAGGGCACGGAACTGGTCTTCGAGGTACTTCCGACGCTGTTTGCCGAGATGCCCGGCGGACGCCTGATCGGGACGCTGTTCTTCCTGTTGCTGATCTTCGCGGCGCTGACGCCATCGCTCGCCGGCATCGAACCGCTCGTGGCATGGTTCGAGCAGCGGCGTGGATTCAGCCGGCCGATGGCGGCCGTGATCGCCTGTGGAGCCAGCTGGCTGCTCGGCATCGGCTCGGTGCTGTCGTTCAACCTCTGGTCCGGATGGCGGCCGCTCGGCGCCATTCCGGCTTTCGTGCATTCGACGTTCTTCGACGTGATGGATTACGTGTCGTCGAATGTCCTGTTGCCGGTCGGCGCGCTGCTGGTCAGCATCTTCGTCGGCTGGCGCGTCAGCCGGGTCATCGTCGAGGAACAGCTGGAGGAAACCACGCCCTTCGGCAAGCGTTGCGTCGTGCTGCTGCTGCGATATGTCTGTCCGGTGGCGCTCGCCGTGATCCTCGCGACCGCGCTCGCCTGAAGAGCGCGGCCAGGATTCGAGACGCGCTCCGGCGCTAATCGATGCCGATCGCGGCGTCGCGCAGCCAGTCCTCGAGATACTGCGCCGCCGCCCGGTCGACGACGAGCTCGAAGCGCGTGGCGCTCGCTTTGCGGATCAGCACCGGCAATTGCGCCAGGCGCGTGCGGGCGCAGGCCTGCGCTCCGAACGATTCCTCGCTGAGGTTGAGGCCGCATCCGCGGGCCAGCACGGCAGCCGCATCCAGACCGTCGAGCGCGATTGTTTCGAGCGCGTCCGAGAGATCGGTGACGGCGCAAGCGAGATCCGCGCAGGCGCTGCGCGTCATCGAAGCGAGGTCATTTCCCGCCTGGGCCGACTGGATCAGCCAGGCATCGGGAGCGACCCACCAGATGAGCGGATCCTGGCCGTTCCAGTGGTTCGGTTGCTGCGGTAGCGAGACGCCACCGACCGCACGACCGGCCGCATCCGGCATGACGCGACTCGAGACCTGGAGCCGGACCGATGCGCGGGGCGGCAGCCTTGTGAGGGGTTCATGCATGCAGGCGAATTCCTTCCGGGTCGAAGAAGGGCGTCGTGACGACGCTCGCTCTGCAACGCCGGTCGAGATCGTGCACGACAATCGCCTCGCCGAGGCGGCTGCGGCCGCCGCGCAGCAAAGCGAGCGCAATGGGCCGGCCCAGTGCCGGCGACACCGCGGCCGAGGTCACCCAGCCGTCGCTGCCCTCGCGCGTGCCGGGAAGCCGAAGGTGGGCGCCGGCCACGAGCACGTCCGCGTTGTCGGACGCGAGCCCGACGAGCTGCAACCGGTCGGCCCTGAGATTGTCGCTGCGTGTCAGCGATCGCCTGCCGATGAAATCGGCCTTTTTCCTGGTTGCGACGTCGCCCCAGCCGACATCGGCGGGCGACGTCGTGCCGTCGGTGTCCACGCCGACATGGAGGAAGCCTTTTTCGAGTCTGAGCAGCAGCAGGGTCTCGATGCCATAGGGCACGACGCCCAGGTCCTTGCCGGATGCCAGCAGCTGTTCCCAGAGCGCCGCGCCGTGGCGCGCCGGTATGTTGATCTCGTAGCCAAGCTCGCCGGAGAAGCTGATGCGATACAGGCGAATGGGGAGCTGCCCCAAGTGGCCCTCGCGAACGTGCATGTGTGGGAGGGATTCGCCGTCCACCGGGATGTCCATGCCGAGGCGCTGCAGCAGGCTGCGCGATCGCGGACCGGAGACCGCGATCGTCGCCCATTGGCCAGTCACGGGCGTGACAAACACTTCGAACTGCGGCCATTCGCACTGTCGCCATTCCTCCAGCCACTGCGCGATGCGGGCGGCGCCGCTGCTCGTCGTCGTGATCAGGAAATCCTCCGGACCCAGCCGCGCAATCGTGCCGTCATCGATGATGACGCCGCTCTCGTTCAGCATCAGGCCGTACCGCGCGCGGCCAGGCTGCAGCGTCAGCACATTATTGATGTAGAAGAAATCGAGGAACTTCGCCGCGTCCGGTCCCGTGACTTCGACCTTGCCGAGCGGCGACGCATCGTAGATGCCGACCGCGCCACGGACCGCGACAGCTTCGCGCCGGACCGCATCGTGCACGGACTCGCCGCCCTGCGGATAGCAGGCCGGACGCATCCAGCCGCCGGTCTCCCACCAATGCGCACCGAGCGTCTCGTGCCCGGCATGCGCCGGCAGGAGCCGCCGCGGCAGGTAGCGAGCGCCGGTCTGGCGTCCCGCGAGCGCGCCCATCGTCACGGGCGAGTAGGGCGGACGGTAGGTCGTCGTGCCGATGTCCCCAGGATTGCGGCCAGTCAGTTCAGCGACGGTCAGGAGCGTGTTCAGGTTGCTTGTCTTGCCCTGGTCCACCGACATGCCGGCCGTCGTATAGCGTTTGACCAGTTCGACATTCTCGAATCCTTCGGTCATCGCGAGCCCGACATCGGCGACCGTGACGTCGTGTTGCAAGTCGAGCCATTGACGGCGCCTGCGTCCTGCGGGCGTGCGGCTGAGCGCGCCGACCTCGGCGCTGACGCGGGGCTCGTCGATGGCCGGCACCGCCATCGGCGGTGTCGCGATGAGCGCAGCCGAGGCGCTCGCCAGGGTCTCCGCGAGCGTGACCGCGCCGGTCACGGAACCCGCGCACAGGACGGGCGCGGTCCCGGATTGCGGCAGGAAGCACTGGCGCAGGTCGTCGAATCCGAGCTTGCCGCGCGCCTGCGAGAAGAGGTGCACGGTCGGCGACCAGCCGCCGGACACGCCGAGCGCGTCGCATGAGACCTCGCGAAGATCGGCGATCGAACCGTCTGCGGTCAACGATCCGTAACGCAGGCCCGCGAGTGATCGGCGGCCGATCGCCTTCACGACGGCCGCGCGAGCGCGGACTTCGACGCCGCGCACGCGCAGTGAACTCGCGAGCGCTGCGGGAGCCGTCGGTCGGCTGTCGAACACGAACGGCACGTCGACGCCGGCGGAAGTCAGGTCAAGTGCCGCAAGGTAGGCCGAATCGTTGTTCGTCGCGAACACGACGCGCCGGCCGACCGCGACTGCAAAACGATTTGCGTACTGGCGCGCGGCATTCGCCAGCATGATGCCGGGCAGGTCGTTGCGCTCGAACACGAGCGGCTGTTCGATCGCACCGCTGGCGAGGAGGGTCTCTTTCGCGCGCACGCGCCAGTAGCGCTGGCGGATCCTGCCCTCCGTTCCCGTGAGATCGAGTCGCTGCAGCAGGCCGGCATTGCCGTGGTCATAAAGGCCAAACGCGGTCGTCGATTTCAACAGCGTGACCTGTGGCAGGGTTCCAAGCTCCGCGACCAGGCCGCCGGCCCACTCCTTCGCGGGCCGGCCATCGATCCGGGCCATGGAGCCGAGCAACTCCCCGCCGAATTCGAAATCCTGTTCGGCCACGATCACGCTCCGGCCCGCGCGCGCGGCGCTGACGGCGGCAAACAGCCCCGCGGGTCCGCCGCCGACGACGAGAAGGTCGCAATGCGCATTGACGGCCTCGTAGCGCGCCGGGTCCGGCAGTTCCGGCGCGGGTCCGAGGCCAGCGGCCTTGCGGATAAATCGCTCGTAGAAATGCCACGACGGCCAGATGAAGGTCTTGCCGTAGAAACCGGCGGGCCAGAGCGGCGCCGTCGCATCGAGCGCGCGGCCGAGATCGAATTCGACGCTGGGCCAGCAATTCTGTGCCCGGACCTCGAGACCATCGCGTGCCGGAATCATGGTCGCGCGCGCGTTCGGCTCGAGCGCCGCACCCGCGCCGAGCGTGACGAGCGCATTGGGTTCCTCGATGCCTGCCGACAGGACTCCGCGCGGGCGATGGAATTTCATCCCGCGGCCGACGATCCGCAGGCCGCTCGCGAGCAGCGCCGAGGCGATGGTGTCGCCGGCATAGCCAGGCATGGCGTGGCCATTCCAAAGGAATGTCAGCGGTCGCGCGCGATCGATGCCCCCGCCCGTGGCAAGGCGAAAACCCGCACGGCTGGACCGCGCGACCATCAGTGCGCGACCCCGGACGCCGCGCCCTCGTCGACCAGCGCGCCGGTGGCAAACCGTCCGAGGCCGAATGCCGTGATCAGTTCATGCGGGCGATCGTTCGCAATCGTCCAGGCCATGGTCTCGCCGCCGGCGGGAATGGCCTTGTAGCCGCCCGTGCCCCAGCCGCCGCTCACGTAGAGACCCTGCACCGGCGTCAGGCCCATGATCGGACTCGTATCGGGCGCGATGTCCACGATGCCGGCCCACTGGCGCATGATGCGAAGCCGCCCGAGGCAGGGATACAGCTCGACGGCCGACTGCGCGTCGATCTCGAGGACCGGCATGCCGCCGCGCTGCGCATAGGAATGGTAGATATCGGCACCGCCGCCGATGATGATCTCGCCGCGATCCGACTGGCTGACGTACACGTGAACCACGGCTGACATCAGCACGTGATTCAGAAGCGGCTTGACCGGTTCCGTGACCATGGCCTGCAGGGCCATGCTGTTGATCGGGAGCCGGATGCCTGCCTTGCGTGCGAGTTGGGACGAATGGCCCGCAACGGCCATGCAGACGCGCGGCGCCGAGATGTGGCCGCGATTCGTCTCGACGCCGCTGACGCGGCCGTGCTCGATGCGAAATCCCGTGACCTCGCAATCCTGCACGATGTCGACCCCCAGCTTGCCCGCCGCGCGCGCAAAGGACCAGACGACCGCGTCGTGACGGGCCATGCCGCCGCGCCATTGCACCGAGCCGCCCTCGATGGGATAGCGGCCGTTGAAATTGAGCGCCGGCTCGAGTCGGCGAAGATCGCCGAGCGACAGCATGTCCGCATCGACGCCATTCATCCGGATCGCGTTGACCGCCCGGCGCTGCATCTCCAGCTCGTGCGGGCTGTGCGCCAGGTTGATCTTGCCGCGCTGGCTCAACATGATGTTGTAGTTCAGTTCCCGGCTCAGTCCCTCGTACAGGCGCAATGAGCGCTCGAAGAATTTCGAGCTGGGCAGGTGGTAATAATCGGAGCGGACCACCTGCGTGTTGCGGCCGGAATTGCCATGGCCGATGACGGATTTCTCGAGCACGGCGATGCGGCGCATGCCATGGTTCTTCGCAAGGAAGTACGCGGTCGCGAGGCCGTGGCCGCCGCCGCCGATGATCACCGCGTCGTAAGTGGGCTTCGGCGGGTCGTTGCGCAGCGCGCGCGACCAGCGCTGGTGGCCGCGCAGGGCGTGCAGGGCGAGGGCAGGAAAGGAATAGCGCGACATCGGATCTCCTCGGTAGGATACCGAAATGCTGCGGATCGAGTGTCCCTGGTGCGGAACCCGCGACGAGCCGGAGTTCACCTACGGCGGCGAGTCGCACATCTCGCGCCCGTCGCCGGATTGCAGCGATGAGGCCTGGTCCAGCTATCTCTTCTTCCGCTCGAACCCAAAGGGCCAGCATGCCGAGCGCTGGTGCCACAGCTTCGGCTGCGGCCAGTGGTTCAACGTGCTGCGCGACACCGTGACCCATCGGATCATCGCGGTTTACCGGATGGGGGAGCCGAGGCCGAAGCCTGACGGCGAGGCTGCCTAGTTCCTGATCACGGCCGATGCGGCCGCGCGAGGTATTCCCGTCCCTGCATCTCGTGCAGCCGGCTCGCCGTGCGGCGGAATTCGAAGGCGAGGCGCTCCCCGCCGTAGAGCCTCTCCGGCGTCGAAGCAGCCGCGGACAGGATCAGCTTGACGCCGCGGTCGTAGAACTCGTCCACCATCGTGATAAAGCGCCGTGCGGCGTCGTCGGATGTCGAATCCATCACCGGCACGCGACTGACGAGCACGGTGTGATAGCAGCGCGCGATTTCAATGTAGTCGGCGGCGGAACGCGGCCCTTCACAGAGCTTGCGGAACTTGAACCAGACGATGTCCTCGCCCTCGCGGATGGCGCGCACCGGACGGCCCTCGACCTCGACGTCGATGTCCGCAGCGCCGGGACCGTCCGCCATGCGCTCGAACTCGGCGGCCATCCTGGATTCGGCGTCCGTTGCCTCGGGCCCCAGGAACAGCTGCGCGCGTTCGAGCCGGCGCAGCCGGTAGTCGATGCCCGCATCGAGCTCCATCACCTTGCAGTGACGCTCGATCCGCGCGATCGCGGGCAGGAAGCGCGCCCGCTGCAGCCCGTCACGATAGAGATCTCCCGGCGCCAGATTGGAAGTCGCGACCAGGGTCACGCCGTTCCGGAACAATTCCTCGAGCAGCGACGCCAGGATCATCGCATCCGCGACATCGTTGACCGAGAATTCATCGAAGCACAGCAGCCGGGTCCTGCCGGCGATCTCGCCGGCGACCTGCTTGAGCGGCGATGGCTTGCCCGCATGACGCCGGAGGCCCGCGTGCACGTCCTGCATGAAGCGGTGGAAGTGCTCGCGCCGTTTCGCGGCAAGCGGCAGCTCGGCGAAAAATTGATCCACCAGGAAAGTCTTGCCGCGGCCAACCCCGCCCCAGAGCCAGAGGCCGCGCAGCGGAGCCCTGCGTGCACCGGGCAAGAGATTCTTGATGCGCGAGCGGCCGGACTGGCGCGCCAGCAGCCGCCGCCGCAATTCCTCCAGGCGCGCCAGCACCTTGCGCTGCGCGTTGTCGAGCGACTGCCCGTGCGCGCCGAGCAAGGCCTGGCACCGGTCGGTCAGACGGTGTCGTGCCGGGCATTCCGATCAGCTCTGGAGTTCGGTGCGGTTGCGGAAGTGCTCGAGCGCCGCCGGGTTCGCAAGCGCGTCGGTATTCCTGACCGGGCGACCGTGGATCGTCTCGCGCACGGCGAGCTCGACGACCTTGCCGCTGATGGTGCGCGGGATTTCCGGCACCTGCAGGATCCTGGCCGGCACATGCCGCGGCGTCGTGTTGGCGCGGATCTGGCGCCGAATGCGCTCGGCGAGCGCATCGTCGAGCGTGAGCCCTTCGCGCAGCCGGACGAAAAGCACGACACGCACGTCGTTCTGCCATTCCTGTCCGACCACCACGCTGTCCTGTACCTCGTCGAGCTGTTCCACCTGCCGGTAGATCTCGGCGGTCCCGATGCGCACGCCGCCGGGATTCAGCACGGCATCCGAGCGGCCGAGGATCACGAGTCCGCCGCGCGAGGTCAGGACTGCGTAATCGCCGTGATGCCAGACGCCCGGGTAGCGCTCGAAATAGGCGGCGCGATAGCGGCTGCCGTCCGGGTCGTCCCAGAATCCGACCGGCATCGACGGAAAGGGAGCCGTGCACACCAGTTCGCCGCGCTCGTCGGTGACCGCACGGCCGCGGTCGTCCCAGACCTCGACCTTCATGCCGAGGCCGCGGCACTGGATCTCGCCGCGATAGACGGGCAGCAGCGGATTGCCGAGCGCAAAGCAGGACACGATGTCGGTGCCGCCGGAGATCGACGCGAGCTGGATGTCCGGGCCGATCGCAGCGGCGACGAAATCGAACTGCTCCGGCGCCAGTGGCGAGCCGGTGGACAGGAACGTGCGCAGCACCGATAGGCCGTGCCGATCGCGCGGCCGGTAGCCGGATTTCTCGACAGCCGCGAGATATTTCGGGCTCGCGCCGAAGATCGTGACGGCCTCGTCGGCCGCCATGTCCCAGAGCACGCCCGGCTCCGGGTGCAACGGCGAGCCGTCATAGAGCACGAGCGTCGCGCCTGCGGCGAGCCCGCTCACGAGCCAGTTCCACATCATCCAGCCGCAGGTCGTGAAGAAGAAGAGGCGATCCCCGGGCTTGACGTCCGTGTGCAGCAGATGCTCCTTGAGATGCTGCAAGAGCGTGCCGCCGGCGCCGTGCACGATGCACTTGGGCACGCCGGTCGTGCCCGACGAATAGAGCACGTAGAGCGGATGGTCGAACGGCAGTTGCTCGTAGGTCAGCGGCGCGGCGCTGCGGCCGAATTGCGCGAATGCAACCGCTTTCGCCATGCCTGCGATCGACGGATCCCTGCCGACATACGGCACGACAACGACGCGCGACACCGACGGCAGCTTCGCGAGCACGCTCGATACGGGCGCCAGCGAATCGATCGTCCTGCCGGCGTAGAAATAACCGTCAGCCGTAAAGAGCACCTTGGGCGCGATCTGCCCGAAGCGGTCGAGCACGCCGTTGACGCCGAAGTCGGGTGAGCAGGAGGTCCAGGTGGCGCCGACGCTGGCGGATGCCAGCATCGCGATGACGGCTTCCGGGATGTTCGGAAGGAAACCGGCGACGCGATCGCCTGGGCCCGTCCCGGCCTCGCGCAGGCCGTCGGCAATGCGCGCGACTTCGTTGCGGAGTTCCTGCCAGCTGATCTCGCGCCGCGCGCCGCGTTCGTTGCGAAATACGAGCGCCGGTTCGCGATCGGGACCGCGCAGCAGGTTCTCGGCGAAATTGAGCCGCGTGCCCGGAAACCAGCGTGCGCCCGGCATGCGGCCCCCGTCCACGAGCACGGGCCCGCTGCGGCTGCCGGCGACGTCGGCGAACTCATAGAGCCGTTCCCAGAACGCGGCCGGCTGCTCGATCGACCAGCGATAGAGATCCGCATAATCGCCCGCCGGCGCGCCGCGCGCCGCCGCATAGGCCATGAAT
>CAVVBV010000021.1:0-6592 GCA_963746545.1 uncultured Gammaproteobacteria bacterium
GCATCGATCAGCTTGCGGCTGGCGAGCGCGCCGGGCCCGAAAGCCGACATCAGCCAGCCGCCGCCCGTGATCCAGGCTTCGTCCGGGTGCTCGTCAGCATATTTCTTGATTGTGGCGACGTAGCGATCAACGGTTTCGCGCGACTTGATCGCTTCAGCGGCCTGATCGAGGACTTCGAGCCCATTGAGGTTGCAGGCAGTGGCCTCGATTCCGGAACTGATCGGGTGAATGTGCGCATCCTGGAATGCCGGCATCAGCATGCGGCCTTTCAGGTCCACGACGCGCGTATCCGGCCCGATCTGGGATTCGAGGTCCTTGTCCGTGCCGACGAATACGATGCGGCCGCCGCGGATTGCGACCGCCTGCGCCCAGCGCCGTGCGCCGTCGACCGTGTAGATCGCGCCATTCTTCAGGGCGAGTTCGGCCATTGCGGGGGCGTCCGCAGTTGCCTGTTCCTTCTTCGCGCAGCCGGCGCCGAGGATTGCCAGGCCCGCGATCAGCAGGCCGCCGAGCAGGCGCCGGAAATTATCGGTATGCATCGTCATTCGGAATCCCCATCTCTCTGAATCTTGTTACTGGAAATCGCGTGGAATGGTTCGGGTCCAGGTCTTCTCGCGTACCAGCTTGCCATTCTCCGACAGCCGCCGCAGATAGCTGTAATAGAAATTGTCGTGGTCGCTCTTGAAGGAAAGCTCCGCTTCCCAGAGCAGGGTCCGACCTGGCAAATCAACTTCCATCCGGTGCGTGCCGAGCACGGAGGCCTTGCCGGGTTCGCCGTCCGTGACATCGTGGCGGATGGTCTCGTGATAGCGCTCCGTGCCCCAGGGATAGCGATAACCGCCGCTGTTGGTGGCGGTCGCGGTCGCCGCGCCCGTCTGCGGATTGCGATCGACCGAAGAGATCTCGCCGTAGCCGGAGCTGGTGCCGGCATCGAGCGTTTCGTAGCCCGGCATCTGTGGATCCTTCGCCGGCGGCAGGAAAGCGGGCACCGGGCGCTTCTCGAACGGCACGACCGGCAATGACAGCCGCGAGCCTGCGAGCCGCAGCGTCGTCGTCATCGGATCGGGTGTCGGCCACAGCATGGGCCACTGCGCATTGTTGACCGCGAGGCGGATGCGGTGCCCCTTGGGGAATACCCATGACGTGAAGTGCATTTCGATATCGATCGTGAATTCCTCGCCCGGCACGATCGCAGAAGGCGAGCGCGCCGAGAGCCGATGATTGCCGTTGAATGCCGCGCCGGCTACTTGGGTCACCGTGCCGTCTGGCGCGACGTCGGACAGCCGCGCCATCCAGTTGGCGCGCGGGGCATCTGCGGACACGGCGAGCGTGGCGCGCGGCAGGCCGAGGATTTCCAGGTCCTCGGCGAGCGGCTCGCTGTCGTAGGTCAGGCTGTAAGCATCGGTCGGGCGCTGGTCGTGCGCGACATCGCCCCACCACATGACCGGCCCGCCGGCCTCGATACCGATCGAGGGCAGGTAGCGCAGCCGATGCGTGGAGGCGGCGGGCGCATCGGCCTTCAGCGTGTGATCGTCCTGCGGGTACAGGACCTGTTCGCGGATGCGTGCGATCGGCCAGCCGTCTTCGTAGCGCCAGCTGCCTGGCGCGTACGCGAGATAGGGGCCGGGCGCATGCCAGTTACGGACGTACACGGCGAGGCGCGGCTCATCGAGGATGCCGGTGTCCACGCCCCTGAGCCATTGATCGAACCAGCGCACGGCCTCGTGCCGCCATTCCATGCCGGGATTCGGGTAGGGATCGTGCGGCCAGGCATGCGACCAGGCGCCCATGATCGCTTTCACAGGAGCATTCACGTTCGCGAGCATGCGCGGGACGCTGTCGCGATAGCCGTCGTACCAGCCGCCGATGAAGAAGGCCGGGATGCGGATGTCCTGCAGGCGGTCGCGGGTCGAGGCGCGATCCCAGAACGGGCCGTCGCGCTGCTGGACCTTGTAGGTCAGCATCCAGGGATCGGTGTCGAAGCGATTGCGGAAATTGTCGTCGTCGATGACGTAGTCGGGGGCGCCCGGGCGCGAATTATCGAGGTCCATGCTCATCTCCCAGGAATCGACGTGCATGATCCCGTCCATGAAGTGCACGTCATCCTGGTAGAGGTCGTCCGTCGCATCGACGGCGATGATCGCCTTCAAAGCCTTCGGGTGGCGCGCCGCCATCTGGATGGAATTGAAGCCGCCCCAGGAAATGCCAAACATGCCGACCTTGCCGTTCGACCAGGGCTGCTTCGACAGCCAGTCGATCACGACCTCGCCGTCCTGCTGCTCGATGTCGGAATATTCGTAGGGAATCAGCCGGCCCTCGCTGTTGCCGGTGCCGCGGATGTCCACCGCCGCGACCACATAACCGCGCTGCACGAAATACGAATACATCGCGTAGTCGCGGTTGCGCGATTCGCGCTTGCGATAGGGCAGGTATTCGAGCAGCACCGGATGTCTTTCGCGGGCCGCGCCGCCGGTCGGCATGTAGAGATCGGCCGACAGGCGCACGCCGTCCGGCAACGTGATCCAGGCTTCGTCGATGCGGATGCCGTAGGCGGGGGATGAAGGCGAAGGCGCGTTCGCGGCCGCATTCGCGGCGAACAGCAGCAAACCAGCCAGCAGGCCGGCGAAATGGTGTATCCCCCTAGGCACGACGCCAGAGTAAACGGATTACGTCACCACGGGAATCCAGAAATAACCTTGTATTACAATAGGTTATATTTCACTGAATCACCATTTCAAATACTGAATGATTGTTGAGCCATGCCCCAGGCCGGGCTAGAATCCCAAGGCGACTCTCCGGGAGGCGACCATGGCGGCCAATCTCGAAACGAGTGTCGATCTGCGGCCGAGCGGATCGAAGCTCGACCTGATCCACGCGACGATCGCTGCGATTTCCCGTCATGGGCTGTCGGAACTGACTTCCGCCAGGATCGCGGCAGTCGCCGGTCACACGGCGGCATCGATCAATTTTCATTTCGGCAGCAAGGAAGCGCTGCTGCTCGCGACCCTGCGCGAGGTCTCGGAGGAATTTGCCGAGGTCATGGCGAACGTGCTCGAGGACACCGGCAGCGACGCGCTCCGGAGCCTGCTCGGGATCATCGACGCAAGCCTCTCCCGGCGGCTCAGCGCCTCGCAGAAGATCGCGGTCTGGTATGCGTTCCTGGCGGAATCGAATGCGCGCGCGGACTACCAGCGGATCTGCGGCGATCGCGACCAGGCCTATAGCGATACCGTGACGCGGCTGTGCCGCGAGTTGATCGCGGCGCGGGGCGTCGCGGGCCGGCCGGATGCCGAGGCCGTGTCGCTCGGTCTGACCGGCCTGATCGATCAGCAATGGCAGGGCATCCTGTTCTCGGGCGACGAATTCGACCGCGAGGCGGCGAAGCGCCAGTGCCGCGCATACCTTTGCAGCGTGTTCCCGTGGCTCGCCGACCGCATCCAGTCGCCGGCACCGGCGATGATCGCTGCGCGCGCAGCCAATGCCGAGCCAGCCACGGAAATGGCGTTGCGTTACACGCTGCCGGCCTGGGTGTATCACAACGAGGAATTCCACGAGCTCGAGAGGGAGCGCCTCTTCCGGCCCTCGTGGCAGATCGCCTGCCATGTCAGCGAGCTGCCGTCGGCCGGCGACTTCGTCGCGTTCGAGTTCTTTGGCCAGCGCGGCTTCGTCGTGCGCGACGAGGCAGGGACGCTGCGCGCCTTCCACAACGTCTGCTCGCATCGCGCGCACGCTGTGGTCGGCACCGAGCGCGGCCGCTGCGGGAAATTCCTGACCTGCATGTACCACGGCTGGACCTATCACCTCGACGGGCGCAACCGCAGCGTCAGCGCGCCGGACAGCTTCCCGAAATTCGACCGCACCAAGTTCGGCCTGAAGCCGATCGAGCTCGAAGTATTCATGGGGATGGTGTTCGTGCGATTCGCGCCCGGCGGGCCGTCGGTCGCGGAGCAGATGGCGCCGCACGCGGCAGAACTCGCGCATTACCGCATGGAGCAGATGGTGCCGCTGGACGAGCTGTGGACCCACGAGCTCGAGATCGACTGGAAGAACGTGGTCGAGAATTACGTCGAGGACTATCACTTCCCGATCGGCCATCCGGGCCTTTCGGCGCTGATGGAGTCGAAATACGACCGCGAGATGTTCCCGGGCGGCACGATGCGACTGAGCCACCGGATGCGCGAGAAGCCGCTGAAGTCCTGGAGCGCGGAGCGCTACGCGAAATTCCTGCCGGTGATCGAGCACCTGCCGGAGGACATGCGCCGGCGCTGGACCTACTTCGGGCTGTTCCCGAACGTGTTCTTCGACATCTACCCGGAGTGGCTCGATTTCTTCCACGTCGTACCGACGGGTCCCGGGCGCACGCTGATCCGCGCGCGGTCCTTCGGCTTCAAGGATGACCGCCGCGAGATGAAGGCGGCGCGCTTCCTGTGCGCGCGGCTCAATTCACGCGTGCAGGCGGAGGACGAGATCCTGACGCGATCGGTGCAGCGCGGCCTGTCCTCCGGCGCCTACACGCAGGGCATCCTGTCGGACAAGGAGATCGTGCTGGCGGGATTCCAGGACTGGATCCGCGCGCGGCTGCCGGTCACGCAGCTCCTGCAGGCGCCGGCCCGCGGCTCGGTCGCGGCAGAGAACGCCGCGCTCTCGTCCTGACGGGTCAGATCGCGGATGCCGTGATGGATGCTGGCCAGGATCGCCGCCAGCACCAATTACGAATTGCCGTCGACAAGATTTCCGCGAGGGCATGCGTCATGCCAAACTGCTGCGGAGCAGCGCACGACGATGCGCGGCGCGTACTACACATGCCTGCCACCGCAAGATTCCCATGCCCGCATTACCGTCGCCCCGGGCGGGTCCCGCCGCTTTGCCTGTGCTTCGTGCTGGTTGCGGCCGCGCCTGCCTTGAGTCAACGCGATCCGCACGATGTCGACGCCGCACTGGTCTCGCCTCTCGCGGCGGAGCGCGAATGGGCGCTGGAGCGGCTTATCGAGACGCCGGACAGCCGGCCTGAGCTGCTGCCCCGGATTGCCATGCTGCTCGATGATGCGGATCCCGCGGTGGCGGGCGAGGCTGCAAGGGCGCTCGGCCTGCGAGGCGCCCAGGCATTTCCTGCGATCGCGGAGTTGCTTGCGTCCGGTTCCGCGCAACAGCGGTGGGGCGCGACCGTGGCGCTTTACCAGTCAACAGCAGAGATATCCTCCTTCCTGCCCGCGCTGACGCGGCAACTGTCGCACAAGGATGACCTCCTGGTGCGGGCAAGCCTCGGCGCACTGGCGCGGCTGCAGTCCGGGGCCGCGCCCGCATTGCCGGCATTGCGAACCTTGCTGGCGCACAAGGATCCGGAGATTCGCTGGGCGACACTCGCGACGTTCGCCGCAATCGGTGTCGCGGCTCATGACTCCGTGAAGGACATCGCGCCGTTCCTGAGGGATGAGGCCGCCGAGCTGCGCCTGGCCGCGGCGGAGGCCGTGCTGCGCATACAACCGCCGGCGCCGATTTCCGCAGAACGGCTCGCCGCGTATGTCGCTTGGCTGCAAGAACACGTGCCCAGGCTGATGCGGAAAGCTCGCGTGCCAGGCGTCTCGATCGCGATCACCCAGCAGGGCGAGGTGGTCTGGGCGCAGGGCTTCGGAATGAGCGACGCGCGCAGCGGCAAGCCGGTGACGGTGGATACGGTCTTTGAGGCCTGCTCGATGTCGAAGCCCGTCCTCGCGCTCCTCGCCATGCAACTGGTCCAGGAAGGGCGCCTGGATCTCGACCGACCGCTGGTCGCCTACCTGGGGCACGACTACCTGCCCGATCAGCCGGACCACCGGCGCATCACGGCGCGCATGGCGCTCACGCATCGCACGGGGTTCACGAACTGGCGCATGGGCTATGACGAGATGGACGGTCCGTTGCCACTGCAGTTCGCGCCAGGATCGGAATACACCTATTCAGGCGAGGGGACACTGTTCCTGCAGCGGGCGGTGGAGGCGATCACCGGCGAGCCGCTCGACCGCCTGGCTCGGGAGCGCCTGTTCGCGCCGCTGGGCCTCGTTCGCACGAGCTTCGTGTGGACGGACGCGATTGAACCGGACCTGGCGAGCGGCCATCGCGACGACGGCAGTTTCAAGGACCGAACGCGTTACCGAAAACCCAATGCTGCGTACTCGCTCTACACGACGCCGACCGAGTACGCCCGGCTGATGCTGACGCTGCAGCGCCCCGCAATGCTGGGTGACCTGGCCCTCACGACCTCGAGCGTCGACTTGATGCTGCAGCGGCAACTACGCGTCGACGACGAAGACGCGATTGCGCGGCCCGGCCTCGCGCGGTCGGTGGCGACCTACCGCGCCTTGGGCTGGAGCCTGGACGTCACCCCGGAAGGCGATATCGTTGAGCACTCCGGCTCCAATAGCTCCGGCTTCCGGTCCTTCGGCCAGTTCAATCCGGCAAAGGGCTCGGGACTGGTCATCTTCACGAACGGCGACAACGGCTCGCGCATCCGCACGGCAGTGATCGAGCGGATCGGCGACCTCTGATTCAGGCTGGGCGTCTACCCGCGCTGGACGACATTGGCGTCCCTAGATGGCCCGGAGGTACCACTCGT
>CAVVBV010000022.1:0-12315 GCA_963746545.1 uncultured Gammaproteobacteria bacterium
AGATTCAGGGTTTGAAGACTAGAAGCCGCGTGCCGGGGGGGCCGTCGATGTTGCGCGTCTCCACCGTCAGCTTGCCGTCGTCGATCACGCTCGTCAGGACCGAGAACTCCTGGCTGCCATTACCGTCGAGGTCTCCGACCAGCGCGAACCAGATTGCGGCCGCTTTCGTACCGCGCGTGAATTCCACGGTCCGTCGGGCGGACGACCCGCTCGTATCATCGACGTAGATGGTTGTATTCCCAATGAGTCTTTGGTCGACCAGCACCGCAATTTCCGGGGAGCCGTCGCCGTCGGTGTCGGGGATGCCCTGGAGCATCAGCAGCCTGGCGCCGCCCGAGCCGGTAGGGTAGCTGAATACACGCTGGTTGGGCGGGCCGAACTCGTCCAGCACGTGGACGTACCGCTTCCCTGTCGCGGTTTCCTGGAGGAAGACAGCGAGATCAGGCGTGCCATTCCCATTGCCGTCCGCCACGGCGGCGATCGCCCTTCCCGTGTATCCGGTCGGGAACAACTTGGTGGATTTCACTGTCGGGCCGCCCACGTTGCGGACGTCGATCAGGTAGATCCCATCCGAGACGCGCCGGCACAGCGCGGCGATCTCCGGCGCGCCGTCCCCATTGCCGTCGTTGATCGATGTGAAGTCGCCCGGGATCAGACTGTTCGGAGGATATAGCAGGGACTGCCGATTGAGCGCCCCGTATGCGTTGAAGACCTGGATCATCTTGAGATGGTCGCTATCTCGGTCCATCAGGACGGCGAGGTCCGTGACGCCGTTGTGATCGAAATCGCCATTCAAGACCTTCATCGCGGTCGTAAAGTACCCTTCAGGCAGAACGATGGTTCTCTTCAATGCTGGACCGGATGCATTTTGAATCTCGATGACGGCCCCGAAGGCGGGGTGCCAGCCGAGCACCGCCAGTTCCGGCACCCCATTGCCGTCGAGATCTGGCAGGCTGACCATTGATGGCACGTAATGGGCGGACGCCGAATTCGGGTCGTTGACCAGGAAAGTCCGGTTGCTCAGCACTGGGCCGCCGAGAGCATCCTTGACTTGAACCGGTACGGCATTCTTGATCTCAAAGACACCAGCCTGGTCGAGTACCGCGATTTCCGGCACGCCGCTCAGGTTCAGGTCCGGCACGATCGCCCCATTCACACCCTGGAGCATTTCGAGCTGGTAGATGAACCGTTTGAGCTGTGCGTGACCAGTCGCTTCCGCGATGATGTTGAAGTCCATCTTCGCAATGACGTCGTTGCTCGTGGGCCAGACACTCGGTTGCTGTGCACCGGTGTGCGAGTCGCGCCGCGTCGTGTTGTCACAGGCCTTGCCGAGGGTATCGACCTCTGACGCGAAACACTGCACGACCGCCTGGAATTGCTGGTTCGGGTCGGTCGGCCGGAACGCGCGATCCTTGATGAAGACGTTGGAGTCCTCCTGATTCGCAAGGTTGAACACCGAGATGTCGCCGAAGTCGGCGTACATCCGGCGGCTAAGGAAATCGAACAGCGACGAGAAGCTCGAGATCTCGAACTGAAGGGTATTGATCGAGACAAAGAGTCCCGTGTGATTCCAGGTCGTACCGTTATCGGTGAATATCAGGGCAGGTCGGGATCGGGAATCGACCGGATCGACGCGGATATCCGTCAAGGGGCCCACCGAGTCCATCTGCTCGGTCCATACGAAGTTGTTGAAGACGACACCATTGATTTCGATGGACCCGCCGTCCAGCAACTCCTGGAGGCTGCAGCCCGTTCCGAAATCGGATGAACTGTCTCCGCACTGGTTGATGACCACCGCCGCGTGCGATGGCCATACACAGGCAAGGCAAATCATTCCGAAAATTACTGGCAGGCGCCTCATGCATCCCCCTCGCGGCGTAGTGCGCGCACCGTCCGGCCGCCCGCGGTGTCCTTCGCGGCGGGTGGGGTCGCGGAGGGCATCCGGCATCGGAACCGGAGGCTTTTCTTGTAAATCGATGCGACTTTGCGCCTGAGGCAAAAGACGTTCAAGTGGTGTCAGGGGCACTTGCCATAAGCACCTGCGCCCTGCTCGAATCGGTAAGTCGCTGAAAACTCATTGATTCCGAATCGGCAAAAGACTGCGTGATCGAGGCGGCCAGAGTCGGCAGCCTATACTCGGCCGGGGAGCATAGGGCGCCATGATCAAGGACAGCCGAAAAATAGCTGCCATCCTGGCGGCAGACGTCGTGGACTACAGCCGGCTGATGGGTGCCAATGAACCGGGCACGCTGGCCGCGCTCAAGGTCCGTCGCGCCATCTTTGACGAGCTGGTCCTGGAGTTCGACGGCCACGAGTTCGGCAGCGTCGGCGACAGCCTGATGGCGGAGTTTCCGAGTGCCGTCAATGCGGTGCTTTGCGCAATGGCGATCCAGCAGCGCATCGACGACGAAAACGTGCCTCTGCCGGCCACGCGGCGCATGCAGCTGCGCATCGGCGTGAACCTCGGTGACGTCATCGAGGAAGAAGGCGCGGCTTTCGGCGATACCGTCAATGTCGCCGCGCGGCTGCAGGCACTCGCCAGGCCGGGCGGCGTGCTGATTTCCGGCCCGGTCTACGACCAGGTCCATCTCAAGGTCCCGGCGCGATTCATCGCCGCGGGCACGCGCCAAGTCAAGAATATCGCCGAGCCCGTCAGGACTTTCGAGGTGCTGCCGGTCGCAGCACCGGGAATCGCCGGGCGCATCGGCGGATTCCTTGCGCGAATCGCCTCGCGCCGGGTGCGCCGCGCGTTGGCGATCGTCGCGGCGCTGTTCGTCGCGGTCGCGCTCGGGTTGCTGGGCCGCGAATTGCTCCTGCCAGCCACCGGTCACCGCCCGGGCGGCCTGCTGGGCTCGCTGGAAGGGGCGCCCGAACCCAATTCGATCGCGGTCCTGCCATTCGTGAACATGAGCGGCGATGCGCGCAACGACTACCTGGGTGACGGGCTTTCCGAGGAACTCTCCAATCGCCTGACGAAAATCCCGGAATTGCGCGTCGCCGCCAGGACGTCGGCCTTTGCATTCAAGGGCAAGGACCTGGAGATCGGCGAGATCGCCGGCCGACTGGGCGTCAGTTACGTGGTCGAGGGCAGCATCAGGCGACAGGCCGATCGCGTCAGCGTCACTGCCACCCTGGTCGAGGCTGCAAGCGGTTCGAATCGCTGGTCCAACTCGTTCGAATCACCGTCCGCGGATCTGTTGTCGATCGAGAGCGCAATCGCGACGCAGGTCATCAAGGCGCTGGAACTCGTGCTGGGCAGGCGGGCCGAGGCCCTGTCAACTGAGCCGGCGCGCGGCAGCGGCATCGCTTACGACTTCTATCTCCAGGGTCTCGCGTACCTGCGACAGCCCAGCAGCCCGAAGTCGCTCGACGCGGCGGAGCAGCTGTTCGGACGCGCGCTGGCGGAACAGCCGGACTTCGCACGGGCACAGGCGGGACTCTGCGAGGCGCGTGTCGACCGTTATTACCTCGAGAAGGTCCCTGCCTACGTGGCGGCCGCGGAGGAGGCCTGTGCGAATGCAGAAGCGCTCGACAGCGCCGCGCAGGAAGTCTACATGGCCATCGGCGGATTGCGACTCGCGACAGGCGACGCGGCGCAGGCGGAGGCTTCGTATCGGCGTGCACTTGCGCTGGTGCCGCAATTGCCCGCTGCGCTGATCGGCCTTGCCGACGCACTCGCGGCGGGCGGAAAGGCAGATGAAGCGGATGGCACGTACCGGCGCGCGATTGCCGCGCAAACCAGCTATTCCACGGCGTATGTGGCTTACGGCAACTTCCTTTACTCACAAGGCCGATCGCGCGAAGCAATCCCGGTCTACGAGCGCGCCACGATCCTTGCGCCAGATGATCCGATTGCCTTGAGCAATCTGGGCGGCGCATACCTGATGACCGGAAACTTCGAGAAGGCGGCCGATGCCTTCTCGCGCTCGCTGGCGGTTGAACCGCGCCGCGCAAGCTACTCCAACATCGGAACCGTCAAGTATTACCTCGGGCAATACCGGGAGGCGGCCGAGATGTTTCGAAAGGCCATCGAATTTGCGCCGGCGGACCACCGGTTGTGGGGCAATCTTGCCGATGCGCAGCTCTTTGATTCGCAACCCGAAGAGGCCAGGGGATCCTACCGGAGGGCAATCGACCTTGCCGACAGCGAACTGGCCGTGAATCCCAGGGACTCGGAGAACCAGGCGATCGCGGCGTATTATGCGACGCGACTCGACGAATCGAAGCGAGCGCGGCGTGGCATCGAGACCGCGCTGTCGGAGGGAAGCGGGGATGTCTATGTGCAGTACTATGTCGCGCTCGCGGAGCTGGGGCTCGGCAATTCATCAGCCGCATTGGCCCACGCAAGGCGCGCACGGGAACTCGGATACCCGGAGATCCTGATGCGGGCAGCGCCGGAGCTGGGGGAACTGCGAAAGAACTTCTGACGTAGCAACAGGGAGCAAGATCATGGCTGTCATCAAGCTCAGAATCTTCACGGAAAACAACAAGACGCGCACCGGATTCGTGGTCAGGAACACCGACACGCTCTTGTTCCAGAACGAATCGGACGAAACGCTCAGGGTCACGGTCGACAGGGCCGATGCACTGCAGCTGCACGGCGAAGCGGTCGACCTGTTCAAGATCGAGCCTGGCGAAGAGATGTCGTTCTCGATCGGCGAGGGGTGCGGCGACGACAGCAAGTTCAAGTACACGGCGACGAGCGGTAGGTCCGAGGCCGAGGATCCGGTCATCATCATCGATCACCATTGACGAGGCGATCTGGCGGCGTCAGTTCACGGATGCGGCTTTTCGCAGTGCGTCCTCGTCGCGCACGGTGATGATGCCGCGCCCGAGATCGACCCAGCCGCGGCCTTTCCAGTCCTGAAGGTGCTGGTTTACGACCTGCCGTGAGACGCCGAGGAAGCTCGCAAGCTCCTCCTGCGAGATTCTGAGCGCCATGCCGACCGCGGATTTTTCGCCGTGCAACTGACCGAGGCTCAGCAGGCGCTTCGCCAGGCGCGCGGACGCATCGAGGAGCGCGGCGTCCTCCACGAGCCCGCTGGTCCAGCGCAACCGCTCACCGCACAGCCGGAGCAGCTCGAGGGCGACCGGTGGCTCACGCTCGAGCAGGGCGACAAAATGTTCGCGCCGGATCGATACCAGCTCCGAAGCCACGACGGCGGTGGCCGACGCGGTTCTCGTGCCGCCGTCCAGCAGCGCAATTTCGCCGAATGTGTCGCCCGGCTCCATGATGTTGAGGAAGATTTCACGGCCGTCGGCCGCGCCGGCGCTGATGCGGATCCTTCCCGTGACCACGGCAAACAGGGCATCCCCCGGATCACCCTGACTGAATACAATCTCACCACTGCGGAAGCTTCGTTGCACCGCGAGTTCCGCCACGCGATCGAGTACCGCCGGAGGCAGGCCGCGAAAGAGCGGGCTGCGACGGAGCATCATCTTCCCCGCGAGCGTCGTCATACCGCGTTCCCGGTGGTGGGCTTGCCGTAATTGGGCGATGATACGCCTCATGTTCCGGTCTGAATCGACCGCGGCCCGCGGCCAACTCGGCAAGCTGCTGCGGCGCTTCCTCACCCTCGCCTTCGCACTGCTGCTGGCCGGTCCGGCAATCGGGGCGGACACAGCCTACCGCCTCGACGGCGCGCGGCGCGTAGTCGTGATTCCGGATGTGCACGGCGCCTATCAGGAACTGCTGTCGGTGTTGCGCGAAACGGCGGTCATCGACGAATCCCTGCATTGGCGCGGCGGCGATACGCATCTCGTCAGCCTCGGCGACCTGATCGACCGCGGACCGGAAGCGCGCAAGGTCCTCGACCTGTTCATGCGCCTCGAGCGGGAGGCGCCGCAATCAGGCGGCGGCGTGCACGTACTCCTCGGCAATCACGAGGTCATGAATATCGTCGGCGACCTGCGCTACGTGACCGAAGCGGAATATGCCGAATTTGCGGGCGCGGACGACGACCGTCTGCGCGAAGAGACATGGCATCGCGTCCTAGACAAGGAACCCGCGGCATCGCGGGCTGGATTCGACGCTGCGTACCCGGCAGGTTATTTCGCGCATCGCCAGGCATTTTCCGCCAACGGACCGTACGGCGCCTGGCTTTTGACGAAGCCCTTCCTGATGGTCATCAATGGCACGGCACTCGTGCACGCCGGGCTCCCGGAAATGGTCGCGCGGCTGGGGCTCGATGCCACAAACGAATCTCTGCACACCCAGCTCAACGACTACCTGCATGCGTGGCAGGCAACGGAGGAAGAGCTGGGCCTCGTGCGGCCGGTCGGTTTCCTGGAGCGGCCGGAAGTCGTCGCGGGCAGCGGCGCGGCGGACGAGTCGAAGACACTGGCAATGCTTCAGGACGCGGAGATATTTACGCCGAAAGGGCCCACCTGGTATCGCGGGCAGGCGCTTTGCTATCCCTATGCCGAAACCGAGAACCTCGCGGCTTCGCTCGCCAGGCTCGGCGCCTCACGGCTGGTCGTCGGGCACACCGTGTCGCCGACAGGCCGTGTGATCAGCCGATTCGACGGGCGCGTGATCCTGCTCGATACGGGCATGTTGCAGTCGGTCTACAAGGGCGCGCCCGCGGCGCTCGTCTTCGAGAACGGGCAGTGGAACGTCGCTTATGCGGACCGGCCGGGCCAGCGGCTGTCCCCCGAGACACTTGCACGGACCGTCGGTCCTCGCCCCAGTGGAATGGACGACGATGCGCTGGAGGTCTGGCTCGCGCAGGCCGATGTATACGGCATCGAGGACCTCGATGCCGGCGTGACCGAACCCAGGCGCGTCACGCTACGAAAGGACGGCGTGGAACTGCGGGCCGTATTCAAGCAACTTTCCACCGGTCCGTCCGGCAACGAAAGTGCGCGCGTGCTGAACGAGTCCGATCGCTATGAGTATGAGCTGGCAGCCTACAGGCTCGACCGCCTGCTGGGGCTCGACATGGTGCCCGTGACGGTTCCAAGGACCATCAATGGCCGTCGCGGAGTCCTCCAGTTCTGGATCGACGGCTCGATCAACCTGCGCAACATGCTGGAGCAGGGTCTGCAGCCATCGGGGTGGTGTGAAGCCGCGCCACAGTACAACCTGATGAATGTGTTCGACGTCCTGATCCACAACAGCGACCGGACGCAGGAAAACGCGCTCTTCACAAAGGACTGGACGCTGGTGCTGATCGACCACACGCGGGCATTCCGCACCTACACGAAGAATCCGGTACTGCTGTACCGCGGCGAAACGCGGTTGCCTCCGGCGCTCGCCGAACGCCTGAAGGCGCTGGATCGCGCGACGCTGGAGCGGGCCATCGGCGCCTATGTGCATCGCCGGCAGATCGATGCATTGCTGAAACGCCGCGATCTACTGTTGAGCGAGGGCCACATCCCCGCCGCCGACAGCAATCGTATCGCGCAATGACGAATCCCTTGCGACACTGAATCGCTTCGAGTATTCGCGGCCGATCAGCCATGCAACCACGGTCATCAGGACGCTGAGCACCAGTATCAGCCAGACGAATTGCATGCGGGTATTTTCGAAGAATCTCACGCCGATGTAGATCGCCAGTGTCGAGAGCAGGTCGCCCATCCGGTAGAACAGGGTGTCGATCACCGTCCTGGCCTGGTACTTTTCGTCGCGGCTGGCCGGCAGCAGCAGCGCACTGCGTGCCGTACTCAGCAGCGAGTAATCCAGGCTTCGTTGCACGACCAGTACCGACTGGAGCAGGGCAAATACGGGCACGACTCCGATGACGAGGTAACCTGCAAGGAATGCGATGGGCGTGACCATCAGTGCGCGCGCGAGTCCGGCCAGGTGGATCAGTCGCGAGACCAGCAGCAACTGGACAAGGAATCCGACCAGCGTGATCGACGAGCAATAATTTCCCATGAACCGGGCGATGAAAGCCGTCGAGGCCTGCGGAGCGTCCCGCCGCGCCACGTCGACGAGCCAGTTCGACAGGACATAGTCACCAGTGGATGTAATCCAGTTCAACAGCACGACCAGCACCGCGATTCCGATGAGGTAGCGGCTCCGGCCGAGCAGGGCGAGCCCGCCGAACCACCCGCCCGCAGGATCCAGCGCGACGCTGGGCACGAGCCGTTCATCCATCGGCTCGCACCTGGAGGCCGCGGGTATGCTGCCGCGAACCCAGCCGCTGAGGCAGGTAGCCATTGTCAGGACAGCCGCGGCGGCGATCATGAGGCCATGAGGGCCGATCGACTCGAATCCGGCTGAGGCCAGGCGCGACCCGATCCAGCTTCCGGCGGACAGGCCGACCGCGATGATTCCAAACAGCCGCTCGCCGGACCTCACGCTGAACAAGTCGGTCGCGAAGGCCCAGAACTGGCTGACAACCATCACGCCGAAAATGCTGCCCCAGACGAAGAACAGGAATCCGAAGCGGCATCCCGCCTGGCCGAGCAGACAGAAGATGACGAGATTCAACGCGAAGAATGCATTGACGCACTGGAACACCCGACTCGCGTTCACACGACGGACCAGCGCACCGTACGCAGGGATGATCGCAATCAGCAGCAGGGCCTGTGCGCCGACCGCGTAACTCCTGAATTCAGCTCCGCCTTCCGTCAGGATCATTGCTTCGCGGACCGGCCGGATCAGGTAGTAAGCCACCATTAACAGGACAGCCTGCAGGCAGAGCACGGCGACGCCTCGCGCTTCCCCTGCATGCACTCTCGCGAACAGGGAAAGGAATCGCTCGAAGCCGCTCGCTCGCCAGGTTGTGTCCATGAATATACCGGCGTGCCGCTATTGCAACGGCGCCCGGCCGATACCGGGCCGGGCGCCGTAACAGCGCATCCTTCAGACCCTGCGCTTGGGGGCCGCAGCACTGCCGTGATCCACGGCAGTCGCACTCAACGGCGTTTCAGATTCAACACTCCTCTTCGTCAGTGCAGCCGGGTTCAAGGACTCGATTACCGAGGTCATCAGCAGGCCCGTCACCGCGACCGCTGCGAGACCGGAAACGAGTGTCCTGATTCGCGGAGAAAGTTCGGTATTCATGATCAAGCTCCTCAGTTGGTGTTTCGATGCGGGAGTGATCCTGAATGCATGCATGCGGGCGTTCTGTCATGCACCTGACACAAGTACGAAGATGGCGGCCTGGTCCGGTATAATTCAGCTGGCCATGAGCCCGTCCCTGCGCGAGCTTTACGAATCGAGTCCCTTCTCCAGTGCCCAGGCGCCCTATGTCGAGGCGCTGCACGAACGCTTCGTCGAAAATCCGGCCTCGGTGCCGGTCGAGTGGCGAAGATTCTTCGAGGCACTCGGCCCGGCGCCTGCCAGAATTCCCGGCGTGGCCGCGCCGGCAAGAGCACCCGGGCTGCGGCACGGCGCAGCGGTGCGGATGACCGGACCGTCAGGGCCAGCGGTCCCCGCGGATGCGGAAAAACAGTCCGCCGTCTCGCGCCTGATCCAGTTCTTTGCGAATCGCGGACACCTGATCGCCGACATCGACCCGCTCGGGCTGATGCAGCGCCCGATGCCGCGCGTACTCGAACTGTCCTACGTCGGGCTCACGGAAGCCGACCTGGAGACGGAGTTCTTCACCGGCAGCCGCACGAGCGGCGTCGAGGCGCAGATGAAGCTGCGCGAGATCCTGGTCCAGCTGCGGCAGATCTACGCCGGGAGGATCGGCGCCGAGTTCGCCCATGTGTCGGATGCCGATGAACGCCTCTGGCTGCAGGACCGGTTTCAGGACGGGCGCCTCCATCACCGCTTCACGAAGGAAGAGCAGGTCAACCTGCTCTGGCAGTTGTCCGCGGCGGAAGGTCTCGAGCGCTACCTGCACACGAAATACGTCGGGCAGAAGCGGTTCTCCCTCGAGGGCGGCGATGCCCTGATACCGCTCCTGGACGACCTGGTGCAGCGCTGCGGTGCGGCGGGCGTCGAGGACATGGTCATCGGCATGGCGCACCGCGGCCGGCTCAATGTCCTCGTGAACGTGCTCGGCAAGGCCCCGTCATCGCTGTTCTCGGAATTCGAGGGTCACGTTGACCTGGTGGGCCTCAAGGGATCAGGGGACGTCAAGTATCACAAGGGATTCTCCGCCGACCTGCGCACGGCCGGTGGCAACGTGCATGTCGTGCTGGCGTTCAATCCCTCGCATCTCGAAGTCGTGGACGCGGTCGTCGAGGGCTCGGTTCGCGCGCGCCAGGAGCGGCGCGGCGATGCGGCAGGTACCACCGTCGTACCGGTGTTGATCCACGGCGACGCCGCTTTCGCGGGGCAGGGCGTGGTCATGGAAACGTTGCAGCTGTCGCAGGCAAGGGGCTTCGGCACCGGCGGGACGCTGCACATCGTGATCAACAATCAGATCGGCTTCACGACCAGCGACCCGCAGGACGCGCGCTCGACGCTATATTGCAGCGACGTTGCCAAGATGATCGAGGCGCCCATCTTCCACGTGAATGCCGACGATCCCGAGGCAGTCGTATTCGCCGCGCGCCTCGCGCTCGATTACCGGATGAAATTTCGCAAGGACGTGGTCATCGACCTCGTCTGCTACCGCCGGCATGGTCACAACGAGGCGGACGAGCCAGCCGCGACGCAGCCATTGATGTACCAGGCGATCCGCCAGCATGCGACGGCGCGCCAGCTCTACGGTCGGCGGCTCGAGCAGGACGAGATCCTGGCCGAGGGCGAGGTCGCGGAAATGGTGGAGCAATACCGGCGCGGCCTGGACGAGGGCCGACCGCAGGCGCGTGCCTTTGCCGGCACGACGGGCAACGAGCACACGGTGGACTGGAGCCGTCATGCCGACGGCGACTGGGCCGAGAAGCCGCAGACCGCGGTCGCCCTGGGGCAGCTCACGAATCTTGCAAGGACCCTGACCGCGGTCCCCGAGGGATACACGCTGCATCCGCGCGTGGCACGGATTATTGACGATCGGCGACGGATGTACGCTGGCGAGCTGCCGCTCGACTGGGGAGCGGCGGAGACAATCGCTTACGCGGCGCTCTTGAACGAGGGCCATCACATCCGGCTGACGGGGCAGGATTCTGCGCGCGGCACATTCTTCCACCGCCACGCGGTGCTGCATGACCAGGTTAGCGGCCGCATGCATGTGCCGCTCGAACATTTCACCGAGCAGAAGGCCCGATTCAGGGTCACGGACTCCACCTTGTCCGAGGAAGCCGTGCTCGGGTTCGAGTACGGGTATTCGACGGCGGACCCGGATACGCTGGTGATCTGGGAGGGTCAGTTCGGCGATTTCGCGAATGGCGCGCAGGTGATCATCGACCAGTTCATCACGTCCGGCGAGGCGAAGTGGGCGCGGTTGTCCGCGATCACCCTGTTCCTGCCGCATGGTTACGAAGGCCAGGGGCCCGAGCACAGCTCAGCGCGCCTGGAGCGTTTCCTGCAATTGTCTGCTGAGCTCAACTGCCAGGTCTGCGTGCCCTCGACGCCGGCGCAGATGTTCCACCTGCTGCGCCGCCAGATGTTGCGGTCGCTGCGGAAGCCATTGATCGTCATGACGCCGAAGAGCCTGCTGCGCCACAAGCTGTCGATCTCGGCGATGTCCGACCTGGCCGAGGGCCGTTTTCACAACATCATCGACGTGCAGGATCCGATATCGCCCGCCGATGTCCGGCGGCTCGTGCTCTGCAGCGGCAAGGTTTACTACGACCTGCTGGAACAACGCCGCGCCGACAAGCTGGACAATGTGGCGCTGGTGCGCATCGAGCAGCTCTATCCCTTCCCGGCCGAGGAGTACCAGGCCATCGTCGGGCGTTACCCCAAGGCGCGTGACGTCGTGTGGTGCCAGGAGGAGCCGCAGAACCAGGGCGCCTGGTACCAGATTCGCCACCGCTTGCAGGCGGGCCTGGGCACGGCGCAGAAGCTCCTGTATGCAGGCCGTGACGGGGCGGCTGCGCCAGCGACCGGTATTTACGCACTGCATCTCAAGGAGCAGCAGGCGCTGGTCAAGGCCGCATTGACCGCGTCGGATACCGAAGAGACCCACCGCGACACCCAGCGACTGACCGCCCGATCGACCAGGAAAAGTCCATGACCACCGAAGTCCGCGTCCCGCAGCTGCCGGAGTCCGTCGCCGACGCGACGCTTGTTACCTGGCACAAGAAAGCCGGCGATCCGGTCAATCGCGACGAAAACCTCGCCGATCTCGAAACCGACAAGGTGGTCCTCGAAGTGCCCGCGCCGGTGACCGGCGTGCTGTCAGCGCTCAAGAAGGACGCCGGCAGCACGGTGGGCAGCGGCGAGCTCCTGGCGATCATCGAGGAGAGCGCAGCGGCCGCCCAGCCCAGGGCCCGTAAGCCGGAGCCGATGGCGACGCCGGCAAGACC
>CAVVBV010000023.1:0-9980 GCA_963746545.1 uncultured Gammaproteobacteria bacterium
GCCGGAGGATCACGGCAGCAGCATTCATGACGAGCAGAAACACCAGCAATACCATGATAGCCCCCGACGTGCGCTCCAGAAACGCGTGCTCGGGACTGTCCGCCCAAAGATAGACCTGCACAGGCAATACGGTGGCCGGATCGGTCAGGCCGTGCGGGATGTCGGCAATGAAAGCCACCATCCCGATCATCAGCAGCGGCGCCGATTCCCCGAGCGCGCGCGCCATGCCGATGATCGCGCCGGTCAGCATGCCCGGCATTGCCAATGGCAGGACATGATGCGTGACGACCTGCACCTGCGATGCGCCCATGCCGAGCGCGGCCTCGCGTATCGACGGCGGCACGGCCTTGATCGCTGCGCGACTCGCGATGATGATCGTCGGAAGCGTCATCAATGTCAGCACCAGGCCGCCGACCAGCGGCGCAGAACGCGGAACGCCGAAAAACTGGATGAACACGGAGAGGCCCAGCAAGCCGAATACGATCGAAGGCACGGCGGCCAAGTTGTTGATGTTGACTTCGATCAGGTCCGTGAAACGGTTCGCGGGCGCAAATTCTTCAAGGTAGACGGCTGCTGCAACGCCGATCGGAAATGACAGCAGCAACGTGACCGCGAGCGTCAGGAACGAGCCGACTACGGCGCCAAGGACGCCCGCTTGCTCGGGCTCGCGCGAATCCCCCGCCGTGAAGAACTGCCGGTTGAATCGCTTCTCGACCCGGCCGTCGGCGGCCAGCGTGTCGAGCCAACCGAGTTCCTGGTCCGAGACCTTGCGCTGTTCCTCGGGCAATGCCCGATCGATCTTGCCCTTGACGATCTGGTCGATGTCATCCGACGCCAGCAGCCAGAGTTCGCGGGACTGTCCGATCAAGCCGGGATCCGCGAGCACGAGGTCGCGGAGCTCGAACTCAGCGCCGCCACTCACGATCCCATAGAGCTGGCGTAGCACCGGCCGGCCCTCGACCAGCGGAAATTCGGCGCGCAGCGAGCGTTTGACCACGCCTGCGTAATCCCCGACCCGCATGGAATCCAAGCTTCGTTTTCCTTCCGGATCAATGAGTTCCGGATCAAAACTAATGTTGACCCTGACATACGTCTGGACAAACGCCGTGTAGCCGGTGCTGATGATTGACAGAAACAGGAACGCGACGAACAGCAGGCCGGACAGCGCCGCGGCAAGTCCATAGATCTGGAAGCGCCGCTCGGCGCGATAGCGCCGGCGCAAGCCGCGCTCGACCAACTCACGCACGCGACCCTGTGCTTGTGGCACGCGCACGGGATCCGGCTTATTCATATTGTTCCCGATAGCGACGAACGACATGCAGCGCAATGATGTTCAGCAGCAGCGTGACTAGGAACAGCACGAGTCCGAGCGCAAAGGCAGCGAGGGTCTTCGGACTGTCGAATTCCTGGTCCCCGACCAGCAAGGTCACGATCTGCACCGTCACGGTCGTGACCGCCTCGAGCGGATTGGCGGTCAGGTTGGCCGAGAGCCCGGCGGCCATTACGACGATCATCGTCTCGCCGATCGCGCGCGAGACGGCGAGCAGCACGCCGCCGACGATGCCCGGCAGTGCAGCGGTCAACACGACCTTGCGGATCGTTTCCGATCGCGTCGCGCCGAGTCCGTAGGAACCGTCGCGCAGCGACTGCGGCACGGCCGTGATCATGTCATCGGCCAGCGACGAGACGAAGGGGATGATCATGATGCCCATCACGAGCCCGGCCGCCAGGGCGCTCTCGGAAGCCACGTTGAGCCCAAGGCTCTCGCCGGCGCTCCGAAGCAGGGGCGCAACTGTCAGGGCGGCGAAGAAGCCGTAGACGACGGTGGGTATTCCGGCGAGGACTTCGAGCACCGGCTTTGTGACCGACCGGAATCCGCGGCCGGCATATTCGGCGAGGTAGATCGCAGAGAACAGGCCGACGGGTACGGCAATCGCCATCGCAATGAACGAAATCAGCAGCGTTCCCGCAAACAGCGGCACTGCGCCAAATGCGCCGGATGAGCCCACCTGGTCGGCCCGGATGGCCATCTGGGGGCTCCACTGCGTCCCGAATATGAATTCGGTCAAGGGGACCACCCGAAAGAATTGCAGTGATTCGTAGAGAACGGAAAGCACGATGCCGACGGTCGTCATGATCGCGATCAGCGAACAGGCCAGCAGCGCGGCGCGGACCATCTGCTCGACTCGATTTCGTGCCTTGAGAGACGGCGAAATGCGCGCAAGCACGATCCACCCGCCGGCGATCGCGACACAGAGCGCGAGTACCGCCATGCCCATCCGGCTCAATCCATCGAGTCGTTGCCATTGCCGGGCCGCAGCGGCCACCTCGGGCCGCACCGAGTCCGCCGCAACGTTGCCCGCGACCACATTGCGAATGTCATTCAGCACCAGCGACAATTCGCCGTGAGACATCTCCCGCGTGATGCCGGGCATCGACTGCATCACCTGTCCGGCGATGATGCGGTCGTCCAGCGCCTGCCATCCGAGCACGACGATGAGCGCCGGCAGGCTGCACCAGATCGCGGTCAGCACGCCATAGTAGGAAGGCAGCGAATGCAGCTTGCGCGCAGCGCGCGGTCCGCCCGCAACGCGAAGCGAGCGAGCGCGCCCGAGCTGATAGGCAATCGCCGTCAGCACCAGGAGCGACAGAATCAAGGTAGAGGTCTGCATCCGCATCCCCGCGGGCTGGCGACGGCAACTGCCCCGCCCGATGCCGGCAACCGGGCCTTTCTACGCCCCCTTTGTTACGGAATTGTGGCACAGGGAGACTTGCTGCGCGGTGAGTGCGCCCGTATAAAGGGCCGCGCCCGGGCCGGCCCGTGGCGAGGAGCCCGAGGACGATGACACGCACTCTGGACCTGACCCGGCAGCTGGTCGCCCGCCCGTCGCTGACACCCGCGGATGGCGGATGCCAGGACCTCCTGATCGCCCGGCTCGAGCCGCTGGGCTTCAAGGTCGAGCGGCTGCGGTTCGGCGACGTGGACAATTTCTGGGCTCTACGCGAGTCGGACCCCGGGCCCCTGCTCTGCTTCGCCGGCCACACGGACGTCGTGCCCACCGGGCCGCTGGAGCAGTGGCATTCCGACCCTTTCGAGCCCGTGATCCGCGACGGCAGCCTCTACGGCCGCGGCGCAGCGGACATGAAGAGCGGGCTCGCGGCCATGGTGACGGCGGCCGAGGAATTCATCGCGACGCAGCCGCGATTCAAGGGCACAGTCGCCTTCCTGGTTACGAGCGACGAGGAAGGGCCGTCCGTGGACGGCACACGCCGCGTTGTCGAGCTGCTGGCGAGCCGCGGCCAGCGGATCGATTTCTGCATCGTCGGCGAGCCCTCGAGCCAGAAATTCTTCGGCGATACGATCCGGATCGGTCGGCGCGGGTCGCTGTCCGGGAAGTTGACCGTCCATGGCAAGCAGGGCCACGTCGCCTATCCGGGTCTCGCCGACAATCCGATACACCGGGTCGCGCCGGCGATCGCGGATCTGGCTGCGCGGACCTGGGACCAGGGCAGCGAGCATTTCCCGCCGACGACCTTCCAGGTCAGCAATCTGAACGCAGGCACGGGGGCATCGAACGTGATCCCGGGTGAGCTGGAGGCGCGTTTCAACCTGCGTTGGTCGCCGGCACAGACGCTCGACGGACTCAAGGTAACGGTTGCGGAAATCCTCGATCGCCACGAGCTGCGCTACACGCTCGAGTGGTCTGCCGCGGACCTGCCTTACTACAGCCCGCCGCGCAGGCTCGCGCCGATCGCCCGGGCCGTCGTCCAGGAACTCGCCGGGCACACACCCGAGCTGTCGACCGGTGGCGGAACTTCAGACGGGCGATTTTTCGCGCCGCTGGGGGCCGAAATCATCGAGCTCGGGCTCTGCAACCGTACGATCCACATGGTCGATGAATGCTGCAACGTCGAGGATATCGAGCTGCTGCACCGGACCTACGTGGCCGTACTCAAGCGGGTGTTCGCCGCAGGTTGATCCAGATTCCGCCGGCCGTCGCGACCAGCGCGAAAACGAACACCCAGCCCGGCATCGACAGCCCGAGGATCGTGAAGTCCACCTTGGCGCATTCGCCGCCGGCCTTGAAGACCTTCATGATCACTTCGGTCACCGGGAAAAGTTCGAGCATGAACTTCAGGTCCGCACCGCAAGACGGTAGCGAACCCGGCGGCTGCATCTGGATCCAGACGTGGCGACCCGCCGTGACCATCGTCGCGAGCCCGGTGATCGCGATCAGCGCTGCATTGATCGCGCCGCTCAGCCTGCCGGCCGGCGTCAGCGCCGCCAGCAGGAACGCGACGCCCAGCGCAGCGACGGTCACGCGCTGGAATATGCACAGGTGGCATGGCTGGAATTCCAGCACGTACTGCGTGTAGAAAGCGGCCGCGAGCGCGAGCGCGCAGGCGAAAAATCCGGTCCAGTTGCCGCTGCGCCGCGACGGAATCCTCAACCCTGGCGCTCCAGCGCGGAATCGCGGATCTGGCGCTCGGCATCGTCCAGCGACAGGTGGCGAATGTCCTTGCCGTGCACCATGTAGACCGTGTATTCGCAGATGTTCTTGGCGTGGTCGCCGATCCGCTCCATGGCACGCACCACCCACATGACCTCGAGCGCGCGCCGGATCGAGCGCGGATCTTCCATCATGAAGGTGATGCTCTGGCGCTGGATGGCTTCGTATTCCTCGTCCACCTTGCGGTCGCGGCGCGCCACCTCGAATGCCTCATCCGCATCGAGGCGCGCGAAAGAGTGCAGCGAGTCATGCACCATTTCCGTGACCAGCTTGCCAAGGTGACGGATCTCGCGATAGTGATCCGCAGGCTTCTCCATCGAAGCGAGCTTGGCGGCAATGAAGCCGACCTTCTCGACCTCGTCGCCGATGCGCTCGAGATCCGTGATGGTCTTGATGATCGCGACCATGACCCGCAGATCCGACGCGGTCGGCTGCCGGGTTGCGATGATCCGGCCGCACTCCTCGTCGATCTCGACTTCCATCTGGTTGACTTTGTAGTCGTCGCGCGCGATCTGCTCGCCGAGCTCGCTGTCGCCCTCGACCAGCGCGATGACCGCCTGCTGCAGCTGCTGCTCGACGAAGCCGCCCATCTGCATGACGCGCGTGCGCACGCGCTCCATGTCCTCGTTGAAGCGCCGCGATATGTGCTGGCCCAGGTCAGCCGGTTCCATGCCCCGCACTCCCGATCGTCCGAGCGGATTCTGGTCCATCATATCGCAGCGCTACCGCGATCAGAACTTGTAGTTGAGGTCGAGCTGCAGGCGCTTGTAGTCGAGCTCGTTGGCCTGGTCGAAATTGCGCTTGTTCAGGAAATACTGCGCATTCAACGTCCAGCCCGTGGCGAGCCCGTATCCGAAGCGGAACTGCTGGCCACTGCCCTGTGTCGCGCCGCCCGCGAAGTCGGAGTCGGTCAGCGCGCCAAAGAGCGAGTCCTTCTCGATTTCCTGGTGCACGATGCCAAACTCGAACTTGCCCGGATCCGCCTTGCCGAGTAGGAATCCGAGGCTGTAGGCGGTGTTCAGGTCGCTCGGATCCTCGTTTTCGGCGTAGTTCGCAAACAGCATCAGCGGCAGGCTCCCGACTTTCATGTCCACCTGGGCGCCCACTTCGAGGATGTTGTAGTCGAAAAGCAGGCACTGCGTCGCCCCGGTCACCGGCGCCGGCAGCAGGCACTCCGAGGTCGCTGCATAGGTCGAGTTGCCGGCCGGATAGTCGACAAAGTTGACGGTCGAGTTCTGGACCGCACCAAAATCGTTGTACATCGCGTACGCGGTCAGGGTACCCCAGGGCTGCGCCCACTTGTAGCCGAGCTGCGCTCCGAACACGTTTGCGTCAGCGCCCGCGACTCCCGCCCTGCTGGTGTTCACTTCCGAAAGCCAGAAGCCCCATGCGTTCACGAACAGGCCGGTCTTGGCACCGTACTTGAATGAGGCACCTTCGGGATTGATGTCGCCGTCGTAGAACATGCTGAGGCCCGGGCGTACCCACGGAAATTTCTGCTTTCCGAGCGTGACCACCGCGTTGTCGAACGCTTTCCAGTCCACGTAGGCCTGGTCAAGACGCAGGCTCTTGCGCTGGTTGGCGTCCGTCAGCGTCGCATTGGTCGAACGCGGGTCTGTATCGTCGCCGGTAGCCAGCTGGAAACCGGCAGTCAGCGTGTCGTTGATCTTTGCGTCGATGCCGAAGCGCACGCGCAAGCGCTCGCGGTCGCGCTGCGGAGCGGCCTCCTGGTCAATACCTTCATGGCGGTACCGGAAGTCGCCCTTCAGCTTGATCTTGGACGCCCAATCGGCCGACGTCACTTTCGAGCTGGTCTTGGCCAGCTGGTCGGTCTGGTTGTCGTTGGTCGACTCGACGCCGGCAACCCGCTCCTCGACCTTATCGGTCTTCTGCGCAGTCTCAGCCTGCTTCGCCTCCAGCTCCTGCACTTTCTGCGTCAGCACCTGCAGCTGCTGCTTCAGGGCCTCGAGCTCCGAATTGGCGCTTTGCTGGGCATCGGCCGTCAGCGGGGCCGCCATGACCAGGCCGAGTGCGCTGGCGGTTATGAGATTGCGCATGATCTTGTCCTTGTGGTTATCTTGTCCGGGTTACAGGCTCTTCAGCGTATTGAGCGCGGTCGCATCCTGGCGCGCCTTGGCGCGCTGCGCCGGCGGCGAGGCCACGAGGCCCTTGTCGGCGAGATAGCCGTCCTCGCCCATCGCCTTGTCGCTCGTGTACTCGGCGAGGAACTCCTTGATGCCGGGTATGACGCCGACATGCGCCTTCTTGACGTAGATGTACAGCGTGCGCGAGATCGCGTACTTGCCCGAGGAAATCGTGTCGTAGTCCGGCGAGACGCCCTCGACGATCGAGCCATGCAGCGAGTTCTGGTTTTCCTCGAGGTAGCTGTAGCCGAAGATGCCGAGCGCGGCCGGGTTCGCGCCGAGTTTCTGCACGATCAGGTTGTCATTCTCGCCGGCTTCGATGTAGCCGCCATCCTCGCGCAGCGTGTCGCACACTTTCTTGTAGCGTCCCTCGTCGATGTTCTTCAATTCCTTGATCCACGCGAAGGATTCGCAGCCCTTCTCCATCGCGAGCTCGACGAATGAGTCGCGCGTTCCGGAAGTCGGCGGCGGACCCAGCACCTCGATCTTGCTGGCCGGCAGCGAGGGGTTCACCTCTTTCCAGGTCTGGTACGGGTTAGCCACCAGGCTCTGGCCGGATGCATCCGGCACCTGCTTGGCGAGCGCGAGGTAGAGGTCCTTGCGGGTCAGCTTGAACTGCGGAGCCGACTTGGCATTGGCGATCGCGATGCCGTCGAATCCGACGGTGATCTCGACGATGTCATTGACGCCGTTCTTCCTGCAGGTGTCGAGTTCGCCCTGCTTGATGCGCCGCGACGCATTGGTGGCGTCCGGGAACTGCACGCCGACGCCGGCGCAGAAGAGCTTCATGCCGCCGCCGGTGCCCGTACTCTCGACTTTCGGCGTCTTGAACTTGCCGGCGCGTCCGAATTGCTCGGCAACGGCCGATGTGAACGGGAACACCGTCGAGGAGCCGACGATGCTGATGTAATCGCGCGCGGATTGCGCCATCGCCGCCGGGGCAGCGAGGACCGCGGCTAGGGCCGCTATGAACACTTTCCTGTACACGTTGCTTCCTCCAGTACTGACCATCGGGCTGTGCACGCCGGCCCGATACCCGGGGCCTCAGCGTGGGCCGGTACTGTAGTTGGCGTTTGTTACAGAAATGCGTCAGCCGCGGGCGCGGTCGGGAACACGTGCCGCGGGCAGGATCCGCCTTGGCGGGAAATGAGCAACGAATGCCGAGCCATGGCCTTCTTCGCTCGTAATTTCGAGGCGGCCGCCGTGCCGCTGCAGGCCATGCTTGACGATCGAAAGTCCGAGCCCGGATCCGCCGTTGGCGCGCGCGCGCGCCTTGTCGACCCGGTAGAAACGCTCCGTCAGCCTCGGCAGGTGCTCGGCGGCGATGCCGATGCCGGTGTCCACGACCGCCAGATGCGCTCCCGCATCGTCGCAGGCCCAGCGCACCGTGATCGTGCCGTCGGCGGGCGTGTATTTGACTGCATTTGAGATCAGGTTCGACGCGATCGAGTGCAATTCCCGCTCGCTGCCCGACAGACCCCTTGGCGACTGGATGTCCAGCTCGAAGCGTGGTGGCGCGGCCGCCGACGCGCGCACTTCGCGCACCAGGCGCTCGAGCATTCCGGGCATGTTTACTGGCAGCATCGGCGCCTCGTCCGCGCTCGACTCCATGCGCGAAAGTTCCAGCAGGTCGTCGACGATTTCGCGCATGCGCGCCGCCTGCAGGCGCATGTCGGCAATCGGCTCGCGCCATTCCGCGCCGAGGTCGCCTTCCTCTCCCAGTTGATCGAGATAGCCGGAGATGACCGTGAGCGGGGAACGCAGTTCATGCGAGGCATTGGCGACGAAATCCTTTCGCATCTGCTCGAGTCGCGCCTCGCGCGTCACGTCGCGCACCAGCATCAGCAATTGTCCGCCCGCCGGAATCACGATCAGCATCAGCGACTTTTCGCTGCCCTGCATGCGCACGACGACACCCGCACCGCCGCCAAGCTCTTTCAGGTAGGTGGAGAACTCGGGCTGCCGGATCAGATTTTCGATTGGCATCCCGCGATCGGCCGAGCGCTGCAGTCCGAGCAGCACCGCAGCCGTTCGATTGAACCAGATGATTTCGTGGCCGGGCGACAGCAACACGACGCCATCCGGCAGCGCTGCCGTCAGTCGCCGGAATTCCCGGAACAGCTGGGTTACCCGGCGCTTGTGGAACTGCTTGCGCCGATAAATACGCCCGATCAGCGCAACAACATCGCCCCAGACGCCGCCGAGATCGGGAGGTACTTCCTCCGATCGATGCTGGAGCCAGCGTTGCAGCCGGAACAGGTTGACGAGCTGCAGGGTCAGCAGGCCCCCGAGCACGATCGTGAGCCACAAGCCGATCCGCCCGAAGATCAGACCCAGGCCCACCGCGATGGCAATGGCGGCGATGAGCCTGCCGAGCGCAAAAGACCAGGCCTGGGACACGATTCAGCCTTCCTGCATCGAGAAGCGGTAGCCCGCCCCGCGCACGGTCTGCACGAAACGATCGTAACTGCTCGACTCAAGCGCCTTGCGCAGGCGCCGGACGTGCACGTCGACGGTGCGCTCCTCGACGTAGACATTGCCGCCCCAGACCCGGTCGAGCAGCTGGCTGCGGGCGTAGACGCGATCGGGATGCGTCATCAGGAACTTGAGCAGTCGATACTCCGTCGGCCCCAGATTCACGGCATGCCCATCGGCCAGAACCCGGTGCCCGGCCTGGTCCAGCACGAGGCCGGCGAATTCGACCTTTTCGTCGCTGGCTGACGGAGTCATGCGCCGCAACAGTGCCTGGATGCGCGCGACCAGTTCGCGCGCGGAAAAGGGCTTGGTCATGTAATCGTCAGCGCCGCCCTCGAGACCGGCGACCTTGTCGGACTCGTCGGCCCGTGCGGTCAGCATGATGATCGGGATGTCGCGCGTATCCGGGTCCTTGCGGAGCTGGCGCGTCAGCTCGAGGCCGCTGGTGTCGGGCAGCATCCAGTCCACGAGCAGCAGGTCGGGCCGTCGATTGACGATGCTCGCCCGCGCCGCCCGGCTGTCTTCCGCGAGCGCCACCTGGAATCCTGCTCTGCGCAGGCCGAAGGCGATCAGGTCGCGAATGGGCTGCTCGTCCTCGACCACCAGGATCAAGGTTTCCTCCTTCCGCAGCCGGGCAGTCTGCCGAGTCATTGTTTGAGAATTATGACACCCGCGGTCTCAGCGGCGATGCACGACGTCATTCCGGAGGTAAACCGGCAGCGCCCGCGCGGCCGGCAGGCCGTGACCCGCCTTGAAATCGGCAGCGGCGATGCGCGCGATCTCGGAGGCCCGCGGCAACAGCTCCGATGCCGTTCCGGCGAGCCGCGAACGGAGGCGTGTCGCGAGTTCC
>CAVVBV010000024.1:0-13037 GCA_963746545.1 uncultured Gammaproteobacteria bacterium
TCGCGCGTGCCGGCGGAGATCGTCTTCGACCAGGGTCTCGGCGACCTGTTCGTCATTCGCGTCGCCGGGAACATCGTCGCTCCGTCCCAGGTGGGCAGCGTCGAGTTCGCGGCGGCGCGGTTCGGCACGCGACTGGTGGTCGTCCTGGGGCATTCCCAGTGCGGGGCCGTCCTGGCGACGCTGGAAGAACTGCAACAGGCGACGGACAGACCAGTCGCGGAACCTGCGGTCGATCGTCGACCGCGTCCGGCCGTCCGTGGAAGCGCTGCTTGCGACGGAGCTGAGGCACGACCCGGACGCCCTGGTGCGGCACGCCGTCCGGGCGAACATCCGCGTCTCCGCGAATCATCTGCGGCACGGATCGGAAGTCCTGGAACAGCTGATCCAGAAGAACGGACTGCTCGATCGTCGGCGCCGAGTACTCGCTGGAAACCGGGCTCGTCGACTTCTTCGACGGCATGCCATGAGTCCCTTTTGAACTACCTTCTTCTACGGTGTGGACATGTCGACTTCACGATCGCTGACACTCGCCGACGCTCTGCGTCTCCCTTCGGGAGGACATCCAGGCCGAGCACACCCTGATCACCAGCCGGGTGACCTGGTATGTCACGTCCCAGGCCTTCCTGCTCACGGCCTATGCGATGTCATGGAATGCGGGTTTCGTTTGGCCGGCTTTCTTCCATCGGGTGCTTCCGATCGCCGCCATCGCACTGTCCGTCGTCATCCTGGCGTCCATCTACGCAGCAACGTGGGCGCAGGATGTCTACCTGCGAGAGCAAGCGACCCTGATGGTGCACATGAAAGCGGAAGTTGCTCTGGAACCATCCGAGCGGCTTGCGCTCGAGATGTACGAGCGAACCATGGTTGCGAACAGGACAAATGTCGCCGGCCGGGTCATCGGCAGTCGCATTCATGCCCTCGTCAGAGTCACGCCCCTGATTCTGCCTGTCGGATTCGCCGTGCTGTGGCTCTATGCTTTCTACTTCGCACCCACGCAATCATGACGGGTGCTGGTGCGGAACGAGGAAATCGGGAGGCCAACAGATGAACTACAAGGGCAGTTGCCACTGCGGCAGGGTCGCATTCGAGGTCGAGGGCGAGATCAGGGGAGCCGTTGCCTGCAATTGTTCGATCTGCCAGCGCAGGGGTTCGCTGCTCTGGTTCGTCCCGCGGGAGAAACTTCGTCTTCTTACGTCCGAATCCGCGGCGAGTACCTACACATTCAACAAGCACGCCATCAAGCACCGCTTCTGTCCTTTCTGCGGCATGCATCCGTACGGCGAGGGCACGGACCCGAAGGGCAATGCGATAGCCGCCGTCAATATCCGCTGCCTGGAAGGCATCGAGCTTTCGACGATCCCGGTTCAAGACTACGATGGTCGCTCGCTCTGAACACGGCTGGGAGAGCACGATGAATCTTGCAAACACCAGGATTGCCCAGCTGCTGATCCCGGTTGAGGACTTCGAAAAGGGCGTGGCGTTCTATCGGGATGTACTGGGCCTGCCGTTCCTGTTCGCCGCCCCGCCCCAGATGGCTTTCTTCAATTGCGGTGGAATCAGGCTGCTCGTCGGCGTCATGCCGCCCGGGCAGAAGGCCCAGAGGGGGACCGCTATCTACTTCCAGGTTTCCGATATCCGCGATGTGCATGCTTCGCTCAAGGGCGCGGGCGTCAAATTCGGCGCGGAGCCTCACGTCGTGAACCGCACGCCGAAATCCGAGCTGTGGCTCGCCGAGTTCACCGATCCCGACGGCAACCAGCTGGCGCTGATGAGCGAGGTCGCATGCGCGGCCTGACATCGGCACTCCTGATGCTCGTATTCGCGGCTTCCAGCGCATTCGCGCAGGAACCGGTGGCGTCCATCGACAAGAGGCCGGCCCTGTTGCAGGCCCTGGATGGCCAGTGGGTCATGACGGGGGACGTGCTTGGGAAGCCCGTCACCTATGACATGGTCGCGGCTCCCACCCTGCGCGACACCTTTACCGAATTGCACATGAAGGATGTGCAGGTCCCTTCCGAGTACGAGGCGCGTGTCTTCATCGGCGTCGACCCGGACAGCCAGACCGTCATTGCCCACTGGCTGGACAATTTCGGCGCGAAGTACTCCATTCCCCATGGAACGGGCCAGCTGTCGGTGAACACGATCCAGTTCACCATTCATTATGATGATGGTCCCTTCCGCGACACACTGACCTTTCACCCCGAAGCCCGCTCATGGTCGTTCGTCATCGAGGCCTCGCAGCCCGATGGGTCATGGAAACACTTTGCCCGCTATGAAATGCACCTGAAGCAGGAGTAGCGATGCAGACGCGCAAACTCGGCAAGAGCAGGCTGGAAGTCTCGGCGCTCGGCCTCGGCTGCATGGGCATGAGCTTTTCCTACGGCCCGCCCAAGGACAGGCGGGAGATGACCGCCCTGCTCCGTGCTGCGGTCGAACGCGGAATCACGTTTTTCGACACCGCCGAAGTCTACGGTCCATTCACGAACGAGGAACTCGTGGGCGAAGGCCTCGCGCCTTTCCGCAAGCAGGTGGTGATCGCGACCAAGTTCGGATTCGACCTCAAGCCGGACTTCGACGTCGGCGGAAAGAAGAGTGCGCCGGGCCTCAACAGCCGGCCCGAGCAGATCCGACTCGCCGTCGAAGGATCGCTGAAGCGGCTCCGGATCGAAACCATCGACCTGCTCTATCAGCATCGCGTCGACCCCAACGTGCCGATCGAGGACGTTGCGGGCGCGGTGAAGAAACTGATCGTGGACGGCAAGGTCAGGCACTTCGGCCTGTCAGAAGCCGGCGTGCAGACCATTCGCCGCGCGCACGCCGTCCAGCCGGTCACGGCCCTGCAAAGCGAATACTCACTATGGACGCGGACGCCGGAGAAAGAAGTGCTGCCGGTGCTCGAGGAACTCGGCATCGGGCTGGTCCCATACAGCCCGCTGGGCAGGGGATTTCTCACCGGCAAGATGGGCGCCAGCACGACATTCGACAGCGCGGACTTCCGCAGCAACCTGCCCCGCTTCGCGCCGGGGGCGCTCAAGGCGAATCAGGTCCTGATCAACCTGCTCGGCAGCATTGCGAAGAAGAAGAACGCAACGCCCGCGCAGATCGCGCTCGCCTGGCTGCTCGCCCAGAAGCCGTGGATCGTGCCGATCCCGGGCACGACCAGGCTCAGTCGCCTGGATGAGAACATCGGGGCCGTCGCCGTCGAACTGACGGCCGGCGACCTGCGCGAGATCGACAGCGCCGCCGCCAAGATCACGGTGCAGGGTGCGCGCTATCCCGAACGGCTGGAGAGCCTGACGGGCCGCTGACTGGCTGCCACAGGCAAGGGAATATCGCGCGGTGAGCTCATGCGCCGAATGAGGTTGAGCAAGGCCTTTACCCTGATGGAATCAGGGCCCGTTGTCCTCGTGACGACACGTGATCGGCAAAAGAACAACATCATGACCGTCTCATGGACCATGGTGGTGGATTTCACCCCGGTATTTGCAATCACCACAGGCGCATGGAATCACTCGTTCGCGGCTTTGCGAAAGACCCGGGAGTGCGTCATCGCCATTCCGACGGTTGACCTGCTCGACAAGGTGGTCGGCATAGGGACGTGCTCCGGGAGGGACACGGACAAATTTGCCCGGTTCAGGCTCACGCCCGTGCGGGGCAGAGTCGTCAGGGCGCCGTTGATCAAGGAGTGCCTCGCCAACATGGAGTGCAAGGTCGTCGACATCGTCAGAAAGCACGACATCGTCGTGTTGAAGGCGGTTGCCGCGTACGTCGATACCGCACGCAAGGAGAGGCGCACGGTTCACGCTGTTGGCGACGGAACGTTCATTGTCGACGGGCGCAAGATTGACCGGAGGAAGATGATGGCCTCCAGGATCCCACGCGGCGCCTGGCGTCACGAAGTGCCGTGAAAATCCTGACTACAAGACAGGTCATCGTCCGCATTGCGATCATCTGGTCTCGGCGGAATTCCTGATCATGAGGCTTGAGGGTCGTTCCTCATGACGCAGGCAGATGCTCGAGGCTGCTCTCGATACCGCGTTGCTGGCAGCGTTGTCGGCCCCTGCCATCTACTTCTGGGTCATCAGGCCTTCGTTGCCGCGCCCGGGACGCGGCGCTTGACCAGGTCAGGCAACTCGCCGATGTCGATCCATTGACACAGCTGGCGAATCGGCGTCTCCTGTCGAAGCATCTCGAAAAGGCCGTCGCCAGCATCGTCAGGCACAGGATCCATGGGGCACTGCTGCTGCTGGATCTGGACGGCTTCAAGCCCATCAACGACGCTTACGGGCACAATGCGGGGGATGCGGTACTCGTCGAAGTCGCCAGACGCATGCAATCGATCACGCGAGCCGAGGACGTCGTCTGCCGCCTGGGCGGCGATGAGTTTCTCGTGCTCATAAGTCGTCTCGATGCTGACGAACGACGGCGCGCGAAAAGGCATCCCTGGTTGCCATGAAACTGATCGACCTGGTCAATCAGCCATTTGATTTCAGGGCAAGACGCTCCGCGTCGGCGCGAGCATCGGAATACGCCTGCTCGGATTCGAGGGCGTGGCAACGGAGACCGCAATCAGCGAGGCCGACATCGCGATGTATCGCGCCAAACAGGCAGGGAAAGGACGCGCCGTTTTCTTCGTCAAGTGAAATGGACAACCGAGGATGAGCCCATGACCCTTCGTATCGCCGTGACAATGACCGCCGTGCTGTGCGCGGCCGGATTCGGCTTTGGCGCGTCTGCACAGGAGGGGCGCAGCTACGTCGCGCCGCGGACCGCGGCGGACACGATGCTTCCGCCCTTCAGCGGCGCCGTGCAGGTCGGCAATACGCTCTACCTGTCCGGCAACATCGGCATCGATGCCAACCGGAAAGTACCCGACACCGCAGAAGGCGAAGCCACCGCCGTCCTCAATTCGATCCAGGCGACCCTCGAGAAGGCCGGGATGACCATGGACGACCTGGTATACGTGCAGGTGTTCTGTTCCGATGTCGCGTACTACGATGCGTTCAACGGCGTGTACCGCGGCTACTTCAAGAAGGAGTTCCCGGCGCGCGCGTTCATCGGGTCGGGGCACCTGCTGTTCGGGGCGCGGTTCGAGGTGCAGGGAATCGCGGTAAAACGCTAAGCCGAGCCGCTGAAGGCAAGGGGATCTTCATCCAATGAGCACCGTCCAGTTGCATCGCGTACTCCGCGCGCCGCCGGAGCGGGTCTATCGCGCGTTCCTCGACGCCGACGCCTTGGCCAAATGGATCCCGCCAAACGGCTTCACCTGCAAGGTGCACCACCTCGACGCCCGGGTCGGTGGCAGCTTCAGGATGTCATTCACGAATTTCACGACGGGCCACGGCCACTCCTTCGGCGGCGAGTACCTCGAACTGGTGCTTCACGAGCGCCTTCGCTACACGGACAAGTTCGATGACCCGAACCTGCCCGGGGTCATGCAGATGACCGTGTCACTGAAGAAGGTTTTTTGCGGAACCGAGTTGAGCATCCTGCAAGAGGGTATACCGAGCGCCATTCCGGTCGAGGCCTGTTATCTCGGCTGGCAGGAGTCGCTTGCACTGCTTGCGAAACTGGTCGAAGCCGAGATTCCCGGGTAGACGACTTGTATTACATCATCGACACCGGGAAATCGTTCGATCAGGCGTCGGCCGATCTTGCGGACGCGGTCAAACGCCATGGCTTTGGAGTGCTGCATGTCCACGACCTGGCGACCACGCTCCGCAGCAAGGGCATTGCATTCGAAGAGCAGTGCAAGGTCTTTGAGGTCTGCAACCCGCAGCAGGCAGCCAAGGTCATGTCCACCGACATGCGCCTGAACATGGCGCTGCCGTGCCGAATCTCGGTGTTCACGCAGGACGGCAAGACGAAGATCGGCCTCGTCAGGCCGGTGCAGATGCTTTCGGCCTTGTCTCAAGACCCGGCGCTCATTCAGATTGCCAAGGAAGTCGAGAAAGCGACCATTCAGATGGTCGACGAAGCGAAATGAATGCTCGCCGCATGACGATTCGTGGATGACGCCTGCCGCCCCGCCAAGGCATGGCGGGCCCTGCCGGCCGGCATCTGGACGCTGGGATTCGGCTCGCTGTTCATGGACGTCTCCTCGGAGCTGATCCACAGCCTGCTGCCGGTATTCATGGTCACGACGCTCGGCGCTTCGATGGTCACGGTCGGGTTGATCGAGGGCGTGGCGGAGGCGACGGCCGCGATCACGAAGGTCTTTTCGGGTGCGCTCAGCGACTATCTCGGCAAGCGCAAATTCCTGATGGTCCTCGGCTACGCGCTCGCCGCGTTCACCAAGCCGGTCTTCCCGCTGGCCACGTCGGTCGGCTGGGTGTTCGGCGGCGCGTTTCGTGGACCGCGTCGGCAAGGGCATCCGCGGCGCGCCGCGCGACGCGCTGGTGGCCGACCTCACGCCGCCGCAGCTGCGGGGCGCTGCCTACGGCCTTCGCCAGGCGCTGGATTCGGTGGGCGCCCTGCTCGGCCCGCTGCTCGCGGTGCTGTTGATGGTCTGGCTCGCCGACGACATCAGGGCGGTCATGTGGATCGCCGTCGTGCCGGCATTCATGGCGGTGGCGCTGCTCGTCTTCTACGTCCGCGAGCCGGAGCGCAGTGCCGCGGCCGGCGTCGCCCGGAAGCCACTCACGCTCGCCGACGCCAGGCGCCTGCCGTTGCGCTACTGGCTCGTCGTGCTGCTGGGCGGCGTCTTCACGCTGGCGCGCTTCAGCGAGGCCTTTCTGGTGCTGCGCGCCCGGGACGTCGGCGCTTGCGCTAAGCTACGTGCCGCTCGTGATGATCGTGATGAACGTGCTCTACGCCGGCGCCGCCTATCCGGCCGGGGCCGCCGCGGATCGCATCAGCGCGCGAACCCTGCTGTTGCTCGGGCTGGTGCTGCTGGTCGCGGCGGATGTTGCGCTCGCCTTCGCGACGTCGCCGTCGGTCGTGTTCGCCGGCGCCGCGCTCTGGGGGCTGCACATGGCTTTCACGCAGGGCCTGCTGTCGAAGCTGGTGGCGGACACCGCTCCCCCGGAACTGCTCGGCACGGGCTTCGGGATATTCAATCTCGTCAGCGGCGTCGCGCTCCTGCTGGCGAGCGTCATCGCGGGCTCGCTGTGGAGCGCATTCGGCGCGTCGTCCACGTTCCTGACCGGCGCAGCCTTCGCGGCGGTCGCGGCGATCGGGCTGCTGGCCGCCGCGAGGTATCGCAAGCCATCACGACCGGCCGGATCATCGAGGGCAGGTTCATGAAACTGAGGCGCGTAATGAGGTGGAGTGCGGGTTCGATCCTGCTGGCGTTGTTCATCGCCGTGTTCGTCCTCTACTGGATGTCGGACAACAGCTGTGGAGGTCCCGCAGTGGCCCTGCATAACCCGATGAAGGCGGCTGTCTATTGCGACTACGGATCCGCGGATGTCATCCGGCTGGAGGACGTCGAGAAGCCGGTTCCGGCGGATGACGAATTGCTGGTGAAGGTCCACGCGGCCGCGGTGAATCCGCTCGACTGGCATTACGTCCGCGGCACGCCGTATCTCCTGCGTCTCGGGGCCGGGCTTCGCAGGCCGAAGGTCCTGCGGCTCGGCGTCGATTTCGCAGGCACCGTCGAGGCGGTCGGCAAGAGCGTCACGCGATTCAAGCCGGGGGACGAAGTGTTCGGCGGCAGGACCGGCGCGTTCGCCGAGTACGTCACCGTGCGCGACGAGCCGGGCCGTCGTGGCGAAGCCGGCGCGGCTCTCCTTCGAGCAGGCGGCTGCGGTGCCGATCGCCGGCGTCACCGCGTTGCAGGGCCTGCGCGACAAGGGCAAGGTGCAGCCGGGACAGAAGGTCCTGATCAACGGCGCATCGGGCGGCGTCGGCACGTTCGCCGTGCAGATCGCGAAGTCGATGGGCGCCGACGTCACCGGCGTCTGCAGCACGCGGAACGTCGAGCTGGTCCGGTCGATCGGCGCGGATCGCGTCGTCGACTACACGAAGCAGGACTACACGCAGAGCGGCGAGCACTACGACGTGATCATCGACAACGTCGGCAACCGCTCGCTGCTGGAGAACCGGCGCGCGCTGACGCCGGAAGGGAAATACGTACTGATCGGCGGCGGCGGACCGGACGAAGGAAACTGGGTCGGCCCGATGGCCAAGCCGATCGCTGCGCTGCTGCTCTCGCCGTTCATTTCCCAGCAGATGGGCGCGATGCTCGCAGAACTCGACCCGAAGGACCTGGCGATCCTGGCCGATCTCATGCAGTCCGGGAAAGTGACGCCGGTCATCGACCGGCAATTCAAGCTGAGCGAGACCCCTGCCGCCGTCCAGTACCTGGAAGAGGGGCATGCGCGCGGAAAAGTCGTCATCACGCTGGAATAACAGGAGACGAGGCTGCACATGTTCGCCGGCCACGCCCATCGTGGTCGTCGCTGTGGCATGCTGGCTCGGAAGGCCGGAAAATCGAGGTGAAGATGAACCTGGTCGTCGGTGCAACCGGTTTGCTGGGTGGCGAGATCTGCCGGCTCCTTGCCGAGCGACGCCTGCCCGTGCGGGGCCTGGTCCGGGAGACCTCCAATCCGGACAGGGTGGCGCAGCTCCGGAGTCTCGGCGTCGAGATCGTGCGCGGCGACCTGAAGGATCGCGCGTCGCTCGCGGCGGCCTGTCACGGCGCCAGCGCGGTGATTTCCACCGCGTCATCGACCGTCTCCAGGCAGGGCGGCGATTCGATCGAGAGCGTCGACCAGCAGGGCCAGCTGAATCTCATCGAGGCGGCCGAGGCAGCGGGCGTCAAGCAGTTCGTCCTGATTTCATTTCCAGGCGGCAACATCGACTATCCGCTGCAAGCCGCGAAGCGTGCCGCCGAGGCGCGCCTGCGCCGTGGCCGGATGACGTACACGATCCTGCAACCGACCTGTTTCATGGAGGTGTGGCTGAGCCCCGCGCTCGGCTTCGATCCGGCGAACGCGATGGCGCGGATCTACGGCAGCGGGAACAACAAGATCAGCTGGATTTCCTTCCGGGACGTCGCGCAGTTCGCGGTGGCGGCCCTCGGCAGTTCGCGCGCACGGAATGCGGTCATCAAGCTGGGCGGGCCCGACGCACTGAGCCCGCTCGAGGTCGTGCGTCTCGCCGAGAAGATTCTGGGCAAGGAAGTTGCCGTCCAGCACGTTCCGGAGGAAGCCCTGCGAGGACAACTCGACGGGGCAACGGATTCCCTGCAGAAGTCATTCGCCGGATTGATGCTTTACTACGCCGCCGGCGATGCCATCGACATGGCGGACACGCTGCGGGCATTTCCGGTCCGGAAGCTGAAATCGGTCCGCGAACACCTGCAAGCGATGGCCTGAGGCGCCCGGTGACCGTCTAACCCGCCCATGGAACAAACACGCACGGAAGACACGATGAGCAAGGTGCCGGAAGTCACCCTGCTCTTCTGGATCATCAAGATCGCCGCCACCACGCTCGGCGAAACCGGCGGCGACGCGGTGTCGATGTCGATGGATCTCGGCTACCTCGACGCCACCGCCATCTTCGCGGTGATCTTCATGCTCGCCGTCGCGGCGCAGATCGTCGCCAAACGCTTCAACCCCTACCTGTACTGGACGACGATCATCGCGACGACGACCGTCGGCACGACGCTCGCGGATTTCGCGGACCGCTCGCTCGGCATCGGCTATACCGGCGGCACGTCGCTGTTGTTCGCGCTGCTGATGGCTTCGCTCTTCATCTGGTACCGCTCGATGGGGACGGTGGCCGTGGACAGCGTGAGCTCGCCCAAGTCCGAGATGTTCTACTGGGTGACCATCATGTTCTCGCAGACGCTCGGCACGGCGCTCGGCGACTGGACGGCCGATACGGCCGGGCATGGGTTACACCGGCGCCGCCGCCATTTTCGGCGGCGCTGCTGGCGCTGGTCGCCGCGGCCTACTACTGGACCCGGATCTCGCACACGGCGCTCTTCTGGGCGGCATTCATCCTGACGCGGCCGCTCGGCGCGGTGGTCGGGGACTTTCTCGACAAGCCGGTCGAACACGGCGGGCTGGCGCTGAGCCGCTACTCCGCCTCCGCCGCGATCTTCTTCTTCATCCTTGCCTGCATCCTGCTGTTCCGGCATCGTGCCGCGACGAAGGTCCATTGAAGTCCCGGATTTCGAGTACAGTTCAGGCGGGTAACCCGTCATGCAGAACCGGATCCTGCCCCGCCAGTTCGACAACGACTATCGCGGCCACAAGCTCGCGCTCTGGCTGTTTGGCGCTGTGATCGTCGTCAAGCTCGGCATCAGCCTCGGCACGATCTTCAACGGCCACGAGGCGGCGAGTTCCGCGGACGGTATCCCGCTCGACACGTTCACGCCGGCCGGTGCGCAAGCGGTCATTTCGCTCTTTGCGATCTGGGGGATTGCCCAGCTCGTGATCTGCCTCATCAGCGTCCTGGCGCTGGTCCGGTATCGCGCCATGATCCCGCTCTTGTTCGCGCTGCTCCTGCTCGAATACCTGGGCAAGAAGGTGAGCCTGCTGTTCCTGCCAATCGCCAAGACCGGTTCGCCGCCTGGTTCCGTGATCAATCTCGTGCTGCTCGGCGCGATGATCATCGGGCTCGCGCTGTCGCTGCAGAGCCGAGCCAAATCGGAGTAATGCCATGAAAGGACTTATTGGAAGCTTCCTCTGCAAGCGCCCTCACTCTGCATCGGCGCGCCGGCGTTCGCCGACGACGATGCCGCGAGTACGGTGGCGGCGCTCGACATCGCCTACCAGGCTGCGGTCGAAAGCAATGACGCCACCGGCATGGCGCTGATCCTCGCGGACGACTTCGTGCTGGTCACCGGCAAGGGCAAGACCTTCACGAAGGCCGATCTTCTCGCTTCCGCCACGGACGGCAAGACCAAGTACGAACACCAGGTCGCGAGTTCGCGCACGGTGCGCGTCTGGGGCGACACCGCAGTCGTCACGGCGCTCCTGTGGCTCAAGGGCACGAACGAAGGAACCCCGTTCGACTACAAGCTCTGGTACAGCGACACGTATGTCCACACGCCCAGCGGCTGGCGCTATGTCTTCGGCCAGGCGTCCACTCCGCTGCCGGCGACGCCCTGATCTCGTGACGCCCGATCGTTCCGTCCTGCGTTACGCGTGGGCCGCGCCATGCACGGCGGTCGGCCTCGTGCCCGCCGCGTTCATCCTGCTGTCCGGCGGCAATGCCAGGATCCATTCCGGCGTGCTGGAGATCGCCGTCAGGAAGACCACGGAGACAGGCTGCCTTCTTCTTCGGCGCCATCACCCTCGGGCACGTGGTCATCGGCCGCGACGAGCGGGTGCTCGAGCAGGTGCGCATCCACGAGCTGGAGCACGTCCGGCAGTATGAATGCTGGGGCCTGTTCTTCTTCCTCGCGTACCCGGCCTCGAGCCTTTACCAGTTGTTGCGCGGCAGGAATCCCTACTGGTTTAATCACTTCGAGGTCAGAAGCCGCAGGGCGGAAAAGTCGATCCATTAAGGAGGCCGAGCATGTTCAAGCCCAAGGGCCCCTTTTGCCAGAGCTGCGGGATGCCGCTTTCGCGCGATCCGCAGGGCGGTGGCAGCAATGCCGATGGCAGCCGCAGCACGGAGTATTGCAGCCATTGCTTCCGCAGCGGCAAGTTCACCGAGCCGGAGCTGACTCTCGCCGAAATGGTTACCAAGGTTGAGGGGAAGCTGCGCTCGATGCATTTCCCCGGCTTCATGGCGCGCCACTTCGCCAGGGGCATTCCCTCGCTGCGTCGCTGGCAGTCGCGGCCCGGGACCAGACTGATGCGCAGGGCCGCTCCGGCCTGCATCGCAGTCGTCGCCCTACTGTCGTGCTCGGATGGGCAGCGGCAGGAACACGCAAATGCGGCGAGCGAAGAGGCGGCGACAGCCCCGGCCGTTGAACCATTGCAAGCCGCGGCTAGACCCGACGAACCGACGGCCCCGGTTCAAGCGACTGCGAAACCAGGTGTCGCCACCGCCATCCCCGATGCCTGCCGTTACGACGGCCTCGACAAGGAACTGAGTGCGGCGCGGGCGCTGTGGCAGGGAACCGGCATCAACAGCTACAGCATGACGATCCAGCGCGCATCATTTCACCAGCGGGCGGCCTGGCCGAATTCGTGGCCCCTGAAGCTGGTCGTGCGCGATGGCCATCCGTCCGGCAATCTGCCGCGTGTCGATGCGGCATGGCTTCAGTCCGTGACAGTTGACGGGCTGTTCGACTACATCGAGACCGAGGCGGCAAAACATCCGGACTGCCTGAACGTCACGTTCGACCCGACGTTCGGATTCCCGACCACGATCCGCATCGACCCGGTGTTCGGCGGCGCGGATGACGAGCTGGAATATTCGATCAGCGATTTCGGGTCCTGAGAAGGATTGACATCATCATGCGCATCCCACGTTCCATCGTCGCGCTGGCATTTGTCGGGCTGATGGCGGCCGGTTGCGCGAAGCCTTCCGAGATTCCCGCGCCTCCCGCGGCTCCCGCGCACGCCTGGGCAGACGACGATGCGGCGATCCGCGCCGCGACCGCAGCATCTGCCGAAGCCTGGAACCGGGGCGACCTCAAGGGGCACCTCGCGATCTACGACAAGGCGACGACCTTCATGACCGCCGCAGGGCCGCGGCCCGGCGTCGCCCTGATCGAAGAAGCCTTCCTGAAGAAGTATTTCGAGGACGGGGCGCCCAGGCAGAGTCTCGGCTTCAGCCAGGTTGCGGTCCACCAGCTGGGTCCGGACGCCGCGTTCGAGACCGGGCACTTTGAACTGACGGGCGGCGGGCTGCCCGAGCAATCCGGGTGGTTCACGCTCGTGTGGAAACGCACGGCCGCGGGCTGGCGCGTGATCCACGATCATTCCAGCTAGGCAGCGCTCGATGCCAATCGAATTTCGCAAGGCGACGATGCCGGAAGCAGAGTCCATCGCGGTGCTCGTCAACTCCGGTTATCGCGGCGACACGAGCAAGAAGGGCTGGACGACCGAGGCCGACCTGCTCGACGGCACGCGCACTAACCAGGTCGACATCGAGAACATGATCGGGCAGCCTGGTTCGATGGTTCTCCT
>CAVVBV010000025.1:0-11896 GCA_963746545.1 uncultured Gammaproteobacteria bacterium
ACTTCGTCAAGTACTTCCTGACGCAGACCTACATCGCGCTGAACTGCCTGATGGTGCTGGCCTTCGGCGTATTGCTTCTGAATGCAGGCGCCGGCCCGCTCGGGCGCCGCACGCTGCTGCTGATGACGATCGGCTTCTCGACCATGTTCCTCGCCGACATCGTCTGGGCCATGTCCAAGGTGACCGGTGAGTACCTGCCCGGCGGACTTTCCGACGCGATCTATATGTCCTGCTACGCGTGGCTCCTGGCCGCCGCGCGCGAGCAGCTGCGCGGCCCTGCGCCACAGAGGACGGAGACGAGCGCCTTTGCCAACACCGTGATCCAGGGCCTGCCCTACGTCGCGATGCTGGTGTCGTTCCTCGTGCTCGTGTATTTCGAGAGCGACGTGACCGGCAAGCCGACGACGATCATGACCGTCATCATCTTCGTGCTGACGCTGCTCGTCATGCTGCGCCAGGGCGTTATCCTGCGCGACGACGCCCTGCTCCGCGAACGCCGCGCCGCGGGCCTGGTCGAGGCGCGCTACGCGTCGCTGATCAGGAACGCCTCCGACGTCATCATGATCACCGATGTCCAGGGACGCCTGCGGTTCGTGTCGCCGTCCGCCGAGCGCACGTTCTCGATGCACCCCGACGTGCTGGTCGGAAGCAACCTGTTCAAGCTGTGCTCCGAGGGCGACCGTGACCGGCTCGCCGCCTTCCTGAGCGAGGTGGCGGTCACCTACGGCAAGGCCGTGGGTCCCGTCGAAGTCACGGTCGGCAGCGGTTCGCGGCGCTATACGCTCGAGTGCGTCGGCAGCAACCTGCTGGACGACCCGGCGGTCGGCGGCCTGGCCATCAATTTCCGCGACGTCAGCGAGCGCAAGGCGCTCGAGGAGCAGCTGCGGCAGCTCGCGTTCCACGATCCGCTGACGCTGCTCGCCAATCGCAGCCTGTTCCGCAACCGCGTGCAGCATTCGCTCGCGCTGGCGCAGCGCGCCCGGCAGCAGGTCGCGGTCGTATTCCTGGACCTCGACAATTTCAAGAACGTCAACGACTCCCTGGGCCACGATGCCGGCGACCGGCTGCTGCAGACCGCCGCGCAGCGCCTCGTCATGTGCACGCGCTCGGCGGACACCGTCGCGCGCCTCGGCGGCGACGAGTTCGCCATCCTGCTGGAGGGAATCACCGATCCGGCGGACGTCGAGCGCATCGCAGGGACCATCATCGAGTCGTTCAAGGAACCGCTGCCGCTGGACGGCAATGACATCTACGTCGCCGCCAGCATCGGCGTGGCGTTCTCGCAGGACGGCGACGACACCGAGCAGCTGCTGCGCAACGCCGACATCGCGATGTACAGCGCCAAGGCGACCGGCAAGGGCCGGTACGTCGTGTTCCAGCCGCGCATGCAGGAGCAGCTGCGCGAGCGCCTGCGCCTCGCGGAGGACATCGACCGCGCCCTCGAACGGAACGAGTTCTTCCTCGAGTTCCAGCCGGTCATCGACCTGAAGACGCGTGAATTGCTGGGCGTCGAGGCACTCGTGCGCTGGCACCACCCGGTGCAGGGCCTGGTGATGCCGGGGCAGTTCATCCCGGCCGCCGAGGAATCCGGCCAGATCGTCCCGCTCGGCCGCTGGGTGCTGGCCGAGGCCTGCAAGGCCGTGCGCGGCTGGCGCGACTCGATCGCGTCCGGCAGCGGACTGCGGGTCGCCGTCAACGTCTCCGGCCGCCACCTGCAGCACGCCGATCTCGGTCGCCGACGTGCGCAATGCACTCGAAGTCTCGGGCCTCGAGCCCGAGAACCTGGTGATCGAGCTGACCGAGAGCACGATCATGCACAACACCGAAGTCAACCTCGAAAGGTTCCGCGAGCTGAAGTCACTCGGCATCCGGCTCGCGATCGACGACTTCGGCACCGGTTACTCGTCGCTGTCGTACCTGCATCGCTTCCCGATCGACATCCTCAAGATCGACCGCTCGTTCGTCAGCCGCCTGACCGAGACCGGCGACGGCCCGGAGCTCGCGCGCGCCGTCGTGATGCTCGGCGAGACGCTGGGCCTCGAGACCATCGCCGAGGGCATCGAGCAGGAGGACCAGGTGGCGGAACTGCTGGAACTCGGCTGCGTCGCCGGCCAGGGATTCCTGTTCGCGAAATCCACCTCGCTCGAGATGCTCGTCCGCCACGCCATTCAGCGAACGCCGGGCGGAGCTCCGTCGCTGGCATTCGGCTTACGATCGCCTGACCGCCACCGGCCGCTATCGCGTCGCGGAGCTCGCGCCCAAGCGCTCGGTCGCCTAGCGGGGCGGGTACAGGAAGTTGCGGAAGACCTTCGCAATGTTTTCGCGCGCATCCCGACCCTCACTCAGGGCGACAAAAAGTCCCCGCCAATCGCCTAAACTGGCGCTTCACCGTGCCGTCGGCGGGGTCCAGTCATGCGAAGGACGCTTCAATCGGGCGCAGCCGCCATCGCGGCCTTGCTTGCCCTGGGTACCAGTCACGCCGCATCGGCCCCCGACACCCGGGAGGCCCTCGAGTGGCGTCTGGTCGGGCCTTTCCGCGCCGGCTGGGCCACCGCGGCCGTCGGCGTGGGCGGCGGATCCGACATCTTCTATCTCGGCGCAGCCGGTGGCGGCATCTGGAAGTCGGACGACGCCGGCCGTACCTGGCGCGCCGTTTTCGACGGGGTCGATTCGTCCTTCGTCGGCGCCCTCGCCGTTTCGCCGGGCAATCCCGACATCCTCTATGCCGGCATGGGCCAGATCACGACCCGCTATGACATCGGGGCCGGCGACGGCGTCTATCGCTCGGACGACGCGGGCCGCAGCTGGCGTCACCTCGGGCTTGCCGCGAGCCGGCACATCGGCGCGATCCAGGTCGATCCCCGCAATCCGGATGTCGCGTGGGTGGCGGCCCTGGGCCCGGTCTTCGGCCCGGGCGGCGAGCGCGGCGTCTATCGCACGACCGATGGCGGCAGGACCTGGACCCGCACGCTGTTTGTCAGCGAGAACACCGGCGCGGTCGATCTCACGATGGATCCCGCCGACCCGCAGGTGCTCTTCGCCGCGGTATGGCAGGTCCGGTACCGGCCCTGGCTCAATTACTTCACGCCGGACACCGGCCCCGAGAGCGGCGTCTACAAGTCGGTCGACGGCGGCCTGAGCTGGCGCCGAGTGACCGGCGGCGGCTGGCCCGCCGGCAACCTCGGGCGCATCGGGCTCGCGGCTTCCCGCCGCCCGGAAGGCCTGCGCGTGTGGGCCCTGGTCGATGCGGAAACCGGCGGCGGTCTGTATCGCTCCGACGACGCGGGCGCGACCTGGCAACAGGTGAATGACGATGCCGAAATCGTCAACGGCTATTTCGCCCAGATCACGGCGGCGCCTGACGACCCCGATACGGTTTACGTGACGGGCCGCAGCCTGCATCGCTGCAGCGCGGGCGGCACGTCCTGCGAGATATTCAAGGGCGCGCCGGGTGGCGACGATTACCACAATCTCTGGATCGACCCGGAACGCCCGGAACGCATGATCACCGGCGCCGACCAGGGCGCGGTGGTGACCGTCAATGGCGGCAAGAGCTGGAGCAGCTGGTACAACCAGCCGACCGGCCAGTTCTACAAGTTGTCGGTCGACAACGACTTCCCCTACCGGATCTACGGCGGCCAGCAGGACAGCGGCACGGTGCGCGTCGCCAGCCGCAGCGACTATGGCGCGATCAGTTTCCGCAATTGGGAACCGGTCGGCGCCGACGAGCGCGATTACCAGATCGCCGATCCGAGGGACTCCAATATCGTGTACGCATCCGGCCTCGGCGGCCGCCTGTCGCGCTGGGACGCCCGCAACGGCGAGGTGCAGAACATCTCGCCGTGGCCGATCTCGAGCTACGGGGAGCGGCTCACGTCGTTCCAGCAGCGCTACTCCTGGATCGAGCCGATCGCCCAGTCCCAGCTCGAGCCGTATCCCGCTGTATTTCGGTTCGCAACGGCTCTGGCGTTCGGTCGACCAGGGCGCGCACTGGGAAGCGATCAGCCCGGATCTCTCCGCGCGCGACGAGTCGGCGCGCGATTGCGACGGCAATCTCGATCCCGCGCGCGCGCGGGCCTGCGGTTATGGCGTGATCTGGAGCATCGGGCTTTCGCCGCGCGACAACGCCGAGATCTGGATCGGCACCGATGACGGGCTCGTGCGACTGACGCGGGACGGCGGCAAGACCTGGGCCGACGTGACGCCGAAGGGCATTGCCGCCCTGGGCCAAGGTCAGCATGGTCGAGCCGTCGCCGACCGAGCCCGGCTCGGCCTACATCGCAGTCGACAATCACCGCCAGGACGATTTCCGGCCCTGGATCTTCCGCACGAAGGACTACGGTGCGACCTGGGCGCTCGCCGTGGGCGACCTTCCGTCCAATCACTTCGTCAGCGTCGTGCGGGCCGACCTGAAGCGCGCGGGACTGCTCTATGCGGGCACGGAAACCGGCGTGTTCGTGTCCTTCGACGACGGAGACCATTGGCAGTCGCTGCAACGGCAGCTTCCGACGGCCTGGGTGCGCGACCTGATCCTGCACGGCGACGATCTCATCGCCGGCACGCAGGGTCGCGCGATCTGGGTGATGGACAACATCGCTCCGCTGCGCCAGTTCGACGCGATTGCAACGGGTGCGACCGGCGCACCTGTTCAAGCCGGCGACTGCCATCCGCCTGCGAAAGAACCAGAACCGCGACACGCCGCTGCCGCGCGAGGAGCCGGTCGGCCGAAATCCGCCGGCGGGCGCCGCCATCGATTACTGGCTTGGCGGCGCCCGCAGGCCGCGTGGAACTCGAAATACGCGATGCCAGCGGCGCGCTCGTGCGCCAATACTCGAGCGACACGCCGGAATCGCAGGTGTCCGCCGAACGCTACTTCAGCGCGGACTGGATCACGCCGCCGCAGGCGCTGGCGAAGGCTGCGGGCATGCACCGCTTCTACTGGGACCTGCACTACCCGCGGCCAAAAGCCACGGAATACGAATACTCGCTGTCGACGGCGTTCGGCACGGGCGTTCCGGTCGTTCCGGAGGGGCCGATGGCCCTGCCGGGTGACTATCGCGTGATCCTGCGCGTCGATGGCCGCGAGCAATCGGCGCCGCTGACGATCGCGATGGATCCGCGCGTCGCAAGCGATGCGCAGGCGCTGTCCGAGGCGCTCGCCGTGTCCCGCGAAGCCCAGGACCTGCTGGCACGACACTATGCGGGCGCGGCGGAGTACAAGTTCGTCGGCGATCGCATCAGCGAACTGAGGGACTCGCAGGCCGGCAATGCGAAAGTGATGCCAGCACTGGATCGCTTCGACGCGCGCATGAAACTGCTGCACGGCGACGCCGGCGACCGTCCCGGCAACACGAATCTCGCGAATATCGGAGAGATCCTGCGGAAGATCGAAACGGATGTCGAGTTCACCGATCGCGCGCCGACGGAGCCCCAGCGACGCGCGCTGGCGGAGACCGGCCAGCGCCTCGATCGAGCCTTGGCGCTGTGGCATGAAATCCGCGGAACCGACCTGGCGCGACTGAATGCCCGCCTGAGCGCCGCGGGTGTCGCGTCGATCGTCATCCCGCCGCTGGATGCCATCAAGCTGAAGCGGACCGAGCGCTTCGCGCGAAATGCCTTGATCGCGTCCGCGCGGAAGTCGTCGCCGGCCTTACTGCTTGACTCGACGAGTAGGCGATCTCGCCGCCGATGATCGTCATCACGACGCGGGCCTTCAGGATCTCGGCGTCCGGCACCTGCATGATGTCGGACGACAGCACCGTGAAGTCCGCGAGCTTCCCCGTTTCGATCGAGCCGCGTTCTTTTTCCTGGAAGGCCGCGTAGGCCGGCCAGTAGGTCAGGAGCTTCAGCGCCTCCTCGCGCGTGAGCCGCTGATCGAGTCCCCAGTCGGGGCCCGCATAGCCATCGAGCGTCGCGGCGCGTCACGGCTGCGTAGAACTCGATCCGCGGATCGCCCTGCTCGACCGGCGCGTCGGTGCCGCCGGTGAGGATCGCGCCGGCATCCAGCAGCCGGCGCCAGGCATAGGCGCCCTTGACGCGCTCGGGGCCGAGCCGTTTCGGCGCAAAGTACATGTCGCTGATGGCGTGCGAGGTCTGCATCGAGGCGATCACGCCGAGCTTCGCGAAGCGCGGGATGTCGGCGGCATCCAGGACCTGCGCATGCTCGATGCGAAAGCGCGGCTCGGCGACGGGGCGCTCCGCAGGCGGCACGGACGCCATTGCCTGCTCGTAGGCATCGAGCACGAGGCGGTTGCCGCGATCGCCGATCGCGTGCGTCTCCACCTGGACGCCGCTCTTCAGCGCCGCCGTCGCGATGCGCAGGATCACGCCCGGTTGGTTGCGCAGCAGGCCGATGCTTTGCGGCGAATCGCTGTACGGCGCGAGCAGCGCCGCGCCGCGCGAACCGAGCGCGCCGTCCATGTAGAGCTTGACGCCGCGGACCACGAGGCGGTCATCGCAGCTCGGCCGAGGACCGCTGGCCAGCAAATGATCGGCGTCTGCGCTCGGGCCGTCGATCGCGGCGTAGACACGCAGGCTGATCTTCTTCTCCGCATAGAGCTGGCACAGCGATGCGATTTCCGCCTCCGTGGTTCCTGCATACTGGAGCTGCGTCCAGCCCACGCGCACGCTGCGGTTCGCACCCGTCTCGAGTGCCAGCCTCGGTGTCCTCGTCCGTCGGCGGTGGCACGAGGTCTCTCGATGAGGGGCCTCGCGTTGTCCACGAGCATGCCGGTCGGTTCGCCCGTCACGGAGTCCTTCAGGATCTCTCCGCCGGGCGGATTCGGCGTGTCGCGGGTGATGCCGGCCTTCTTCAGCGCGAGGCTGTTGACGACGATCGCATGTCCGTCGATGCGCTCGAGCACGACTGGCCGGTCGCTGACCACGGCATCGAGGTCCGCCCGTGTGGGAAATGCCGCCGGCGTCCAGCGCGATTCGATCCAGCCGCGCCCCTGGATCCATGCGCCCTTGTCCGTCGCCGCGCGTTCGCGCAGGCGTTGCTGCAGGGCTGCCAGGCTCTCGACGCCCGTCAGGTCGAAATAGAAGCTCGCGCCAGCCGATGCCGGACAGGTGGGCATGGGAATCGGCGAGCCCAGGCAGCACAGTGAGACCGCCGAGGTCGAACTTCCGCGCATCGGCCGGCGCGCGCCGCAGCGCTTCGGCGCTCGAACCGACGTAGACGATGCGCCCGTCGACCACGAGCACGGCCTCGGCGCGCGGCGCCTCGGCGGTTCCCGTGTAGACGTTGGTGTCATGAAGGACGAGCGCAGTGGACGCCAGGGACGGAGCCGCGGCCAGGGCGAGCAGCGGGACAGCTATCCGCAGTAACATGTGTCGTCTCCGTTCGTTCATGACGCTTATCCTACAACGATGCTGTCGCTGATCGGCTGGCTCATCCTGCTGGTGCTCTGCTGGCCCCTGGCCCTGCTCGCGCTGATCCTGTGGCCCATCGTCTGGCTGGTCTCGCTGCCGTTTCGCCTGATTGGCATCACGTTTGATGCGCTGTTCGCGCTGCTCAAGGCCATCCTGTTCCTGCCGGCCCGGCTGCTGGGCTCGAGGCCGAAGGCATGACCGAAAAAGACTATGTGCTGGGAACCCACGACGAGGAGATCGCCCGCCTCGGCCTGCAGCATCGCGTGTGGCGGCCGACAGTCCTCGACTGCTGGAAAAGGGCCGGCATCGGCCGCGGCAACAAGGTGGTCGATGTCGGCGCCGGGCCCGGATTTGCGACGCTCGATTTCGCGGAGATCGTCGGCCCGACAGGGCGAGGTCCTCGCGGCCGAGCGCTCGGCCGCTTCCTGGAAACCGCCACGAAGGCCTGCGCCGACCGCGGATTCACGAATGTCCGCTTCCGCAACATGGACCTGATGAACGAGTCCCTCGGCGTCACTGGCTTCGATGCCGCCTGGTGCCGCTGGGTCGCGTGCTTCGTCTCGTCGCCTGCCACGCTGATGCAGCGGATTGCCGATGCGCTGCGACCGGGCGGCATCGCGATGTTCCACGAGTATTCCAACTACCAGACCTTCCAGTTCACGCCGCGCCGCCCGGCGCTGGAACGCTTTGCGCTGGAAGTCATGGCGAGCTGGCGCGAGGCAGGCGGCGAGCCGAACATCGGGCTCGATCTCCCGGTGTTGCTGCCGGCCGCGGGATTTCGCGTGCGCCAGGTGCGCCACCACGTCTTCGCGGTCACGACGCGGGACGAATTCTGGCAGTGGCCCGCGAGCTTCATCGGCATCAATGCCGATCGCATGCGGGAACTTGGCCGTGTCAGCGGCGAATGGGCGGACGAGGTGCGGTCGGCATTCAGGGACGCCGAATCGGACGAGCGAACCGTGTTCACGACCCCGCTGGTCCTCGAGGTGATCGCGGAACGTCTATGAGCCTCAGTCGTCCGGACCGCAGCCGCAGCCCATCAGCTTCCGGCTGAGATACGTGTACTCGAGCGCCTTGGTCAGCGCCTCCTGATTGAGGTTGGCCCCGGCCGAGTGGCCGCCTTCCATGTTCTCGTAGTACAGATACGGGTAACCCAGTTCCTTGAGCCGCGCCGCGGCCTTGCGAGCATGTGCCGGATGCACGCGGTCGTCGGCGGTGGAGGTCTCGAGGAAGACCTCCGGGTAGCGCTTGCCGGCCCGAAGGTTCTGGTACGGGGAATACTTTTCGATGACCGCACGCTCCGCAGGGATCGCCGGGTCGCCGTACTCGCCGACCCAGGAGGCCCCGGCGCCGATCTTCGTGTAGCGAATCATGTCGAACAGCGGCACCTGGATCACGATCGCGTGGTAGAGCTCCGGCCGCTGCGTCATCGCGACACCCATCAGCAGGCCGCCATTCGATCCGCCCATGATGCCGAGTCGCCGCGCGCTCGTGATCTTGCGAGCGATCAGGTCCTCGGATACGGCAAAGAAATCGTCATAGACCCTCTGGCGGTTCTCCTTGAGCCCGGCGTTGTGCCAGGCCGGGCCGAACTCGCCGCCGCCGCGAATGTTCGCGACGACGAAGGTGCCGCCGCGCTCGAGCCAGAGCTTGCCGATAATGCCGGAGTACCAGGGTGTCATTGAAACCTGGAAGCCGCCGTAGGCGTAGAGCAGCGTCGGAGCCGCGCCGACCAGATCCACGCCTTTCGGGCGCACGACGAAGTACGGAATCCTCGTGCCGTCCTTCGAAGTGGCCTCGTATTGATCGACCTGCAGATTCGTCGCGTCGAAGCGCGGCGTCAGGGCCTTCAGTTCCTCGACGTGCCCGCTCGCGGCATCGGCCAGCCAGTGCGTCGTCGGCGTCAGGAATCCGGCCACGCTCGCAATCATCCGGTCGCTGCGATCGGACGAGGTGACGATGCTCACCGATGAATTGGCGGGCAACTGGTCGAGCCTGACCCGGTTCCAGCCATCGCCATTGGGTTCGAAGGCGACGATCGCGCCTTTGACGTTCTCGTAGAGCGCGACCACTAGCCGGTTGCGCGTGTTCGCGACCTCTTCGATGGATTCCCGCGGGCCCGGCCGCAGCACGAGTTGCGGCACGGCCTTACCGGGGTCGTTCTTCAGGACCGCGAGATCATAGGCTGCGAGATCGCCTTCCTTCAGACTCCCGGCTGGCCAGTCTTCCTCGAGCGTGAAGATGAGTTTTCCCTGGACCAGGACCCTGGTGGTGGACTTCAGGGGCAAGGGCAGCTTCACCGGCGCCTTTCCGCCAATGATGTCGTATTCGGTCCGGAAGAAGTCGAGCGAGCGGGCGGCCAGCACGGCCTGGACCACGCCGTCCGCATCGCGCAACACGAGTGGGAAGGCTCCGACATCCTTCGCATCGCCACGGAAGAGTTCCGTCGCATCGGCCAGCGCCTGGCCACGCTTCAGGGACTTGATGACGTACGGGTATCCCGAGGTCGTCAGCTGGCCGGGCTCCCATTCCGTCGAGACCAGGATCGTGTCGGAGTCGATCCAGACTGCGCTTTGCTTGCCCTCCGGCAGCCTGAATCCGCCCTCGATGAACTTGCGCTCGCGCGTGTCGAACTCCCGAACCGTGACCGCATCCTTGCCGGCGTCGGACAGCGAAATGAGGCACAGCCGGTCTTCCGGCGGCAGGCAGTCCACGTCGCTCCAGACCCAATTGGCGTTCTCCGCCTTGGCAAGCGCGTCCACGTCGAGCAGCAGGTCCCATGACGGTGTCTCGCTGCGGTAGCTGCCGAGCGTCGTGCTCCGCCAGATGCCGCGCACATGATCGGCGTCCTGCCAGAAGTTCCGCAACTCGTCATTGCCGGTAAATCCGACGGCGGGGATGCGGTCCTTCGCGTTCAGGATCGCCAGCGCATCCGCGTGCAGGCCGGCGAATTGCGGATCGGCTTCGAGGACCTTGAGCGAGCGCTCGTTCTCGGCTTTCGCCCAGGCGATCGCGCGTGCGCCCTCGATCTCCTCCATCCAGATGTAGGGATCGTTTCTTTCCGCGGCGAAAACGACGCCGCAGAAACATGCCGCGGCGACGACCAGGAACAGGCGCAGGGGATTCGCTTTCATGACGCCGATATTAGCGCCCTCGGCACGCCGTGCACACGGCTGCCGGCAAAGAGATGAAACGGCGTTCCGGCGCGACGAATCGCAGTGTTCGCTGCTGCCTCCGCACGCGCCGGACACTAACGTATCGGCATGAAACACCTCATCGCATTCCTCGCACTCGCCGGCGTCGCAGCGCCGGCGCTCGCCCAGAGCACATTCCATGGCGACGCCGCCCGCACCGGCGTCTACCAGGGCGCGGGACCGGCCCGGCTCACGGGCGTCAAGTGGTCGTTCAAGACGGGTGGACCGATCGTCGCGTCGCCCGTGATTGCGGATGGCGTCGTCTACATCGCAAGCATGAGCGGCTACGTATATGCGATCGACCAGGCGAGCGGCCAGGAGAAATGGAAGTTCAAGTCGCGGCTGCCGATCGCCTCCTCGCCCGCGATCGTGGACGGCACGCTGTACTTCGTCTCGAGCGCCGGCTCGCTCGCGGCGCTCGACGTCGCAACGGGCCAGCCGAAGTGGGTGTTCGCCATCGAGTACGAGAGGAAATTCGAGGCGAAGGGCCTGCACGGCTATCCGTCGAATGCCCAGACCATTCCCGACGCCTGGGATGTCTTCACCTCGTCGCCGGCCGTCGCGAACGGCAAGGTGTACTTCGGCTCCGGCGACGGCAATGTCTACGCAGTCGATGCGAAGAGCGGCATCCTGCAGTGGAAGTTCGCAACCGGCGACGTCGTGCACGCTTCGCCGGCCGTCGCCGGCGGCACGGTATTCATCGGCAGCTGGGACGGCACTTTCTACGCGATCGATGCCGAGTCCGGCGTGCAGAAATGGGCCTACAAGGCTGGCGTGGATCCCGTGATCCACAACCAGGTCGGATTCCAGTCGTCGGCCGCGGTCGTGGACGGCACCGTGTACGTGGGCTGCCGCGATGCGCATGTCTATGCGTTCGACGCCGCCAGCGGCCGCAAGAAGTGGGATTACCCGACCAGCAAGTCCTGGGTCAATGGCACGCCGGCCGTGCGCGATGGCGTCGTGTACGTCGGGACCTCGGATAGTGCGCGCTTCCTGGCGCTCGATGCGAAGACCGGCCGCCTGCGCTGGGTGTTCGATGCGAAGGCGTACATCTTCTCATCGGCAGCCCTTGCCGGGGATCTCGCTTTCTTCGGCAACCACAACGGCAGGCTGTACGCCGTCGACACCCGAAGCGGAACGCTCGCCTGGCAATTCCAGACCGAGGCGTCGAAGAAGGACGCGATGAACGTGCTGAACGACGACGGCAGCTTCAACCAGGACGCGTTCGCCCCCGTGTTCGGCGATTTCGAGGACATGTACCTCGACTTCTACCGCTACATCTCGATCGGCGCGATCATGTCATCGCCGGCAGTCGACCGGGGTGTCGTCTA
>CAVVBV010000026.1:0-12452 GCA_963746545.1 uncultured Gammaproteobacteria bacterium
TCTACCGGGCCCGCGAGAGATTTCGGGTTTTGCTGGATAAGCGCTTCAATCGGCCGGATTTGCTCTGTCTGGCACTTGCGTGACACTTCCGGATGGGAGTACAGGCCGTCTCATGACAGATAGTAAACAAGGAATCGGCGAAACGATTGACCGCTACCTGGCCAATCGCCTGAGCGACGCGGAGCGTGACCTGGTGGAGACAAGGATTGTCGGCGATGCGGATTTCCGGCGGGAGGTCGAGCTCACGCAGGCCCTGCGGGACGGCCTGCGCGAGCTGCAGAAACAGGGCGAGGTCGCGCCGCTTTGCTCGAACCGCGTACCTGGATGTGGCGGCGTTCACCATTCGCCGTCGCGGCGTCCGTGCTGGCGCTCGCGATCGGTGTCGGCGCTTTCCTCTATTTCGAGCGCACGGCCAGCATTTCCGCCCGCGCTGGTCGTGGCTTCGCTCCAATTCGAGCACACGCGCGGTGCGGAGCCGGGGCCGGATGTCACCTGGCAGCGCGTGGAATCGCCGACGTTGCTGGAGATGCGCTTCGACGTCGGCTTCAGTCCGTCGCCCAGCTACGGCGTGCTGATTGAACGTGCCAGCCCGGCGGCTGACACGACGGTCTTCACGGCGGCGTCCGTCGGCATCGGCCTCGACGGGGCAACTGGCGCTCTCGATCAATTCCGCCGTGCTCGAGCCGGGCGATTACCGCATCCGCCTCGAACCCCAGCCGTCGGGGCCCGATCACCTGGAACCGGTCACCAGCACATTGCGGATTGCCGGCTGATAACGCGCCCTGATCCGGCGCGGCATGCCGGATCGCAATCGCCTCCAGTTTCACCTGCGTCAGGTAATCTTGATGTTAGCGGACCTCGCTGGCTCGTCGCGTACGGCGGATCGTAAAGGTCTGACGCCTGCCTCGACAGCCGTCTGGCCTGCGCCCATCGCGTCCGCCTTAAGGCGATCGACCCCCTTGGCGTACTGGTCGCCGATGCGGTCCTTCAGGTTGCGCACATGGCAACGCCCGGACGACGCCCTTGCCTTCCGTTGCAGGCCTGCCGGACTTTATGGTTGATCAGATGCGCCCGGCGGTCGCCGGGCCGATCAGGACCACGGCAAAGCCGTCCGGCGAGCGGGATCCGATCCAGCGTTCGATAGCAACGTCTCCGCCCTGGTGATGATGTCCCATTCCTTGTCGAGAAACGGGAGCGTTGCAGTCCACGGCAACGGCGCTGCGGACGAGGAGTGCACGCGATTGGTCCATTTGTAGTGGTAACTGAGGAAGACTTTGTGGCTCACAGCTCCTCTAACCCCGGTTCCACTTCGCTTGCGCAGTTCACGGTGTAATTATTCATCTCTGCCGGCGAGACGGCAGAAAATCCCACCCCCGACGAGGATTTCTTTCCTTAAGGCCGAAAATCCCGCAATACCCAGGGCACCTGGGCCCCTCTGCAAGTACCCAAAACAGAGGCGCCAGTCGCCCCTAGTCTCAACCGGCGGTGCCCCGTGTCGTGACCTGTGTCGCGTTCCGTTTGCCGCCAATGGACTCTTTTTCACAAACCGGTCGAAAGGGTCGCCAGGTAGTTGATTCCAAGGAAGGGGGCCGCCGCGCCCTAACGATGCTGGGGCAGGAGGTGCCTACCCTTGCCTCGTCGCCGCGCCGCATGCGAGGCGGCTGCGCAGCAGGACTCGGCCTCGAGTTTTGTTCGATCTCAGCATCGAGGAGCTGTCCTCGACCTTCCGTCACTTCCGCCTCGTGTGAGGGAGAACCTGCGGCTACGCGGCCGCCGCCGTTTTCGTCATCACGGCGGACGATATCCGCCGTTCCGTGTCACGGAGCATCCGGAGGCGCTGCGGCTCGCCCCAGGCGTCGAAGTGGCGCGCCAGGGCACGCACTCCTGGTGCTCCATATCCATCCGCGGCTTCAACAGCGACATCACGAACAAGCTGCTGGTGCTGATCGACGGGCGCGCAGCGTCGACTCGCCTCTCCTTGCTGTGCCGTGTTCTGGGACGTGCAGGACCGTGGATTTCCAGCACCACCGCCGGATCGGCGAGCGCAACGATTTCCTCTGGGGCGCCGGCTTTCGCAATACCAGCGACAGTATCGACAACACGCTGTTCGCGACTTTCACACCGGATCATCGGGCCGACCAGACATTCAGCTCTGTTCGTCCAGGACAGGATCGCGCTGCAGCCCGACAAGCTGTTCCTGACCGTCGGCTCCAAGTTCGAGGACAACGACTACACGGGGTCGGAAGTGCAGCCCAGCCTGCGCTTCGCCTGGCACATCAACGAGCAGCAGACGTTCTGGGCGGCGGCATCGCGCGCAGTCCGCATCCCGTCGCGCCTCGATGCCGACCTGCAACTGACTGCGCCGATCACCGTGCCGGGAGTACCGTTTCCGCTGTACATCAACGTCAACGGCAACCACGACTTCAAGTCGGAGGAACTGCTCGCTTATGAGGCCGGATACCGCATCCAGTCGCGCGAGAACCTCTCCTTCGATGTCGCGGCTTTCCGCAACGAGTACGACAGGCTCCAGACCACGGAGCCGCGAGCCGCCGATCTTCGTGCTCGGTCCCGCCGCTGCCCTACGTCATCCTGCCGAACGCGCTCGCGAACGGCATGGAGGGCCACTCGACGGGCGGCACGTTCGTCGCCAACTGGCAGCCGGTGGCGTCCTGGCTGCCTGCGCTTCCAGTACGCCTATCTCGAGCTCGACCTGCAGAGCGAGCCGGCCAGCCAGGACGCGTCTTCGACAAGGGCATCGCCGGCAACAGCCCGCGGCACCAGGCGGCGATCCACTCGTTCGTCGACCTGCCGCACGACCTCGAGCTTCTACGCCGGCCTGCGCTACGTGGACGAGCTGCCGAACCAGGGCACGGCCTCGTACACCGCCGTGGACGTCGAACCTCGGCTGGCGGCCGCGCAGCAATCTGCGGGCCTCGATCGCGGTGCAGAACCTGACGGATGACGGGCACGTTGGAGCATCGGAGGCGGCCAGCGAGATCGAGCGCACCGCTTACGCTGAAGATCGTGTGGACGTTCGGAAGCGATCCTCGAGGGAACTCGGGTGCGATGCCATCCAGGGGTATCTGTTGATGCGCCCGGCGCCGGCTGACGAGATGGGCGCCTGGCTCGCTACGCGCGCGGCGCGCGAAGCCTGAGCGGGCAGCGGCTGATGCGCAATTTCCCACTCAGGATCTTCGCCCTCGCCGTCCTCGTCGCATGGGCCTTTCCACAAGCGGGATCCGGGCAGCCGACTCAGCCGATGCCGGTTTCGGAACTCAGCATCAAGGCGGCTTATCTCTTCAAGTTTGCGGGTTACGTCGAGTGGCCGCCGGATGCACAGTCCGGCGCCCTGGAGCCCTTCATCATCGGAGTGCTGGCGTCGGATCCGTTCGCAGACGAACTCGCAAGGATCACGGCCGGCCGGACCATTGCCGATCGGCCGATCAGAGTGCGGCGGATCAAGGCGGACGAGCCGCTGGGCGACGTGGATATCCTGTTTGTCGGCGAGCATGACCGGAAGCGCCTCGACCAGCTGCTGGTCCCGGCGCGCCAATTGCCGATCCTGACCGTCACCGAGACCACCGGTGCCATTGCGGCAGGCAGCATCATCAACTTCACGACCGAAAATCAGCGTGTGCGCTTCGAGGTCTCTCTGCCCGCCGCCGAACAGAGCCGACTCAAGCTGAGTTCGCGCCTGCTGGCAGTTGCAGCGCGCGTCCATCGGACGACGGAGTAGACTGCCGGTGAAAAACCAGCATTCATCCATCCATCGCAAGTTGTTGTCCGTCGTGCTGGCGACGGCAGCCGTCGCGCTCCTGATTACGGGCGCCACGATGGCCCTCTACGACATGCGAGTCTTCAAGGAACGCTGGGAGACGGATCTCACGGCCCAGGCCGAGATTCTGGGTCTGGCGGCCGCGCCTGCGCTGGAGTTCGAGGACCCGAAGGCTGCCCAGGACTACCTGGCGCTGATGAAAGCGAAGCCGTCCATCGTCGGCGCGGCCATCTACACCGCCAAGGGTGCCCTGTTCGCCTCGTACACCGAAGCCGGCGACGAAGCCTTCGCGTTTCCGACGATCCCGGAACTGGACGGTTCCGCTATCCGCGGCAACCAGCTGACACTCTTCAAGCGCATCGTGTCGGGGAACGAGATCCTCGGCACGGTGTACATCCGGGCGCGGTTCGACCTGGTCGGTCGCCTGCTCGACTACCTGGGCATCATCAGCGCGGTAATGGCCTTGAGCCTGGTCGCGGCCTGGCTGATTTCGCGGCGGCTCCAGCAGAACGTCACGCGTCCCATCCTCGAAATCAGCGCTGTCGCGCGCAGGGTCATGGAAGAGCGCGATTTCACGCTGAGCGCGACCAAGACCACCAATGATGAAATCGGCGTACTGGTGGACGCCTTCAACGGCATGCTCGCCGAGATTGCGAACCGGACCGAAGTGCTCGAGAAGTCCAACCTCTACCTGGAGCATGAGATCGGCGAGCGCGAGCGGACCGAATCCGCGCTCCAGGACAGCGAGGCGCGACTGCTGACCCTGAATGCCGAGCTGGAATCCCGCGTTACCGCAAGAACCGCACAGCTGGAGGCCGCCAACAAGGATCTGGAGGGATTCAGCTATTCGGTTTCGCACGACTTGCGCGCGCCGATCCGCGCGATCAGCGGCTTCTCGACCCTGCTGGTCGAGGATCACGAACATCAGCTCGATGAAGAGGCCAGGCGCAAGCTCGCGATCATCGGCGCCGAGGCGGAACGGATGGGCCTGCTGATCGACGACCTGCTCGCCTTCTCGCGCCTGGGACGGCGAGCGCTCGACCCGACCGATCTCAACATGGTCGAGATGGCGAGGTCCGTGTATGAGCGCCTGAATCACGCGGACCCGGGCAAGCCGGTTTCGTTCAGGCTGGGTCCGATGCCGCATGCCAAGGGCGACCGAGGCCTGTTCGAGCAGGTCTGGGTCAATCTGCTCTCCAACGCCCTCAAGTTCTCGGGCAAGAAGGAAGCGCCGGTCATCCAGGTCGGCGGCATCGCCGAAGAGCGCGAGTACGTCTTCTTCGTCAGGGACAATGGCGCGGGCTTTGACCCCCGTTATCAATCGAAGTTATTCGGCGTCTTCCAGCGCCTGCATCGCGACGACGAGTTCACGGGCACCGGTGTCGGTCTCGCACTCGTGCACCGGATCGTGACGCGCCACGGCGGCCGGGTCTGGGCAGACGGCACTGTCGGCGAGGGCGCGACCTTCTACTTCAGCCTTCCAAAGGAGCCTCTCAATGGAGGAGTTTGATCAGATAGACATCCTCCTGGTGGAGGACAACCCGCTGGACGCGGAGCTGACGATGCGAGGCCTCAGGAACGAGAAGCTCGCAAACCGGATCACCTGGGTAAAGGATGGCGAGGAGGCGCTGGACTACGTGTTCCGGCGCGGAGCCTATGCGAGTCGCGCCGACAGCGGGCCGCGCCTGATTCTCCTCGACCTCAAGATGCCGCGCGTCGGCGGCATCGAGGTCACGCGGGCCATCAAGAGCAACGAGAAGACCAGGCGAATCCCGATCGTGATCATGACCTCGTCCAAGGAAGAGACCGACGTCATCGACAGCTACAACCTCGGCGCCAACAGCTACATAGTGAAGCCTCTGGACTTCGAGTCGCTTGCGGAGGTCGCTCGCCAGGCGGGGTTCTACTGGCTGGCGATCAACCGGGCGCCGACCTAGCACCCCGTCCAGGGCCGATCCAACCCGTTGATTTCGGGTCGCCATTGCCATGGCGGCCGGCGCGCCTGTAGCAAGCATTCAGAAAGGTTTCATCGGGCTTTCAAGACGCTGCCGACGGAGCGGCGGATGCTCCCTCGCGACGGCAGGGCCTTCGCATGCCGTCGTCCCTAAAATGCAAACGGGAGCAAGTCTGATGAACAAGTTACGGATGAGTGTCTTATTGACGGCAATTGCGTTGCTCGTATCGCAAGTCGCACTTTCCGACGAAGCGAAGGAGAAGAAGCCTTCGCCACTCGTCGAGAAAGTCCGCAGGGCGACGGAGCAATACCTGGATGTCAACAACGCGATCGCAAATGGCTACTTGCCAGGGCCCTGTGTCAGCGGACCCAATCAGGGCGCCATGGGCGTTCACTTCATCAACGGGAACCTCCTCGGCAAGGAGATCGACGCGGAGACTCCGGAAGCGCTGATCTACGAGCCGATGCCGAGCGGGCGCATGCGGCTCGTCGGCGTGGAGTACATCACCTTCGCGTCGGACTGGGTGTCGGAAGTGCCGGTGCTGGACGGCCACCTCTTCCACCTTTCGGGCGCGCCGAACCGCTACGGCATTCCTGCGTTCTACGAACTGCATGTCTGGGCCTGGAGGAACAACCCGGAAGGCACGTTCTCGGACTGGAATACGCGCGTGACCTGCGAAGGGCAGCCGTTGCCGTAGACTGAGGTTTGCACCCTGCTACGGAGCAGGGCCACTCGACGGGTGGGTGGCCCTGCTCCTGCTGATGGCGCTGTTCCAGCATGCGATGGCATTGCCGCCGCGCTCGATGCCAGGTCGCGGTCCCTAACTGGGCGGGGTCTCCTGAGTTGGCTTCGGAGCTGGCTCCTTGGCCGGTTCCTTCGCCGCTTCGGGTGGCAATGCTTCCGGCATGTACTTCTTGAACAGCTCCAACCGAGCCTTGCCGTAGTCCTCGTCGGAAATCTGCTTGTTTTCCTTCAAGGCATCGAGCGCCTGGAGCTTGGTCACGAAGTCGCTCGCATCGCTGGATCCCGCCGACGATGCCGAGGAGCTCACGGGTTTCAGCTCGACCGAAACTGTCTTTGGCGTCAAGTTGTATTGCGCACCGGTCGAGGCATCGACTCCCCAACCGATCAACCCGCCGGCGATGATGTTGCCCCAGACAGCTCCGCCCACGTCCTTCACCACCGCAACGGACTCTGGCTTGTAACCGGTCTTCTGGATCGTCACCAGGTGATCCTTCTTTCGCTTCATCTCCACTTTCAGCGGTGTCTGGCCGACGAGCGCGCCATCGACGAGCACATCGGCGCCTGGCGGATCTGACGCCATCGGCACCGTTTGATGCGACCCTTTGATGACGGTCGCGCAACCGCCGGCAGCCAGCAGCAATGCAAGCGCCACTCCCCTGATCATCGCGGTGATGCTGTACTTATAAATGTTCATGAGGCTCCCCTGAAAATCGAAGTGGAGTTCACAATCGAAACATCCAGCAACCAGGGGAGAATGCGCCCGCTCATCCGGCATGACAATCGAGAAAAAATGATTCGAGCAGCCCTGGGATTTCTGAACCAGCCATGACAGCGGGTCACTGAGTCCTTGTTATTCAAGGGCTTCGACTGGAAACGCCCGCTTGGGCTGCGCTGCTCAACTTCGACGCAGGAGCGAGCTGCCCAGCTATTTGATCGCGAGAACCTCAACTTCTCCGCCGGACAGCGCCACGACATCCCCGACGGAGGTTCCGATCAGCAGCCCTGCGATCGGCGAGACATAGGAAATCCTGCCCTGTGCCGGATCCGCTTCGTCCTCCCCGACGATCTGGTACTCGACGCGCTCCCCGTCCTGCTTTTCCAGCTCGACGGTGGACCCGAACCGTACCTTGCCGGCGATCGTGGAGCACGTGACCACTTCGGCCGTGCGCAGGCGCTCGGTCCAGTAACGCAGGTCGCGCTGGACTCGCGCCATGGCCGCGCGATCCTCGGCTGCACGGGCCGCGGACAATGCGGCCTGCAGGCTTTCGACGTTCGCCTCGATCTGCTTCAAGCCGGACGGCGTCACCAGGTTTCGGTGCGGGCTGACCGAAGCTCCGGCAGCTGCCGGCCCTTCCTCGCCATCGGATTCCTTGACGAATGCCTGGCTCATGTCTGATCGAAGCGCTCTGCTCGCGTACGCGCGGGCCGAAAGAATTGCATAATTCGTCCGATGAAGACAATCGATCGATCCCGCGTCGCCGGGCTGATGGAGCGCGAGCGTGCGACCTTCCGCCAGCGGCACCAGCGCAGCGGGCGAGCTGGCCGAGCAGGCGAAGCGTTCATTGCTCTTCGGCGTGCCGATGAACTGGATGACCCGGTGGCCGGGCGACCATCCGGTCTTCGTCGACCGGGCGCATGGCGCCCGCTTCAAGGACGTGGACGGCAACGAGTTCATCGATTTCTGCCTCGGCGACACCGGCGGCATGGCGGGTCACGCGCCGAAAGCCGCCGTCGATGCGATCGCCGCCCAGGCCGCCAGGGGCATCACATTGATGTTGCCGGTCGAGGATGCGACCTGGGTGGGCGACGAGATGGCACGGCGCTTCGGAGTCCCCTACTGGCAGTTCACCCTGAGCGCCACCGATGCCAATCGCTGCGCGATCCGCTGGGCGCGCGAGATCACGCAGCGCCCGAGGATCGTGGTGCACAACTGGTGCTACCACGGGTCGGTGGACGAGACCGTCGCGATCCTCGAGGACGGCCGCACGGTGGCCCGCAAAGGCAACATCGGCAAGCCCGTGCCGCTCGACGAGACCACGCGGGTCGTCGAAATCAACGACCTGGCCGGACTCGAGGCGGCGCTCGCCAATGGAGATGTCGCTGCCTGCCTGTTCGAGCCTGCGCTCACCAACATCGGCATCGTGCTGCCCGATCCGGGTTATCACGCCGCCGTGCGCGAGCTGTGCACCCGCTACGGCACCTTGCTGATCATCGACGAGACTCACACGATCAGCGCCGGCCCCGGCGGCTGCACGAAGGCCTGGGGCCTCGATCCGGATTTCGTCACGATCGGCAAGACGCTCGGCAGCGGCATCGCAAGCGGCGCCTACGGCATGACCGAGCGGGTCCGCAAGATGGTCTACGAGCACACCGACGCGAAGAACGCCGATGTCGGCGGCATCGGCGGCACGCTCGCCGGCAACGCGCTGTCGCTCGCCGCGATGCGCGCCACGCTCGGGCAGGTCATGACCGACAAGGCATTCGAGCAGATGATCGCGCTCGGTGAGCGCTTCGAACAGGGCGTGCGCAGCGTAATCGAGTCGCGGCAGCTTCCGTGGCACGTGGTGCGGCTCGGCTGCCGCGTCGAGTACCTGTTCCGCCCGGAAGTGGCCAGGAACGGCGCCGAGGCGGCGGCCGGCCAGGACGAGCGCCTCGATCCGTACATCCATCTCTACCTGATGAACCGCGGCATCCTGATGACGCCGTTCCACAACATGGCGCTGATGTCGCCGGCGACCACCGTGCGCCGACGTCGACCGGCACACGCAGGTTACGCCGAGATGGCTGACGAACTGATCGGGGCCTGAACCCGGCAAATCCCGCAGGGGCCCCCCGCTCTGTGACGTGCGTCACCCCTTGCGCACAACTCACCTGACGCTTTCGGCACGCTTCGGTTACGTCACATTCTCAACGCCACGGCGTGCGTCATATTCTGGCCTGTTAGCCGGATATTCGGCCCAGATCATGAAGATACGCGCCAAAGTCGTTGCGTTGCTCGCCTCTGTGTTCGTCGCGCTCACTTTCGTCGAGTGGGGCGTCGGCCAGGCGTTGCTGTTGCCGCGCTTCGAGGAAATCGAAGTGGACGATGCGCGCACGGCCATGAAGCGCATCGAATACGGCGTGCACCAGGCGCTGAACGAACTCCAGGTATCGGCCGCGGACTGGGGCAACTGGAAAGACACCTGGCAGTTCATCGTGGACCACAACCCGCAGTACGAGCAGGACAACCTGACCGAGGCGGCGCTCAGGCAGTTGCGCCTGTCTGCGATCGCCTTCGTCGACCTCGATGGCACGATCGTCCTGGCAAGATCGGTCGACCTCGCTTCGGGAGCAATCAGTCCGCTGAACCTGTTTCCGCAAAACTCGCTGCCGGACGACTTTGTCTGGCGGGAGAATCTGCGCAGCGGCGAACCTGCAAGAGGCCTGATCAGGACCGACGATGGCGTGCTGCTCGCTGCCGTCGTGCCGATACTGGACGGCTTCGGACACGGCCCTTCGCGCGGCATGGTGCTGATGGGACGGCTGCTGACCGACGCGGAGGTTGCGGAGATCGGCGCGCGGGCCCAGACCAACGTGAGCCTCGTCCCGGTGCGCGGTGCCGCGGCCGCACAAGACAAGGTCGAGATCTACGACAGCGTCACCGAGGTCACGCGGACATTTCCCGACGTCAACGGCCAGCCGGTCGTGGCGCTGCGCGTCGCTGTCCCGCGCACGATCAGCAAGGGCGCCCGCACGACCGTCGATTACGTGCTGGCATTTACCATCGGCGCTGCCGTCATCGTCCTGCTGATCCTGCTGGTCTCGCTCGATCGCACCGTCCTCTCGCCGCTGGCGAAGGTCACCCGCCATGCGGTGCGGATCGGCAAGGGCGACGACCTGACAAAACGGCTCAATCTGCAACCGGCGCGACGAGATCGGGGCGCTCGCGACCGAGTTCGACCGCATGGTCGCGCAGGTCGCGGAATCGCGGCGGCAGCTCATCGACAACAGTTTCGACGCCGGCAAGGCAGAACTTTCCCGCGGTGTGCTGCACAACATCGGCAATGCGATCACGCCGCTCCGTGTCCGGCTCGCCAGGCTGCAGCAGCGCCTGCACTCGGCGCCGACCGGCGACGTGGAACGTGCGCTGGCGGAACGCGACAAGGAACCCGGCGGAACGTCCCGCCAGGCGGATATCGACGAGTTCCTGCGTCTTTCCAGCGGCGAATTGGCCGGCGTGATCAATGCGGCGGCCGAAGACGTCGACGTGATCACCCGCCAGGCCGACGTCGTGCAAGGCGCGCTGACCGAACAATCGCAATCCGCGCGCGCTTCATCCGTCATGGAGGCCGTCGAGCTTCCGGCCATCGTCGAACAGAGCCTCGAAATCGTCCCGGACCGTTGCCGCGAGCGGGTCAATATCGAGATGGACTCGTCGATGCGGGCCGTGGGTACGGTCCAGGTGGCACGCACCATCCTCCGGCAGGTACTGCAAAACCTGATCATCAATGCCGCCGAGGCGGTCCACGCCGCGGGTCGCGATCGCGGCACCGTGCGCTTCACGGCCGAGCTCTTCCGTGACGGCGACCAGTACAAGCTTCGCGTGGACTGCGCGGACACCGGCGTCGGCATCGCCGCCGAGAATGTCGAGCGCGTTTTCGAAAAGGGCTTCTCGACGAAATCCGACAAGGGCAACCTGGGCATCGGACTGCACTGGTGCGCGACGTCCATCAACGCCCTCGGCGGCCGGATCTGGGCGACCAGCGACGGTCATGACCGTGGGGCCGCCTTCCATTTCGTCATTCCAGTTCCCAAACCGCCAACCGAAACCAGCAGCCGGGCCGCCTGAGGTCAACCATGGCAGAACAAACACGTGCGCCGATCCGCGTTCTCGTCGTTGACGACGAGGCGGCAATCCGCGACGCCTACCGTCAGATATTCAGCGAGCCGGAGCATGCACGAGCAGAATGACGCGCGCCGGCAACTGGGCGCCAAGCTCTTTGGCGGCGAAGGCTCCAGTCAACCCAACCGTCCGCCGACGGCGCTGACCTTCGACGCGGTGTACTGCGAAGGCGCGGAGGCCGCAGTCGCCGCAGTCAAGCAGGCGCTCGCTGCGAAGCAGCCATTTGCCGTGGTCTTCCTCGACATGCGCATGCCGCCCGGACCGGACGGCATCTGGGCCGCGTCCCACATCCGCGAGATCGACCCCGCCATCGAGATCGCGATCTGCACGGCCTATTCGGACGTCGATCCCGGCGACATCGGCGGCCGGGTCCCGCCCGAGGACAAGCTCTCGTACCTGCAGAAGCCCTTTCATCCGCATGAAGTGCGGCAGATGGCCATCGCCCTCGCGAGCAAATGGCGCGCGGAACGGCACCTGGCGCGTCTCGCGTACTTCGATTCACTGACCGGGCTGCCCAACCGGGAGCAGGCGCACACCCGCCTGCGTTCGGCGCTCGAGACGACGCAGCAACAGGGCAAGATGCTGGCCGTCATGTACATCGACCTCGACAATTTCAAGCGCATCAACGACACGCTCGGCCATTCAGTCGGCGACGAGGTGCTGAAGGTCGCCGCCGAGCGCCTGCGCAAGTCGCTGCGCCGCGTCGATGACCGTGGATCCAGTGCGTCACACGTCGAGCGGCCAGGCGACATCGGTCGCCTGGGCGGCGACGAATTCATGGTCATCCTGCCGGATATCACGAGTTCCGACGACGCCAGTTCGGTGGCCGACCGCCTGATCGCCGCGATCCAGAAGCCGATGGAGCTGACGAGCAATACGGTCGTCATCACGCCGAGCATCGGCATCGCGATCGCGCCGACGGACGGCACCGATGCCGCCTCGCTGCTGCGCCATGGCGACCTCGCGATGTACTTCGCAAAGCGCCGCTGGCCGGGCTCGTATGCGTTCTTCGACGCGTCGATGAACGAGGGCACGCTCCAGCGCTACACGATCGAGGGCAAGCTGCGCGGCGCGCTGGAGCGCGGCGAATTGTCGC
>CAVVBV010000027.1:0-10487 GCA_963746545.1 uncultured Gammaproteobacteria bacterium
ACCGATGGCGATGATGTCATCGGCACGGCGCATCTCGAATTACAAGGCGACGAATGCCAGCTCGGCATGCTGGTCGTCAAGCCGGGACTGCAGGACCGCGGCATCGGCAGGCAGCTGATGCAGGCCGCAGAGGACGTGGCGCGCGAGACCTGGGGCGTCCGCCGGATCGCGATGACGGTGATTTCGATCCGTCACGAACTCATTGCATACTACGAGCGCCGCGGATATCGGCGCACGGGCCGGACCAAGCCCTTCGTCGCCGACGACACGCACGGATATCCGAAGAATTCCCGGGCGATCGAGTTCGAAGTGATGGAGAAACTACTGCCATGAGCGCCATCCAGACACGATTTGCGACGTTGCGCGACCTCGATGCCGTCGCGCCCCTGTTCGACGCTTACCGCCAGTTCTACCAAGCAGCCCCCCGACCTGTCGCGCGCGCGGGATTTCATGCAGGAGCGGATGGAAAGGAAGGAGTCCATCGTCTTCGTTGCCGAGAACGACGACGGGAAGATCATCGGGTTCTGCCAGCTCTACCCGACCTTCTGCTCCGTCAGGGCAGCGCACACCTACGTGCTGTACGACCTGTTCGTCGGTCCAGAGGCGCGCGGCACGGGTGCGGGCCGGGCCCTGATGCTGGCCGCCGAGGCTCATGCCGCCAAGACGGGCGCCGCGAAGATAGAGCTTTCGACGGCGAAGACCAATACCGTTGCGCAGGGGCTTTACGAATCCCAGGGGTGGGTACGCGATGAAACCTTCCTCGTCTACGGCAAAAGCTTCCAAGCTTGATCATCAGGATGCCCGCGAAAGGCACACTCCTCACCGTGCTGCTGGCCGCAGCGGCCGGCGCGGCGGAAGCTCCGCCGCCGCCCAGCACGGTCGATCTCGTGGCGCAGCACAGTGTCGTCTTCTCTTTCACGAACTCCGTGCTCGAGGGCGCGGGCGCGGATTTCCTGCGCCGGCAGACGACCGCGAGCCAGTTCGTGCTGCTGGGCGAAGAGCACATGGACCATGCCGTGCCGGTTTTTGCCGGCGCTCTGTACCGGATGCTCCACGATGACCATGGTTTCCGGCACTTCGTCGTCGAGCAGGATCCCGTTGCGATCGAGGACGCCCTCAAACCGGCGATGCGCGGCGACGCGGAGCGCATCGCGGTCCATGCCCGGGACTATCCGACGCTCTACGAGTTCGACTCCGATGAGGACCTCTCGCTGCTCGCGCTGGTGGGCGGCCTGGAGGATCGTGCCGACGCCATCTGGGGCGTCGAACAGGCGACGGGCGCCGTGCGGTATCTCGAGGAACTCGTCACGCTCGCCCCCGACGCGGCTGCACGCGACACGGCGAAGGCTGCGCTCGATGACGCGCATGCCGCCGACCATGAACCCAAATATTCGGTGAACTGGCTGATTGCCGCCGGGACGCCGGCCAGGCTCGCCGCACTCACTGAGGCATTCCACGCGAAGCCGGGCTCACGGGCGGCGCGGCTGCTCGCGGGCCTCACGAAATCGGCGGAGATATTCGGTTACTACCGGCGCGCCGAGGCCGGGGAATTTGTCGGGCTCTACAACAACACTGTTCGAGAGGAAGTGCTGAAGGGTAACTTCATCGAACGCTATCGTGCCGCAGCTAAGCGGGAGAAGTTGCCGAAGGCGATGTTCAAGTTCGGCGGCAACCATCTTTACCACGGCAAGAACCCGACCCAGGCCTACCCGATCGGCAATCTCGCGCACGAGCTCGCGATCTTCAACGGCATGGTGGCGTATGGCCTGTACGTCCAGCCGCTCGGCCAGGACTACGTGTCCTACAAGGACTTCCCCGACTGGATGCGGCCGCTGCTGCCCGCGAGCGAGCCGATGGCGCCGACGATCGTGGACTTGAAGGCGCTGCGTCCGTACCAGCGCCTGTTCCGCGAAGCGGTCGCGCCGGCCGATCAGTGGCAGCTGCGCGAACTGATCAACGGATACGACGCGCTGGTGCTGCTGCCGGGATCGAGACCGGCGACGCGCAGGCTCGGCGGGCGCGACTGAGGAGGATTCATGCTGCAGCTCCGGCCCTGTTGCGAATGTTGCGGCAAGGACCTGCCCGGCGATTCGGGCGACGCCCTGATCTGCTCCTTCGAGTGCACGTTCTGCCGTGCCTGCGCCGGGGGCGTATTGAAGGGCCGTTGCCCCAATTGCGGCGGCGAATTCCAGCCCCGGCCGCGCCGCTCGCCCGAGAAACTGGCACGCCATCCCGCCTCGACGGAACGAGTTGTCAAACAGCATGGATGCGACGGGGAGCACGTGGCAGGATCACGACCATGAACGCGGATACCGCACGGCCCTGCGCCAGCCACGTGATTCTGCTGGGCGGCACGGCCGCCGCGCTGCTCGACATTGCGCTGGCGATGAGCTTCTGGTGGTTCTACAACGGCGCATCGCCGCTGGTGATCCTGCAGAGCATCGCGGCGGGGCTCCTCGGCAAGGATTCCTTCGCGGGCGGCATGGGTACCGCGGCGCTCGGGGCCTTCCTGCATATCTTCATCGCCTGCGTCATGGCCGCCGTCTTTTACCTCGCCTGCCGGCGCTGGTCGATCCTGTTCAGGCGGCCTGTGTTCTATGGAGCCGTCTACGGCGTGCTCCTGTATCTCGCGATGAGCTACGTCGTGCTGCCGCTCTCGAAAGCTTCGCCCTTGCCCTTCATTCCGTCCTGGTTCATCGCGAGCGTCCTCAGTCACGTCATGCTGGTCGGTATCCCGATCGCGCTGGTCGCGCGCTGGTCCGCCGCGCGCAGCGCGTCGTCATGACATCGAAGTCGAGCGCCGCCGAACGCTGCCGGGTCTTCCGCGACCTGCACCAATCCGGCTGTTTCGTGATCCCGAACCCCTGGGATGCGGGTAGCGCGCGCCTGCTCGAGCAACTCGGATTCCCGGCGCTTGCGACGACCAGCTCCGGTTTCGCGTGGACGCTCGGCAAGATCGACAACGACGTGACGCTTGCGGAGGCGCTCGCGCATCTTCGTTCCATCTCGCAGGCCGTGAATGTGCCCGTCAATGCGGACTTCGAAGACGGCTTCGCGATCGAACCGGCCAGGGTTGCCGCGAATGTCGCGGCCGCGACTGCGACCGGCATCGCCGGGCTTTCGATCGAGGATTCGACCGGCGATGATGCGAAGCCGCTCTTCGACTTCACGCTCGCCGTCGAGCGGGTGCGCGCGGCGCGGCGCGCGATCGACGACAGCAAGACCGGCATCCTGCTGACCGGCCGCTCGGAAGGCTTCATCGCCGGGCGTCCGGATATTGCCGAAACGATCCGCCGGCTCACGGCTTATGCCGAGGCCGGGGCCGATTGCCTGTACGCGCCGGGCATCCACAAGAAAGAGGACATCGCGGCAGTCGTGAATGCGGTCACGCCAAAACCGGTCAACCTGCTGGTCAGCAGGGATTTCACGACGGTCGCGGAAGCCGCAAAGCTCGGCGTGCGGCGCATCAGCGTCGGCGGCGCGCTGGCGCGCGCAGCCTGGACCGGCTTCCTGCAGGCGGCGAAAGAAATCGCGACGCAGGGAACATTCACCGGTCTCGCGCGGGCGGTCCGGTCCTCGGAAATCGAAGGTCCGTTCACGACGGAGTAAGGCGCATCGCGATTTCCCTCCGGGCGATCGTCTTCGCATGGCTGCTGATGCTGGCCGCCTGCCGGCTTGCGCCCGACGAGGCGCCGCCCGACATCGTGTTCACGAACGGCACGGTGATCACCGTGGATGCCAGCGACCGAATCGCGCAGGCGGTCGCGATCCGCGGCAACCACATCGTCGCTGTCGGCAGGACCGCGGCCATCGAGGCGCTCGCGGGCCCGGAAACGCGGCGCATCGATTTGGCGGGTCGCACGGTCGACGCCGGGGCTCCTCGATGCGCACGCGCATTTCAGCCCGAGCGATTTCAATCGCAGCGATGGCCTGGACCTGAGTTTCCCCGGCGTCAAGAGCATCGAGGACGTCAAGGCCGCCGTGGCGCGGGAGTCGGCGCGCGTTGCGGCGGATGCCTGGGTCTTCGGCACTCGGTGGGATGAGGGAAAGCTCGCCGAGCGGCGCGTGATCACCGCCAGCGACCTCGATGAGGCGACCGCTGGCCACCCGGTCTGGCTCAGCCAAACCATGGGCCATTACGGCGTCGCCAACAGCGTGGCACTGAAACTCGCAAACATCGGCCGCGACACGCCGGATCCGGCCGGCGGCACGATCGATCGCGATGCGGCGGGCAATCCGACTGGCGTCCTCAAGGAAGCAGCGCAGCGCCTTGTCATGTCGCTGATTCCGCCGCCGACGGCCGACGAAGTCGACCGCGGCATCCGCCAGATGGCGCGCGGCTTCAATGCCGAGTGCATGACGGGAGTCAAGGATCCCGGGATCCCGGGAGAGCGCTGGGAATCCTATCGTCGCGTGCTGGCGTCGGGTGACTTGACCGTGCGGGCCTTCATTTTGTGGACGGGCGGGCGCACGGTGGACGACGCGCGTGCACTGATTGCGCGAGCGCGCCGCAATGACCCGGCCTTACGAATCGACCGGCGATGATCACTTGATCGCCGGCGGCGTGAAGCTGTTCGCCGATGGCAGCGGCGGCGCGCGCACGGCCTGGATGTACGACGACTGGAACATCGGCGTGACCGGCACCGACACCGGCAACCGCGGCTATCCGAATATCGAGCCCGACACGCTGCATCAGATGATCCGGATGTATCACGACGCTGGCTTTCACATTGCCATCCATGCCATCGGCGACCGCACGATCGACCTCGTCGTGGACAGCTATATGGATGCCCTGCGCGCAAATCCGAAGAAGGGTCTGCGTCACGCGATCATCCACGCCAATGTCCCGACCGAGCATGCGATCGAGACGATGGCCGCACTGCAGCGCGACTACGACGCCGGCTATCCGGAGTCGTCGTCAACTTTCATGTGGTGGATCGGCGATACCTATGCGGGAAATTTCGGTGCACGCGCACGGCGGCTCGATCCCTTTGCGACCTACCTGAAGCGCGGCGATCCACTGGGCGAACGGATCGGATTACAGCGTCACGCCCTACGCCGCGCGCTACGGGCTCTGGGCCGCCGTCGCGCGCGAGCCGGCGCTCGGCATCTACGGCGGCGATCCGTTTGGGCGCGACGAGGCCGTGGACATCCACGCGGCACTCGCGCGCCTCCACGATCTGGGCTGCGCACCAGATGTTCCTCGATACGAAGATCGGATCCATCGAAGCCGGCAAGTACGCCGATCTTGCGGTCTGGGACCGGAATCCCTACCAGGTGCCGACGGCGGACCTGAAGGACATGAAGTGCGAGATGACGGTGTTCGACGGAAAGATCGTCTTTCAGGCTGAACCGCAGGCCGCAAACTGATGGCCGATCCCTGGTATCGCACGATCACGCGGCGAGCAATGGCGGGTGCTGATCGCCGCCAAGCTCGGCTGGATGCTCGACGCGATGGACTTCCTGCTCTACGTGATGGTCATCGGGCGCCTGAAGGAATATTTCCATTTCGACGACGCGATCGCCGGGCTGCTGGGAACCATCACGCTCCTGATCTCCGCCGCGGGCGGCCTGTTCTTCGGCGCGATCGCGGACCGCTTCGGCCGCGCGCGCACGCTGATGTTCACGATCCTGATCTTCTCGCTCGGGTCGCTCGGCGCGGCGACGTCGCAGACGCTGACGCAGCTGCTGTTGTGGCGCGCGCTGCTCGGCCTCGGCATGGGCGGCGAGTGGGCGTCCGGCGCCGTGCTCGTCAGCGAGATCCTGGCCCGCCGAGCATCGCACCAAGGCGATCGGCATCATGCAGTCCGGCTGGGCGCTCGGTTACATCCTCGCCGCCATCGCCGCGGCCCTGGTGCTCGACGTGCTGCCCCTCGGTGTCGAGGCCTGGCGCTGGCTGTTCGTCGTCGGCGCGCTCCCCGCGCTGTTCACGCTCTGGGTGCGCAGGAGCGTGCCCGAGTCGCCGCTCTGGCTGAAGCATCGCGACAGCGGCGCGCCGCAGGCAAATCCGTTCGCGGTGCTCTTCGGCCCACGCCTGTGGCGCCGGACGGTGCTCGCGACGCTGCTCACGGGCTCGGTGATGTTCGCGAACTGGGGACTCTTCTTCTGGCTGCCGACATTCCTCGCCACGCCCATCGAGCAGGGCGGCGCCGGCATGACCATCCTGCGCTCGATGAGCTGGATCATCCCGATGCAGCTCGGTTCGTACCTCGGCTATCTGTCGTTCGGATTCATTGCCGACCGCATCGGACGGCGGCGTGCATTCATTACTCTACATGGTCGTGGCGGCGGTGCTGGTGCCGATCTACGGCCAGCTCGCGCGCAGCCCGAATGTGCTGATGGCGCTGGGGCCGGTGGTCGGCTTCGTGGGCTACGGCTTCTTCAGCCTGTTCGGCTCATTCCTGGCCGAATTGTTCCCGACCGCGGTACGGGCGACCGGACAGGGGCTCGTGTACAACGCCGGCCGGGGACTCGGCGCGCTCGCGCCATTCACGATCGGCGCGGTCGCGACGATGCCGGGATTCGGCATCGGCACAGCCCTCGGCCTGACCTCCGCGTTCTTCCTGGCCGGGGCGCTCCTGATCCTGACCCTGCCCGATAGCAGCGGCAAGGCGCTGGAAGACTAGATCGCGTGTATCCTGCACAGATCGGTGGACCCAAGGAGGTTCGACATGAAGCCATTCACGACCATCGCCATCGTATTCCTGTCGTTGATCGCGATCATGCAGCTGACGCGTTTCGTCCGCGGCTGGGAAGTCATGATCAACGGCGTCAGCATTCCGCTGTGGGCGAGCGGACTCGCCTTCGTCGTTGCGGGCGGCCTCGCCGCGATGCTCTGGCGTGAATCACGCAGTTCGGGGCGCGGCTGAGACGATGGGCATCTGGCCTCGCTCGCTCGCCATCGCATGCCTGACCTCGGCAATTGCAGCCTGCACGGTTGCGCCACCGGACTTGAAAGCCGAGCAGGCAGCGCTCATGCAAATCAGCCGGGATTGGGCGCAAGCGGCGGCCAGCAGAGATATCGATCGCACCGTCTCCTACTGGGCCGACGACGCCGTTGTCATGCCATCGGACGAGCCCGCGGTCGTCGGAAAGGCGGCGATTCGCGAATTCGTCCGTGCCAGCTTCGCGACGCCCGGATTCAGCGTCACCTGGGAACCGGAGCAGGCGAGCATCGCGAACGATGGCGATCTCGGGTATCTGATCGAGCGGAGCCAGTTCACGGTCAACGGCGCAGACGGGGCCTTGCTCACGCTGCATGGCAAGTCGGTGACGATCTGGCGCAAGGATTCGACAGGCACCTGGAAATGCGTCGTCGACATCTGGAATGACGATCCGCCCCCGGCAAAGCCGGCGAGCGCCGGGTCCGGCTGAGCAATCGACAGCATGCCAACCTATTTCGCCGTTCGGCGTGTCCATGGCCCTGCCTGGAATGCGGCACTTGCCATGCGCGCCCAGGCGTTGTGGGACGAGCATTCGAAATTCATGACCGCGCTCACGGCCGAGAAGTTCGTCGTCCTCGGCGGCCCGCTCGGCTCGCGCGCGGAAGTGCTGCTCGTGATCGATGCGCCGAACCAGGAAGCGGTCCGCACGCGCCTGGCGAAGGATCCCTGGAGCACGGCCCATATCCTGGAGATCGCGAGCATCGAACCCTGGACAATCCTGCTGGACGGCAGGCGCCACTGACGGAGTGACAGCATGTTCGGTCGAATTCTCCCGATTCTGATCGGTCTGTGTTTCACGATGCCCGGCATCCAGGCGGCGGAACAGAACGGCGGGCCTCGGGCGGGCCCCACCCTGACGCAGGAACTCTACGACGAGATCGCGGCGGCGGACCAGAGGCTGTTCACCGCGGTATTCGACACCTGCGACATCCCGGCGCTCGCGTCGCTCGTCGCCGACGACTTCGAGTTCTATCACGACAAGGACGGACTCTCGTCCACGACTGGCGCGCAGTTCGTCAAGGCAGTCGAGGGCACCTGCGAGCGGCAGAAGACCGGCGTGGATTATCGCGCGCGGCGCGAAATCGTGCCGGGCAGCCTGAAGGTCTATCCGCTCAACAACTATGGGGCGGTTGAGGTCGGCGAGCATCGTTTCTACCAGCTGTTGCCGGGAACGCCGGAAAAACTCGTCGAGATCTCCCTGTTCACGCACGTGTGGAAAAGGGAAGATTCCGGCTGGAAGCTGACGCGCGTGCTGAGCTACGGCCACCGGCTCACGGACTGACGCGCGAATGGACGCCGCCCAGCTCCTGTGGATCGTCGTCTTCAGTTCGATCGGGCTGGGGTTCTTCCTCTATGGCAAGAAGCAGTGGAAAATCGTGCCCATGAGCTGCGGCCTGGCGCTGATGATTTATCCCTATTTCGTTTCGAGCAAGACGCTGGTGGTCATCATCGGCGTGTTGCTGACGGCCATCCCCTACTTCGTCAGGTTCTGACATGACATCCACCGACGGTTTCCCGCTCTTTGGCGGCTGCGACTGCCGCAGCATCCGCTATCGCATGGACGCGCGCCCGCTGTTCGTCCACTGCTGCCATTGCCGCTGGTGCCAGCGCGAGAGCGGCGCGTCGTTTGCGCTGAACGCGATGATCGAGACGGACCGCATCTCGCTGCTCGCCGGCGAGCCGGAAATCGTGGACACGCCGTCGGAAAGCGGCCGCGGCCAGAAAATTGCGCGTTGCCCGAAATGCCGCATCGCAGTCTGGAGCAACTATGCCGGCGCCGGACCCGCCGTGCGTTTCGTGCGCGTCGGCTCGCTCGACGAGCCCGATCGCCTGCCGCCCGACATCCACATCTTCACGGCCTCGAAGCAGCCCTGGGTGGTGCTGCCGGCAGGCACCCCGGCCGTGCCCGAGTATTACGACCGTAACCAGTACTGGCCGAAGGAATGCCTGGCGCGGCGCGAGGCCTTGCTCGCCCGGATCGCCGCACAGCAGGCGAAATCGTGAGTGATGCGCGCGCGGCTGGCGTGATGGGCAAGAACCGGCTGGAGGCCTTCAGCGACGGCGTGCTCGCGATCATCATCACGATCATGGTGCTGGAACTGAAAGTGCCGCATGGAAACGATATCCGCGTGCTGGCGCCGCTGCTGGCCCCTGGTGCTCGCCTATGCGTTGAGCTTCCTGTACCTCGGCATCTACTGGAACAATCATCACCACATGCTGCACACGGTGCACAAGGTGACCGGCTCCATCCTGTGGGCGAACCTGCACCTCCTGTTCTGGCTGTCCCTGTTTCCGTTCACGACGGCCTGGATGAGCGAGAACCACTTCGCTGCCGGGCCTGCTGCGCTCTATGGCTTCGTTCTGCTGATGGCGGCGATCGCCTACTGGACGCTGCAGCAGGTGATCATCGCCTCGCAAGGTCCGCAGTCCCTGTTGAAGAAGGCGATCAAGGGCGACTGGAAAGGCAAGCTCTCGCCGGTCCTCTATGCCCTTGCGATTGCGGTCGCGTTCCGCATGGAGTGGGTGGCGCTCGGGATCTACATCCTGGTCGCCCTGATCTGGCTGGTCCCCGACCGGCGTATCGAGCGCGCGCTCGCCACCGGCGACTCCTAGTCCGGGAATTCCGTCGATCGGGTAAGATGCCGCGCAAATGCAGTCGCTGCGCCCACTGCTGTTCGCCGGTCTCGGCGGTTTCATCGGCTCCGCCGGCCGCTACCTGATCGGCGGCTGGGTGCATGGGCTTGTACCCATGACCTCGTTTCCCATCGGCACGCTGGTCGTCAATGTCTCGGGCTGCCTGGCGATCGGCCTGCTCGGCGGCCTGATCGAGGTGCGGCAATTGTTCGGGCCGGACCTGCGCGTGTTCCTGCTGATCGGCGTGCTGGGTGGCTTCACGACCTTCTCGAGCTTCGCCTACGAGACGCTGGCACTCACGCGCGACGCCGAATTCGGGCGCGCTTTGCTCAATGTCGCCGCGCAGGTCCTGCTGGGCCTCGGCGCTGCGTGGCTCGGCTACGCCTGGGTCAGGAGTTGAAACCATGATTCTCCCGCGCGAAGGACACCTGCTCAGGATCTTCCTCGGGGAATCCGACCGCCACGAGGGCATGACGCTTTACGAATGGATCGTGCGCAAGGCGCGCGAGCAGGGCCTCGCCGGTGCGACCGTGCTGCGCGGTCTCGGCGGTTTCGGCGCGCACAGCCGACTGCACACCGCCAAGGTGCTGCGCCTCTCGGCGGACCTGCCGATCGTCATCGAGATCGTGGACACGATCCAGAAAATCGAGGCCTTCCTGCCGATCATCGACGGCACGGTCAAGGAAGGCATGGCGACGATCGAAAAAGTCGACATCCGCTTCTACCGGAGCGGCCCGGAAGCCAAGTGATCCGACCCGCCGCAACGGCCGATGCGCGGCGCTTCGCCGAGATCTACAACCACCATGTCCGCGAGACGGTGGTCACCTTCGAAGAGCAGCCGGTCGCCGATCAGGAAATGGCGCGGCGCATCGTCGAGACGACGGCCAGTTACCCCTGGCTCGTACTGGA
>CAVVBV010000028.1:0-110000 GCA_963746545.1 uncultured Gammaproteobacteria bacterium
CGTCGCCGGTTTGGGAATCGCCTTCATGTACTACTGGCCCACGCTGCTGGCGCTCGTTTCGCGCACGGCGCCGGCCAAGGTGAACGCAACCCTGATGGGCCTCTGCTTCATGACCCTGTTCGTATCAAATAACCTGATCGGCTGGATCGGCGGGCTCTACGAGAAGATGAGCCCGGCGGGATTCTGGGCGATGCATGCCGCCATCGGCGCGGGCGGTGGCCTGCTGGTCCTGCTGTTCGGGCGTCGCCTCGGCCGGGCGCTTCAGCCGGGCTGATTCCGGTCCGGCGGGCGGTGCCTGGCCCTGCTCCATCGCGGGACATTCCGAAGCCCGGAGCTGCGTTGCCCGATCGCAACGGAAGCATGGGCTTGCGGGAAAATCGCTTTACATGGACACTGTTACATAACAACACGCTTGGCGTAGCCGGGCAGTAATGGGGGGCTAAAACATGAACAGCATATTCCGGCCGCGTCCGGCGTCCCTGGTTGCAGCAGCAGTGGCGCTCATCCTCGGGCAGGCGGCGTTTGCAGAGACCGTACTCGGCGAGATCACGGTGACAGCGCGCAAGCGCGCCGAGTCGCTGAAGGATGTGCCATTCGCAATCAGCGCGCGCAGCGGCGAGCAACTCCGCAATGAGGGCGTGACCAACATTGAGGACATCTCGCGCAGTGTCGCGGGCTTCACGGTGCTGAACCTGGGCCCCGGCCAGAGCCAGGCGGCCATCCGCGGAATTTCCGGCGGCAAGATCGACCGCGACCTCCCGGGTGTCAAGGAGCAGATCGGCGTCTACATGGACGAATCGCCGATTTCGCTTTCCCTGTTCACGCCGGACCTCGAGCTCTATGACTTGAACCGCGTCGAAGTGCTGCGCGGCCCGCAGGGCACGCTGTTCGGCTCCGGGTCGATCGGTGGCACGGTGCGCTACATCAGCAACCAGCCTGACCCGAGCGCCAGCTATGGCGATGTCGAGGCGACCGGGCTTGCGGTTGACGGCGGCGACATGGGTGGCGGCGTGCGCGGCATGTTCAACATGCCGATGTCGGACAGCGCTGCGCTGCGCATGGTCGGCTGGTACAACGATATCCCGGGCTTCATCGACGCCGTGCGCCCCGGTGGTTCGGTTGATCAGGACGTCAATGGCGGCACCAAGTGGGGCATGCGCGCAGCCCTGCGCTTTGAACTGTCGGACAACCTGACGATCACGCCGCGCGTGATCTACCAGGACACGGACATGGACGGCTACAACCGCACCGACGTGTGGAACATGCTCGCCAATCCGTTCACGACGACGGAGCCGCGCGTGACGCTGCAGGACCGCCAGCAGTACACGCAGCTCCAGGAGAAGTTCAAGGACAAGTTCACGCTCGCCGACCTGACGATCGAGGCGGGGCTCGGCAGTCACACCCTGACGTCGATCAGCTCTTACACGGATCGCGACATCCTCGTGATCCGCGATGCGACGCAGCTGACCGGCAGCGTGACCTACGACCTGGGCGCCGCCCGGCCCGCGACTTCCGCCGAAGTGCGGACCAGTTCGCCGCTGTACGATGCGACGAAGGTCAAGGTGTTCACCCAGGAGTTGCGAGTCGCCTCGGACTATGACGGCGGCTTCCAGTGGGTGGGCGGCGCGTTCTACAGCGATATCAAGCGCCATTACGGCCAGCAGCTGCCGACGCCGGGCTACGACGCCATCATTGCGCAGATTTATGGACCGGTGGCCTGCCCGCCGAGTCCGAATAACTGCCTGGACAGCGTGAACCTCGGGGCGCCGACGGCGGACATGCCGTTTTATTCGAATATTCCGTACGACATCGAGCAGTTTGCGCTCTTTGCCGAGGCCAATTTCGACCTGGGCGAGAGGGCCAAGCTGGCCCTCGGCGGGCGCTACTATGATTTCTCGGAAGACCGGGTGCTGACATTCGGCGGCGTGTTCTCCGATCCCAGCGCCGGTCCCGCTTCGACGAATTCAAACGGCTTCCTGCCGCGCGCGTTGTTCTCGTACAAGTTCAACGATGACGTTCAGTTGAACGCGCAGGTGTCGCGCGGGTTCCGCCTCGGCGGCATCAATGACCCGCTGAACCTGACACTGTGCACGCCGCAGGATGTCCTGACCTTCGGCGGGCGACCGAAATTCGACGACGAAACGCTGACCAACTACGAGCTCGGTGCAAAGATCTCCTTCGCGGACGGTCGCGCACAGTTCAACGTCTCTGCGTATCACGCTGAGATCGACGACCTGCAGGCGGTGATGCTGGCGGGCAGCTGCTCGTCCCGCATCGTGATGAACGTGCCAAAGGCGCACGCGACGGGCGGGGAGGTCGAACTGACGGCGCAGGCGACCGACCATTTCGATTTCGGATTCACGGCATCGCTGGTGAGCGCCAAGGTCGACAGCAATCTGTCCACGGTCATTTCGAAAGGCGACCGCCAGCCGGCCGTGCCGGAATTCCAGATGGCCGCCAATGCGACCTACCGATGGCCGATGACCGACCGGCTGGAGGGCTATGTCACCGGCAGCTTCCAGCACATCGGCGATCGCTATACCCAGATCCTGGACCAGCGCTCCGGGGCCGGAACCTTCACACCCAGGGGCTTCGGCTCACCGACCACCACAGGTCTGGTCGGCGGCCCGCCGTTGACGAGCGTTACTTTCGATCCGCTGCTGCCGGCGTACGATATCGCCAACCTGCGCTTCGGCGTTCGCGCCGACGAGTGGGAGGCGGCGCTGTTCATCAACAACCTCTCGGACGAGTCGGCAAGGCTCGGCCTCGACCAGGAGCGCGGACGCGTCGCGCGCGTCGGCTTCCTGACGAACCAGCCGCGCACGATCGGCCTGACGTATCGCCGGAGCTTCGGCGGCGCAGAACCGGCACCGGCGCCGATGCAGGCCGCACCGCCGCCGCCCCCGCCGGCTCCGCCGCCGCCACCCCCGCCGCCGCCCCCGCCGCCGCCTCCGGGTGACGCCGACCACGACGGCGTGACGGACAACATCGATCGTTGCCCGAACACGCCGGCCGGGACCAGCGTCGACGCGATCGGCTGCTTCCGCGAGATCACGCTGCGGGGCGTGCTGTTCGACGTGAACTCGGCTGAACTGACCGCGGGCGCGAAGGGGCAGCTCGACGGCGTGGTTGCCGAGATCAAGAGCCTGCCCGCGGATGTGGCGGCCGGCTTCAAGATCTCGATCGAGGGCCACACCGACAGCACCGGCTCAGATGCTTATAACCAGGACTTGTCACAACGCCGTGCCGGCGCGGTGCGCGATTACCTGGCGGCCGGCGGCCTGCAGGCCTCGACGCTGAATGCGACTGGCATGGGCGAGACCGCCCCGGTTGACAGCAACTCGACCAAGGAGGGTCGCGCCAACAACCGTCGCGTGGTGATCAAGGGCTCGCGCTAGAGAAACGCCTGACGACAAGAAGGCCGGCCCCCTCGGGGAGCCGGCCTTCTTTTTTTTGCCGCTCAGCCGAGTCGCAGCCGCGCGATCAGCCGCTGCTCGATCAGGTTCTTGGTGTCCAGCACCATGCGGTCCTGGACGTGCTGCAGCTGGTGCAGCAGGAACATCATCAGGAGGCACAGCGTCAGGGCGGTCAGCGTCGAATTGAAGGTGATGCCGAGGCCCACGGTGACGCCCGAGATGTCGCCCATCAGGGCGCTCTGCGCATCCTGCAGGGCGTTGCCGATGCCGCGCGCCGTGCCGACGAAGCCGACCGCAGGGATGCCCCAGACCACGAATCGCAGCATCGAGTTGTCGGCATCGAGGCTCATGGCTTCCGTCTGGCATTCCTCGGTGACCGCGGCGGCCGTCTCGTGGACGCTGCGCGTGACTTCGAAGCGGTCGAGTGCAAGCTTCAGCGCACGCGGCAGCAGGCGCTGTTGAGACTCGGGCGCGACGCTCTCGATCTGCCGTTTCCAGGTGCGCACGTCCTGCGGCAGCACCATCAGCCCCTCGTTGGATTCCATGAATGGCAGTTCGAGCAGGGCGCGGTCGCGCTGGACTGCCCGCCAGCGCCGGATGATCAGGAGCGACGCCCAGACGGCGAGGATCATCGCCGTCTCCTGCTCCGGGTCCTTGATGATGACGAAGATCGAGCGCAGCGAGGTCTGGCGCTCACCGGCTCCTTTCATCGCGGCGGCCTGGGCCAGGCTCGCCACGGCCCGCGGTCGGATCACGAGGGTGTACATGCCGTGCACCACGAGGACCGTGAGCAGCAATGTCACGATGCCGAATGCAAATTCGCTCAGCGGGGCTTTCCGGCGAACCACGGCTGCTTTGTCGGTGAACACGGTCGACATGTCTTGGGCCCCCGTTGGACCGGCTTCCGAGGCCGGCCGGGCAGTATAGGCAGGTAGCAGGGATGGCGGCAGGAACCGGCCAATTCAGGGCTTCGACCGGGGGCAAACTGCCGAGGTTCCGCCCTGCGGCCGTGGTTTGTCATATTTTTTGCGCCGCCCGTCACGCTCGTTTTCCGCCCAGTTTGTCACTGTCACCCCTCTCGGCTGCCAATGGCGGAATGCAGGCCCTTGTCCAGGTACCGGAAAGTCGCTGTCGGGGAGGTTGAGGTCGGCATGTACGTGTCCGAGCTCGACCGCCCATGGCTTGAGACGCCATTTCTGTTCCAGGGCTTTCACATCCGAAACCAGGAAGAAATTGATGCGTTACGTGCACATTGCCGGCATGTGATCGTCGATTCGCGCGACGAGGGCGACGACACCGTGACGGAATTGCCGCCGCCAATTCCGCACGCCGACAAGAAACCTGCCGAGGCCATGCGCGGTCTCAAGGGCGAGATCAAGCCTGCCTCCAGCATCCAGGCTGGGATGTACAGCTCCGTCGAAGACGTCATGGGCACATTGCGCCACTCGGGCAAACTGGACGTGCGCAAGCTTGAAGGTGCCGTTGAGCCCATGGTGGACAGCGTGCTGCGCAATCCCGCCGCGATGTCCTGCCTGATGCGGATCCGGCGCAAGGGCGGGTATCTGTATTCGCACTCGCTCGCGTCATCGGTTTGGGCCACCGTGCTCGGCCGCGAAATCGGCCTTGATCGCGACGCGCTGCGTGTCGTCGCGCTGGGCGCCATGCTGCTCGACGTCGGCAAGATCAGGGTCCCCGAGAAGTTACTGACCAAGCCAGAAAAGCTCGATGCCGCGGAAATGCAGCAGGTGCGACAGCACGTCGAATTCGGCATGGAGATTCTGCAGGAAGCGGGTGGCGTGGACAAACGCGTCCTGGACATGGTCGCATACCATCACGAACGTTTTAACGGCACGGGCTATCCCAACGGTCTCAAGGGCGGGGAAATTCCGGTGTACGGGCGCATTGCAGGCATCGTGGATACGTACGATGCGATGATCACGTCGCGGCCCTACGCCAGCACGCAGTCGTCCTACGGCGCGCTGCGGCAGTTGCGGGCGCTCGCGGGCACCGAGTTCCAGGCCGAGATCGTCGATCAGTTCACCCAGTCGATCGGCATGTTTCCGACCGGCACGCTCGTGCTGTTGAATACGGGCGAAGTCGCCGTGGTCACCGCCCAGAGTCGTATCCGGCGCCTGCGGCCGGAAGTCATGATCATCCTGGACAAGGACAAGAAGCCGCTCGACGAATATCGCGTTGTCAATCTCAATGAGATGTCCGCGACCGCCGATAACCAGTCGTCGCTCTGGATCGAGTCCGGTCTCGAGCCTGGCGCCTTCGGCATCGATCTCGCCGACTACTATCTGAACTGACGTTATGAGCATCGCCATTTCCAGTCCCATCGCCATCAGCAGCTATTCGGATTGCCTCGAGGCGATTCGCAGCCGCATTGCCGCACGCGAGAGCAAGCTCTACGATGTCGCGGTGCTGGTGGTCTATGCGCACCAGCTCGAGCGCCTGTACGCGAGCGCGGGTCACGTGAATGCGAGCCGCATGCTCGACGAGCTGCGTAACCGCCTGGCACAGGTGTTGCGTCCCGGCGATTACTTCACGCGGCTCAGCGATCGCAAATTCGCCTTCGTGCTTTCGAACTTGCGCAACCAAGGCCACGCGATCCTCGCCGCCAACAAGATCCTGCGTGCCGGCACCGAGCCGATCGCGGCCGGTGGCCAGCAGGCGACAATCCGGCTGTCGGTCGGCATCGGCATGTTCCCGGCGCACGGGCGCACGCCCGAGGCGCTGATGCAGTGCAGCGAGATCGCGCTGTTGGAGGCCTGGAAGACATCGCAGCCATTCATGGTCTACACAGCGCGCAAGGCGGAAGAACTCGTCGCCGGATGGGACCTCGAGGCGCAGTTGGCAAATGCCCTCGAACACGGCGACCTGATCCTCAATTACCAGCCCAAAGTGGCGCTGCCGGACCTGCGCGTCGTCGGCGCCGAAGCGCTGATGCGCTGGAACAGGCCCGAATCCGGCAATGTGCCGCCCGACATCTTCATCGACGTCGCCGAGATGACGGGCCAGATCGACCCGCTGACGCAGTTCGCCTTCCATCGCGCTCTGCGCCAGCTGAGCGAATGGCCCGAATCGCTCCGGCGCATGTGCGTCGCCGTCAACGTAACGCCTTCGCTGGTCTGCAACCCGGAGCTCGTGGACATGATCAAGAGCGCCGCGGGCTTGTGGGCCGTGGACCTGTCGCGCCTGACGGTCGAGGTTACCGAAAATGCGCTGATGATCGACCGGGAGCGCAGCCACCGTGTGCTGACCGAATTGCGGGAGCTCGGCGTGCGGATCTCGATCGACGACTTCGGCACCGGCTACTCCTGCCTGTCGTACCTGAAGGAAATCCCTGCAGACGAACTGAAGATCGACAAGTCCTTCGTGATGAACATGCTTGCCAACAAGGCCGACCGGAAGATCGTGGAACAGACCATCGGCCTCGCGCACTCCTTCGATCTTGCCGTCGTCGCCGAGGGCGTCGAGGACGAGAAGGTTTCGCAGGAACTGATCGCGATGGGTTGCGACTTCGCGCAGGGCTTCCACTACGCGCGCCCGCTCGCGCCCGACAAGTTCGTGGAATGGGTCCACGGCTGGCGGCGGGGCGAGAACCGGGCCGTAACCGCCTGACTCCCCGCGACCCCGGGTCTCCCGGTACCGGCTGACCCGCCCCGGCGGCGCTCTTGACGCAGGTCAAGGCAGCCCCGACCCCCCCTTGAGACTCTCCCGCCAACGGCGGATATTGCGACGGTCTGCCGCGGGACCCATGCGAGCAGAGGGGGGATACATGCCTGACAAAGAACCCGTGCCGGGCGAAGAACCGGTTCGCATTCCGTTCATGCAGCGGTTGCTCGACAACCACTTCCTGCTGCTGTTCCTCGGCGTCGTCGTGCCGACGGTGCTGTACCTGATCTGGGGCATCATCGAACTCACCCAGATTCCCGTGGCTCCTTAACGATCCTGGAGACGCCATGGCCATCAGCCCCCCGACCGATAAGCTCTGGTGGAACGAAAAGATTCACCGCGTCGAACTGATCTGGATCGCGCTCGCGTTCACCTGGGGCCTCGTCATGTTCTTCATGATGATCTACTGGCACGCGACCGGCGCGCAGAACCTCGCGACCGAGACCTACCGGACCACGCCCAATGCCTACTACGCGAAGGTGGAGAAGGGCGTGACGGACTGGAAGGTGCGCGACCTCAATGGCGTGCCGGTCGTCAAGCCGCCGGTCGGCGCCGACGTCTACCTGCTGGGCCGCATGTGGCTCTGGTACCCGGTGCTCGAGCTGCAGCGCGGGCAGACCTATCGGCTGCACCTGTCTTCGCTCGACCTGCAGCACGGGTTCTCGCTGCAGCCGATCAACATCAACGTGCAGGTCCATCCGGGCTATGAGCACGTGCTCACGGTCACGCCGAACAGGTCCGGCGAATACACGATCGTCTGCAACGAGTTCTGCGGGCTCGGGCACCACACGATGCTCGGGAAGATCTTCGTGGTTGACCGGTAACGGAGAGCTGCGATGAAAACGATATTCCGCACCTGCCCTTCGACCGGTCTCAAGATCGACTTGCATGCCCAGGCGCTGATCAAGGCCAATGCCGTCGCGGCCGTCGTATTCCTCGCGATCGGCGGCCTGTTCGGCCTGTCGGTTGCCCTGACGCGTTGGCCTGCCGTTCACCTGCTGCCGGCCGAATGGTTCTACCTGGCGCTGACCGCGCACGGGCTGGACGTGCTGCTCTTGTGGATCATCTTCTTCGAAATCGCCGTGCTCTATTTCTCGTCCGCGATCCTGCTGAATTCGCGCCTCGCGGCGCCGCGCTGGGCATGGGCGGGGTTCGGGCTGATGCTGGTCGGCGGCCTGCTGACGAATGTCGCAGTGCTGCAGGGCCAGTCGACCGTGATGTTCACCTCGTACCCGCCGTTGATGGCGGCGCAGCACTTCTACCTGGGTCTGATCCTGTTTGCCGTCGGCGCGCTGATCGGCTGCGGCGTCTTCTTCGGCACCCTGGTGATCGCCCGCGACGAGAAGACTTACACCGGCTCGATACCGCTCGTGACCTTCGGCGCGCTGACGGCGGCGATCATCGCGGTTTTCACGCTCGCCTCCGGCGCGATCATCCTGATCCCGACCTGGCTCTGGTCCATCGGCCTCGTCAGCCACATCGATCCGCTGATGTACAAGCTGGTGTGGTGGGCGATGGGGCATTCGTCGCAGCAGATCAACGTGTCGGTGCACGTCGCGATCTGGTACGCGATCATCGCCATGCTGTTCGGCGCCAAGCCGCTGTCCGAGAAAGTCAGCCGCGCGGCATTCCTGCTCTATATCCTGTTCCTGCAGCTCGCGAGCGCCCACCACCTGCTGGTGGAGCCGGGCCTGAGCTCGGAGTGGAAGGTGTTCAACACGAGCTACGCCATGTACCTGGCCGTGCTCGGCAGCATGATCCATGGCCTGACGGTGCCGGGCTCGATGGAAGCGGCGCAACGCGCCCGCGGCTTCAACAAGGGCATTTTCCAGTGGCTGCGCAAGGCGCCCTGGGGCAATCCGGCATTCGCCGGCATGTTCCTGTCGCTCGTGATGTTCGGCTTCCTGGGCGGCATCTCGGGCGTCGTGATGGGCACGGAACAGATCAACATCATCATTCACAACACGCTCTATGTGCCGGGGCACTTCCACGGGACCGTGGTGGCCGGCACGACGCTCGCGTTCATGGCGATGACCTACCTGCTGATCCCGATCGTCTTCCAGCGCGAAGTGGCGTTCCCGAAACTGGCGCGCTGGCAGCCCTACGTCTTCGGGCTGGGCGTCGCGGGCATCTCGCTCTTCATGATGGGGGCCGGGACGCTCGGCGTCGCGCGGCGGCACTGGGACATCACCTTCGCGGGTGCGCCATTCGACTTCAACTATCCGCCGACCGCGTTCCTGATGATGGCGCTGAACGGCATGTCGGCGATCGCCGCGGCGACCGGCGGCCTGATGTTCATCGTGATCGTCGTGAAATCGGTGTTCTTCGGCAAGCCGCTGCTCGGCAAGGTCACGCTGACCGCGCCGTCCGGCCCGCCGGTCTCGGGCGCGGTTGCCTCATATGGCAGCGCGGGGACGTTGCGGATCCCCGGGACGATCGTGCTGGTCGGCATTTTCCTGACGGCCTTCGTGCTCTATTATTTCGTCAACTGGAAGTACCTCTCCGAAATCTGGCCGATGCGGTAGGAGAGTCCGTGGCGAACGTGGCAGCCTGATGCAATGCCGGCCGGCAGCTGCGATAGTCCTTGCTTCGATGCTCTTTGCGGGCAACGCGCTCGCGGGCACGGCGCTCGAGGCAGGCCCGGATCCTGCACCGCCGGCCTTTGACGCGCGCATCGCATTGCGGGCAAGCCAGGATGCCATCGGCCGGTCGCTGCCGCCGGATCTCGCCTTCACCGACCAGGATGGACGGCGCCATACGCTCGGCGAGTTTCGCGGCAAGCCGCTGATCATCAGCCCGGTCTACACCAGCTGCTTCGGCGTCTGCCCGACGACCACGACCTACCTGCGGCAGGTCGTCGACATGTCCCGTGGCCTGCTCGGGCCGGGCTCTTTCTCGGTGCTGACCATCGGTTTCGACACGGCCAACGACACACCCGGGCGGATGCGCGAGTTCGCCCGGGCGCGCGGCATCCAGGTGCCGGGCTGGCTGTTCGGCGCTGCCGACGCCGCGACCATCCGGTTGCTGTTGGAACGGATCGGATTCACCTACGTGCCGAGCCCGCGCGGCTTCGACCATATGATCCAGGCGACCGTCGTCGACGGCTCGGGCACGGTGTACCGCCAGGTGTACGGGCAGGATTTCCAGCCGCAGCTCCTGGTCGATCCGCTGAAGCGGCTCACCCTCGGGCAGCGCGCCCGCGAGGACACGCTGGATGCCATGATCGAGGGCGTGCGCCTGTTCTGCACGGTCTACGATCCCGCCAGCGGCCGCTACCGGTTCGACTGGTCGCTGCCGCTCAGCTTCGCCATCGGCGTGCTGTGCTTTGCCGCTGTCGCCACCTTCCTCTGGCGCAGCTGGCGCCAGTCGTCGTGACCCTGAATCCCAGGCGATGGCTGCGCGCCGTCTTCGACGCGCTCGAGGCACTGTGTTCGCGCGCGTTCACCGCGCCGTGGAATCCGCTGCTGCAACTCGGATCGCTCGGCTGGTTCTTCTACTGGGTGGTCGCGATCAGCGGCATCTACCTGTATGTCTTTTTCGATACCGGCATCACGCGCGCCTACGACTCGATCGAGGCCATCACGCATGGGCAGGCATGGCTCGGCGGCGTGCTGCGCAGCCTTCACCGCTACGCTTCCGACGGCCTGGTCGCCATCGTGCTGATCCACATGCTGCACGAGTTCGCGCTGGACCGTATCAGCGGCAAGCGCTGGTTCGCCTGGATCACCGGGCTGCCGCTGCTGGGCCTCGTGTACGTGAGCGGCATCACCGGCTACTGGCTCGTGTGGGACGCGGTGGCGCAGTACGTTGCCGTGACCACCGGCGAGCTGCTCGACGTGCTGCCGCTCTTTGGCGAGCCAATCTCGCGCAATTTCGTCAACGAAGTCTCGCTGTCGAGCCGGTTCTTCACGCTGATGGCGTTCATGCACATCGCCGCGCCGCTCCTGCTGCTGCTGTTCATGTGGATCCACATTCACCGGCACTCGGCGGCCAGGGTGCTGCCCGCGCGGGGCCTCGGCATCGTCGTGGTCGGCTCACTGCTGGCGCTCGCGCTTGTCGTGCCCGCCGTGAGCCAGGTGCGCGCGAACCTCGACATCGTGCCGGCCGCCATCGGACTCGACTGGTTCTACCTGGGCTTGTACCCGCTGGTGCAGAAATGGGGCGGCGTGGCGGTCTGGCAGCTGCTCGGCGGGACGCTTTTGCTGCTCGGGCTGCTGCCGTGGTTCCCGCGAAGGCGGACGCCGCAGGTGGCCGTGGTCAACCTGCTGAACTGCAACGGCTGCGGACGTTGCGTCGCGGATTGCCCGTTCGGGGCCCTGTCGCTAGAGCCGCGCAGCGACTGGCAGAAATATTCGGGCGAGGCCGTGGTCAACGCCGATCGCTGCGTGAGCTGCGGCATCTGCGTGGGCTCCTGCCCGACGGCGACACCCTTCCGCAGCGCAGAGCAATTCACCGCCGGCATCGAGCTTCCCGAGCTGCGCCTCGTCGCGATGCGGGAGCAACTGAAGAAATCCTGCGCCGCGCTCGCGGGCGACGATCGACTCGTGGTCTTCCGTTGCGATCACGCAGGGCGCATGGATCCGGAGCTGCGCCGCAATTCGGCCGTCCAGCAGCTGCCCTGCGTCGGCATGCTGCCGCCGTCGTTCTTCGACTTCGTCCTGTCGCGGCGCCTCGCCGACGGCATCGTGATTGCGGGCTGCGGGGAAAATGCCTGCTTCCATCGCTTCGGGCAGCGCTGGACCGAGGAGCGCATCGCAGGGCGGCGCGACCCGTGGCTGCGCGCGCGCGTGCCCCGCGAGCGCGTCGCGCTGTCCTGGGTCAGCGACCTCGGCGCGTTCCGGGGCGGCCTCGCGGCGCTGCCGCCCGTTTCGCGTGCGGACAAGGGCGTACCGGTGCCGGCGACGCGATTCGCGCTCCGCAACTGGCCGCTGCCGCTGCGCGCGGCTTGCATGGCGCTGGTGCTGGGCGGCCTCGCCGGGGCGACCGGCTTCCTCGCCACGCAGCCGGCCTGGCACCAGCTGGGACAGCAGCAGGCCGTGATCCGCCTCTCGATCCGCCACGCGACCGCGCCGAAGGTGGCCTGCAAGCCCTTGACGCCGCAGGAGCTGACTGAGCTGAAACCCAACATGCGCCGCCAGGTAGGCTGTCCGCGCGAGCGCTGGCCGCTGTACGTGGAACTGGAGCGCAACGGCGAAATCCTCTATCGCGGGACGCACCAGCCATCGGGACTCTGGGACGACGGCGCGGCCACGGTGTTCGAGTCCTTCCGGGTTCCGGCCGGGCCGCAGCAGATCGTCGTGCGCATGCGCGACAGCGGCCGCGAGCAGGGTTTCGACGAGATGCATTCTGGAACGGTGGACCTGAAGCCGGAACAGAACTTCGTGATCGAGTTCCACTCGAACGAGGGGTTCAGCTGGCGATGAAAGGCACTGACAATGGAGCGCAAGCCGTGAACCTGATCGAATGGCGCGACGATTTCTCGATCGGCCTGCCCGACGTGGACCATGAGCATCGCGAGATGATCTCGATGATCAATGCGCTGCATCAGACGCTCGGGTCCGCTGCCGATACCGGCCGTACTGTCGCGGCGCTCGGCGAGATCCACGCGCGCATCGCCCTGCACTTCGCGCTCGAGGAGCGCGAGATGGTGAAGCTCGACTACATTGCGTTCCCCGACCACAAGGCGGACCACGAGCGGCTGCTCGACGACATCCTGGACATCATGGATTCGGTGGAAGCGGAGACCGGCTATGACCCGGTGAATTTCGGCAGGCGTCTCTCGAAGTGGTTCACGGAGCACTTCCGCACTCACGACGCCGGTTGCATCGCTGGATCGTGGGCCGCAACTGAGCGATTCGCAGCGCGGCAGGCGCGCGCGGATCAAATCGGCCGGCGTCCGGTCCGCCGGCGCCGGCCGGCCCCGGCTTCGGCGGCGACCGGCTCGGGCGGCGGCGGGAGCTCGGGCAATTCGGTCTGGTCCACCAGGCCGGCCTTGATCAGGCGGCGCATCTCCGCATCGATCGCCGGATCGGTCTCGAACGGCGCATAGGCCGCGAGACGCTGATCCACGCGCTCGCAGGCGCGCGCATACAGTTCCTTCGATCCCGCCATCGCCCAGGTCTCGCGGTTGGTCCGGTCGATGACCGGATCGGTCAGGTACAGCTCCTGCGGCCAGTGCTTCAGCGTGTGCGGCGAGGTGATCAAGTGCAGGTTCTGCTGCAGGTAGCTCACCAGATCGCCGGACGGCAGGTCGTCCAGCACGCGGATCTCGCGCACGAAGTGCAGGCATTGGCCGCAGAGCTCGTTGTCGAACACGAGCTTGGGCAGGCTGAAGGTCAGCACGAAGTCGAGCATGCCGGGCCCGGACACCGAGTTGACGCCCGCGAGCGCGGCCAGGAGCGCGCTCGCCATGGTTTCCGCGCCGGCCTGGGCGTCGAGGAACTTGCCGTCGCCGAGCGCCATGTAGGCCTGCGTTGGCAGCCCGAGCGATTTGGCAATCGCGACATAGCCGACATTCAGGTGCTGCGCCTCGATGGCCGCCATCGGCGCGCTGGCTGCCTTCATGTGGAAGGTCGCGGGTGCGCCGCCGAACAGCACCGGCGCCCCGGGCCTGACGATCTGCGCCATCGTGATGCCGGTCAGCACGTCCACGCAGTGGAAGACGAGGGCGCCGACCAGCGTCACCGGTGCGATCAGCCCCATCAGCGTTACCGGGACGATCTCGATGGCAATGCCGGCCTCGGCGCAGTCGAGCAGGTTCTGGCAGGAATCCTCGCCGAACCGGAAGTTGCCGGTGGCGGTGACCGTGAATATGGACATCGGCTTTTCGATCAGCTCGGTGCGGCTGCGGCGGAAGAGCTGCATCATCTGCGACCATGCGCGGCACGCCGAATTCGCCGAAGGCGCCGGATACCACCGGCTTCTTCGAGCTGATCATGGCCATGTACAGGCGCCAGGCGTCGGACACCTGCGCCTCGATGTCGGCGTTGGTCGAGAACGCCGTGGCGAGGTACGCGATGTGCTCGAGGCCGTCGCACAGCCGCGCGTATTCGACGAAATCGGTCGAGTTCGCGAGCCGGGTCTCGCCGCTGCGGTGATCCATGATCTTGAGCCCGCTCGAGCCCGGCACGTAATGCACGTTGTAGCCGCCGATCTCCGCGTGCGGCCTGCCATCGCGGTCGTAGAGCGTGAACGATTTCGGGGCGCTCGCAATGGCGCGGTCGACGACTTCCGGCGGGAAGCTGATGCGGTCGCTGCCGTCGATGGTCTTCAGGCCATGATCGATCAGGCGCTGGCGCAGTTTGGAGCCGCAGATCTCCATGCCGACCTCGGCCATGATCCTTTTTGCCTCGTCCAGGATCCTGACGATCAGCTCGTTGCTCAGGATGTTCAGTGTCGGTCTCATGAAGTCTCTTCCTTGCGGTGCGTCACGTAGGCGACCAGCGCCTCTTCGATGGCCGGATCCAGCGCCGGTGGCTGGTAATCTGCCAGCAGTTTCTTCCAGATGCCATTCGCCCGCCGGGCCGTGTCCACGCTGCCGGACTCCTGCCAGGACTCGAAATTCTGGCGGTTGGACAGCATCGGTGCGTAAAACGCGGTTTCGTAGCGGGCGAGCGTATGGGCTGTGCCGAAGTGGTGGCCGCCGGGCTCGACCTTGGCGATGGAGTCGAGCGCCAGCTCGCCGGCGTTGACTTCGATGGGCCGCAGGAATTCGGCCATCATCTGCAGCATCTCGGCATCGGCAATCAGCTTTTCGAAGGACGCGGTCAGGCCGCTCTCGAGCCAGCCCGCGGCGTGATAGACGAGATTCGCGTGTCCCAGGATCGCGCCCCACAGCGACATTTCGCTCTCGTAGGCCGCCTGGGCGTCGACGCAGTTGGACGTCGTGGTGTTGCTCGAGCGCATCGGCAGGCCGAGCCGGCGTGCGATCTGGCCGCTCGCCATCGCGGCCTTGGTGTATTCGGGCGTGCCCAGTGCCGGCGCGCCGCTCTGCATGTCCACGTTCGAGGCGAAGGAGCCATAGATGATCCTGGCGCCTGGCTTCACGGTCTGCGCCAGGGTGGCGACCGCAAGCACCTCGGCGGTCTGCTGTGCAAGGGTGCCGGCGAGCGTCACCGGGCTCATCGAGCCCGCCAGCGTGAAGGGCGTGATGCAGCAGGCCTGGCCGGCGGCGGCGAGTTCGAGCACGGCTTCGGTCATCGGGATGTCGAGCTGCATCGGCGAATTCGTGTTGACGATCGCCATCACCGCCGGGTCGCGCGCGAGCGCCTCGCGATCGACACCGAGCGCGATGCAGGTCATCTCGATGCAGTCCGCCGTGCGCTGGCGGCCGAGCGCATAGGCCTGGCAGTTCTTGTCGAGCAGCGTGAACTGGGCGAGGTACAGATCGAGGTGGCGTGTTTCGGGAGGAAGGTCCATCGCCTCGAAGGATCCGCCGCCTTCCTGGTGAAGGATATTCAGGCTCTGCACGAGGCGCAGGAAGTCGCAGAGCTCCGCGTGCGTGCCCGGGCGCCGGCCACGGTCGAGATCGCTGCAGAATGCCGGCCCGCCGACCGAACAGAAGACGAGGCGATTGCCGCCGATATGCAGGTCGTGGGCGCGATTGCGCGCGCGCAGCGTGAATTCCGCCGGCGCGAGCGCGAGCTTCTCCAGCACGAGCCCGCGATCGAAGCGCATCATCTTCGTCGCCTCGTCGCATTGCGCTCCGGCCGCGCGCAGCATCTGGCGGCTGCTGTCCTCGAGGAACCGCATGCCGCCGGTTTCCAGGATGGTCAGCGCCGCGTCGATGATCGCCTCGACATGGTCAGCGCTCAGGACCTCGACGGGAGCGTAGGGATTGACCAGCTGGCCGAACGGCAGCTGGTTCACTGCCGAGGCCACGCGTCGCGCCCTGCCACCCGGTCGGATCATTCCGCTTTCCCTCTAACCACTGCGCCGCAGGTCCGCGACAAATTGCCGGCGCCAGGCCTCGGATTGCTCGACCCTATTGAAGCAGAACAGGTGGAATCCGGCGATCCCGGACTCCGTTTTCGCGAGCGTCGGCGCGAACTCGATCAGGAACTTGTCGGGGCGATAAACCTTCGGCCCGAGCAGGCGCCTGACGAGCCGGCCGCGATCGCGCAGCATGCGCAGCGATGCCCCGACGCCGATGCGGAGCGATGCGGAAAGGAGCGCCGCGCGGTCGAACACGCCGGGCAATCCGATCCACGCGGGCATCGTGATGCCGCGGCCGCGGACCAGTCGCAGCCATGCTGCCAGGGCCGTGGCATCAAAACACATCTGCGTGACCAGGTAGGTCGCAAAGGGCCGCTTGGCGGCCAGCTCGCGCAGCAGGGTTTCGGAATCGACGGCGGGATGGCCCTCGGGATGCGCGGCGACGCCGACGTGCTTCAGCCGATGGTCGAACCCGGCGATGTCGCGCAGCAATTGCAGCGCGGTCGTGTACTGGCCCAGGGGATGCGGCGCGTCGCCGCCCGGCACGAAGATGCTGTCGACGCCCATGGCGCCGATGCGACGCATGATCTCCTGGAGGTGGCCGTGGTCGCGCACCATCTTGGCGGCGATGTGCGGCACGACGCGAAAGCCCCGTGCGACCAGGTGCTCGCAGAGTTCCAGCGTGACGTCCACGCCCCGGGCCGGCGAACAGGTGACTGCCACGTAGGAATTCGGCTCGAGCACGCCGAGCCGCTGCTCGATGCTCGGGCTCGGGAAGATCTCCATGTAGGTTTCATGGACGGCATGCGCGAGGGCCTGCCGCTCCACTTCCGTCAATCGCGATTGCATTGGACTGGGCATCGGCCGCGGCGGGCGGGTCAGCCCTGCGCCGGCGGAATGAATGTGAAGATGCCGACACCCAGGACGAACCACAGCACGGAGAACAGCACGCAGTAGCCGAACATCGTGCGGAAGTTGATGCGCGCGATGCCGGCCGCGACCACGATCCAGAAGGGCGTGATCAGGTTGCCCATCTGGTCGCCGACGCCAAGCGCGAGCAGTCCCTGCTGCGCCGAGGCGCCCAGGTGGGACGCTGCCTGCGAGGTCACGAAGCCCTGGATGATCCACTGCCCGCCGCTGGATGGAACGAAGATGGCGACCACCGTGCCGGCGATGGCGGTTACCAGCGGGAAAGTGAGCGGCGTCGAGATTCCGGCGAAGAACCGCGCGAGCGTCTCACCCACATTCGTGTATTGCAGCACGCCTGCGATGCCGCCGTAGACCTGGTACAGCACGAGGATCGGCCAGCAGCACAGGACCGCCGTGCGCAGCCCGCGCGAGAACTCGGCGAGATTGCGTTGCAGCAGCAGGACGCCGAACAGGAGCAGCGTCACCATCGAGTTGAGGTCGAGGCCGGCGTCTTTGGTCACGAAGTGATGGAACAGCCAGCCCGCGATGATCGCGGCGAGCAGCAGCGGAAAGAGCCGCGTATTTTCGCTCCATGCACCGAGGCCGTGCGGCGACCCGGACGCGGCGGGCGCCGGCTCGGCCGCCTGCGCGAGCGCGCTCGCATCGGGAAATGTCGAGATCTGCTGCGGATCGCGGGGCATCAGCAGTCGCGCCACGACCGCGAGGGCGAGCGTAAAGGCAACGACCAGCAGGATCGCGGGTCGCGACCAGATCGTCGTTGCGAGCGGCATGATGCCGGTGGTCTTCTCGAGGAAGTGCCCGGGCGTCGCAACCAGCAGCGACGGCGTCGAGGACAGGCCGTACTGCCAGACGGACTGCGCGGCGAATTGCGAGGCCAGGAGGCAGGGAAAATCGATGCGGATGCGGCGGGTCTGCGCAGCTCGCGCAAAATGCACGGCAATCAGCGGCCCGAGCGCGAGCCCGAGGCCCCAGTAGAGATAGCTGAGCGAGGCGGTCAGCAGGGTCGCCAGCAGGAATACCTGGGCCGCACTGCGGGGCAGTCCCGCGAGCTTCAGGACACTGGTGCGGAAGAACGGAATGGTGCTCAGGACCGAGCTCAGCACCAGCAGCAGGGTCATCTGCATGCTGAATGCCAGCAGCATCCAGAGCCCGCGGTAGAAGGCGTCGCTGGTCGCGGTGAAGTCGTTGCCGAGCGCCAGCGATGCCGCGATCAGCACGATCAGCAAGATCACGGCCATCGCCGTTGCGTCGGGGATCTGGGCTCCCGCCGCCTGAGAGAATCGCGTCAGCCGATCGCGCATGTCCGATCCACCCCCTGATCCGGCTGGGCGGATGATGGCTGGTCTGCGCGAAATTGTCGCGTCCTTCGACAGGACCAGCAGGCCCGGTACAATTCAACCCGCCTGATCGATGAACCGGTCGTCATCGGCATTGGAGATATCGGCGTTGTTCCATCGGCTGCGCAAGCTCGCTCCGCGATACTGGCCGACCTGGCTGGGCCTCGGCTGCCTGCGTGTGATCGCGTTCCTGCCGTATGCGTGGAAACTGCGCGTCGGCCGCACGATCGGGCGCATCGTGCGCTTGCTGCCGCTGCCCTACGTCCGCATCGCGCGCCGCAACATCGAGATCTGCCTGCCCGAACTCCCGCTGGATGAACGCGAGACGCTCCTGAAGCGCCATTTCGAGAGCCTCGGCATCGGGCTGTGCGAGACCGCGATGACCTGGTGGAACGACGAAGATGAGATACGACGCCTGACGCAAGTCGAGGGCGTCGAGCACCTGCAGCGCGCGCTCGCGCGCGGGCACGGCGCGATCCTGGTCGGCGGTCATTTCACGACCATTGAGATCGGCGTCAGGATCCTGAACACCGTCGTGCCGATCAACGTGCTGTTCCGGCCGACGAGGAACGAGGTCCTGTCGGATTTCATGGAAACGCATACCGCAAGCCGCGCAGAGCGCGCGATCCGGTATGACGACATCCGCACGCTGGTGCGCGCGCTCAAGCAGAACGGCGCGGTCTGGTACGCGCCCGACCAGAGCTATCGAAACAAGGGCGCGGCGATGGTGCCGTTCTTCGGCACGCCGGCTGCGACCAATACGTCAACGTCGCGGCTTGCCCGCATGACCGGCGCCGCGGTGCTGACTTATTTCCCGCAACGGCTGCCGGACGGGAGGGGCTACAAAGTCCTGATCGGCCCGGAGCTCGAGGGATTTCCGGGCGATGACCCGGTCGCGGACACGGCCCGGTTCGGTGCGCTGCTGGAGGCTCAGATACGGCATCACCCGGAGCAGTACCTGTGGATGCACCGGCGCTTCAAGGGGCTGTCGCCGGACTACCCGGATTACTACGGACAGGACTCGCGCCGGCGGCGACGCGCCCAGGAGAGCGCCTGATGAGCATTCCGCACCGCAAATACCTCGTGATCCTGAGCCTGGTATTCGCAGTCTGGTGGCTGGCGCTCGCAATCAATCCCTGGCACCGCGATGTGTGGATGGTGGAAAACTCGCTCGTCATCCCGGCGGCGGCTTTCCTGTTCCTGTTCCACCGCCAGCTCCTGTTTTCGCGTGTCTCCTACACGCTGATTTTCCTGTTCATGTGCCTGCACCAGGTCGGCGCGCACTATAGCTACGCGGAAGTTCCCTACGACGCGTGGTTCGAAAGTCTCACGGGCAGGACCTTCAACAGCGTCGTCGGCTGGCAACGCAACAACTTCGATCGGGTCGTGCACTTCTCCTATGGTCTGCTGCTGGCTTATCCCATTCGCGAGGTCTTCCTGCGCGTGGCGGACGTGCGGGGGTTCTGGGGCTATTTCCTGCCTTTGGACCTGACGATGTCGACCTCGATGCTGTTCGAATTGATCGAATGGCTCGCAGCGGACGTATTCGGCGGCGATCTCGGTGCGGCCTATCTCGGCGCGCAGGGCGACATCTGGGATGCACAGAAGGACATGGCGCTCGCGAGCCTCGGCGCGCTCATCGCGATGCTGGTCACGGTTGCCGTGAACCTGCGCTACCAGCGCGATTTCAACCGCGAATGGGTCGAGAGTTTTCGCGTGAAGCACAAGGCGCCGCTCGGCGAGGATGAACTCGCGCGGATGACGCGCAAGCACAAATAGGCGGGCGGCTTACGGATGCAGCCGGCGCCAGCGCTCGGCAAACAGGAAATAAAGTGCCGGGCCGAAAGCAAAGAACATCACCGAGATACCCATCGTCAGGCCGATGAAAGTCATGACGCCCGCGCAGCAGTAGTCGCGATAGCGGGCGACGATGTGCGTCGGCACGGCGATCAGGAGCTCGAGGATGCTGCCCGCGAACAGCAGGCGGCATTGCCGGGTCACGAGATCGCGCGGCGGCACGGTCTTCGCGGCCCTTCCGAAGATGACGGCCCAGATCAGCCAGGTCGCTGCGCCGGCGGCCATGCCGCTCCAGCCGAGCCAATTACCGTCGATGCCGTCTCCCTCGTAGGCAAACTCGTCGAATGCGAAGAAGGCAGCCATCACGAGGATGCCCATCATCAGGCCGGCGACCAGGACGGTCGGCCACAGCGCGGCACGCGTGACCGGCCGGCGGCTTGCCACTCGCACCGGCACCGCCAGCAGCGCCACCTGGCAGAAAATCATGACGACGATGAAGATCCAGTAGCCTGGTTCCATAAGTGCCTTGCTTGCCTGGGCCAGGCTGACCGCATCACTGCCAGACATGAATGAGAGGTGCAGGACCGGCACGGTCAGCGCGACCAGGATCAGGAGATACAGCGCAGCGACGAGGAATGCCCAGCGTTTCATGGCCGTCCCGCTGACTCTGCGCGTCAGTTGTTGTCGTAAGGGTTGAAGCCGCCGAACTTGTCTTTCTTGCCGACCTTCGGCTTCTGGATCTCGGTCTTGCCGCCGGGTTTCAGCACCTTGCGCAATACCTGGGTGCTGCACAGCGAGAGCTCATCGGCCGCCTGCTTTGCCTTGTCGGTCATCGGCGGGGCCGTGACGTCCGCGACGCGCGAGGATGGCGGCTTCCCGCCGGCCTGCTCGAGCGCTGTCTGAAGGTCCTCGTTGCTGACGATCTGGAAGACGCCGGTCGCCGTGTCCTTGGCCAGCACGCCGTTCTTCTTGCCCTTGACCAGGCGACGGATCTCGGTGCGGGTCTTGCCGTCATCCGAGTTCAGGATCTTCTGCAGCGCCGTGGTGGAAACGAGTTCGAGTTCCACTTCCTCGACCTTGCCGACCCAGACCGTGCGGCCGCGATCGTCGGTCGCGACCTTCGCGGGCTTGCGAATCCTGACAGTCTTGACGAAGTCCTGGGCCATGGGGCGGATTCTCTCGCAATCCCCAGCCTAAGTCGAAATTGCCGCGGGTTTGCTGCGTCCGGCATCGAGCAGCCGCGCCGGGACGATCACCGCGAGGCCGCAGACGACGAGTCCCGCGACGGATACGCCGATCAGCAGCGGGTAGTTGTCCTGGCCGAGCAGGAACGCGGCGGCTGCCGGTCCGGTTGCGAGGCCCATTTTCGAGAAGAAGCCGGCCAGGGTCGCCGACTGGCCGGCGGGATCGAAATCGGCGCACATGCCGAAGAAGTAGGGGATCAGGAAGGACCAGCCGATAGCCGTGACGATGTTGGCGGCGATGAATACCAGTTGGTACTGGCTGGCGAGGAATGCGGCCGTGCCGAAGATCGACAACAGCAGGACGCTCGCAATCGGCACGGTCCTGCCGACGCGCCCCGCCATCCAGATCACGGCGATCGATCCCAGGGCGCCGATCCAGTTCGCAACGCCGATCGTGCGGCTGATGAAGTGATCCGCAAGCCCGTAGTGCCGCGCCAGCGGGATGATGAATGCGCTGAGCCCCATGTTGGCCGCCTGGAACAGGAACACGGCGATGAGCGTGCGGACCAGCGGCAGGCGGCGCACGAGGCCCGGCTCGCGGATCGCTGCCGCTGCCTTTTCGCGTGGCGGATACGCGGCCAGGAACGGCAGCATCAGGAGCGTCACGGCCGTGAATGCCGCGAGCGCGAGGAACAGGACCCTGGGTCCGTACTGTTGCGCAAGACCCGGCAGGAACATGATGCCGAGGCCGCCTGCGCCGTATTGCACGGTGAGCAGCATGCCGAAGGCGCGATCGGGAATTGCGGTCCGTGCCATGACGCCGAGCCCGACGCCGACCGACGTGCCGCCCACGACGCCGTGGACGAAGCGCAGCGCCATCAGCGGCTCCGCTGCCGTCACCCGCGTCGAGACGAGATCGATCGAGAGGAGCAGCAGCAGCGCAACGACTTCAACCCGGCGCCACGGCAGCCCGCGCACCAGGAACACGGCGACAAGCGCGCCGCAGGCCGCGCCATAGACATTCGCGGAACCGACGAGCCCAGCCTGCTTGTTGGTGAACCCGAGCCCGTCGATCAACCCGGCAACGAGCGCCGGCATGATGTTCACGTAGAAGAGCCCGGCGGTCGCGAGAAAGGCGAGCAACACGCAGGCGAGCAGCCCGTCGGGCGGGGCCGTGGGCCAGCGGCGTGGACTCCCATTCATGCGGGCCTCATTGCCGGCACACCGGCCCCAGTCGATGCGCCTCGGCGACCGCGCGCGCCCAGCGGAACTCGTAGTTGTCGCTTACGTAGTAATAGACGATGCCGCTCGGCATCATCACGACGGAAATGCCGCCGAAGCCGGACATGAATGGAATCCAGGCCGCATCCCTGCAACCGAGGTAGCCGGCGATGTTCCAGGCCCACAGCCCGTTGTTGTAGCGGAATTCCTCGTTGGTCGCACGCAATCCGGTGTCGGCCGGATCGCGTTGCAGCGCCGCGCGCACCATGGCCGTGTCGAGCAGTGCTTCTTTGCCGAGTCTGCCTTCCCCGATCGCGAGGAATCCGCCGAGTTTCGCGATGTCGTCGCGCCGCAGCACCAGTCCCCAGCCAACAAACGGCTGAGCCGGGTTTCCCGTCGTATGGCGCGGAGTCGCGAGTTCCGGGCTCAGGCCGAGACGGCGCCATACGGGCTCGACGAGCAGGTCGCGGTAGAAGTCCGCCTGGATTCCGTGCTCCTTGCGCCACCACGCGGCCAGCGCCGTGCCGAGGATGTAGGTGTCCGTCGTGTGATAGACCCAGCGCTTGCCCGCTGGTTGCTTGCGCGGATAGCGGCCGCAGGCCAGGCGGATCTTTTCCGCGTGTGTCTGCGACAGGAAGAAATCGCCGGTCGCCTCGGAATCTTCATCCGCCTCGCTTTCCGTGGAGTTGTAGCGCCCGCTCGACATGTCGAGCATGTTTTCGAACGTCACGCCGTCCCAGTCGCCGGCTTCGCGGCATTCGGGAACGTAATCGACGATGAGTTCGCGCCGGACCCCTGGGTGCAGCAGCTCCAGCCGCATCAGGGAGAAGCCCGCCATTACGGTTTTTGCGAGCGAATAGGATGGCAACAGCATTTCGTCGCAGTACGGGTAGTGGCCCTGCCGCGTTTCGCAGCCGCCGGCGTAATGCACGCCCTTGATCAGTACGCCGTAGAGCGTCATGTGCTCCGGCGTCACGTCGGCAGCCGCACCGAAGTTTTTTGGATTGAGACCCGGATAGTCGATCGCGAGCGCCTCGATCGGCCGCACCGGCAATCGCCGTGCGACTTCGCTGCGGTAGCCGGCGGCGATCGCCGCGACGTCGGCAGTCGCCGTGCTGTCGCGACGCGCGGGCACGGCACCCCAGCCGTCGAACTTGAAGTAGTAGCAGGTCTCCTGCGTGATTTCGTACGCGACACGCGAGACTTCGTGTTCGCCACGGAACAGGAAACTCAACACGCCGTTGTGCATGCAGTTCGCATTCTTCTCGATCAGCGCGAACGGCAATGATGCACGCGACCAGCCGCCGTCATCCTTCTCCGACCACACGCGACCTGGGCCGACGATCCAGTCCCACCATTCGCCCGTGCTTTCGACGATGCCGCGCGTCGCCGGAACGAGACGATCGTCCACCTGCACGAGTTCGAAATCGAAGCGGGGCGGAATGGCGTATTCCCGATCATCTCCCTTGACGATATTCCAGCGATCGAGCAGCAGGTGGGCATGGGCCGCATCCGGCGTCACCTCGAATTGCAGGCGGCCGGTGAAGGCGGCGAGCGGCGGACCCGCATCCGGTGGTGGCGCAAATGCCGGCAAGTCGACGGGTTGCTCCATCGCCGCCGAGCCCGTCAGGAAATCGGCGGATAGCGCGACGCGTGCAGGCGCCGGCGCTGCAGCCAGCCCTGCCGCAGGCACCAGGCACGCGATCAGCAGCGGCAGCAACCTGGTCATTCGACCGCGATCCCGGCTTGTTCGAGCATCCGCGCGAGTGGCGCAAGCTGACGCGCATAGCGGCGCCACTGGTCGCGTGAATCGCGGTAGAGCGGCTTGCGCACCTGCGCCGCGCTCGCGGTCGCCGTCGGACTCGCGTCCTCATGGAAACGCAGGCAGGCGTCCTCCCAGGGCAGGTCGCAGGACTCCAGCAGCCGCCGAGACGTGCCTTCCTGGTCATCGACCAACGCCTCGTAATCCAGGTCAAGGAAAGCGCCTGGCAACAGGCCGCGCCAATGCTCCATCAACCGGCGATAGCCGATGTAGTAGCGGCCGATGTCGGTCAGGTCGTAGGAGTACGGATAGCCGCTCTGGAACAGCGTCTTGTACATCGCGTAACAGCTCGCCAGCGGATGCCGGCGCAGGTGCACGATCCGTGCCTGCGGCATCGCGCGGACCATCAATCCCAGGTACAGCAGATTGAGCGGCGTCTTGTCGATCAGGCGCGGCGCTTCCTGACCGTAACCGCGCAGTGCGTTCCAGTACGACTCGCCGAGCGCGGCCGGAACCGCAAGCGCGGATCGCTGGATCAGTTCCGTCTTGCCGCTGGCCGGTCCGGCAATGCGCATCACGGCGAATGCAAAGGCATTGACTTCGCCGACACTCGCCACCGTGCTGTGCCGGCCGAGGATGCGCTCGACCAGGGTCGTGCCGGAACGCGGCAATCCCAGCACGAGGATCGGGCGGGCGGCTTCGAATCCGCCGCTGTCGCGCGCCGCCCAACCGCGATCAAACGTCCCGACGATCTGCAGGATCGCCTGCTCGTCGGCCTCCACCTCGTAAGACAGGAGCCTTCGGCGCGTGTCCGCGCCTGACTTCAATTGCACGAAAGACTCGTCGTACTCGCCCAGGTCTTCCAGTTCCTTGGCGAGCGCGTAATGCATCGGCACCCGTTGGCCTGCGTCGCGAATCGTCGGCAGAACGCGGTGCAGTTCGGCAACGTGATTGCGTTCGCGGGTCTGTCGGCGCAGCGTTGCGCGGTTGTAATAGGCGCCGCCCTCGGACGGCGCGCGCCGGATCACGTCGTCGAGCGTCGCCTCGGCTTCATCGAGGCGGCCGAGCGTGATCATCGAGCTCGCAGCCGCCTGCAGGGCCCCGAGATCGTCGGGGCGCAGCCGCAGCGCCGCATCGGCACAGCGCGCGGCGTCGCTTTGCCGGCCCATCTGGAAATACATGCCGGTCAGGCGTCGCCAGCAGGTGAAGTCGTCGCCGGCCCGCTGTTCGATTTCAGTGAGCGCGGCACGCGATTCCGTCACCTGGCCGCAGTGCAGCAGCGCCTCGGCCTCGATGAAGCGCCCGATCAGATTGTCGGGTGACAGTTGCCGCGCCTGCCGTACGGAATGGAGCATCCCGGAGAAATCCATCGCCTGTTCGCGCAGGCGTGCCTGCATGATCCAGCCCTCGATGGAATCCGGGTGGCGTGCGACGAATGCATCGCAGAGGGGCCGCGCATCGACCGTGCGGCGCTGGCGCAGCAGGACATCGATCCGGCGAATCTCATCGCCGAATTCGACACCCTGGCCGGCTGGCTTCAGGTCTGCCATCTGGGTGCGTCGCGGATCGCCGGTGGCCGCGACGCCCGGTTCAGAAGCGATAGTTGAAGGACAGGCCGACGGTTCTCGGTAGCGAAATCAATTCCTTCGAGCCGTTGCCGAAATAGCCCACTGCCGGGGCCGTTCCCATGTAGAGCTCGGTGAATACCCCGGTCACGCCCCGCTCGTTCAGGATGTTCTTGCACCACAGCGAACCACTCCATTTCTCCGCCGCGAGCGTAAACGCCGAGTTCCAGATCTGGAAGCCGCGCATGTCCACATCGAACACCGGCGACATGCTCATCGCATTGCGCGTCGTCGACTGATAGTAACCGTCCACGTGTGCGATGAACTCCATGCCGCTGAAGGCCGGCATGCGATAGTCCATGAATGCCGTGAGCGAGTGTTCCGGCGCTCCCGGCAGTCGCGTGCCGCTCTCCTGGATCAGGGTGCCGAGCGGCGAGAAAAAGTCCTTCGAGAGCTTGGCCTCGACCCAGGCCCAGCTGCCGCCAAGTGTGAGCCTTTCGGTTGCGTTGCCGGACACCTGCACCTCGAGGCCGGAGCTGGTCGCCTGCGCGCCATTCGTCACGACGAAAAATCCCCAGTTCGGTGTCGCCGTGTTGAATTGCGCGTCGTTCCAGTCCATGTAGAACACGCTGGCGTCATAGCGCAGAGCGCCGACCGTGCCCTTCACGCCGGCTTCATAGTTGGTAACGGTGTCCGCTTTGTAGAGCTGCCAGCGGGGATCCTCGGCGAAAAAGCCGTTCAGCGGCACCGCATTCGAGCCGCCGCGCCGGTAGCCTTCCGAGACGGTCGCATAGAACAGGTCATCGTCCCCGAAATCGATCGCGAGGTTGCCCTTGAACAGGAAATCGTTCTCGCTCGATCTGAAGGTCGCATTGGTGGGATTCGACAAGGATGTGTACAACGGAATGTCGATCAACGTGTCGTTCCGCGATGAGTTGTCGAAGTAACGGACTCCGCCTGTCACGTGCACGCGATCGCTGGCGTGATAGGTCAGCTCGCCGTAAATGGCGTGGTCCTGGAATGACTCGCGGCGCCGGTAGACGAAGTCCTGGTCGCCGCTGACGGCGGACGGGAACCCCGTGAACGCGTCCCACCAGTTCTTGAATCCGCGCAGGAAACTGTCCTGCGTCGAATACAGGTCCTCGTCCTGGTACCACAGGCCGGCGACCCAGTCGTACTTGCCGCCGGTCTTGGACACGAGCCGGATTTCCTCGATCGTGGCGCGGTCGCTGTAGGTGCGCAGCGCCGAGGCCATCGGCCGCGGGTAGTAATAGTAGAAATACAGGAAGCCGGCCTGCGCGTAGAACCCGGTATTTTCGCTGGTGCTGTCGCCATAATGGTCATAGTAGGAAGTCGATGACGTCAGCGTCGCGAAGCCGAGGTCGACATTCATCTCCAGCGAGCCCATCTCGACATTGCGCGTGGCCGGTTCGAGCTGGATCGAGCCATTCTCATACCTGCCGTAGGGATTGCCGAAACCGTCCGAGCCCAGCGTCGGCTGGCGACGCCCGCCGTATTTGTCGTCCTGCCCGAAGAAACTGAGCGTCGCTTCGAACGTGTCGGACGGTTGCCAGCGCGCGGCGATGCGTCCGTACCAGGTTTCCACCGTGTCGGCGTCCTTTTTCGAGGTGTAGGACGCGGCCGGATCGAGGATGCCGTTCGGCGCGACCGGGATGCCGTTCGCGTCAAGCACATAGAGGTTCACGTAGTCCGTGATGCCGGGGTAATCCGCGACCGAGGCATTGACGCGCACGGCAAAGGTATCGCCCACCGGCAGGTTCAGCGTCAGGTCCCCGGCGACACCTTCGCTGTCAGAGCCATCGACATGGCTGACAGTGCCGCCGATATTGGCGCTGAAATCGCCGAACTCCGGCTGGTTCAAAACGTAGCGCACCGTGCCGCCAAGCGAACCCGATCCGTACAGCGTGCCTTGCGGCCCGCGCAGCACCTCGACCCGCGAGATGTCCTTCAGCAGGAAATTCGCGAAGATCGGAGTGTCGTCAACGTAAGTGGAAACCGTCGCCACCGACGAGATCGCGTAGTCGCCGAGCGCCGAGCTGTCGACGTTGAGGCCGCGGATGCGGATGCCATTCACGACACCGGAATTGCGCGGGCCGCGATCCACGACGCCGACACCGGAGACGGAGCGCAGCAGTTCCGACTGATCGAGCATCTGGCGCAGGGCGATGTCGTCGCCCGATACCGACGAGATGTTGTACGGCACGTCGAGGATGTTCACCTCGCGCCGTGTCGCCGTGACGATGACTTCGCCGAGCGGCGTGGCCGCAGGTGCGTCCTGTGCGTGCGCGGCGCTCGAGCCTCCGGCAAGGATGCTCGAAACGGCCAGGGCGATTGCCGATCTTTGGTGAAGATGATGGTTGGTTGTCACGACTGTTCTCCAAGCTGCCTGGTTCTGGACGCGCCTCGACTGGAAGGAATCTGCCTCAGCTCAATTGCGCTCGGGCAGGCGTAGCGGCCCAAGCGCGCCTAGTCCGTCAAATGTCGTGCTGCGATTGGCGCAGACGGGGAAATCGACCGCGCGGTCGCGGAAACTCTTCAATACCTGGCCGATGCCGTTCCAGCCGCGGCGTCGCGCGCGCCGCACGGCCTCGAGATCGATCTCGACCGGGATGATTTCGCGGCCGCGTCCGGCCTGGTGGATGACCTCGCCGCCCGGGCCGCAGATGATCGACTGGCCGAAGCCGAGCTGGCCGGCGACGTTGATGTCGAAGAAGTAGCACTGGTTGCTGGCCGCATTGGCCCGTGCGATCGCCGTTTCCACGTCGCGGTCGATCGTGTTGGTCATCGAGGGATGCAGGATCACCTCGGCGCCCATCGCGGCCAGCGTGCGCGTGGTTTCCGGGAACCACATGTCATAGCAGTTGCTGATGCCGAATCGCCCGACGCTCGGCACGTCAAACACGACGAAATCTGTGCCCGAGGCCACGCCCGTCTCGTAGGGCAGGAATGGGAACATCTTGCGATAACGCGCGACGACCTCGCCGGCCGGGTTGATCACCGGCGAAAGGTTGAAGACCGAGTCACCCTCGCGCACGTAGAACGATCCCGGGACCAGCCAGATGCGCAACGCCCTGGCGATGCGGCAAAACTCCTGCTCGCTGCGGCCTCCGGGCGGTTCCGCGCGGGCCGTGCCGGAGCCATGGGTGGACAATTCGCCGAGGAGCACCATCTGCACCCAGGGAAACCGTGCGGCAACGGCCTCGATTTCGGAACGCAGATAGGCAAGGTTATCGCTGCGAGTGATCTCGAGCTGCAATCCTGCAATCGCGAAGGTGGCCATATGCGATCGCAAACGCCCCCTGAACGGACATGGAGTCCGGAGCGGGTGCTAGTATTCGTCAATCGGAAGCGTGGGCAATATGGCTAAAGGCGTAGATGGCGACGGCGAGCTGATCGAGGGCCGTTTATGGCTCGAGCTGCTTCGAGACGCGCTGCCTCCGGTCGCGGCTGCAGCGGGCACCACGGAATTCGCGCCGCGGCTGATCGAACTTCTGCACCGCGTGCTGAAGTTCGACTGGTGGATGGTGATGGTGTACCGCCAGCACGCGAACCCGGAAATGCTGTGCGAGAACTTCACCGGCAGCTGGCGCGCGCGGGGCCTGACGACCTATGTCGGCGGCTTCTACGTGCTCGATCCCTTCTATGTCATGAGCCAGTCGCTCGGTCATCCCGAGGTCTGCAGGCTCGGCGACATCGCGCCGGACGGCTTCCTGGAAAGCGAATATCACCGCGCACACTATGCGTCGGGGCGCATCGGCGACGAAGTGAATTACCTCTGGCCACTCGAGGCCGGCGTGACGCTTGCCGTCAGTCTCGAACGCTCGGAACACAGCGTCGGCTTCAGCGATGAAGACGTGCGCTACATGGAAGCCGTGCAGCCGCTGCTGTATGCGCTCGCCTGCAAGCACTGGAGCATGGCGCGCTCGCAATCGACCAGTGCGCGTGACCTGGAGCTCGGCCGCCTGGTGCAGGAAGCCGCGGCGAACTTCGGCCGCAAGGTCCTGACGCCGCGCGAATGCGATGTCGTGAAGCTGGTGCTGCGCGGCTTCTCGACCAAGTCGATTTCGCAATCGCTCGGCATCTCGCCGGGCACCGTCAAGGTTCATCGCGAGAACATCTACGCCAAGCTCGGGGTTTCCTCGCAGGCGGAGCTGTTCAACATGTTCATCGCATCGGTGTCGTCCCAGCCGCAGGCGCGGCCGGAGGGCGAGGCGAGACTGACGGGCTAGCGGGACTTCAGGCTGCCGGGAATCGGCGGGCCCGAGTCCGGATTGAACTCGCGGTGGTCGAGGCCCAGGTACTGCAACAGCGTCGCCGCGATGTCGCTCTGCGTGACGTCTGGATACTTTCCGGCTTCGCCGAGAGCCGGCGTGTCGGGCCCGATGATCGCGACCCAGATGTCCTGGCTTCCCTCGATGCCGGCATCGTGATCGACCCAGTCCTTCGGCGTGCGGCCGCGGCCGTGGTCGGTCGTGACGATCAATGTCGTGCGGCCGCGGTAGTGCTCGTCCGATTGCAGCGTCTGCCAGAGTTCCGCGAGCATGCCGTCGGCGAGATGCAGGTAATCGAGCAGCCGGTCGTAGCGGCGCGCGTGCGCCCAGTCGTCCGACTGGCCGAAGCCGAGCCACAGCACGCGCGGCTGATGCCGTTTCAGGTAGGCGAGGGCGATGCGGAATGTCAGCGCGTCGTTGCTGCTCTCTTCCCAGACTTCCATCACCTGTGCGCGGAGCGCACCGAGCTCGTCCATTTCCGGCGTGCTGAACTCGGCCGGCACGAGGTCGAATGCGCCATTCATGAAGAACGTGCCGTCGCGCTGCGAGGCCGCCATCTTGAATCCGTCCCAGGAGCCGATCTGCGCGACCTCGGTCGGCTTCAGTTTCAGGCTGCGAAGAACGTACTCGAGCACTGTCTCGTGCGGGTAGCGCACGAGGTCGTTACTTGTCACCTCGGCTTGCGGCTCGCCGGTCAGGATCTCGGAATAACCGGGATACGAGAACCACTGGTTGTTGCGCACCGTCGCCTTGCTGCCGAGCGCCTGGTTGCCGACCACCATGCCTGCCGGCACCAGCGTCTTCCAGAAGAACGGCATCAGCGCCTCGCGGCGCTCCTGCGGGGTATCGCGCCAGTAACGCTTGCGGGTGACTGCAATGTCCTCGGCGCCGGAATCGTCATCGGATGCCGCGATCTCGGCGCTCATCCCGGTGAACAGCTCCTGGATGCGTACGCCGTCGAGCGTGACCAGGATGACGTTGCGATCGGTCGTACCGGCAGTCGCGGACAGCGACGTCAACGCGACAAGCAGCGCACCGAGAACGGCCGTGAATACTCTCAACCGCTTCTGCCCGGTATCGTTCATCAGCCGGATTCTGGGATCACGCAGTCGATTAGTCGAGCGCGGGCCGCAAATCGGCCGGGTGGTGGCGTCGATGCCGGAAGACACCCTGCCAAAGGCGGTCCCTCCGCGGGCTCCCAAAGTGTGAGATACGTCTCAGTTCCTGGGCCGGAAGTGGTGATTATGTCATCAAGCTGATAAGTATCTGCTGCGGCGTATAGTCTGGAAAAATAGATGGCGGTGGGTCTTCGTGACACCACCGGACCAACGAATATTGAAGTCGGGGGATGTGCCTTGAGTATAGCCGGCAATCGCTGCACCACGCAGATTGTGGCGTCCCTTTGCCTGATTTTCGCTTCCCTCGTTCAACCGGCGCAAGCCGCCGGACCCAGCACTGACGGTACCTGGTCGGCCGTCAAGTCGTGGCCGCTGATCCCCTTGCATGTGGTGCTGATGCCCGACGGCCGGGTGTTGAGCTATGGCACGAAGGCTGACGGTACCCAGACGGGCTGGTTCATATATGACGTATGGGATCAATCCGCCGCCGGGATACTGCAGCCCACGGAGCACGTGACCTCGCCGAACAACACGGGAACGGATCTGTTCTGCAGTTCGCAATTGGTGTTGCCCGCGGGCGGATCGGTCTTCATCGCAGGCGGAGACACCTGGACCGGTTCAGGCACCACCAATACCGGCAACAACAACAGCAATCTGTTCAGCTACGGCAGCAATACGCTCGCGCGCTTCGGCAACATGAATCGGGCGCGCTGGTATTCGTCGTCCATTACGCTGCTGAACGGCGAGACCTACATCCAGGGCGGCACCGGCGGCGAAGACCGCCCGGAGATCCGCGACACGAATGGCGCGTTCCGCCTCTTGCAGAACGCCAACACCAGCAGCCTCGTCTTCATGTACCCGCGCAACTTCATTGCGCCCGATGGCCGGGTATTCGGCTTCGACGGCAACGGCGCGATGTACTACATCAATACCAGCGGCTCGGGCTCGGTGACCAGCGCCGGCCAGCTCAATGGGCCCACCGGTACCGATTCCAGCGCTGCCATGTTCCGCCCGGGCAAGATCCTGCAGTTCGGCGGCAGCTCGAATGGAGCAGTGGTCATCGATATCACCGGCGGTTCCCCGGTCGTATCGAACACCGGGTTGTTGTCCTCCGTGCGCAAATTGGTGACTGCCACGATCCTCGCCGATGGCAAGGTCCTGGCAACCGGCGGCAGCACCGTCTGGAACGATTTGACCGGCGTCAACCTGACCGCCGAGATCTGGAATCCCAGCACGAACCTGTGGACCGTCGGCGCCAGCGAAGTCAAGGCGAGGTTGTATCACTCCACGGCGTTGTTGCTGCCCGATGCCAGCGTGATGGTGGGCGGCGGCGGGGCACCCGGTCCCCAGAACAACACCAATATGGAGATCTACTATCCGCCGTATTTGTACGACAGCAACGGCGCATTGGCAGCCCGCCCGGGTATCCAGTCGGCACCGTCTGCAGTCGACATCGGCGAGACCATTGTCGTGGGCCTCGCGTCTACCCAGGCGATCAGCCGTGTCGTGATGATCAAGACCGGGTCGGTCACGCATGACTGGAACATGGAACAGCGTTTCGTCGAGCTGACGTTTCAGCAGAATGGAAACCAGCTGATAGCCCAGGCGCCGACCCATGCCGCCGACGCGCCGCCGGGGCACTACCTGCTGTTCGTGCTCAATTCCGCGGGCACTCCCTCGATCGCCCGGATCGTGAAGGTCGGCGTTGCGGCGATACCCAATCCGGCCATCGTCCCGAGTCTCGGCAATCCGGGCAATCAGTCCGGGCAGGCGGGGACGCCGGTCGCATTGCAGCTCTCCGCGACCGATCCCAACAGCGATCCGTTGATCTACGGCGCAAGCGGGCTGCCGCCCGGGCTCACGGTCAACACCGTCAGCGGCCTGATTTCCGGCACGCCGACGACGGTGGGCACCTTCAATGTCGTGGTGAGCGCGAGCGACGGCGTGAACAGCGACTCCGAGAACTTCCAGTGGATCATCGACCAGGGGCCGGCATTCATCCTGAATCCGCCTACGATCCCGACGCCGGCGCTGGCGGGCAACGAAGTCACGTTCGAGGCCAGCGCGACGGGCGGAATCGACGTCCAGTACAAGTGGAACTTCGACGACGGCACGCCGGAAACCGCTTACTCCAGTTCGCCGTCGATCACCCACACCTTTGCGAGTCCCGGCATCTACTACGTGACGGTCACGGCGATCGATACCGGCGGCATTCCGCAGATGACGACCGTGGTGCAGACCGTGCACCTGCCGCTGACGGCGAATCGGCCGGCGATGTCCAGCAGCCTCGCGGTCGAGGATCGCAGCGTGGGCAGCGACCGGTTGTGGGTGGTGAACCAGGACAACGACTCGGTCAGCGTCTTCCTGACGAGCACGAATGCCAAGGTGACCGAGATCCCGGTGGGCACGGCGCCGCGGTCGCTGGCGATTGCGCCGAATGGCGAGATCTGGGTGACCAACAAGCAGAGCGCGACCATCAGTGTCATCGATCCCGCGAGCCTCGCGGTCGTGCGCACGATCGCGCTGCCGGCGGCGTCGCAGCCGTTCGGCATCGTGGCGGCGCCGACGGGTGGCGCCATGTACGTCGTACTGGAAGCGACCGGACGGCTGCTCAAGATCGATCCGGCCAATGACACGACGCTGGCCGATATCAGCGTCGGCCCGAATCCGCGGCATCTCTCGGTGACGGGCGATGGCAGCCTGATCTATGTCTCGCGGTTCGTCACGCCGGCACTGCCCGGCGAGAGCACGGCAGCGGTGCAGACGGAAATCAGCGGGACCATCTATGGCGGTGAAATCGCGGTCATCGACGGCGCGTCGATGACACTGCAGCAAACCATCAAGTTGCGGCACAGCGACAAGCCCGACTTCGAGAATCAGGGCCGCGGCATCCCGAACTACCTGGGCGCCGTCGCGATCTCACCGGACGGCCAGTCCGCCTGGGTGCCGTCCAAGCAGGACAACATCAAGCGCGGCGTGCTGCGCGACGGTCTCGGCCTGAATTTCCAGAATACCGTGCGCGCCATCAGTTCGAGGATCGACCTTGCGGCGGGAACGGAGGATTACGCGTCACGGCTCGACCATGACAATTCCGGTGTCGCGAGCGCGATCGTCCACGACCGGCTCGGTATCTACATGTTCGTCGCGCTCGAGACCAGTCGCCAAGTGGCGGTCGTGGATGCGTACGGCGGCTGGGAGATCTTGAAGATCAACGTCGGCCGCGCACCGCAGGCGCTCGCGCTGTCCGTGGACGGCAGCACGCTGTACGTCAGCAACTTCATGGACCGCTCGGTGAGCGTGCTCAACATCTCGACGCTGCTGGCGGAGGGCATCACCAATGTGCCGCTGATCGCCACCCTGTCGACGGTCGGCACCGAGAAGCTGAGCGCGCAGGTCCTGCTCGGCAAGCAGCTCTTCTACGACGCGAAAGACACGCGCCTGTCGCGGGATTCCTACATCAGTTGCGCCTCCTGCCATAACGATGGCGGCAGCGACGGGCGGGTCTGGGATCTGACCGGATTCGGCGAGGGCCTGCGCAACACCATCAACCTGCGTGGCCGTGCCGGGGCGCAGGGCTTCCTGCACTGGAGCAACAACTTCGACGAAGTGCAGGACTTCGAGGGCCAGATCCGCAACCTGTCGAGTGGCACGGGCCTGATGGCCAACACCGACTTCAACACGGGAACCCGCAACCAGCCGCTGGGCGACGTCAAGGCCGGCGTCAGCAGCGATCTCGATGCACTCGCGGCCTACGTGAAATCGCTCAATGTCTTTGCGCCGAGCCCCTGGCGCAACGCCGATGACAGCCTGACGGCTGCGGGCGCCGCCGGCCGCGCGGTATTCATGTCCAAGAATTGCGCCAGCTGCCATGGCGGCGCGGCGTTCACGAATAGCGCCAGCAGCAATCCGCAGAATGTCGGCACGATCAACGCGGCCAGCGGCAACCGCCTGGGCGGTCCGCTGACCGGCATCGACATCCCGACCCTGCGCGACGTGTGGGCGACGGCGCCCTACCTGCACAACGGTTCGGCGGCGACCGTCGAGGCTGCGATCCACGCCCACAGCAATGTGACGGCGACCAGCGCCGAAGAGAGTAATTTGGCCGCATACGTGATGCAGGTCGGCAGCCAGGAAACGGCAGCGCCCACCAGCGTGCCGAAGACGGGTACAGGACTCGTCGGCCAGTATTTCAACAACACGACGATGGCGGGCGCCCCCGTTCTGCAGCGGGTCGAGGCCCTCAACTTCAGCTGGGGCAGCGGTTCGCCCGATCCCGGCGTCACCCCCGACAATTTCTCGGCGCGCTGGACCGGCACGGTCGAGGCGATCTCCACCGGCAATTACCAGTTCCGGACCCGGTCCAATGACGGCGTCCGCCTGTGGATCAATGGCGTCCTGGTCATCGACCACTGGACCAGCCACGCGACGGCGGACGATAACAGCGCCGTCATTGCCCTGACCAAGAACGTGCGGTATTCGGTCACCATGGAGTACTACGAGCTCAAGGGCGGTGCTGTCGCCAAATTGCTGTGGATGAAGCCCGGCACGACTTCATTTGGAGCCATACCCTTGAACCGGCAGTATTCGAACTGAGCATCGCGTCGCGATGAATCGCAAAGCGCCCCGCCCGAACGGCAACTCGCAATGGCGGCGCGCAGCAATGACCTTGGTTGCCGCAATCGCCTGCGTCGGTCCGGCCCTGGCCGCCACAGCGACGCTGCCGGCCCTGGACCGGGTCTACGTGAATCCCGAACCCGGGCCGATCGCCGACTTCGTGCTGACCGACCAGGACGGGCAGGAGCGCAGTTTCGCAAGCCTGCGCGGCGAGCCGGTCCTCGTATTCTTCGGATTCTCCCACTGCGCGGATGTCTGCCCGGCGACGCTGGCGCGATTGAAGGCGCTGCACAATGCGCAGGACGGCGCATTGACGGCCGCGCGGATCGTGATGATCAGCGTGGATGGCGAGCGGGACACGCCGGCGGCGCTGAAGGCGTATCTCGGAGCCTTGTCGCCCGATTTCATCGGACTGACCGGCGACTCTCGGACCACGGCTGCGATCGCGGCCCGGTTCTCTTCGGTATTCTTCAAGGATCTGCCTGACAAGGACGGCGGCTATAACGTGATGCACTCCCCGCAGGTCTTCGTCGTCGACAAGCAGGGGCGCTTGCGGGCGTCCTTCTTCAATGCGTCGATCGAGGACATGGCAATGATCACCGCGCTGCTGATCAAGGAACCTGGCTGAGCGAGGCTGTGTCCTCAGGCGCCCGATCAAAGGGCGTACACTTTCCTCGCAGGATACGATTCGCTTCCGGCATTGCCATTTCGCCGGCGATTGCGATTGCAGGAGCGGCGGCGAAACCGGCTACGGTGACAACCATTGGCATGAACTACGGTCGCAGCACCTGGCGGGCGGCATGCTTGATCCTTCCATTGCTCCTGGCCGCGACGCGCGCGGACTGCGCCGATGCGGCATCCGACTTCGGACCCGCGCTGCGCGAAATGCTTGCAGGGCAGCAGCATCCCTGGCTCGCCGCAGCCGAAATCACGAAGGAGCATGACCTGTTGCTGCAGGTCTACGCAGCGCGGGACTACGCGCCATTGTGGAGCGGTCGCTTCGTCCCGACTCGCCAGGCCATCGGCGTCGCGCAAGCGCTCGGCGCGGCAGAGACTCGCGGGCTGCGCAGCGCCGATTACGAGGCCGGCACGATCGCCAGCCGGCTCGAGGATTTCCGGACCTCGCGGGCCCGATCGGCGACGCAAGCGGCGCAATTCGACCTCGCTCTTTCGGTCATGGCCGTTCACTTCCTGAGCGATCTTCATTTCGGCCGCGTGCCGCCCGAAGCGGCGGGTTTCCACCTGGAAGTGCCGCCCACGCGCCTGGATCTGGCGGAGACTCTGAAAAGGCTGGCTGCAGCCCGGTCCGTCGAGGCGCTGCTGGACAGCATTGAGCCGCCATTTGCCCATTACCGGCTACTGCGAAAAGCATTGGCGCGGTATCGCGAGCTCGCGCTCGACAAGGAGTTGACCCAGCTGCCGTCATTCGAGGGGCGTTCGGTCAAGCCCGGCGATAGCTTATCGAGGCGCGGCGCAGCTCAGGCGGCTGCTGACCGCGCTCGGGGACCTGCCAACGGACGCGGCGAAGTCAACGACTGACACCAGCATCGGGCCCGAGCTCGTGGCTGCGATCGAGAGCTTTCAAGCGCGCCACGGCCTGGTGGTGGACGGGATCATCGGCAAGGGTACTTTTGCGGAACTCACGCGGCCGCTCGCCGCCCGCGTGCGGCAGATCGAATTGACGCTCGAGCGCTGGCGCTGGCTGCCGTATTTCGACGAGCCGCCGATCGTCGTCAACATCCCGGAATTCCGCCTGTTCGCCTTTCATACACAAGCGGATCGCGAAGCCGACATGCAGCAGATGGACGTGATCGTCGGTCAGACGTTTCCCAGGAGCCGTACCCCGGTCTTCACGGGTGAGATCCGGCAGGTCGTGTTCCGGCCCTACTGGGATGTGCCGTACTCGATCACGATCCGCGAAATGCTGCCGGTGATCAGGACCAACCCCGCCTATCTCGCACGCAACAAGCTGGAAATCGTGCGCGGCGCCGGCGATGACGCGACGCCCGTGCCTCCCACGCCGGAGAACATCGATGCCCTGGCATCGGGGTCACTCCGGCTGCGCCAGCATCCAGGGCCCGACAATTCGCTGGGGCTCGTCAAGTTCGTGCTGCCGAATGCCTTCAACGTCTATCTGCATGCGACGCCGGCGCACGAGCTGTTCGGCCGGTCGCGCCGGGCATTCAGCCACGGATGCATCCGCGTCAGCGACCCGGTCGGCCTCGCCGAGTATGTGTTCCATGACCAGCCGGAACCCTGGTCGCGCGAGCGCATCGAAATGGCGATGCAGGAAGGCGGGAATTCAGAGCGCGTGACCCTGACGCGCCCAATCCGCGTGTTCATCGTTTACGGCACGGCCATGGCTTCCGAGGCCGGCAAGGTGCTGTTCTTCGAGGATATCTACGGCCACGACCGCAGGCTGGAGGCGCTGCTGGGGCTCGAACCGGTGCAATGAGACGAGACGGCTACCAGAACCTCACGCGTCCGGTGTCGACGTGGACGAAATCGGAGGCCGGATAAAAACCGACCCCGCCGCGTTTCATCGACAGGGCGAGTTCGTGCAGTTTCTTCGTGGGGAATCCCGTCAGTCGCACGTCGATTGCCATGCCGTCCATGTGCAAGCTATGGCTGGCGACGCCGTTCGAGTGTGAGCGCAGCAGTGCGTTGGTCTCCGGCGAACGGTAACCGGAGATGACCTGGAAGGCATCGTCCCGGTTGGCGAGCACGCGCAGGTCGTGGAGGATATCGAGCAGCGCCGGATCGATCGAATGGATGTCGCCGGTGCGGTGGTCGCGCAGCACCCTGGCAACCTGCTCGAGTGCCGGGGTGACGTAGTTGCCAGCCTGGAAGTATGAAACGTCGAGACTCTCGCCCGTGTGCGTGCTGACGAGGCTTACGCTGCGCGTCTCCGCGACCGCGAGCGCCGGACCGGCCGCGAAGGATACGGCGACCCCGAGCCCTGTCTGCAACAGGTGGCGGCGCGAAAGCGGCATTGCTGTCAGTCTTCCATCAGGAAGCTGCGCAGCTGCTCGCTGCGGCTGGGATGCCGCAGCTTGCGCAGCGCCTTGGCTTCGATCTGCCGGATGCGCTCGCGGGTGACGTCGAACTGCTTGCCGACTTCCTCGAGCGTATGGTCGGTCGAGAGGTCGATGCCGAAGCGCATGCGCAGCACCTTGGCTTCGCGCGGCGTCAGCTGCGACAGCACGCCATGCACGGTCTCGCGCAGCGACTCGACGGTCGCGGAATCGAGCGGGCTTTCTGCCGCCGTGTCCTCGATGAAGTCGCCCAGATGCGAATCCTCGTCGTCGCCGATCGGGGTCTCCATCGAGATCGGCTCTTTCGCGATCTTCAGCACCTTGCGGACCTTGTCCTCGGGCATCTCCATGCGCTCGGCCAGCTCGTCCGGCGTCGGCTCGCGGCCCATCTCCTGCAGCATCTGCCGCGAGATGCGGTTCAGCTTGTTGATGGTCTCGATCATGTGCACCGGGATGCGGATCGTGCGCGCCTGGTCGGCGATCGAGCGTGTGATCGCCTGGCGGATCCACCAGGTCGCGTAGGTCGAGAACTTGTAGCCGCGGCGGTATTCGAACTTGTCCACCGCCTTCATCAGGCCGATGTTGCCTTCCTGGATCAGGTCCAGGAACTGCAGGCCGCGGTTCGTGTACTTCTTGGCGATCGAGATCACGAGGCGCAGGTTGGCCTCGACCATCTCCTTCTTGGCGCGGCGCGCCATCGCCTCGCCGGTCGCGATGTCGCGGTTGACGGCCTTCAGCTCCTGGATCGAGCGCGCGAGGCGCTTTTCCAGGGCACGCAAATCATGCTGGCGGCGCGTGACCTCTTCCTTGAGGCGGCCGAGCGCAGCGGAATGCTTGCGCTTCGCGCGGATGTGCTTGTCGATCCAGCGCGTATTGGTCTCGTTCTTCGGGAAGGTCGCGATGAAGTCCTTGCGCGGCATGCCGGCCTGGCGCACGCAGATCGTCATGATCTCGCGCTCGAGGCGGCGCACTTCGTCCACGTGGCTGCGCAGGTTCGCGACCAGCGCGTCGAACATGCGCGGCGCGAGCTTCAGCTCCATGAACTGGCCCGAGAGTTTCTTGCGGGCGCGGACGACCTTCGGTTCCTTGGCGCCGCGTGCAGTCGCGAGGCCCTTGCCGACCTGGTTGTGCAGGCGCGCGATCGCGCCGAAACGCTTAGCGGTTTCCTCGGGATCCGGTCCCGTGTCGATCGCTTCCTCGTCTTCCTCGGACTCCTCCGCCTCCTCGTCGTCGTCGAGCTTGGGCTCTTCCTTCTTGACGATCGCCGCCTTCGGGTTGTGCGGCTGCGCGATTTCGTCCGGCGCATTCGGGTCGAGGAAGCCGACGATGATGTCGGTCAGGCGGCCCTGGCCGCCCTTGACCGGCTCGTAGGCGCCGAGCAGGAAGTCGTAGGTCGGGGGGTAGTAGGCGAGGGCGGAGCGCACCTGGTCGAGGCCTTCCTCGATGCGCTTGGCGATGCGGATCTCGCCCTCGCGCGTCAGCAGTTCGACCGTTCCCATCTCGCGCATGTACATGCGCACCGGGTCGGTCGTGCGCCCGAATTCGGAATCCGCGATTGCGAGCGCGGCGGCGGCTTCCTCGACGGCCTCTTCATCGGGGGCCGAGGCGTCGGTCAGCAGCAGGGCTTCGGCGTCCGGTGCCTTCTCGTACACCGTGATGCCCATGTCGTTGATCGTGTTGACGATGTCTTCGATTTGCTCCGGATCGACGATTTCCGGCGGCAGGTGATCGTTGACCTCGGCGTAGGTCAGGTAGCCCTGCTCCTTGCCGCGCGCAATCAGGAGCTTGAGCTGCGACTGGCGATCTTCAGGAATGATCGGGAGCTTTTTCTCGCTCAAAAGTGGGTTCGCCTAGGTTTATGAGGGGCAAAAACAGCCGGCTATTATACAGTTAGGGCGCCTGCCCGTCTTGACAAGGCGCGCCTTTTCAACTCCCGGCCGGCTGCCCTCGGCCACCCAGAAGTCGTTGAAATTCCAGCTGTTCTTCGCTGCTCAGCTTGCGCTCGCGCGCCATGGCGATCAGGTCGTTCAGGCGCTTTTCGGGGCCGAATTCCGCCGCCAGGCGCTTGAGTGCCATGACGAGGTCGCGACCGGCTGCCCGCCCGTCGCGCACCAGCGACTCCTCGGCGGCGAGCTCGGCGAGTCGCGCGCCTTCGGGCCTCTCCCTCCAGCGTTCGATCAGCTGCGCGGTCGTGAGTTCCGGCTCGGCCCTCGAGGTCTCGAGGAGCTCCAGCAGCACGGCGAATCCCTTGTGATCGCCCTGCAGGAACTCCGGCGGCTTTGCAACCGCGCGCCCGGCGGAAGGGTGGTGCAGCAGCAGCATGATGACCTGGGTCAGCAGCGGATGGCGTCCGGCAGAGACCGCGGTCCTGCGCCCGGACGGCGGCCTGCCGGCGCGGGGTTTCTCCGCCTTCGCATTCAGGAGCTCTGCGAGGCGGCCCGCGGGCATGCGGACTTCCTGAGCGAGGCGCTCGAGCAGCAATTCGTGATAGACGCCCGCCGGCACGCGTGCGAGCAGCGGCCGCGCGAGTTCGGCAAGCCGGGCGCGGCCGTCGACGGTCGCGAGATCGGCCTGCGCCGCGAGCTGGGTCACGAGGAATTCCGACAAGGGCAGCGCCGTGGCCAGGCGTGCCTCGAAGGCCTCGGCGCCTTCCTCGCCGACCAGCGTGTCGGGATCATGGCCCTCGGGCAGGAACAGGAAACGCAGCTGCCGCCCGTCGCGCGCGTGTTCGAGCGCATTCTCGAGTGCGCGCCAGGCGGCGGCGCGGCCGGCGCGGTCGCCGTCGAAGCAGAACACGATTTCGCTGGTCACGCGGAACAGGCGATTCAGGTGCTCGGTCGTCGTCGCCGTGCCAAGGGTCGCGACTGAATACGCGATGCCTGCCTGGGCGAGGCGCGCGACATCGACATAGCCTTCGACCACCATCAGCCGCTCGATCTTGCGCAGCGCCTGGCGCGCTTCGTAGAGACCGTAGAGTTCGCGGCCCTTGTGGAACAGCGGCGTCTCAGGCGAGTTCAGGTATTTCGGCTCGCCTTCGTCGATGATGCGGCCGCCGAAGGCAATCACTCGCCCGCGCGCATCGCGGATCGGAAACATCACGCGGTCGCGGAAACGGTCGTAGAAACCCGACTCCCCCTTGCCGCTGCGCTCGATGACGAGGCCGGCATCTACGAGCTGCCGATCACGCTCCGCGTTGCCGCCGAAGCGCTTCAGCACTGCGTCCCAGGCATTCGGTGCATAGCCGATCGCGAACTTGACGCAGGTTTCGGGCGTGATATCGCGTCCCGCCAGGTATTTCTTGGCGCGTGCGGACTCGCGCAGCGAATCTCGGTAGAACTGCGAGACCTGCGCCAGAAGTTCGTATAGTTCCTCGCCGGGCCGCGCGCGCGCGCCGCGGCCGTCGTCCTCGCGCGGCACTTCGAGCCCGAGCCGCGATGCGAGTTCGTCCACCGCATCCGGGAACGGCAGCTTGTCGTGCTCCATCAGGAAGCCGAGCGCGGTGCCGTGCGCGCCGCAGCCAAAGCAGTGATAGAACTGCTTGTCGGGGCTCACCCAGAAGGACGGTGTCTTCTCGGCGTGGAACGGGCAGCAGGCCTTCCATTCACGACCCGCGCGCTTCAGCTGCACGCGGCTGCCGACCAGCTCGACGATGTCGGTGCGGGCGATCAGCTCATCGATGAAGGACTGCGGAATCCGGCCGGCCATGCGACAAGATACCTCAGGCCGGCACCAGATCGCCCGCGGACCAGCCCTTGCGCTGCAGCCGGTCGAGCAGGGCGAGGACGTCCTTGCGGCCCGAGCGCGAGTGCAGGGGCAGGGCGAGGACGTCGCCCTTGCGCGCCCAGGCGAGCGCCGTGCGCGCTGCCGCGAGTTCATCCGGTTGTTCGCGGATCACGGTGTCCGGCAGGCCCGCGTCCTGCAGGGCCTTGCGCAGGATCCTGGGGACTTCGCCTTCGTCGCGGCCGCGCCGGTAACCCGCGAGTTCCTTGACGACGACGAGGTCCGGGTGCGCGGCGACCGCGACCTCGGCGAGGCATCGCATGTCCTCGTCTGCACGATTGCCGGCCTGCCCGAGCAGCAGCGCGAGCCGCCCGCTGCGCAGTCGGCCCGCGAGTTCGAGCAGGCTCGTGAGCGCCGCGGGATTGTGGGCGAAATCCACGACCAGTTGCAGGCCGCCCAGTTCGTAGCGCATCAGGCGGCCCGGGTTGTCCATCGGGTCCGTACCGAAGTGCGCAAACACCCTGGCGATCGTATTCGGCGAGATGCCAAGCGCGACCGCGGCGAGCGCCGCTGCCGCGAGGTTGGCGATGTTGAAGGTCGCGAGGCCGCCGGCCGCGAGCGGCAGCGCAGCGATGGCGCCGAGATCGTGCTCGACGTCGCCTGCCGACAGCAGGAGTCGCCCGTTGCTGACGCCGCAGCCCGGTCCGCCGGCCTGCCGTTGCGCGACCAGCAGGGGATGATTGGCGTCCTGCGCGAACCAGGCGAGCGGCTTGCCCGTGGTCGGCGCCCGCGCAGCCAGCATCGCGTCGTCGGCATTGACGATGAGGCGTCCGTCGTCGTCGAGCGCGCGCGCGACTGCGAGCTTGACGTCGGTGAGCGATTCGAGATCGTGCACGCCGTATTCGCCGAAGTGGTCGGCGCTGACGCCGGTGATGACGGCGGCGTCCGCGTGTTCCACGGCGAGTCCGCGGCGCAGCAGTCCGCCGCGGGCGGTCTCGAGCACCGCGAACTGCACGCGTGCATCGCGCAGCACGGTGCGCGCGCCGGCGGGCCCGGAATAATCGCCGGCCTCGATGCTCGCACCGTCGATGGTGAGACCGTCGGTGCAACTGTGCCCCGTCGTCCGGCCGGCAGCCTGTGCGCAGGCTGCGATCAGGCGCACGACCGTCGTCTTGCCGTTGGTGCCGGTCACGAGCGCAATCGGGATGGCGCTGAGCTCCGCCCAGGGTACCGCCGAGACCTGCGGCAGGTCGGGCAAGGGCCAGGTCCGCCCGCCGATCCCCGCGCCGATGGTCAGGAATTCATCGTCGAGCAGGCAGGACAACCCGCGGCCATGCGCGGCCTCGAGCAGCGCGCGCAGGCGAGGATTCGCTTCGCCGGCGGCGCGCGCCGCGAGGCGCTGAAGCGCCGCGGCCTCCTCGATGCCGGGCGGCGCGAGCGCATCGGGTTGTTCGAAGGCGAGCGCGGCGAGCAATTCCGCCTCGCGCGCCGGCTTGCGTTCGAGGAGCGTTGCAGCGAGCGCCCATTCGTTGAGTTCGGTCGCCGTGATCAGCTGATCGGCGGCCGCTGCAAATGCCAGCGAAGCGCCCGAGGCGTGTGGAATCGCGACGATCGGCGCTTCGGGCCAACCGAGCCTCTTCTTCGCGCGCCGCAGGCGCTGCGCCCAGGCCTCGATGAGGGCGGAATTCGTATCGCCGGCCGCGGCTTCGAGCACGGCGCCGGGGCCGCCGAAAAACCGGTTGTGGCCGGTCAGTCGCCGCGAGTCGGTGAACGGCGCTGACGGTGACTCGATCAGTCGCTCGCCTCCGGCGCATAGCGGATGCCGCGCTCGTCGCGGATCAACCCGTCAAGGGACAGCGGCGCGACGTGCTCGGCTGCCGCCTCGGCGAGCGGCACGGACGCGACCGGTTCCGCCGCGCGTGCCGCGGCGGGCGCCGTCGTGCCTTCGGGCCGGAAGCGGATGATCTGCTTCCAGGAACGGACCAGCGCGTCGGCGAAGATCAGGATCAGGTCGCCGGGCAAGCCCATGCGCAGCGCGGCGTCGATCTGCCTCCTGCTCGTCCGGGATCACGGAAATCGCGGATTCCTTGACGCCCGCGGCGATCAGCGCCGCGGCCTGGATGCGCGGCACCTCGTCGCTCGCGCGTTCGCGCAGGTTGTCGTCGCGGCGGCAGATGTAGTGATCGAATCGCCCCGCGACCGCCAGCGCGATCGCGCGCAGGTCATCGTCGCGCCGGTCGCCCGGACCCGCGAGCACGACGATGCGCCGGCCGGTGACATCGAGGCGGCCCGCCAGGTCGGCGAGCATCGAGACCGCGTGCGCGTTGTGGCCGTAGTCGAACAGCACCTTGAACGGATGCTCGTCGAAGATGTTCATGCGCCCGGGGGCCTGGTAGAAGGTCGTGTCGAAGGTGCGCAGTCCCTGGCGGATCGCGTCGAGCTTGACGCCGAGCGAGAAGGCCATCGACGCGGCGAACATCGCGTTCTGCACGTTGTGCGTCGCGCGGCCCTCGAGCGTCGCCGGGATCAGGTGGGTCCAGACCAGCGGGATGTGGCCGCCGCGGTCGTAGAGCGTGACCATCTGGCCGTTGACGCCGGCCTCGAGCGCGCAGGCGCGGCCGCCCGCGCGGATGTGCTCGCGCACCAGCGCATGCTGCGGGTTCAGCGTCACGTAGCAGATGTGTTCCGCATCGGTGTGCGCTGACATGCGCAGTACCAGCGGATCGTCGGCATTCAGCACCGCGCAGCCGGTCGCGACCTCGACGACGACGCGCTTGATCTCCGCGAGCTGCTCCAGCGTGTCGATCCCCTTGAGTCCCAGGTGATCCGCCTGCACGTTGAGCACCGCGCCCACATCCACGCTCGGCACGCCCATGCCCGCGCGCAGGAGCCCGCCGCGCGCGGTCTCGAGCACGGCCGCGTCGATGTGCGGATCGGCCAGCACCATGCGCGCCGAGACCGGGCCCGTCATGTCGCCGGACACGGTGCGCTGGCCGTCGATGTAGACGCCGTCGGTGGTCGTGAGGCCGGGCGTGTAGCCGGCCATCTTCAATATGTGCGCGAGCATGCGCGCCGTCGTCGTCTTGCCGTTCGTGCCGGTGATCGCCGCGATCGGCACGCGGGACGGCGAGCCCTGCGGGAACAGCAGGTCGATGACGGGCGTCGCGACGTCGCGCGGCGTGCCTTCGGAGGGCGCGACGTGCATCCGGAATCCCGGCGCCGCGTTGACTTCGCAGATGCCGCCGCCGATCTCGCGGTAGGAGAGCGTGATGTCCTTCGACAGGAAATCCACGCCGCCGACGTCGAGGCCGATGGCGCGGATCGCGCGCACGGCCATGTCGCGGTTGTCCGGGTGGATCACGTCGGTCACGTCGGTCGCCGTGCCGCCGGTCGAGAGGTTCGCGGTCGAGCGCAGGTAGACTTTCCGCCCGGCCTCGGGGACCGAATCCGCCGTGAGCCCGGCGCGCGCGAGCATCGCCTCGGCCTGCGCGTCGAGCTCGAGGCGCGTCAGCACCTTCTCGTGGCCGACGCCGCGGCGCGGATCCTGGTTGACGATCTCGATCAGCTCGGTGACCTTGTGCCTGTCGTCGCCGACCACGTGGCCCGGCGTGCGCCGCGTCGCGGCGACCAGTTCGCCGTTGACGACCAGCAGCCGGTGGTCGTCGCCCTCGAGGAAAGTCTCGACGATCACCGAGCGCGAATGTTCGCGCGCCGCGGCAAAGCCGCGTGCGACTTCCTCGTCGCTCATCAGCCGGATCGAGATGCCGCGGCCATGGTTGCCGTTGTAGGGCTTGGTGACGACCGGGAAGCCGAGCCGGTTCGCCGCGCGCACTGCTTCGCGTTCGGACTGCACCAGTTCCTGGCGCGGCACCGGAAGGCCGAGCGAGCCGAGGATGCGGTTGGTCTCCTCCTTGTCGCTCGCGAGCTCGACCGCGATATGCGGCGTGCGCCCGGTGACGGTCGCCTGCAGGCGCTGCTGGTAGCGGCCGTGGCCGAGCTGGATCAGCGACTGGTCGTTGAGCCTGAGCCACGGAATGCCGCGCTTCTCGGCGGCATGCACCAACGAAGCCGTCGAGGGCCCGAGCGCGCGCCGCTGAGCAAAGCGGATGTATTCGTCGCGTGCGGTCGGCCAGCTCCAGCCTTCCGGCACGGTGCCCGCCGGGCGGATCTTCTCCGGCAGCAGCGAGCAGAGCAGGCGCAGCGCGAGCTCGCCGGCCGCAATGCCTTCCTCGCGCTCGGCGTATTCGTAAACGACGGAGTAAATGCCCGGCTTGTCGAGGCTGCGCGTCTTGCCGAAGCTGACGTCCTCGCCCGCGACATTCTGCAGCTCGAGCGCGACATGCTCGAGCACGTGGCCGAGCCAGGTGCCGTCTTCTTCGTTCATGCGGCGGATGAATCCGCCCGGCACCTGGTAGGAACAGCCGTGCTCCGCGAGTCCGGGCAGCGCCTCGACGAGGCCTGCAACGAAGTGCTGGCCTAGTCGACCTGTTGGCCAGGCCTCAAGCTCTCCGAGATCCAATTCGAGGCGGATGACCGGGAAGCGCGCGAAATGCGATGGCCCGACGTAGACGGAACGGTCGAGTATGCGCATCGGAAGACTCAGGCGCTGTGGGCGACTCGCGTGTGGAGATTGAAGCTCGCGCCCGCGGCCAGGAGGTGCACGACTAGGCCGAGGATGCAGATCGGCTGGCCCTCGGCGGCGCTGTCCACGGAAGAGAACGTGACCTTCGAGGCATCGACGACTGTCACGCTGCCGCTGCCGACGATCTCGAGCGTCTCGTCGGGCCCGATGAACGCGGCCGTGTCCTCGTCGAGGCCGATACCGACCGCGAACGGGTTGTAGGCAAGCGCCGTGATCAGCCGGCCCAGGCGATCGCGCTGGCGGAAATGCTGGTCGATGATGAAGCGGTTGGTGAGCCCGAGTCCGGGCGCGAGCCGCACGCTGCCGGCGATCGCAGACGAACCGTCGTCGCCGAAGGCGATCATGTGCTCGGACAGGATGCTGGCGCCGGCGCTGGTGCCGCCGATGGTCACGCCGCGGGCGTTCTGCGAGCGGATCAGCTTCGCGACCGGCGTGCCGCCGAGGAGCGTCGTGAGGCGCAGCTGGTTGCCGCCGGTGAAGAAGATGCCCGTCGCCTGGGCCAGGCGTTCGAGACGGCCCTTTTCCTGGCAGTCGCGCCGCGTGTCGAAATCCATCACCGCGACATGCGCGGCGCCCAGGTCCCGGAACAGCTGCTCGTAGCGCGGGCCGGTCTCGTGCGCACGGCTCGCGGTCGGGATCACGACGATGTCGGCGTCGCTGCCGCCCGACACGCGCACGAAGCGCTCCAGGATGCTCGGGTCGTTTTCCTTGTTCTCGGCGCCGCCGATCGGCACGATGAAGCCGCGCGTCTCGCCGTCCGGAACCCTGCTGGGACTCATGTCATCAACCGCCTAGCGCGGCCTTGATGCGCGTCGACAACGCGCCGATGTCGGTGCGGCCCTGGACCTTCGGCTTCAGGACGCTCATGACCTTGCCCATCTCCTTCATCGAGGCGGCGCCGGTTGCGGCGATCGCTTCGCGGATCAGCGCTTCGAGTTCGGCGTCGCCGAGCTGGGCGGGCAGGTACTGGGTCAGCCAGGCGATCTCGGCCGACTCCTTGGCAACCAGGTCGGCGCGCTTGCCGGCCTCGAACTGGACCACGGATTCGCGGCGTTGCTTGATCATCTTGTCGATGACGGCGAGCACCTGCGCATCGTCGAGCGAGATGCGCTCGTCCACTTCGCGTTGCTGGATGCCCGCCTGGAGCATGCGGATGCACGAGAGGCGATCCTTTTCGCCCGAGCGCATCGCAGTCTTCATGTCTTCGGTAATGCGGGCCTTGAGGGTCATCCCGGGATCAGCGTGTCGCGCTGCGGCCGCCGTCGCGCGTGGCGCGCTTGAGGTGGCGCTTGATTGCCGCGGCCTTCTTGCGTTTCCGTTCCTGGGTGGGCTTCTCGTAGAATTCCCGGCGACGCAGTTCAGTCAGCACGCCAGCCTTTTCGCAGGCGCGCTTGAAACGGCGCAACGCGGCGTCGAAATACTCGTTCTCGCGGATACGGACGCTCGGCATTCAGACCTCATCGGATGGGCGACCCCCGGAAACCGCCCCGGGGAAAGGGCCCGGAATTGTAGTGATCTGCCCCCGGAAAATCAAAAGACTAGCTTCATGAAAGTCCTCGGCATCGAAACCTCCTGCGACGAGACCGCGGTTGCCGTTTACGACGGCGAACGCGGCCTTATGGCTAATCGCGTGTGGAGCCAGATCGAGCTGCACCGGCCCCATGGCGGGGTCGTGCCTGAGCTCGCCTCGCGCGAGCATGTCGAACGGCTTCTGCCGATGATCGAGGACTGTCTCGCGGATGCAGGAATCGCCCCGCAAGCCATTGATGGGATTGCCTATACCGCCGGGCCCGGCCTGATCGGGGCGCTGCTCGTCGGCGCGACCGTGGCGCGCGGCCTGGGCTATGCCTGGGATGTGCCCGTCGTCGGTGTGCATCATCTGGAAGGCCATCTGCTGGCGCCGCGGCTCGAACCCGGGGCACCGGACTTCCCGTTCATCGCGCTTCTGGTCTCGGGCGGCCACACGATGCTGGTCGAGGTCACCGGGATCGGCCGCTACCGGATTCTCGGCGAAACCCAGGACGACGCAGCCGGCGAGGCCTTCGACAAGACCGCGAAACTGCTCGGGCTCAGCTACCCCGGCGGGCCCGCGCTCGCGAAGCTCGCGGAATCGGGGCATGACGGGGTATTCGAGTTCCCGCGGCCCATGCTCGACCGGCCGGGGCTCGACTTCAGCTTCAGCGGCCTCAAGACGGCAGTCGTGGTCGCGCTTCGCGGGCGCGAACTCGATGCGCAGGGGCGCGCTGACGCGGCGCGTGGCTTCGAGTCGGCGATCGTCGAGACGCTGGTCGCCAAGTCATTGCGCGCGATGCGCGAGACCGGCATCAGGGCGCTCGTCGTCGCTGGCGGCGTCGGTGCGAACCGGCGCCTGCGCGAGGAACTGCTGGCCGCGGTCACAGCAAAGGGCGGGCGCGTGCATTATCCGCGCCCGGAGTTCTGCACCGACAATGCGGCCATGATTGCGCTCGCAGGGCACGAACGGCTGGCCGCCGGCGAGCGCGAGGCGCTGCCGGTGCGCGCCCGCGCGCGTTGGCCGCTGGACGAACTGGCCGCGCCGCGGCACTGAGAGGGATCGTGGACAAGATCTTCCTGACGTCGCTTTCGACCGAGGCCGTGATCGGGATCTTCGACTGGGAACGCGTGGTCCGGCAGCGCATCGAGATCGACCTCGAGATGTCGTTCGACCTGTCCGCCGCGGCCGCCAGCGACTCGATCGACGACACGCTCAATTACAAGTCGGTTGCGAAGCGCGTGCTCGCATTCGTCGAAGCGAGCCGCTTCCAGCTCGTCGAGACCCTCGCCGAGCGCATCGCGGGCCTGGTGCTCGCGGAGTTCCCGGTCGCGAAGGTGCGCGTGACGGTGCACAAGCCGGGCGCGATCCGCCATTCCCGCGACGTCGGCGTGATCATCGAGCGCAGCCGCGATGCCTGAGGTCTTCGTCGCGGCCGGCAGCAACATCCGGCCGCGAACCCATCTGCGAATGGCGATCGCGGCGCTCGCCGCCGCGTACCCCGGATTGCGCGTATCACGCGCCTGGTCCAATGCGGCGGTCGGTTTCAAGGGCGACGACTTCATCAACCTGGTCGCCGGTTTCGAGACCGATGAACCGCTGACGAAGGTGCTGGAGCGCCTGAAAGCGGTCGAGGCGGCCTGCGGGCGCGAGCATGGCGCGAAGAAATGGGCGCCGCGGACGCTGGATCTCGATCTCCTGCTGTACGGCGACCTGGTCGGCCAGTTTCCCGGCGCGACGCTGCCGCGTGCGGATCTCGCCGAGCGCGCCTACGTGCTCGGGCCGCTGGCGGAGCTTGCGCCGCAGCAGCGGCACCCGGTGCTCGGGGCGACATTCGGCGCGCTGTGGGAAGGAATTCGACCGCAGGAGCCACGCGCTCCGCGAAGCGTCGCTCGACGGGGAGGACTGATGCCCCGCTCAGCGGTCCTCGCCGCCGATCAGCCTTCCGCCGTCGACCGCGAGCACCTGTCCGGTCACGAACGGCGCATTGGTCGCGAAGAAGATCGCCGCCTTCGCGACATCGTCCGCGGAGCCGCTGCGCTTCAGCGCGGTGCGCGCCACGATGCGCTGGCGCAGTTCCTCGTCGACGCTGTTCTCGGGCCACATCACGGGCCCGGGCGCAATGGCGTTGACGCGGATCTCGGGGCCGAGTTCGCGCGCGAGCGACTGCGTCAGCATCACGAGCGCTGCCTTCGCCGCGCAATATACCGAGTGCCGGCCGAGCGGCCGCAATGCGTGGATGTCGGCGATATTGAGGATGAGACCCCTGCGCTTCTTCAGTTCGGGCGCGGCGGCCTGGGAAAGGAACAGCGGAGCGCGCAGGTTCGTGCCGATCAGATCCTCGAATTGCAGCGGCGTGATGTTCCCGACCGGCGTCGGATAGAAGGTGGAGGCGTTGTTGACGAGCACGTCGAGTGCGCCAAGGGTGCCAACCACTTCCGCAGGGAGGACCTGGAGTGCCGCGAGATCGGCCAGGTCCGCGCCGAATGCCGCAGCCGACGCCGGCCGCTCCGCATTCATCGCGGCAACCAGCCGTCCGGCCTCGGCGGCGGAACGGTGGTAATGCACGGCGACCTTCGCACCCTCGGCATGAAACGCCAGCGCCATCGCCGCGCCGATGCGCCTGGCGGCGCCGGTGATCAGCACGACTTTGTCTTTGAGCGCAGGGGCGGCTGCTGGCATCGCGTTCAGGTCGCTGGAAGAGCCGGGTGGCGACGATACCATGCCGGGCGGGCCGCACGATGCTGAACCCCGGGTCCTTGCCGCCACTTTCGCCTGCGGAGGCTGCGCACAGCACGCGCGTCGCGGACCACCTGCGCTCGCTGGTCGCGGCCGCCGGCGGCTGGCTGCCGTTCCCGCGATTCATGGACGCAGCGCTCTATGCGCCGGGCCTTGGCTATTACATGGCGGGACAGGCGCGATTCGGGGCCGGCGGCGATTTCGTGACAGCGCCGGAGATCTCGCCGCTCTTCGCACGCTGCCTCGCGAAACAGGTCGCCGAACTGCTGGCGCGCACGCGAGGCGGCGACGTCGTCGAATACGGTGCCGGCAGCGGCGTCCTCGCGGCGGGCCTCCTGCAGGCGCTCGCCGGCCTCGATGCCTTGCCGCGCCGCTATCGCATCGTCGAGATCAGCGGACCGCTTCGCGCGGAACAGCAGACGCGCATCGCCGCCCTTCCGGACCTTGCCGCGCGCGTCGAATGGCTGGACGGACCTCCGGCCGCGGCATGGCAAGGTGTGGCGCTCGCGAATGAAGTCGTGGACGCGATGCCGGTCGAGCGATTTCGCGTGGCGGCCGCCGGTTGCCAGGCGATCGGAGTCATCGCATCAGCTGAGGAATTCGGCTGGCAACCGCGCCCCGCGGACGCGGTGCTCGCAAGAGCCGTCGCCGGTCTCGGTCTTGCCCTGCCCGTCGGTTACGAATCCGAATGGCGGCCGATGCTGCCCGCCTGGATCAGCGCTGCGACCGAGACATTGCGAAGAGGGACGCTCCTCCTGATCGACTACGGCCTGCCGCGATCGCAGTACTACCATCCGTCGCGCGACGGCGGGACCCTGTGCGCCTTCTATCGGCACCGGCGCGTGGACGACGTGTTCGCGCGCCCGGGCCTTCAGGACCTGACAGCCTGGGTCGATTTCACCGCCGTTGCGGAGGCCGCCGCTGCGGCCGGACTCGAAGTGGCCGGCTTCGCGACCCAGGCGCATTTCCTTGCCGCGCTTGGCATCGACCGCGAGCTTGCCGCGGCCCTCGAAGGCGCGAGCACGCGCGACGCACTGGCCTTGAGCCAGGGTGCCTCGATGCTCCTGCTTCCCGGCGAGATGGGCGAACGCTTCAAGGTCATGGCGCTAACGCGCGGGATCGATGCCACACTTTCGGGCTTCGCATTCCGCGATCTCTCCGCGAGCCTGTAGACTGCGATCGTGGATCCCATTCACGCCATCGTGCTCGCGATCGTCCAGGGCCTGTCCGAATTCCTGCCGATCTCGAGTTCCGGCCACCTGATTCTCGTGCCGAGCCTGCTCGGCTGGCCGGACCAGGGCGTCGCCTTCGATGTCGCGCTCCATCTCGGCACGCTGATCGCCGTGGTCGCTTATTTTCGCGTGCAGCTCCTGCAGATGGCGCGCGCGTGGTTCGGTTCGTTCTCCGGCGGCGGCCTGACGCCGGATGGCCGGCTGGCCTGGTGCATCGTCGTCGGCACGATTCCGGTCGGGCTCGTGGGACTCTTCTTCGGCGACTACATCGAGCTGATGCTCCGGAATCCCCTGTTCGTCGCGAGCACGCTGGCCGGCTTCGGCATATTGATGTGGCTCGCCGATCGCCTGGGCGCCCAGCGTCGCGATGAATACAGCGTCGGCTGGCGCGATGCGCTCCTGATCGGCGCGGCGCAGGCGCTCGCGCTGATGCCGGGCACGTCGCGTTCCGGCGTGACGATGACCATGGCGCGCGGGCTCGGGCTGACGCGCGTGGCGAGCGCGCGATATTCCTTCCTGCTCGCGGTGCCCGGCATCGCGATGGCAGGCGGCTATGAGTTCCTGAAGCTGCTGACCGGGCCCGGCAACGGCACGGACTGGCAGAGCATGGGTCTCGGCTTCATCGTATCGGCCGTGACCGGCTACCTGTGCATCCACGTGCTGCTGAAGTTCATCGCGCGCTTCGGCCTGGCGTCGTTCGCGGTCTACCGCGTGGCGCTTGCCGCGCTGATCGTCTGGATCCTGGGCTGACCCGGCCGGGTCAATTCATCTGGCGCAGCGCCGCGAGTCGCCTGCGGCGCAGCAGCACGCCGATCTGTTCTCCCGGAAGTCCCTTGCGATCCGCGTCGTCGAGCGTCGTCGCGAGCGCGATCGAAAGCGCGCGGCGCATGCGTTCCGCCTGCGGATAGGGGCGTCCCCGCCAGCCGCCGCGGCCGCGATAGTCCGCCTCGAAGGCGAACAGCAACTCGCGGAACCGGTCGGGCCGGCGCATCGCATCGCAGGACTCGAGCAGCTCGAGCAGGGTACGGGGCCGCAATTCCATCGCGCGATTCGCGAGGCCATGCCAGCGCGCCGCGAGTTCCGCGAGCTCGCGATAGTCGCCGGGCACGCGCAGCCGCGTGGCCAGCTCGCGGATCAGCGCCACGCCGCGCTCCTCGTGGCCGCGGTGCGCCGGCCATTGCGAGCGGGGCGTGCGGCCTTTGCCGAGGTCATGCATCAATGCGGCGAACCGGATGCGCGGCTCGGGCGTCAGGTCGGCCGCCGCCTGCAGCACGAGTTCCATGTGCAGGCCGGTGTCGATTTCCGGATGCCACTTCTCGGGCTGCGGGACGCCGTAGAGCGCATCCAGTTCCGGGTAGATGCGCGCGAGCGCGCCGCAGTCGTGCAGCAGCTTGAGCCAGGCATCGGGTGCCGGCTCGGCAAGCGCCTTCTCGGTCTCCTGCCAGACACGCTCGGCCACGAGTTCGTCCACCTCGCCCGAGGCGACCATCGCGCGCATCCGGACCAGGGTCTCGGCCGCGACGCTGAAACCCGCCGGCTGGAAGCGCGCCAGGAAGCGCGCGACGCGCAGGATGCGCACCGGGTCCTCGTTGAAGGCCTCCGACACGTGGCGCAGCGTGCGCGCTTCGAGGTCGCGCTGGCCCCCGCAGGGATCGATCAGGCGGCCGTCCGGCGCGCGCGCGATGGCGTTGATCGTGAGGTCGCGGCGGCGCAGGTCTTCCTCGAGCGTGACGTCCGGCGAGAACCGCATCTCGAACCCGTGGTAGCCGCGGCCGGTCTTGCGCTCGGTGCGCGCCAGCGCGTATTCCTCGCTGGTATCGGGGTGCAGGAACACCGGGAAGTCGCGCCCGACCTGGCGGTAGCCGGCGTCCAGCATCGCCTGCGGCGTCGCCCCGACGACGACCCAGTCGCGCTCGCGCACGGGCCGGCCGAGCAGCTCGTCACGGACCGCGCCGCCGACCAGATAGACTTCCATTTCGCCATGTTACCCGATGCCCAAATGCGCCTGATCGCGCGCCTCGCGCTCACAGCGGCCGGCCTCGCGCTTTCGGGTTGCTACTACGTGCACCTGGCCGCCGGGCAGCTCGACATGAACCGCCGCCGCGAGCCGATCGCCCAACTCGTCGCAAGCGAGCGCACGGACGAGGCCCTGCGCCGCAGGCTCGACTACGCGAGCCGCGCGCGGGACTTCGCGGTCTCGGAACTGGGCCTGCCGGACAACGGCAGCTATCGCAGTTACGCGGACCTCGGCCGGCCATACGCGACCTGGAACCTGTTCGCGGCCCCGGAGTTCTCGGTCAAGCCGCAGCGCTGGTGTTTCCCGGTCGCCGGTTGCGTCGTCTATCGCGGCTATTTCAAGGAACAGGGCGCGGCGCGCGCGGCGCGCCGCATGGCGGACCGCGGCCGCGACGTCTATGTCGGCCCGTCGCTCGCCTATTCGACGCTCGGGCACCTGCGGGACCCGGTGCTGAACACGATGCTGCGCTATGGCGACGCAGAACTCGCGGCGGTCATGTTCCACGAGCTCGCCCATCAGGCGGCCTATGTCCCGGGCGACAGCGACTTCAACGAGGCCTTCGCGACGGTCGTCGAGAACGAAGGCGCGCGCCGCTGGCTCACCCACGTCGGCCGCGGCGACGAGCTCGCCGCCTTCAACGCGTCGAGCCAGCGCGAACGCGAGCTCTCCGACCTGATGGTCGCAACCCGCGACCGTCTGGCCGCCCTCTACGCGAGCGGCCCGCCCAGCGCCGAAATGCGCGCCGCCAAGGCCGCCGAGCTCACCCGACTTCGCGATTCGATGTCGGCTCTCGGCGTGAAATCCATCGGCGAGCTCAACAACGCCCGCCTCGCCGCCGTCGCCACCTACTACCGCTGCGTTCCCGCTCTGGCCGACCTACTCGCCCAGCACGCCGGCAACCTTCCCGACTACTACGCCGCGATCCGGGCACTCGCCCACGACGCACGCGCCCGGAGTCTGTTGTGCCCCAAGCCTTGATTCACGACTCCGCGAGCGAGGTGGCGGTGGTGTCCCCGAGCGGAGCATCAGTTCCGGCGCAGCGAGGGGACACCCCGCCGGATCCGGCTCGCGGAGCGTGGCGCGCGCGACGATTGCGCGCGCGCCTTGCCCGATCCGATCTAGCGGCTGGCGCTCTGGCGATAGCGTGAATTGCGCCCGGCGTGGCCCTGATCGCCGAGATACCGCGGAAGAATCGCCGCGAGCGGCTGGGGGTGAATGCCGAGACGCGCAAGACCGTTGACGCGAGCAGACGCTGTCAACCGTCAGGGAACGATAATTGTCCGTGGAGAACGGCTTGCCCGGCACGAAATCGCAGATCCCCGCCTGCAACCGCGCCGCCCAGTCCGGCAACCCGATGACCGCGCGCGAAAGCCCGAGCTCATCGCGCACCAGGCACACGATCTCGCGCAGCGAATACCGATCCGGCCCGCAGAGCTGGTAGCACTCGCCGGCGGTCGCGTCGTCGTCGAGCGCACGCAGCATCGCCGCGACCACGTCCTCGACCCATACGGGCGCGAACATCGCCCGCGGCCGCGCAAGCGGGAGTGCCAGCGGAATCATCCGCAGCAGGCCCGCGAACCGGTTCACGAAATCGTCCTCCGGGCCGAAGATCACCGAGGGCTGGAAGATCGTGAAGCGAAGATCCGGACCCGATTCCTCGCGGACGATACGTTCGGCAGCGCCTTTGCTCTTCAGGTAATGGCTCGCGCCGCCGTCCGCATCGGCATTGAGCGCGCTCATCTGCAGCAGGCGATCCACGCGCCCGTGGCGGCAGGCAGCGACGAGCTTGCGGGCAAGTTCCGTGTGCACGCGCCGGAAGCCGCTGCCGTCGCGGCCGCTCTCATTGAGGATACCGACCAGGTTGACGACCGCCTGCTGGCGGTCGCAGAGGGCGGCAAGCTGCGCGGGATCGTGCACGTCGGCCCCGACCAGGCGCAGCGAGGGAATCATCGCCAGGTGATTGGCCCCGGCGGGATTGCGGGTCGGTACCGTGATGCGCCAGCCCTCCCGGGCGAGCGCGGCGCACAGGCGCGTGCCCACGAATCCCGAGCCGCCGAGCACACAGACGGAGCGCGTTGCCATCCGCTGATTATAAGGCGGGCCGCGACTGCGGCCCGCCCGGAAAGCCTCAGCGCAGGGGCAGGATCAGCGACTGGTTGCCGCGCTGCAGCTGGATCAGCATCGATTCCTGGTCCTTCGTGGCCTCGCGCAGCTGCGCAATGCTCGTGATCCGCGTGCGATTGACGGCGACGATCCGGTCTTCCGCCCGCAGGCCCGCCTGTGCCGCCGGGCTGTCCGGCTGCACGCCGCGGATGATCACCCCGCCACCCGAGCCTTCGGGGGCATCGACGAGGTCGGCGCCGGCGAGCGCCTGATGGATCGCCGAGGCATCGGCGAGCTGCGCGGGTTCGCGCAGCACGGCCGTCAGGTTCCTGGGCTTTCCGTCCCGCAGCAGGCTGACGGCGACCGATTCGCCGACCTTCAGCATGCCGATGGCGTTACGCAGCTCCGCCGCGCCCTTGACCGGCTGGCCACTCACGCTCGTGATGACGTCGCCGGCCTGGATTCCGGCCCGGGCAGCGGCCGAGCCTTCGGAGACCTGTGACACGAGCGCGCCCTGGACGTCGTCGCCAAGGCCGAGGCTCTTGCGGAAATCCGGCGTCAGGCTCAGCGTCAGGACGCCGAGCTGGCCGCGATTGACGGAGCCCGTCGCGATCAGCTGGTCCATGATCGAACGGACCATGTTCGACGGGATTGCGAACCCGATCCCGATGTTGCCGCCATTCCCGCCCGACAGGATCACCGAGTTGATGCCGACCAGTTCGCCGTCCATGCTGACCAGCGCGCCGCCGGAATTGCCGGGGTTGATGGCCGCGTCGGTCTGGATGAAATCCTCGTAATTGTCGCGGGTAATGCCGGTGCGGCCGAGGGCGCTCACGATGCCGGAGGTCACGCTGTGCTGCAGCCCGAAGGGGTTGCCGATCGCGATCACGAAATCGCCGACCTCGAGTTTCGAGGAGTCGGCCAGGTGGATTTCAGCGGGCAATTTCCCTTCCTTGACGCGCAGGACCGCGACGTCCGATCGCTCATCCGAGCCGACGACCTCGGCTTTCAGTTCGCGCTCGTCGACCAGCGCGACGGTGATTTCCGTGGCGTTCTTGACCATGTGGGCATTGGTGACGATGTAGCCGGACTTGGCGTCCACGATGACGCCGGAGCCGGCGCTCCTGAATTCGCGCTCCTGCGGCGTGGCGTCGGGCGGCATGTTGAAGAAGCGCCGGAACATCGGATCGTCGAAGAACGGATTGCGCTGCACGGCCATGGTCCCGCGCACGGCGATGTTGACGACGGCTGGCGCGACGCGCTTGATGATGGGCGCGAAGCTCGGCTGCGCCGGGTCCTTGGGCTGCGCGCCGGCGGCGAGCGGGGCGAAGAGGGTGACGGTTGCGGCGACGGCGGCGAAGAAACTGTCTCATGGGTGCGGGACCTCGGTGATGCGGGGTGTCTGACCGGAGCCGATTGCCACAAGTTCCGATGCGCGGCGCGGCCATTTTTCCGCTGTGCGAGCGCATGCGCGCGCTGGCGCCGCATGTTTTATGGCGAATTCGTACATACCAGATATTGTGTTGCGCAGAAAATCGGCCTGCATGGGTGGCGGCGCACCGGCTGACAGGAAACTGCCTGAAGTGCGTTTTGTAAGTCATTGAAAAATCAGGGCGTTTTTAGGGGTCTTTTTTGCTTCAGGAAATCCTTGACACCAACCTGTCCGCGAAAATAATTTAACAGCCCTGACACAACATCTTGTGGTCGCCTGTGCGAACACGGTGCGAGTCAGCAAAAGAGTCAGGGAGCCTAACGAAATCGAATGCAAGCGGCGGCGCCATGCGCCGGCCAGGCATCGATTTCTCCGGTTTTCGTCCGGGACCGCGTATACAGGGGAGCGTCGTAGAAAAAATGAGCACTGCGGTCAAGATCGAGCCGAAGGACGTGGACCACATTCCCTTTCAGGAAGCGTCGCTCGACATCTGGGACCGGAAGTACCGGCTGACGGCGAAAGACGGTTCTCCGATCGACATCACGATGGACGACACCTGGCGGCGTGTCGCGACGGCGCTCGCCGGCGTCGAGGACGAGCGCGTGCGCGAGCACTGGAACGAGCGTTTCCTGTGGGCGTTGCGCAAGGGCGCGATCCCGGCCGGCCGCATCATGTCGAACGCCGGCGCGCTCGCGCACAAGCCCGCGACGTCGACGATCAATTGCACGGTTTCCGGCACGGTCCGCGACTCGATGGACGACATCCTGAACAAGGTCCACGAGGCGGGCCTGACGCTGAAGGCCGGCTGCGGCATCGGCTACGAATTCTCGACGCTCAGGCCGCGCGGAGCCTATGTTTCCGGGGCTGGCGCGCACACCTCGGGCCCGATGTCCTTCATGGATATCTATGACCGCATGTGCTTCACCGTCTCCTCGGCCGGCGGCCGGCGCGGCGCGCAGATGGGAACCTTCGATGTCGGCCATCCGGATGCGATCGACTTCATACGCAGCAAGCGCGAGAACGGCCGGCTGCGCCAGTTCAACCTGTCGCTGCTGGTGACCGACGAATTCATCGAGGCCGTGCGCGCCGACCGTGAGTGGCAGCTGGCATTCCCGCTGCCGGCGCGCGAATACGACCCGGAGCAGCACGACCTGGAAGACAGGCACAGCTTCGTATGGCGCGAGTGGCCCGACACCGAGGGCTACGTGACCAACGAGGAAGGCCTGGTCGTCTGCCGGGTCTACAAGAACCTGCCGGCGCGGCGCCTGTGGGACGTCATCATGACGTCCACCTACGATTTCGCGGAACCGGGCTTCGTGCTGATCGACCGAGTCAACGAAATGAACAACAACTGGTGGTGCGAGAACATCCGCGCCACCAACCCCTGCGGCGAGCAACCCCTGCCGCCTTACGGTTCCTGCCTGCTGGGCTCGGTGAACCTGACGCGCTTCGTGCGCCAGCCGTTCACCGACGAGGCGAAATTCGACTGGGACGAGTACCGCGAGGTCGTGCGCGTGTTCACGCGCATGCTCGACAACGTGGTCGAGATCAACGGCCTGCCGCTCGGCCGGCAGCGCGAGGAAATCGCCCGCAAGCGCCGCCACGGCATGGGTTTCCTGGGCCTCGGATCGGCGATCACGATGCTCGGCATGAAGTACGGCGCGCCGGAATCGGTCGCATTCACCGAGAATGTCGCGCGCGAGATGGCGATCGCCGGCTGGGAGGCGGGCGTCGAGCTGGCCCGCGAGAAGGGCCCGGCGCCGATCATGAACGAGGAGTTCGCGGTCACGCGCGCGATGCTGCGCAAGCGCCCGGAGATGGCGCGCGACGGATGGAAGGTCGGCGACCGCGTGCCGGGCCGCGTGCTGCACGCGCGGTACAGCCGCTACATGCGCCGCCTCGCCGAGGCCGCGCCGGACCTGGTCAAGGAAATCGAGACAGTCGGCGCGCGCTTCACCCACCATTCGTCGATCGCGCCGACCGGCACGATTTCGCTGTCGCTCGCGAACAATGCGTCGAACGGCATCGAGCCCTCGTTCGCACACCACTATTTCCGCAACGTGATCCGCGAGGGCAAGAAGTCGAAGGAACGGGTCGACGTCTATTCCTTCGAGCTGCTGGCCTATCGCGAGCTGGTGAACCCGCGCGCGCTGCCCGGCTCGGCGGTGGCCGGCGAGCGCCTGCCGGAGTATTTCATCACCGCCGAGGACATCGGCCCGCGTGAGCACGTGGACATCCAGGCAGCGGCGCAGAAATGGGTCGATTCGTCGATCTCGAAGACCGCGAACGTGCCGACCGATTTCAACTACCAGGAATTCAAGGACATCTACCTGTACGCCCACGAGAGGGGCCTGAAGGGCTGCACGACATTCCGCTTCAATCCGGAGGCGCACCAGGGCGTGCTGGTGAAGGAAGACGACCTGAAGAACACGACCTATGTGTTCACGCTCGAGGACGGCAGCGAAGTTGAGGCCAAGGGCGACCAGGAGATCGAGTACGACGGCGAGGTACACACGGCTGCGAACCTGTTCGATGCGCTGAAAGAAGGCTATTACGGCAGGTTCTGAGAGCCCGCGGGAATCACATGAGCAGAATTAAATTCGACAAGAAGATCGTGAAGTACCGGGTGCAGAAGCCCGAGCCGGACAAGGCAGCCGCGGACAAGACGGCCGCGGGCAAGACCCGCAAGGACGGCGGCGGCAAGGTCGTGTGGATGCACGAGCGGCTCGAGCGCCCGGAGGTGCTGATCGGCTCGACCTACAAGATCAAGACACCGATCTCGGACCATGCGATGTACCTGACGATCAACGACATCATGCTGAACGAGGGCACCGAGCACGAGCATCGCCGGCCCTTCGAGATCTTCATCAACTCGAAGAACCTCGACCATTTCCAGTGGATCGTTGCGCTGACGCGCATCATCTCGGCGGTGTTCAGGAAGGGCGGCGATGTCGCGTTCCTGACCGAGGAGCTGAAGGCCGTGTTCGACCCGCGCGGGGGCTACTGGCAGCCGGGCGGCAAGTTCATGCCGTCGATCGTCGCCGAGATCGGCTACGTGGTCGAACGCCACCTGCAGTCCATCGGCCTGATGAAGGTCCCGGAAATGGACGAGGCGCGCAAGCAGCTGATCGACTCCAAGCGCAACGAATGGGAACAGCGCAACCGCCAGCAGGATGCGTTCGCGAAGACCAGCTATCCGGAAGGCGCGCAGCTATGCGTGAAATGCAGCACGGCGGCGGTCGTCATGATGGACGGCTGCATGACCTGCCTCGCCTGCGGCGAGTCGAAGTGCGGCTAGGCGCCGCGATTTTGATCCACGCGCGTGCCGGGTCCCCGCCCGGCGGCACCTGACAACAGGAGCTGCGCGTGTACTCCCAGGCGGCCTTCGGGCCGCCTTTTTTCCGGTGGCTCAGCACCCAGATGATGCGGACGGTTCTTGGCCTCGCGCTCGTGCTGGCCGCGTCCTGCACGACGACGCGTGTCTACGATGCCTGCACTGCCGCGGGATGCGAGCGCGATTGTGCGCGCCGACCCGGCATTTTCCGCCGGGCTGCCGGTGCAGGTGCGCCTGCGCAAAGCGGGGGAGCGGAAGATCGCATTCCACGCGAGCGCGGTCGAATTGCCGCCGGGGCATCATTCGCTGCTGGTGGATTGCCGCGTGCTGGAAAGCGGCGTGACGCGCCGCTTCGTGGTGGAGGCCGACCTCGAGGCCGGCCGTGAATACCGCCTCGTGGCGCGCGCCTCGACGCGAAATTGTGATGCGGTCGAACTGATCGAGCAGTGAGGCGCGATTGCCCGGCGGCGGCGCTATACTCTCGCGCCGGATGGCCCACGTGTTTCTCAAGTCGGTATTTCTCGCGGCGCTGCTGGCCGTGCTGCCGGCGGCTGCCGACTCGATCTCGGAGCAGGCGGCACCGGACGGCGCGCTGTTGCCGGCCGACCGGGTGATCGTGCACAAGTCGGAACGCCGGATGGAACTCCTGCGCGAGGGCCGCACGATCGCGAACTACAAGGTTTCGCTGGGGCTGAACCCGAGCGGCCACAAGCAGCGCGAGGGCGATTACCGCACGCCGGAAGGCAGCTACCGCCTGACGCGCCGAAATGCGCGCAGCGATTTCTTCCTGTCGGTGCAGGTGTCCTACCCGGAGCCCGCGGATATCGCGCTGGCGCGCCGCAATGGCTGGTCGCCGGGCGGCCTGATCATGGTGCACGGCCTGCCGAACGCCCCGAAGTACCCGCGCGACCGCTACCTGAACACCGACTGGACCGACGGCTGCATTGCGCTGTCTAATGAAGACATGCTTGATTTCTGGCTGTTGACCGGGCCCGGCACGCCGATCGAGATCCATCCGTGATCCCCGCCACCGATCGCGACCTGGCAGCCGTCGTTCACGCGCGGGTGTCGCCCAAGGGCGTGCTCGAGAATCTGTCGCAGCAGGAAGTGGACAAGCTGCTGGACCGCGGGCAGGGCGGCCTCTATCCGCTGTTCCGCCGCTGCGCGCTCGCGGTGCTGAATTCCGGCACGCTGATCGACGACGCGCGCCTGATCTTCGACGCCTACAAGGACTTCGAACTGCGCATCATGCGCGAGCCCTGGGGCATCAAGCTCGAGATGCACCACGCGCCCGGCAGCGCGTTCGTGGACGGCGAGATGATCCGCGGCGTCAAGGAACACCTGTTCGCCGTGCTGCGCGACATCGTCTATACGCACAACGAGATCGTCGCGCGCTTCAACCTGCGTGACCCGGCCGGCGTGACCAATGCGATCTTCTGCATCCTGCGCAATGCCCGCGTGCTCGACCACAAGGGCCGCCCGGACCTGGTCGTGTGCTGGGGCGGGCACTCGATCCCGCGCGAGGAATACGACTACACCAAGAAGGTCGGCTACGAACTGGGCCTGCGCGGCCTGTCGGTCTGCACTGGCTGCGGTCCCGGCGCGATGAAGGGCCCGATGAAGGGCGCGACCATCGGCCACTCGAAGCAGCGCATCCGCGACGGGCGCTACATCGGGGTCACCGAGCCCGGCATCATCGCGGCCGAGCCGCCGAACCCGATCGTCAACCAGCTGGTGATCCTGCCGGACATCGAGAAGCGGCTCGAGGCCTTCGTCCGCCTCGGCCACGGCATCATCGTGTTCCCGGGCGGCGCCGGGACGGCCGAGGAAATCCTCTACCTGCTGGGCATCCTGCTGGAACCGGCCAACGCCGAGCAGAAACTGCCGCTGGTCTTCACCGGCCCTGCCGAAAGCTCGGCCTACTTCGAACAATTGGACCGCTTCATCGGCCTGGTGCTCGGGCCGGATGCGCAGAAGCGCTACCGCATCGTCATCGGGGACCCGCCGGAGGTCGCGCGCGAGATGCAGCGCGGCTTCGACGCCGTGCGCCGCTCGCGACGCCGCGCCGGCGACGCCTACAACTTCAACTGGCTGCTGCAGATCCCGCCGCCGTACCAGCAGCCGTTCGAGGTCAGCCACGCGGCGATGTCGGGACTCTCGCTCTCGATGCAGCAGCCGGTGCACGAGCGCGCTGCGAACCTGCGCCGCGCGTTCTCGGGCATCGTCGCCGGCAACGTCAAGGAGCAGGGCATCCGGCTGATCGAGGAACAGGGCCCGTTCGTGATCCATGCCGACAAGCAGATCGCGCAGCCGCTCGATGCATTATTGCGTGGTTTCGTCGCGCAGGGACGCATGAAACTGGTCGGTGAATACCGGCCGAGTTACCGTATCGCCTGAACGCCCCGCGTCGCGCGCTTCCCTGCCCGCGACCTGTGACCCAGTTCCTGTTTCAGCCGGGCCGCGCCGCGTAACTTGCGTGGCATGACGCGTCATCAGGTTTTCCGACCGTGACGGACATCAAGTTGTCTGCAGGCGCTGGCGACGGCCGCACCGACCGTGGCGGGCCGGATGCGCCGCCGCGCGTGCCGCGCCGCGGCGCCGCCGTGAGCCGCCACGGCACGATCTCGCGCGAACTCACGAAGTACTCCAACTACAAGACCTGGGCGGACAAGGTCCGCACCGCATGGCGCAACGAAGACGGTGAAGAGCCGGTCGACCCGGCACCCGGTAACGGCCGGCGCTGAGCGCCCGGCCGCAATCCGCGATGGAAAGAATCGTGCAGCTCCTCGATGAGCTGGATGACCTGGTCTGCGCGCTGCGCCATCGACTGGGTCTCTGGCCGGCCGCGAGCCGCAGCCGCCGCAGCTGAACCGGCGCGGGCCACCGCCCGCGCCCTTGAATCCCGCTTTCCGTGCCACCATTGGCGCTCTCCGATCGCCTGGAGGCGCCGATGAGCGAGCAAGCGACCGAAACCCGCGGGTTTCAGGCCGAAGTCAGCCGGCTGTTGCGGCTGATGATCCATTCGATGTACAGCCACCGCGAGATCTTCCTGCGGGAGCTGATTTCCAATGCCTCCGACGCCTGTGACCGGCTGCGTTTCGCGGCGCTTGCCGAGCCGGCGCTCGCCGCCGGCGGCCAGCGCTGCGAGATCCGCGTCGACTTCGATTCGAAGGCCCGCACGCTGACCATCGCCGATACCGGTATCGGCATGACGCGCGAGGAGGCGGCCCTGCACCTCGGCACGATCGCGAAATCCGGCACCGCCGAGTTCTTCGCGCGCCTGACCGGCGACGAGCGCAAGGACAGCCAGCTGATCGGCCAGTTCGGCGTCGGTTTCTACTCGGCGTTCATCGTCGCCGACCGCGTCGAGGTCCGCTCGCGCCGCGCCGGCAGCGAGCCCGGCGAGGGCGTCTGCTGGAGTTCGGACGGCGCGGGCGAGTTCACGCTCGAGACCATCACGCACGGAGCATCCCGGCACGGCCGTCACGCTGCAGCTGAAGGAGGATGCGGCGGAGTTCGCCGATCCGTTCCGCCTGCGCGCATTGATCCGCCGCTATTCCGATCACATCGCCTTCCCGGTGCTGCTGCGGCCGGACGGCGGCAAGGGCGAATACGACCGCGTGAACCAGGCGCAGGCCCTGTGGACGCGGCCGCGCCAGGAACTCAGCGACGACGACTACCGTGAGTTCTACCGGCATGTCTCGCATGACGCGGCCGATCCGCTCGCCTGGAGCCACAACCAGGTCGAGGGCCGGCGCGAGTACACGACGCTCTTGTACCTGCCGTCCGCAGCGCCCTTCGATCTCTACAACCGCGATTCGCCGCGCGGGCTCAAGCTCTATGTCCGGCGCGTCTTCATCCTGGACGACGCCGAGCAGTTCCTGCCGCTGTACCTGCGCTTCGTCAAGGGCGTGGTCGATGCGGCAGACCTGCCGCTCAACGTGTCGCGCGAGCTCCTGCAGCAGGACGCCGAGGTCCAGGCGATCCGGGCTGCGATCACGCGCCGCGTGCTCGAGATGCTCGCGCGCCTCGCCGCCGACGAACCCGACAAGTACCGCACATTCTGGAAGGAATTCGGCAATGTCCTGAAGGAAGGCGTCATCGAGGACCCGGGCAATCGCGAGCGGATCCTGCCGCTGCTGCGCTTCGCGACGACCGCCGGCGAAGGCGAACTCCATTCCATCGCCGATTACGTCGCGCGCATGCCCGCTGGGCAGAAGCAGGTCTACTACCTGCTGTCGGACAGTGCGGCGGCGGCGCGCGGCAGCCCGCAGCTCGAGGGCCTGCGCGCGCGCGGCGTCGAGGTGCTGCTGCTCACGGAGCGGATCGACCCCTGGCTCGTCGCCCAGCTCGACGAAATCGACGGCCACCCGCTGCAGGACATCGCGAGCGGCGAGCTCGAAGTCGCGGGCCTCCCGCCGCTCGCGACGACCGCGGCGCCTGACGATACGATGCCCGCACTCTACGCGCGGGTCGCCGCGCGGCTGGGGGAACGCGTTGCCGGCGTGCGCGCGAGCACGCGCCTCGCCGAGTCGGCCGCCTGCCTGGTGCGCGATGCGGCGGATCCCGCGCCGCAACTGCGCCGGCTCCTCGAGGCCGCCGGACAGAAGATCCCCGAGTCCCGGCCCTGGCTGGAGCTGAATCCGGCGCATCCGCTGATCGCGCGGCTCAAGCTGCTGCCGGACGGCCCCGGCTTCGATTCGCTCGCGGCCCTGCTCGCCGACCAGGCGCAGATCGCCGAGGGCGGCGTGCCGCCGGATCCGGCCGGATTCGTCCGCCGGCTGAACGACTGGCTGCTCGGCAAGCACTGACCCGCCGCGTTCGCTCGCGGGAGCAAAGCTGGTATCTTTGCGCCATGAGCGGCAAGAAGCCGACCGACGAAGAATTGCGCACGCGCCTGACGCCCGAGCAGTACTACGTGACCCGCCAGCAGGGCACGGAGCGCGCATTCACCGGCGAGCTCTATCACAACGAAAAGACGGGCATGTACCTGTGCGTCTGCTGCGGGGAAGGACTCTTTTCGTCCGCGTCGAAGTACGACTCCGGCTCCGGCTGGCCGTCCTTCTGGCAGCCGGTCGCCGCGACCCAGGTCGAGGCACGCCAGGACGGATCGCACGGCATGCGCCGCACCGAAGTGCGTTGCGCCAATTGCGGCGCCCATCTCGGTCACGTTTTCGACGACGGACCGCAGCCGACCGGCCAGCGCTATTGCATCAACTCCGCCGCGCTCGACTTCAAGCCGGAACCGTTCAAGTGAACGGTGCCGCGCGATTGGCATTCGCCGCCTGCCTGCTGTCCTGCTGCGCGTGGCAGGCAGGCGCCGACGAGCCTCCGCCACTCGCGGTCACGCCGAGCGGGCCCAGCGAGCCGCTCGTGATCTCCGACCTCGTGGTCGGGGTGGGCGACGAGGCCTTGCCGGGCATGGTCTGCATCGTCCATTACACCGGCTGGCTCTACGACGAAAAGGCGAAGGACCAGCGCGGCCGCCAGTTCGACAGTTCGCGCGAGCGCCGCCAGCCGTTCGGGTTCCCGCTGGGCGCCGGCCACGTGATCAGGGGCTGGGACCAGGGAGTCGTGGGAATGCGCGTCGGCGGCCTGCGGCGCCTGGTCATTCCGCCGTCGCTCGGATACGGCAGCCGCGACATGGGGGCCATCCCGCCCAATTCGACGCTCGTGTTCGAGATCGAGCTCCTGGCCGTCGAGACCGTGACGAATGCGCCGCAGGCGCAATGACCGCGCCAGCCGGAAGAACAACGGGAGACGCACGATGATTCGATTCCGGGTAATCGCGGCGGCGGCCTGCCTGCCGTTCGCGGCGGGAGCTGCCGGCGCGGCAACGCTCATTCACGCGGGCCGGCTGATCGACGCCGTGTCGGATGCGCCGCGCGAACGCGTGACCATCGTCGTGGAAGGCAGGCAGATCACGGCCGTCGAGGCCGGATACCGCGCGGCTGCGGCCGGCGACGAGGTGATCGACCTGTCCGCCGCGACCGTGCTGCCGGGCCTCATGGACATGCACGTGCACCTGACTGGCGAGCAGAGCCGGCGCAGCGAAATCGACGCGATCAAGAAAGGCGAGGCGGACCGCGCCTACGATTCCGTGCCGTATGCGCTCCGCACGCTGCTCGCGGGCTTCACGACCGTGCGCAATCTGGGCGACCAGTTCAACGTGTCGATCGCGCTCAAGCACGCGATCGACGACGGCAGGATCAGCGGCCCGCGCATCTTCACGGCGGGGCGGGCCATCGGCTCGACGGGCGGACACGCGGATCCGGGCAACGCGTGGGGCCCGTTCCTCACCAGCGACGATCCGCGGCTGCACACGGTCTGCGACAGTGCCGACAGCTGCCGCGAAGCCGTGCGGCAGCGCTACAAGGACGGCGTCGATTCGATCAAGGTCATGGCGACCGGCGGCGTGCTGTCCCAGGAAAAATCCGGCGCCGGAGCGCAGTTCACCGAAGAGGAACTCGCCGCCATCGTGACGACCGCCCATGACTATGGCCTGAAGGTCGCGGCCCATGCGCACGGCAACGAGGGCATCCGGCGCGCCGTGATCGCCGGCGTGGACTCGATCGAGCACGGCACGTTCATGGACGACGAGACCATGCGCCTGATGAAGCAGAAGGGCACTTATTACGTGCCGACGATCTCCGCCGGCAAGTGGGTTTATGAACAGGCCCAGGACCCGACCTATTTTCCGGCGATCATCCGTCCCAAGGCGCTCGAGGTCGGACCAAAGATCCAGGGCACGTTTGCGAAGGCCTGGAAAGCCGGCATCACGATCATGTTCGGCACGGACACCGGTGTCGGTCCGCATGGCGGCAATGCGAGGGAATTCGGATTCATGGTGGAGGCGGGAATGCCGGCGATGGCTGCGATCCGCTCGGCGACGATCGTACCGGCGCGTTATCTGGGCATCGATGATCGCCTTGGCAGCATCGAGAGCGGCAAGCTGGCCGACATCGTTGCCGTGCCGGGTGACCCGCTCGCCGACATCCACGTGATGGAGCACGTCAGCTTCGTCATGAAGGAAGGCGTCGTCTACAGACGCTGAGGCCGCTGTGACCCAGAAGGCGCCGATGATCCAGAAAGTCACGATCGCGGGCGCCGCCGGCCCGATCGAGGCTTTGATCGAACGGCCGCCGGTCGCGGCCGCCGGATACGTCGCGATCTGCTGCCATCCCCACCCGCTGTTCGGCGGCACGATGCAGAACAAGGTCGTCCACACGCTCGCGCGCGCGGCCCAGGACCAGGGCGTCGTCAGCCTGCGTTTCAATTTCCGCGGCATTGGCGCGAGCGGGGGCAGCCACGACAACGGCGTCGGTGAATCCGACGATGCGGCGGCCATCGCCGACTGGTGCAGGCAGGAGCTGGGTGCCGGGCGCCTGTGGTCGCTGGGATTCTCCTTCGGCAGCTACGTCGCGTTCCGGCTTGCCGCGGCGCGGAACGCGGAGTTGCTCGTCACGGTCGCCCCGCCCGTGCAACGCTTCGATTTCGCGCGGCTCGAATTGCCGCGCTGCCCGTGGCTGGTCGCGCAGGGGGATGTGGACGACGTCGTCAATCACGAGTCCGTGCTGGCCTGGACCCGGAGCCTCGACCCCGCGCCCCAGGTGGAGATCCTGCACGGCGCCGGCCATTTCTTTCACGGCCGGCTGACGGCGCTCCGTGCGCTGGTCGGGGACTGGCTGGGCAGGCGGATGAAATCGGGACCCTGAAAAACGAACGGGGCGGCCAGGGCCGCCCCGTCAGTTCCCTGCAAATGACCGGACGGTTGGCGTCAGCCGACCATCTCGTTGAGGTTCTTGAGGGCGCGGATACGCACCTTCTTTGAGGCCGGCTTGGCCTTGATCATCATCTTCTCGCCCGTGAAGGGGTTGACGCCTTCGCGAGCTTTCGTGGCGGGCTTCTTCACGACGCGCATCTTGCAGACGCCAGGCAACGTGAATACCCCGGGGCCTTTCAGGGCCTTCTTCATGACGCCGCTCAGCGAATCGAGCACCGCACCGACCTGCTTCTTGCTGAGATCGGTCGCGCCCGCGACCGCCGATACGATCTGCGACTTCGTCGGAGCCGCGTTCTTCTTCGCCATTGAGTTATCTCCTGTGATATTGGCAGGGCGGGAGATTCCCGCCTTGAACTGATGTCGGCGCGCACGATACCACGGAAAATCCCGCGGCATAAGTAGGTCGAGAGCTATTTTGAGCGGTTTTTTAAGGCTCGCCGTGAAGACTTGATTTTCACTCGAGATAGAACTCCCGGGTCCAGCGGGCCGTGATTTCGGGTCCATCGGCGACGGCGCGCGCCCGGATCTCGATCGTAATCGGTTCACGATCTCGCACCGCGACCTCGGCGAGGTAAGTCGGGCCGCCGGGCTCGTCGACACGACGCAACGACAGCGCCTGTCGCTCGCCGAGGAGCGTGACCGCCGTTGCGTCGAGTTCGCTTGCCTGGATGCTTCGGGCGCCCACGGCGGCCTCGGGCACGAGCGTGATTGTCAGCAGAGCTAGATTGCGTCTCTGCACAACGGCGTAACTGCCCGCAATCGCTGGAGGCAGGTCGCCGGTCAATGTCAGCGCGTAATACAGCCGGACGTGGCCTGCCGTGATGAATCCCGGATCGGCATATTCCTGGGCAGCGGGCGGCCTGTCCGGACCGCTGCCGCAGGCGCCGAGCGCGAGGCAGACGAGCGCCAGGATTTGCGCGCGCAGCAGCAAATCAGGAGCCCTCAGGACCCTGGCTCCGGCAATCCGGCCAGGGCCGGCGGCAGTCGATCGACGCCTGCGATGGCCAGCAGCTTGTCACGCGACTTGCTGCCCTGGACGAGGCTGACAGAGGCCTGCGGCACGTCGAAGAGCCGCGCGACGAAGCGCCGCAGCCGCTCATTGGCCGCCTCGTCCACCGGCGCCGCCGCGATGCGGACCTTCAGCCGCCCGCCCTGGATGCCGCAAATGCGATCGGCGCCGGCGCGCGGCTGGATGCGAACGGCGATGCGAAGACCGCTCGCGTGCTGCCGGCACCAGGTCCGTTCCATGGCTCAGGTGATCAGGATCAAGAGCGCCTGCAGTCCGATCAGCGCGATCAGCGGCGAGAAATCGAGGCCGCCGATCACCGGCAGCAGCCGGCGCAAGGGGCGCAGCAAGGGCTCGCACAGCGACGAGAGCAGTCCGACGACCGGACTGTAGGTGCCCGGCGCGATGAACGACAGCAGCGCGTAGACGAAAATCAGGATCTGGAACAGGCGGATCGTGGTCGTGACGAGCGAGATCAGGCCGATCTGGATGAGGGGCATCAGGGGAATCAAGGCACCGACCCGCAGGCGGAACATCAGGAACGTCGCCAGGAGCTGTGCGGCGATCAGCGCGAGCAGCGAGGCCGTATCCACGCGACCCATCGGCGGCAGGATGCGGCGCAACGGCAGGACCAGCCAGTTCGTCAGCGACAGCACGGCCTGGGAAAGCGGATTGCGGAAATCGGCGCGCACCAGCGGCAGCAGGAAGCGCAGCAGGAACGCATACACGGCGAGCGACAGCAACGAGTCGACGATGAAGTTGAGGGCGTCCATCCGTCCATTGTAGCCGGAGGCGCGAGTTCAGCCGCGCGGCCCGAAGAGCGCCGAGCCGATCCGCAGGTGGGTGGCTCCCTCTGCGACGGCCGACTCGAAGTCGGCGCTCATGCCCATCGAGAGCGCATCGAGGCGGTGCCCGGCATCGATCAGCTGAGACTGGAGCCGCCGCAGCTCGCGGAACCAATGCCGCTGCCGTTCCACGTCCGTCTCCTCGGGCGGCAGGCACATCAGGCCGCGCAGCTTGAGCCGCGGCAATGTTGCGACCTTTGCGGCGAGTGCGGCGAGTTCGCCCGGCAGGACGCCGGCCTTCGTCACCTCGCCGCCGAGCTGCACCTGGATGCAGACCGAAAGCGGCGGGCGTTCCGGCGGGCGCTGCCCGGACAGGCGCTCGGCGATCTTCAGCCGGTCGACGGTGTGCACCCAGTCGAAGAGTTCAGCGACCGGCCGCGTCTTGTTGCTCTGCAGCGCACCGATGAAATGCCAGGTCAGCGCGCGGCCGGAGAGCGCGGCAATGTGTTCGCGCGCCTCCTGGAGGTAGTTTTCAGCGAGGTCCGCAAGGCCACCGTCGACGGCCGGGAGGAGCCGCGGCAGGGGCTGGGACTTGGCGACTCCGACCAGCGTGACCGCGGCCGGATCCCGGCCTGCGGCGCGGGCGGCGGAAGCGATCTTTTCCCGTAAAAAACCGAGCCTTTGAGCCTGATTCTGCGGAGCAGTTAACATATTGGCGTGCTCCGGTCAGGGCTATACTGACCCCGGTCCCGAGCCGCCAATGACTGGCCGCCGGGGCCCACGTTTGTGTGCCAAGCCAGGGAGTCGTGATGGCCGTTGATATTGCCCAACTCTTGGCCTTTGCCGTCAAGAACAACGCGTCGGACCTGCACCTGTCCGCCGGCGTGCCGCCCATGATCCGCGTGGACGGCGACGTCAAGCGCGTCAACATGCCACCGCTGACGCACAAGGAAGTGCACAGCATGGTGTACGACATCATGAACGACAAGCAGCGGAAGGTCTTCGAGGAATTCTTCGAAACCGACTTCTCGTTCGAGATCCCGAACCTGGCGCGCTTCCGCGTCAACGCCTTCAACCAGAATCGCGGCGCCGGCGCGGTGTTCCGCAACATCCCGTCGCTTGATCAAGACGCTCGACGACCTGAACGCGCCGAAGGTCTTCAAGGACCTGTGCATGCTGCCGCGCGGCCTGGTGCTCGTGACCGGCCCGACCGGATCCGGCAAGTCGACGACGCTCGCGGGCATGATCGACTACGTCAACGTCAACCGCCCTGACCACATCATCACGATCGAGGACCCGATCGAGTTCGTGCACGAGTCGAAGCGCTGCCTGATCAACCAGCGCGAAGTGCACCGCGACACGCTCGGATTCAGCGAGGCGCTGCGCTCGGCGCTGCGCGAGGACCCCGACGTCGTGCTGGTCGGCGAAATGCGCGACCTGGAGACGATCCGCCTCGCGCTGACGGCGGCCGAGACCGGCCACCTGGTGTTCGGCACCCTGCACACGAGTTCCGCGGCCAAGACCGTGGATCGCATCGTCGACGTGTTCCCGGCGGCCGAGAAGGAGATGGTCCGCTCGATGCTTTCCGAGTCGCTGCGCGCGGTGATCTCGCAGACGCTGATGAAGCGCCTCGGCGGCGGCCGCGTTGCGGCGCACGAGATCATGATCGCGACGCCCGCGATCCGGAACCTGATCCGCGAGAACAAGATCGCGCAGATGTACTCGTCGATCCAGACCGGCAATGCGCAGGGCATGCAGACGCTGGACCAGTGCCTCGCCGACATGCTGGCCAAGGGCATGATTGCGAAGGAAGAGGCGCGCTACAAGGCGGCTAACAAGGATTCGGTGTAGGCGGCGCGCCGCTTACAGGAGATCTGAATGGATCGCGAACAGGCAATCAGGCTGATGCAGGACCTGCTGCGGCGCATGGTCGACCGCAAGGGCTCGGATCTGTTCATCACCGCCAGCTTCCCGCCGGCGATCAAGATCGACGGCGAGGTGCGGCCGCAGACCGAGCAGGCGCTGTCGTCCGGAGCAGAGTGCCGTGCTGGTGCGTTCGATCATGAACGACCGCCAGACGCGCGAGTTCGACTCCACGAAGGAGGCGAACTTCGCGATCGCGCCGCCCGGCATCGGCCGGTTCCGCGTCAGTGCCTTTGTGCAGCAGGGTCATACAGGCTGCGTGATCCGCCAGATCAATTCCAAGATTCCGACGATCGAGGAACTGGAGCTGCCGCCGATCCTGAAGGACATCGTGATGTCCAAGCGCGGCCTCGTGATCGTGGTCGGCGCGACCGGCTCCGGCAAGTCGACCACGCTCGCTTCGATGGTCGGTTACCGGAACGAGAAGACCCGCGGCCACATCGTCACGATCGAGGACCCGGTCGAGTACGTGCACCAGCACCGCGGCTGCGTCGTCACGCACCGCGAGATCGGCGTCGACACCGAGAGCTGGCACACGGCGCTGAAGAATACGCTGCGCCAGGCGCCGGACGTGATCATGATCGGCGAGATCCGCGACCGCGATACGATGGAATACGGCATCCAGTTCGCCGAGACCGGCCATCTGGTGCTGGCGACGCTGCACGCGAACAGCTCGAACCAGGCGCTCGACCGCATCATCAACTTCTTCCCCGAGGAGAAGCGCGAGCAGCTGCTGATGGACCTGTCGCTGAACATCCGCTCGATGGTGTCGCAGCGCCTGATCCCGCGCGAGAAGGCGGAAGGGCGCATCGCGGCAATGGAGATCATGATCGGCACGCCGCTGATCTCGGACCTGATCTTCCGCGGCGAGGTTGCCAAGATCAAGGAAGTCATGTCGCGCTCGAACCGGCTCGGCATGAAGACATTCGACCAGGCGTTGTTCGAGCTCTATGAGGCGGGGACGATCTCCTACGAGGAGGGCCTGCGCAACGCCGACTCGAAGAACGAATTGCGGCTGCGCATCAAGCTCGAGAGCAAGCGCGAGGACCGGCTCCAGGCAGAAGCATCCAGCACTTTGAGGATCGTCGATGAGTCCAACGAGGGCACGCTCTACTGAACCGGCGACCGACTCGAAAGTGGCCGAGGAGGCCGAATCGGGTCGGTTCAATATCAAGCCGATGCTCAAGCTGATGGCCGAGAAGAAGGCCTCGGACCTCTTCTTTACGTCCAATTCCCCGGTCAAGATCAAGATCGAGGGCCTGATCTATCCGATCAACAAGCAGGTGCTGACCGCCGAACTGGTGCGCGAGATCGCCCACGGCCTGATGAGCGCGGAGCAGCTGGAGCACTTCCAGAGCGATCTCGAGATCGATTTCGCGATTTCTGAGCCCGGCGTCGGCCGGTTCCGCGCGGCCGTGTTCCACCAGCGCGGCTACCCGGCGCTGGTGCTGCGCTATATCAGCGTGGATACGCCGAAACTCGACCAGCTCGGCCTGCCGGACACGTTGCAGGATCTCGCGATGCTGAAGCGCGGCCTGGTGCTGATGGTCGGCGCCACCGGCTCCGGCAAGTCCACGACGCTCGCGGCGATGATCAATCACCGCAACGAGAACTGCTCGGACCACATCCTGACGATCGAGGATCCGATCGAGTTCCTGCACCAGAACCGCAAGGCGATCGTCAACCAGCGCGAGGTCGGGCTCGATACGCGCACGTTCTCGCGGGCATTGCGCGCCGCCATGCGCGCCGCGCCGGACGTGATCCTGATCGGCGAAATCCGCGACCGCGAGACCATGGAAGCGGCCATCTCGCTGGCGGGCACCGGGCACCTCGTGCTCGCAACGCTGCACGCGAACAACTGTGCCGAGACGATGGACCGCATCATCAACATGTTCCCGCGCGACCAGCACAACCAGATCTTCCTCGACCTGTCGCAGTATCTGCGCGCGATCGTCTCCCAGCGGCTCGTGCGCGGGCGCAACAACAAGCGCGTCGCCGCGGTCGAAGTCATGCTGAACACGCCGCACATCCAGGACCTGATCAAGAAGGGCGACGTCATCGGCGTCAAGGAAGCGATGTTCGCGTCCAACGAGCGCGGCATCCAGAACTACGACATCGCGCTCCTGCACCTCTACAAAGAGGGCCGCATCGACATCGAGGAGGCGCTTAACAACGCCGACTCGCGCACCAACCTCGAGGCGCGCATCAACTTCGGTTAGTTCTCGTGCGCTTGCGGCGCCGGGAACACTCCCTCGTTCGCTCAGACCGGCGACCGGATTCGCTCACTCGGGATGTTCCCGGCGCCGCCGCGCGCGCAAGCCGTGCCGCTGCCAGGCCCGCGGGCGGAGCCGGACCCCGCGAGTGAGCGAATGTCCGATCTTCTGAGCGAACGAGCGGGTGTCCGGCCCAGCCCGTGGGCCGAGCGACGTTGTTTCGTTCCGGTGTGCGGAATCAGTCCGTGAAGACGGTGGCCGCGTCGAACACAGGCCCGTCGACGCAGATGCGTTTCATCGCAGGACCATCCGGCGTCTGCACGAGCACGGTGCAGCCCGCGCAGCCGCCCACGGCGCAGGCCATGTTCTCCTCGAGCGAGACCTGGCAGGGAAGGCCACGCTCGCGCGCGAGCGTCGCGACGGCCTCGAGCATCGGCTCCGGCCCGCAGGCGAACAGCTCGACCTCGGCGAGTTGCGCCGGCGCCAGGCCCGCGAGCCAGATCTGCGCAAGGTCGGTCACGTAGCCCGCGTGGCAACCGGGGAATCCGGAAAGGCTCGCCAGCCGGTTCGGCACGCCCAGGTCCTCGAGTTCCGGCAGGCAGGCGGTCGCACGCGGCGGCATGCCGGCCACGTCGATCGTCGAGGCGCCCGTGCGAAACGGGAACGGCAGTTCCGAGCCCATCAGCACCAGCGGCTTCCACCGGCCGCGCGAATCCGCGGCGAGCGTCTCGGCGAGGAACACGAGCGGCGGGATGCCGACGCCGCCGCCGATCATCAGCGCGCGCGGCCGCTCCGCATGCGCCGCGAATCCCCTGCCGATCGGGCCCAGGCAGGAGAGCGTTTCGCCAGGCTTGCGCAGCGCAAGCTCGGCGAGGCCGCGCCCGACGATCTTGTAGAGCACCTCGACCCAGCCTGCGGCGGGGGAGCTGCGCATGATGGACAAGCGGCCGGCGCATCGGGATGCCGCGCCCGCAGGTCAGATGGACGAAGCTGCCGGGCGTCGCGGCCGCGGCGCAGCGCGGCGCGTGCAGCCGGAGCACGTACTGCCCGCCCTGCGTGGGCCTCATGGCGGATGACGCCGGCCTCCTCGAGGAAGATCGTGCCGCGATGGGTTGCGGCGCCGCTCACGGCGCGCGCCTGCGGCGGGCGTCCGCGATGTGCGCGAGCACCGCCATCCGCATCGCGACGCCGTTCGCGACCTGCCGGCGGATCACCGATTGCGGCCCGTCGGCGACCTCGGAGGTGATCTCGACGCCGCGGTTCATCGGGCCGGGATGCATCACGATCGCCTGCGGTTTCGCCTTTGCAAGGCGCGCGGCCGTCAACCCGTATTCTTCGTGGTAGCGCCCGATGTCGGTCGGCATCGCCGCGGCGATCCGCTCCTTCTGGATGCGCAGCATCATGACGACGTCGGCGCCGCGGATTCCCTCGTCGAAGGACACATGGCGCCGCGCACCCTCGAACTCGTGCGCCTCCGGCATCATTTCCCCGGGCGCGACCAGGCGCAGCTCGCCGACGCCGAGCGCGATGAGCGCGCGGTGGGCGGAGCGCGCGACGCGCGAATGGCGGATGTCGCCGACGATCGTGACCGTGAGGCCGCGGAAGTCCCCCTTGTGCTGCCGGATCGTCAGCGCGTCCAGCAGTCCCTGGGTCGGGTGCGAGACATGCGCCTCACCGGCGGAGATCACGCTGACGTGGCTGGCGACGTGGCCTGCGATGGACTCGACGCTGCCCGGCTCCGCGTCGCGGACCACGAACACGTCCACCTGCATCGCCTCGAGCGTGTAGATCGTGTCGATGATCGACTCGCCCTTGACGCGCGAGGACAGCATGACGTCGAGATTGATCACGTCGGCGCCGAGCCGCACGGCGGCGAGCTCGAACGAGGCGCGCGTGCGCGTCGAGGGTTCGGCGAACAGGTTGGCGACGGTCCAGCCGCGCAGGTCGTCGCCGCGCGGGGGCAACTGGCCCGGCGGGCACTGGTAGGCCTGGGCGCGGTCGAGCAGTTCGCGGATCAGGCCGGGGTCGAGTCCGTCGAGCGTGATCAGGTGGCGCAGGCGGCCGTTGGCATCGAGCTGTTGCAGCGGCTGCGTCATCGGGCGGCCGCGCCGGGCTGCGCCCTGAGCCATTGCAGCAGCAGGATGCGCGCGGCCTCGCGGTCTACGTCGCCGCGCCGGACGCGGCGCGTCTTGCTGCCGCTGCGACGGCGCTCGCGCAGGTCGTCCTCCGCCTCGCGCGACGAAAGTCTTTCATCCACCCGGTGAACCTCGATCCCGTACTGTTCGCCGAGCTGGTCGGCGAACTTCATCGCGGCCGCCGTCATGGCGGCATTCGGGCCGGCCATATTATAGGGAACCCCGACCACGATCGCCGACGGGCGCCAGTCGGCGACGCAGCGCCCGATCGCATGCCAGTCGGGTTCGCCGTCGTGGGCGTCGATGGTCGCGAGCGCCTCGGCGGTTCCGGTCAGCGTGTTGCCGACCGCGACGCCGATGCGTCGCAGGCCGTAGTCGAAGGAGAGGACCGTGCGCGTCGCCGGCGCGGGCATCCGTCAGGCGCGCCCCGCCTGAGGGCTGATGCGGGACAGGTCCACGCCCAGCAGCCGCGCGGCGGCCTGCCAGCGCTGCTCGAACGGCAGGTCGAAGATCAGCGAGTCGTCGCAGGGCACGGTCAGCCAGGCGTTCTGCAGCATCTCCTCCTCGAGCTGGCCGGCGTCCCAGCCGGCGTAACCGAGCGCAACCACCGCCTGTGCCGGTCCTTCGCCTTGCGCCATGGCCGCGAGCACGTCGCGCGAAGTCGTCACGTGCAGCGTGTCGGACACCGGCAGCGTCGAATCCCAGTTCCGCGGGCAGGGCCGGTGCAGCACGAATCCGCGGTCATTCTGGACCGGGCCGCCACGCAGTACCGGCATGTCGCGCAGGCGCAGGTCGTCGCTGGTCAGCGACAGCTGCTCCAGGACCTCGGACATCTTCATTTCCAGCGGTCGGTTGATCACGATGCCGAGCGCGCCGCGATCGGTGTGCTCGCAGACGAGCGTGACACTCTGCGAAAAATTGGGATCCGCGAGCGAGGGCATCGCGACCAGCAGCTGATTGTTCAGGTAGGCGCCGCCTGCCATGGGCCTAGTATCGGCCGGCGACTGGCGCCGGTCAAAGCGGCCTTGCGGGCTGACTTAATGCGGATCAGCGAGCCGGCACCTCGACCGCCGAGCCGGACAGGCGCCCGGCGACGAACTGCCACTCGTAAGCGAAGCGCAGGACGTCGTGGCGGTTCGCGAGTTCCTGCGGGAATGCCTCGAAGGGCGTCGCCAGCTTCAGGATCGCGATCGCGGCGCGATCGAGCTCGACATGCCCGCTCGAGCGCCGCACTTTGGCCGCCACCAGGCTGCCGTTCGCCGCGAGCGCCACTTCGATGACCGGATTGCCGCTCAAGGCGCTGCGGTTGGCCTCGTCCGGGAAGTGCAGGGTGCCCACCTGCTCGACCTTGCGCTTCCAGGCATCGAGATAGACCGCGACGTCGGAAGCGCGCGTGCTCGGCGTCACCAGCAGCTCGTTCCGTCCCGCACCCTTGAGTTCGAGGGTGTCGTCGTCGTCGATGCCGGCGAGCGGCGACTGGTCGCCGGCGAGCGAAATCCGCGGCAGCACGGGCAGGGAGGCCGACGGGTCCTTCGCATCCGCAATGAAGCGCGGCTCGCGATCGCTGCCGGTCAGGATGCTCGCCTCGCCGCCGGCCGGGCCAGCCAGGGATTCCTGGGTGGCGCTGCCGTCAAGATCGCCTTCGGACTGCTCTCCCGAGCCAGCCGCGCCCGGCAGGCGCGTGCGGGTTGACTCGTTGCCGCTGCCCTCCTGCGTGCGTTGCGAAAGGTAACTGGCCCGCTCGTTGACCGGCGCCTCCGGGAGCGCCTCCGAGACCAGCTGCACCTCGAGAGTCGGCACCAGCGAATCGTCGCGCGGCGGTGGCGCAAACGTGATGCCCAGGATGACGATCAGGTGGAACAGGCCGGCCAGGAACAGGGTCACGAACAGCCGGTCGTCGGAGCCCGAGCCGCGCGCCGGCAGGGCCGTGGAACCGGTTCATGCCGCCTGGACCCTCGCGATTACGGCGTCGATCAGGCTGCCCGAGATGTCGTGGCCGTACTGCGCCTCGAGTTCACGGATGCCGGTCGGGCTCGTGACGTTGATTTCGGTCACGAAGCCGCCGATGACGTCGAGGCCCACGAACAGCATGCCGCGTTCACGCATGACCGGCCCGATCCGGGAGCACAGCCAGCGGTCGCGATCCGTGAGCGCACGGCCGATGCCCTTCGCGCCAGCCGCGAGGTTGCCGCGATGATCCGTCGCGCCCGGTATGCGCGCGAGTGCATGCGGCACCGGTTCGCCGTCCACGAGCAGGATGCGCGCATCGCCGGTCTCGGCGATCTCGGGCAGGTAGCGCTGGACCATCGCGAAGCGCTCGCCGTATTCGGTCATGGACTCGAACACGACCCTGGCGTTCTTGTCGCCCTGGGAGAGGACGAAGATCGAGCGCCCGCCCATGCCGTGCAGCGGCTTGCAGACGATGCGTCCGTGCTCGGCGAGGAAGGCCTGCATGCCGTCCATGTCGCGCGTGATCAGGGTCGGCGCGCAGCAGTCCGGAAACCACGCCGTATAGACCTTCTCGTTCATGTCGCGCAGCCCCTGCGGCCGGTTCACGACCAGCGCGCCATCGGCCTCCGCGCGTTCCAGGAGATACGTCGTATAGATGTATTCGAGGTCGAAGGGCGGGTCCTTGCGCATCAGCACGGCGCCGATCTCGGCGAGCGGCCGGACCACGGGCTCTCCCGCGCGATACCAGTCCTTGCCGTCCCCGACGACTTCCAGCGGCCGCAGGCGGGCGAACGCGCGCCCGTCGCGCACCCACAGATCGCCCTGTTCGAAGCACCACGTGCGGCAGCCGCGCCTGGCGGCAGCCGTCAGCATTGCAATCGTCGAGTCCTTGGCGGGCTTGATGGTCTGGAGCGGGTCCATCAGCACGGCAAGGCTCTGGCGGTCTCGCATCAGGACGGCTCCGGCCGATTGACGGGAATGTGACGCGGATACTGCACGTTAGGGGGGCTTGTCATAGTACACCTGTCACTGGTCCCGACTGCTCGCCCGGACCGGGTTCGGTCGTGGCAGGGGGTGGACCGATATGTTAAAAGGAGGCCGCTCCGGTCGAAACCGTGGGCGTCTCCTGGCGAGCAATGCTAGCGCCCGGCCGGAGCAGCGCCGGGGCCGGAGGTACCCGATGGAAAGTGCAGCGGCCGTCAATGACGGGCACCGCCTTAACGGGCTCAAGGTGCTGGTCATCGACGACAGCAAGACAATACGCCGGACGGCGGAAACGCTGCTGGCCAAGGAAGGCTGCGAGGTGTTCACGGCGGTGGACGGCTTCGACGCGCTTTCGAAGATCGCCGACCACCAGCCCGATATCGTTTTCGTGGACATCATGATGCCGCGCCTGGACGGCTATCAGACCTGCTCGCTGATCAAGCACAACAAGGTGTTCCGCGCGATACCCGTGATCATGCTGTCCAGCAAGGACGGCCTGTTCGACCGGGCGCGTGGGAGGATCGTCGGTTCCGAGCATTACCTGACGAAGCCCTTCACGCGCGACGAGCTCCTGTCGGCGATCGAACGGCACGTCAGCCGGGAATGACGGGAGCACCTGCCATGGCGCTGATTCTGATCGTCGACGACTCGCCCACCGAGGTATTCCAGATGCGGCGCATGCTCGAGAATCACGGCTTCGAGACCGAATCGGCCGCGGACGGCGCCGAGGGGATCCGCAAGGCGCGCGAGATCCGTCCCGACCTGATCCTGATGGACATCGTAATGCCGGGCGTCGACGGTTTCCGCGCGACCCGCACGCTGTCGAACGATCCCGCCACCCGCGCGATCCCGGTCATCATGGTGTCGAGCAAGAGTCAGGAGTCCGACCGCTACTGGGGCATGCGCCAGGGCGCGGTCGATTTCCTCGTCAAGCCGGTCACACCGGCCCAGCTGGTGGAGAAAGCGCAGGCTGCGCTGCTGACAGGCTGAGCCCGGATGCAGCCTGAGCCGACCCTGAAGGCACTGCGCGACCAGCCTTTCGAGCTGTTGCTGGCGCTGGAAGGACGGGCGCGCGAGATAGCGGCCGGCGCGCGCGACGGCGCGGCGGGCCAGGAATGGATCGGGGTCGCGTTCCGGATGGGCGGGGAGACGTTCCTCGTGGCGCGCGACGAGGCGCGCGAGGTGATGGGCGTGCCGGTGCCGATCACCCGGGTTCCGGGTGCGCGGGCATGGATACGCGGCCTTGCGAATGTGCGCGGCCAGTTGCTGCCGGTGATCGACCTGAAACATTATTTCGGCAGTGGAGAGACGGTGTCCGGACGCAATACGCGCGTGATCGTGGTGAATCACCGCGAAGTGCCGGCGGGGCTGGTGGTCGACGAGGTGCTCGGTTTCCGGCGCTTTGCCGATCGGGAGTTCAACGCCGAGGCGCCGCCGACGATGATCCGCTGCGAGCATTACCTCGCCGGGTCGTTCCGTCGCGGCAGCGAGGCGTGGCCGGTGTTGAGCCTGCGGTCGCTGGTCGAAAGTCCGGCTTTCCTGCACGGTACGTCGTGAGCGGGGGAATGGTGAAGGATAAAGCGCATGGTCAACGTGCCTGACAGGTCGCTGGCATCGAAGTGGATGCCCGTGATGCTATGGGGCGGGCTCCTGCTGTCGCTGCTGGCGGCGTCCTTGCTGCTGCTGTCGGGCCGTGCCCACGAGCAGGATCGCGGCTATCGCGCCCACCTCTCCGAACTCACGCTGCTTGCCGGCACGCTCCCGACGCAGGCGGCAGCGGCCGGGCGCGGCGACGCCGCGGCGTTCGAAAAGCTCGCGCAGTCGCGCGCGCGGCTTGAAAAGCTGCTGGCCGAAATCGAGCGGGGCCGCACGGCATTCGCGGCGCTCTCGAGCCCGAGCGCGCAGAAGCTCGGCGGCGAGAGCGGCTGGAACGCGGTGCTGGAAGATTCGCGGCAGGTGCTGGCGGGCCGCGATGCGGCACGCGAGCTGAAGACCTGGGCCGATGAGTCGCGCACCGCGCTCGGGCGCGTGCTCGCGGCGACCGGCAACGCCGTCTCCGCGCCGGGCGGCGCCGTCGCGCTTCGCGCACTGCCGCGTTTCGAGTCCATCGCGCAGCGCGCCGGCGACGACCTGCAGTTGCTCGCCGATGCATCCGGCGACTCGGCCGCGGCCGCGCGGCGCATCTCGGAGAACACGGCGCTGCTCGCCCAGTTCCTCGCGGGCCTGGCCGGCCTCGACCAGACCGCTGGTGTACCGGCGGTGGCCGGCGAGGCGGCGAAGCGTCTCGCCGATGCCCGCGACGCCTTCGCCGCCTACGAGAAGCAGCTGCAGGGCGCGCTTGCGCGCGCCGGGACGCTCGCGACGGCGCAGCGCGCGAGCGGCGAGCTCGCCGAAGCTTCGGACAAGCTCTCGAAGTCGCTCGAAAAGCTTGGGGTCGCCGACGCGGACGTCGGCACGTTTGCAGGACCCTGGCCGGCGCTGATCGCGGTGCTGCTGGCGGCGCTGATGCTGGCGGGCGCCCTGGTCGCCTGGATCTCGGCCGCGGGCGTGCGCCGCGTGGCCGACCTGGAGGCAGAGCGCAACCGGCGCAACCAGGACGCGATCCTGCGGCTCCTCGACGAGATGTCGAGTCTCGCGGATGGCGACCTGACGGTGCAGGCGACCGTGACCGACGACATCACGGGCGCGATCGCGGACTCGATCAATTACGCAATCGAGGCGCTCCGGGAACTGGTTGCGACGATCAACGAGACGGCGATGCAGCTCGATTCCGCGGCGCGCCAGACACAGGCCGCAGCCGGGCACCTCGCCAAGGCGAGCGTCGCGCAGTCGCGCCAGGTGGCGGCGGCGACCGACGCGGTCAGCGCGATGGCGGCCTCGATCGAGGAAGTGTCCGGCAACGCCGAGCGTTCCGCCGACGTCGCACGCCACGCGGTCGATGTTGCGCACAAGGGCGGCGATGCGGTGCGCCGCACGATCGACGGCATGAATACGATCCGCGAGAACATCCAGGACACGTCCAAGCGCATCAAGCGCCTGGGCGAGAGTTCGCAGGAAATCGGCAACATCGTCGAGCTGATCAACGACATCGCCGAGCAAACCAACATCCTGGCGCTCAATGCGTCCATCCAGGCCTCGATGGCCGGCGAGTCCGGGCGCGGATTCGCGGTCGTGGCCGACGAGGTGCAGCGCCTGGCCGAGCGCGCCGGGCACGCGACCCGCCAGATCGAGGTTTTGGTCCGCACGATCCAGACCGACACCAACGAGGCCGTGGTCTCGATGGAGCGCACGACGACCGACGTGGTCGGCGGTGCGCTGCTCGCGGAGAACGCGGGCGCCGCGCTCGGCGAAATCGAGGACGTCTCGAACCAGATCGCGCAGCTGGTGCAGAACATCTCCGCGAGCGCGCGCCAGCAGGCTGCGACCTCGTCGCACATCTCGCGGACCATGCAGGTGTTGCGCGAGATCAGCCAGCAGACCGCCGACAACACGAGCGCGACGTCGAACGCGATCGGCCGGCTCGCCGAGCTTTCGGCGCAGCTTCGCAAGTCCGCGGCCGGGTTCCGGCTTCCACAGGAACTCCCTGCGGCCGGACGGCGCACCGCAGCTGCGGCCGCCGCCAAGCCTGGTGACGCGCAGTCGAGGCGCATCGCCAGCGCGGGAGGCTGAACGCGCGTGGCGGATTTCCCTTCGGTCAACGAGCAGGCCCTGCATCTGGTTGCGCGCGAGCTCGCCGCGACCCTGAATGAGGTCCGCATCGCGCTCGAAGCGGCTGCCGAGACACCGGCCGACAAGGCGCCGATCGCGCAGACCGCCGAGCTGATGCACGGCGCGCGCGGCGTGCTGCGCGTGGTCGAGGTATACGGCGCGGCGCTGCTCGCCGAGGAAATGGAGCAGTCGGCGCGCTGGCTTGCCGGGAACACCACCGACGCGCGGCAGCTCGTCGATGGGCTCGATGCACTGATGCGCTCCTGCGTCCAGCTGCCGACCTATCTCGAGCGCGTGCTGGGCGGCGGCCGCGATCTGGCGCTCGTGCTGCTGCCGCTCCTGAACGACCTGCGCGCCGTGCGCGGCGCGCCGCTGCTGTCGGAAGGCACGCTGCTGTCGCTGAACCTGAGTTCGGAGAAGGCGCCGGCGGGCCATGAGCAGAAGGCCGGCGAGCCGAAGTTGACCGTGCCGCAATGGGCGCGCCGGCTGCGGCCCAAGTTCCAGGCTGGCCTCCTCGCATTGATCCGCGGCGAGGGCCCCGAAAGCGGCCTCGCTTCGCTGTCCGAGGCCGCCGCGCGCCTGGAGTCCGCCGCGACCACCGTCGCGGTGTTCCAGCTGTGGTGGGTGACCGGCGCCTTGATCGACGCGCTGCGCGCCGGCGGCCTGCCCGCGAGCGTGACCGTCAAGCGGCTGCTGGGCCAGGCGGATCGTGAAATGCGGCGCCTCTATGAAATGGGCGAGCCGGCCTACGCCGAGCGCCCGCCGATCGAGTTGCTGAACAACCTGCTGTTCTACGTCGCGCGCGCAGAGACCCGCGGCGAGCGCATCGATGCGGTGCGCAGCTCATTCCGCCTGAACGAGCTGTTGCCGGTCGATGAGTCCGTCGAGCAAGAGCGGGAGTCGCTGTCGGCGCCATCGGTGCGGCTGATGCGCACCGTAGCGGCGGCGATCAAGGAAGACCTCGGGCGCGTCAAGGACGCCCTCGATCTCTACACGCGCAAGGGCGGGCCGCCCGAGGAACTCGCGCCGCAGGTCGAGCTCCTGAAGAAGATCGGCGACACGCTGGCGGTGCTGGGCCTGGGCTCGATGCGCGAGCTGGTACAGGGCGAGCTTGCGCGCCTGACCGACATCATCGGTCGCCGCGCGCCGGCCGAGCAGGACACGTTGATCGACATCGCCGCCACGCTGATCGGCATCGAGGACGGCCTGGACGACGCGCTGGTGCGCCTGATCATGCCGCCCGGCGCGCCGGCTCCCGGCGCCGAGACGGATCCGGATTTCCGCCAGGTCACGGAAGCGGTGCTGCGCGAGTGCATCGTGAACCTCGCGCGCATCAAGGAGCTGGTCGGCCAGTCGCTCGACCCGATCGCGGACCCGGTCAGCGCGGACGCCGCGCCCGCGCTCGCGCGTGGCATCACGGCGGGCCTGCTGCTGCTCGGGCGCAACCGGGCGATGGAAGTGATGCGCCGCGTCGGCGACTACGTCGCCGCCATCCTGGGCCCCGGCGCCAGGCCGCGCAGCGAGGAGTTCATTGACCGGCTCGCGGATGCGATCGTCGGCATCGAGTACTACATGGAGACGCTGCAGGCCGGCCGCGGCGATCCCTGGTACATGCTGGACAACGCGGAGCGCTGCCTCTCGGCGCTCGACCAGATTCTCGCCGGCACGCCGCCCGCGATCGCGGCGGCGGTTGCGGCAAAGCCTGCGGCGCCGGCCGCGCCAGCCGCCCGGCCAGCGACCGATCCGGAGCTGGTTGCGCTCTTCATCGAGGAGGCCCACGAGGAAATCGCGACGATCGGGCGGTTATTCCCGCTGTGGGAGGAGAATTCATCGGACCGCGAGTCGCTGGCGCGGGTGCGCCGCGCATTCCATACGCTCAAAGGCAGCGGCCGCGTGGTCGGCGCGGCGCGCATCGGCGATTTCGCCTGGGCCGTCGAGAACCTGCTGAACCGCATCATCGACGGCACGCGCGAGCGCTCGGGCGCGATGCTGGCGGTGCTGAAGGAGGCGATCGCGGCGCTGCCGGCGCTGGTCTCCGAAATCGAAGGGAAGTCCGGACCGGTCGCGGGCATCGAGTCGATCGCCGCGCGCGCGGACACGCTCGCCGGCGGTCAGCCGACCTCCGCGCGCATGGCGCGCGAGGCGGCACAGGCGACTCCGGCCTATGAACCGACCCTGGTCATCGCGAAGCCGGAGGAATACGTCGCGACCCAGGTCCTCGACGGCGTGCCGCCGGACGAAGCGCCGGCGCCGCCGGCGCCCACAGCCGCGGCGCCGAGTGTCGAGCCGCCGCCGCCGGCGCCCGCACCGGAAGCGCCGGTCGAAGAATCCTGGCTCGGAAGGCCCGCGGCCTACGCGGAAGGCGGCGATTCCTCCCTGCAGGATATCTATCAGAAGGAAGTGCAGAGTCACCTCGAGGTGATCCGCGCCTACCTGCGCCACGCCTGGCTCGCGCCCGGCAAGCACGTCGTGACCGAGGATCTCTATCGCGCCTGCCATACGCTGCGCGGCGCATCGCGCACCGCGGACATCCGCCACAGCATCCGCCTCGCGGAGCCGCTGCATCGCTGGCTGCGGCGCATGTTTGATCATGACAGCTGCTTCGACGAAGCCGGGCTCGCGGTGCTGGCCGACTGCGTCGTCTGCTTCGAGGACATCCTGACGGCAGTGCACGAGTCCACCGGACGCTTCATGAACCTGGAGCGCCTGGTCAGGCGCGTCGAGGAACAGGACTCGGCGCTGGAGCGCAGCCTCGCCGAGGCGCCGCCGCCGTCCGCTGCGTCACCTGAGATCGACGCCGAGGCGACCGAGGTGCTGCCGCCGCAGGTGATCGAGGAACTGCCCGCGCCGCCGGCCCCTCTGTCGCTCGAGGCACTGGTGCCCGGCGTCGTTGCCGACGCCGTGGTGCCGGAGCGCGACGTCAACCGGCTGCTGCCAAAGCGCGCGGGCGACACCGGAGTCGTCGGCGCGCCGCCCTACCTGCAATCCGGCGAGGCCGCCGCCGAGACGCCGGCGCCGGCCCGCACGGAAGACTACGACCCGGACATCGCCGCGATTTTCAGCGAGGAGGCGACCGAGCTCCTCGAGGCGGCGGACGGGGCGCTCGGCGCCCTGCGCGCGGAGCGCGGCAGCCGCGAACGCATGGTCGAATTGCAGCGTGCCCTGCACACCTTGAAGGGCGGCGCGCGCATGGCCGGCATCAGCGCGATGGGCGACCTGAGCCACGAGGTCGAGTGGCTGCTGATGCATGTCGGCGACGACAGCGCGCACCTCGACGAGCGCAGCCTCGAAGTGCTGCAATCGAGCCTCGACGAGCTGAACCGGATGCGCGACTACGTCGGCGCCGGGCGCCCGGTCGAACCCGCGCGCGACCTGATCACGCGCATCCGCCTGGTCGGCCGAGCGCGACCGGTGGAACAGGCGAAATCCGTGGCGCCGAAGGCCGGTCCTGCAATCGGTAGCGCCGCGACTGGCGCTGCGCCGGCGGTCGCCGCGCCGCCCCCGAAGGCAGCCGCACCGACCGCGGCGCCGGCCGCGATCGAGCCGGAACCGGAGCCCGAGACCGAGCCGGAGGCAGAAGCAACGGCCGCGCCGACGGATACCGGTTCCATCGTGCTGACGGCGCCGGCAGCCGCCGGACCGCCGACCCGCGACGCGAGCGCGGATCGCGGCGAGGTCGCGCGCGTCGACGCCGAACTGCTCGACAACATGCTGAACGCCGCCGGCGAGGTCAGCATCTTCCGGGCGCGGCTCGAGCAGCAGCTGGCGTCCGTGGACTTCAACCTCGCCGAGCTCGGCCGGGTCGTGCAGCGCCTGAAGGACCAGTTGCGCAAGCTCGAGATCGAGACCGAGGCGCAGATCCTGCATCGCCACGTCGACCAGGGCGCGCGCCGCGACGATTTCGACCCGCTGGAACTCGACCGCTACTCGTCGATCCAGCAATATTCGCGCGCGCTCGCCGAGACCAGTTCCGACGTCGCCAGCGTGCAGAGCCTGCTCGTCACCCAGACGCGCGAGGCCCAGAACCTGCTGATGCAGCAGGGCCGCATCGTTTCCGAACTGCAGGGCGGGCTGATGCGCACGCGCATGGTCCCGTTCCAGCGCCATGTGCAGCGGCTCACGCGCATCGTGCGGCAGGCTGCCGCCGAGATGGGCAAGAAGGCCGAATTGCAGGTGGGCGGCGCATCCGGCGAACTCGACCGGCAGGTGCTCGAGCGCATGCTGCCGCCCTTCGAGCACATGCTGCGCAATGCCATCGTGCACGGCATCGAGTCGCCCGCGGACCGCATCGCCGCCGGCAAGTCCGAGACCGGCCTGATCGAGATGAACCTGCGCCGCGAGGGCTCGGAGGTCGTGATCACGGTCGCCGACGACGGCGGCGGCGTGAACCTGAAGGCGGTGCGCGACCGCGCCGTATCGCTTGGACTGATGACGCCGAAGCAGGAATTGTCCGACGAGCAGGCGCTGCAGCTGATTCTCGAGCCCGGCTTCTCGACCGCCGGCAAGGTCACGCAGTCCGCCGGCCGCGGCGTCGGCATGGACGTGGTCGCGACCGAGATCAAGAAGCTCGGCGGCTCGCTGTACACGGAAACCGAGGCTGGCAAGGGCACGCGCTTCACGGTGCGCCTGCCATTCACGCTCGCGATCAGCCAGGCGCTCGTCGTGCGCGTCGGCGAGGAACTGTTTGCGCTGCCGCTGCCGACTGTCGAGGGCGTCGTGCGCGTGCCGCGCTCGGAAGTGCTGCGCCACCTCTCGGAGGATGCCGCGGGTTTCGATTACGGCGGCCAGAAGTACCGCTTCCAGCACCTCGCGGTGTTCGTCGGCGGCACGCCGTCGGTGATGCCCGAGCAGGACATCGCCGTGCCGGTGATCCTGGTGCGCGCCGGCGAACATTCGACTGCAATCGTGACCGACGAACTGATCGGCAGCCGCGAGATCGTCGTCAAGTCCGTGGGCCCGCAGATCTCCGGCATCCGCGGCATCTCGGGCGCGACCATCCTGGGAGATGGCCGCATCTGCGTGATCCTCGACGTCGGCGCACTGGTGCGCTCCGAGTGGCGCCAGCGTTCGGCTCCCGACCCGCGCCTTGCGACCCAGACGGACCGGCGCGTGTTCGCGCTGGTCGTGGACGACTCGATCACGGTGCGCCGCGTGACCCAGCGCCTGCTGGAGCGCAACGGCATGCGCGTCGTGACGGCGAAGGACGGACTCGAGGCCGTGTCCGTGCTGCAGGATGAGATCCCGGACGTGATTCTGCTCGACATCGAGATGCCGCGCATGGACGGCTATGAGGTGGCCTCGCACGTGCGCAACGACCCGCGCCTGAAGGATATCCCGATCGTGATGATCACCTCGCGCGTCGGCGAGAAGCACCGCGCACGCGCCATCGAGCTCGGCGTCAACGAATACCTCGGCAAGCCCTACCAGGAAGGGCAGCTGCTGCAGGCGATCGAGCCGCTGGTCCGGCGGACCGCGCATTGAACGCCGAACAGGAGCTCTACGGTCTGCTGGTCCCGCTGCTGGACGAGCGCCTGCTCGTGCCGCGCGCCTGCGTCGCCGAAGTCACGGGCTTCCAGCCGCTGCAGGAGATGCCCGGCGCGCCACCGTGGTATCTCGGCATCGCTGCCTGGAACGGCCGCGGCATTCCGGTCGTGTCCTTCGAGGGCGCCTGCGGCAAGCGCATTCCGGTGATCGGCGGCCGCACGCGCATCGTGATCTTCACCTGCCTCGGCCAGAAATTGCCGGCCGGGCATTTCGGCATCGCGACCCAGGGTTTTCCGCAGCTCGTGCGCGTGAGCCCGACCGTGGTTACGCCGGATTCATCGCGCATCTTCCCCGAGCGCGCGCCCGTGTTGTGCCAGGTCCGCATGGTCAACGAGCTTCCGTTGATCCCCGACCTCGAGCGGCTCGAGGAAATGATCGCGGATGAAACGACGGTGACTGCTGCCTGACCGGCAGTTCATCCCCTAGGCGAGCACCAGTTCCGGCGCGAGTCGCCGCATGGCCTCGGTCTCGAGCGCAAGCGCGCCGGCCGGCGTCGATGCAATGGTTCCGCGCTCGATCAGCGCCGACACTGCGATGGGCCGTGCGAGCCGGCCGAGCCAGTGCAGGTCGATCACCGACACCGGTCCCGCATCCAGCAGCTCGCGCTGGCGGGTCATCGATGCCCCTTCGCGTCCCGCGGTCAGGGCCAGGAGCTCCTGCAGTTCCCTTGCATGGCGGACGCGCGTGACCCGAGCCGCGGCCGTGATCGAGGGCGGGCGAATCTGGTCGGTCGCGCGCTGGTGGAACAGGAGCAGCAAGTCGCCGCCGGCCGGTTCGCGCGCGGCGATTGTCCGAAGCAGCTGCCTGCGAATGGGACCACCGGGCGTTTCAGTGGCGGGATCCGGCAGAAGCCAGGCCTGTTCCTGCGCCGCGGCACGCACCGTGGCCTCCTCGAGCGCGTGGCAGAAAGTCTCGCGCCCGTGCCGGTCGCGGCCGCGCCGCTCGAATCCCAGCAGGTCGAGCAGCAGCAACGCGTGATCCTGGTGCGGCGGCACGAAGGCGGTCAGCGCCATGCGGATCCGTCTCGCCGTCGAGAGCGCGGCCGCGACGACCGGTTCCAGCGCGCGCTGGCCGCGCGCGGTGTCGGCGCATCCGAGCGCTGCCAGCGCCAGGCCGCCAGCCTCGGGCACCAGCAGACCGAGCGCAATCGCCGCGCCATTTTCACTTGCGACCAGCAGGCGACTGCCGGGCGCTTCGAGTCGCGACGGGAGATAGGCATCGAAGGGCTCGCAATCCTCCGCGAGCATGCGCGCCAGCGCCGGGTCGGCGAGCGCCGCCGATGGTTCCGCCTCGGTGACGGTGAGGGAGCGCGGCCGGCCCGCGAGGGAATCGAGCCAGGCGAGCACATCCGGCGGCGTGACGACCTGCGCACCGAGTCCCGCGCGCTTGGCGAGCCCGTGCAAGCGACCGTCATCCGCGACCAGGAGCTCGGCGTGGCGCGCGTGCAGGGCGCCCAGCAGCTTGAGGTCGGTCCTGTCGAGTTCGCTGCGCGCCGGCTTGAAGCGCGCGGTGAGGTCCCGCGCGCTCGGCAGCGGCAGTTCCGCGATGCGCGTGAGCGGCTCGAAGCGCTTCAGGTCGACGCCGCGGCGCAGGACGTCGGGGTCGCTGGCAGCCTCGACCCAGCTCTTTTCCTCGACACAGAGCGCGAGGCCGAGCGCGGCCGCGCGCGCCGCGATCGCGGCGAGCATCGGCGCCATCGGCTCCATGCCCGGCCCAAAGCACAGGTAGGGATCCAGCAACAGACGCAGGCCGCGATCCGCGGCTGCGGCGCGCCCGCGCGTCTCTGGATTCAAATCGATCAATTGGGTTTCCACCGGAACTGGCGCATGTTAATCAGTCCGTGCAGTCCGGCGCCAGTGCGTCAGCGCGCGCGATCGAGATCTCCGGCGGCGGCCTGCAGCACTGCAAGCGCCGCGAGCGCAGCCGTTTCGGTGCGAAGCACGCGCGGGCCGATGGAACAACCGCGATAACCGGCGCCCGCGGCGGAACTCCTTTCGCTGTCGTCGAGGCCGCCCTCCGGGCCGATCAGCAGTTCGATCGAGCCTGCGCCTGCGGCAGCGGCACCGAGCGAGTCGCTGGCATCGACCGCCAGTTGCAGCCTGCGCACCGCCTCCGGTGCCGGCCGCGCCAGCCACTCGGACAGCGGCAGCGGAATCGCGACCTCCGGCAGCCGCGCCCGGCCGCATTGCTCGCAGGCGGCGATCACGATGCCGCGCCAGTGCGCGAGCTTGCGCTCGGTCGTTTTCGCGTCAAGGCGGACGACGCTGCGCGCCGTGACCACCGGCTGGAGTGCGGTGACGCCGAGTTCGGTCGCTTTCTGCATGATCAGGTCCATGCGCTCCGTGCGCGCGATGCCCTGCACGAGCGTGAGCTTCAGCGGCGATTCCGGACGCGCCGGCACGCGGTCCAGCACCTCGATCTCGACCCGCGAGCCGCGCAGCGACGCAATCCGCGCGGGATAGTCATGGCCGTCGCCGTTGAAGACGGTGACCGGATCGCCCGCGACGAGGCGCAGCACGCGCGAGATATGGACGGCCGCGGTGCCGCCCGCCTCGATGCGCGCACCGGGGGAGGGTGCCGCCTCGACGAACACGCGGATCAGGCGCATGCCGCGTCCACCGCGCCCCGCGCGATGCCCGCCAGCCACTCGATCTGTGCGGGCTCGATGACATAGGGCGGCATCAGGTAGATCACGTTGCCGATCGGTCGCAGGAGTGCGCCCTGCGACAGGGCGTATTCGTAGGCGCGCAGGCCGCGGCGCTCGCGCCAGTCGTAGCGCTCGCCGCTCCTGCGGTCCTTGATCGTCTCGATTGCGAGGATCATGCCGGTCTGGCGGACTTCCGCGACATGCGGGTGGTCGGCAATCCCCGCCGTCGCCTGTGACATGTGGCGCGCGAGGGCGCGATTGCGTTCGATCACGCCGTCATCGGCGAATATCGCAAGCGTTGCGAGCGCCGCGGCGCAGGCGAGCGGATTGCCCGTGTAGCTGTGCGAATGCAGGAAAGCGTTCAACCGCTCGTAATCGTCGTAGAACGCCTGGTAGACCGGCTCGGTCGTGACGACCACCGACAGCGGCAGGTAGCCGCCGGTCAGTCCCTTGGACAGGCAGATGAAGTCCGGGCGGATGCCGGCCTGTTCGCAGGCGAACATCGTGCCGCTACGGCCGAAGCCGACCGCGATCTCATCCGCGATCAGGAGCACCCCGTGGCGATTGCAGGCCTCGCGCAGCAGCGAGAGATAAACCGGGTGATACATGCGCATGGATCCCGCGCACTGCACCAGCGGCTCCACGATGACGGCCGCAACCTCGTCCGCATGTTCCGCAAGCGCCTGTTCCATCGCCGCGAACATCCGGCGGCTGTGCGCCTCCCAGTCCGAACCCGCCTCGCGCTGGTGGCAGTCGGGGGAGGGCACGGTGATGACGTCCATCAGGAGCGGCTGGTACACCTTTTTGTAGAGTTCGACGTCGCCGACCGCGAGCGCGCCGAGCGTTTCGCCGTGATAGCTGTTGGACAGGGTGATGAAGCGCCGCTTGCGCGGCCGGCCGCAATTCTGCCAGTAGTGGAAACTCATCTTGACCGCGACCTCGACGGCGGCCGAGCCGTTGTCCGCGTAGAAACAGCGCGTCAGTCCCGCCGGCAGCATGCCGACGAGGGTCTCGGAGAGCTCGAGCACCGGTTCGTGCGTGAAGCCGGCGAGCATCACGTGCTCGAGCCGGTCGAGCTGCTCGCGCAGCGCGGCATTGATGCGCGGATTCGCGTGGCCGAACAGGTTGACCCACCAGGAACTGATGCCGTCGAGGTAGCGCCGGCCGTCGAAGTCGTAGAGCCACACCCCCGAGCCGCGCGCGATCGGGATCATCGGCAGGCGCTCGTGGTCCTTCATCTGCGTGCAGGGGTGCCAGACGACCGCGAGGTCGCGGGCGGCGATGGCGGCGTTGCGGGAGGGCGTGGTCATCGGCTGCACCCACAAATGGTATCAGCGCGGTAAGCTGTGAAGATGCGCACCCCGGAATCGGCCGCTGCCGATTCATTGAGCATCGGTTTCCCGGACGGGTGGCTGGCCGGCGTCCGGCGGCTGCCCTCGCCGAATTGCGATCCGAGGCCGCCGGGCTCGGAGCCCGAACTGATCCTCATTCACGGCATCAGCCTGCCGCCGGGCCGTTACGGCGGGCCATGGATCGACCGATTCTTCACGAATGCGCTGCCCGCCGAGGCGGACCCCTATTTTGCGACGATCCAGCACCTGCAGGTCTCGTCGCATGTGCTGATCGCGCGCAGCGGCGCCCTCACGCAATACGTGCCGTTCAACCTGCGCGCCTGGCACGCGGGCGCCTCGAACTGGCACGGGCGCGAGGCCTGCAACGATTTTTCGATCGGCATCGAGCTCGAAGGCACGGACGACGAGCCCTATGACCGCCGGCAGTATCCGGTGCTCGCGGCGCTGATCGCGACCTTGCAGCGGGCATACCCCTCCCTTGCGGCCGGCGCCGTCGCCGGGCACAGCGATGTCGCGCCGGGGCGCAAGACCGATCCGGGCCCCGCCTTCGACTGGCAGCACCTCGAACACCGGCTCGCGGCCGTGGGCGGCCGCCTGACGCGCGAGCTTCTGGCGTGACGCTGATCGCTGTCGTGCTGGCGCTGCTGCTCGAGCGCGCGCTCGCGCGCGTGCTGCACCTGCGCGAGGCCGGCTGGGTCGGCGGCTATTACCGCTGGCTGCGCGGGGGCATCGCGGCGTCCAGCGCCACGGTCCAGGCCGTCGGCTGCGTCGCGGGCCTGCTGCTCCTGGTGCTGCCGGTGGCTTTGGCGGCGCTGGCGCTGGAGCGCTGGCTGCCGTCGCTGACCTGGGTGATTTTCGCGGCGATCGTGCTGGTTTTTTCGCTCGGACCGCGCGATCTCGACGAGGAACTCGAGGATTACATCGCGGCCGAGGCCGCCGGCGACAGCGACCGGGCCAGGGCGGCCGCGGCCGTCATCATCGAGCACGACGCCGCGCAGCGGCGCGAGGCGCGCGCGGAAAGCGTCGAAGAAGCCGCATTCGTCCAGGCCAACAATCGCGTGTTCGGCGTCCTTTTCTGGTTCGTCTTGCTGGGCCCCACGGGCCTGGGCCCCGTCGCCGCCTGGCTCTTCCGCGCGAGCGACCTGCTGCGCCGCGCGGCGATCGCCGATTCCACGAGGCTCGCGGCGGTTGCCGGTTCATTCGAGCGAATTCATTTCGGGCTCGCCTGGCTGCCGGCCCGGCTCGTCGCACTCAGCTATGCGCTCGCGGGCAGCTTCGAGGAGGCGCGCCGCGAGATGGGGCGGGGCGTCGAGGCGGTCGGGCGCATATTGGAACGAAACGACCTGCTGCTGGTGCTGGCAGGTCGCGGTGCGCTCGCCAGGGTCGACGCGTCGGATGCGGTGGCCGCGGCGCCCGCCGTGGCTGCGCTGCGCCTGATCCGGCGCTCCCTCCTGGTCTGGCTGACGGTGATCGCCGTCCTGTCGCTCGGCGCATGGGTCGCCTGAAGCCGCCGGCATTCCTGCTGGCCGCCTCGATCGCCGCCTGTGCGCCGGGGGCGACTCCGCACCAGGGCGAACGCATCATCAGCGTCGCGCCGAACCTGACGGAATTGCTGTACGCCGCGGGCGCTGCGGATCAGCTCGTCGCAGTCAGCGAATACAGCGACTACCCCGAAGCCGCAAAAAAGCTGCCACGCATCGGCGATGCATTCCGGCTCGACTACGAGCGCATCGTGTCGCTCGCGCCGACCGTCGCCGTGACCTGGGAGTCCGGCACGCCACCCGAGGTGCAGAAACGGCTCGAGGCACTGGGCATCCGCGTGGTCGGCATCCCGACGACGCGGCTCGAGGACATCGCCGTGGGACTGGAGACGCTCGGCAGGCTGGCCGGCACCGAGGAAGTGGCTGCGGCCGCAGCAGCCAGGTTCCGGGCGGACATCGCCCGCCTCAGGGACCAATACCACGAGCGCCCCCGGCTGAAGGTCTTCGTGCAGATCGACGATGCGCCGCTCTTCACGGTCGGTGGCGGCCACCTGATCACCGAGATCGTCGAACTGTGCGGCGGCAGCAATGTCTTTGCCGATGCCGGCGCCCTCGCATTCCCGGTGGATCTCGAGTCCGTGCTGGCGCGCGCGCCGCAGGTCATCCTGTCCACCGACAATGACGATCCCGTCGAGTACTGGGCGCGTTTCGGCGGGCTCGCCGCGGTCGCGAGCGGCAGCGTCTATCGCGCGCCGGCGGACCTGCTCGCGAGGCCGAGCCCGCGCATCAGCGAGGGCGCAGCCAGGGTCTGTTCGGAACTCGACGATGCGCGCCGGCGCGCGGGGCTCACGCCGCCCCCGTGACCGCCCGCGGCGCTCAGCGCCGCTCGTGCTTCCAGAGCACTTCGCTGCCGGATTCCTGGCGCGCCAGCACGCGCGCGATCACGAACAGCAGATCGGACAGGCGGTTCAGGTATTGCAGCGGTTCCGCGGCGACCGCCTGCGCGCGCGCGAGCGTCCACGCGCGCCGTTCCGCACGCCGGCAGATCGCGCGCGCGAGGTGGCAGGCGGCTGCCGCCGTGCCGCCGCCCGGCAGGATGAACTCCTTGAGCGGCGGCAGGCTTTCGTTGAAGCCATCCAATGTCTTTTCCAGGCGCGCCACCTGGTCCGCCTGGATGGCGCGGTGGCCCGGGATGCAGAGCTCGCCGCCCAGGTCGAACAACTCGTGCTGCACCGTCACCAGGACGTCGCGGACATCCGCCGGCAATCTCGCGACCGCCAGCACGACGCCGATCGCGCTGTTGCACTCGTCCACGCTGCCATAGGCCTCGACCCGCGCATCGTCCTTGGGCACGCGGCTGCCGTCGCCGAGGCCGGTCGTGCCGTCATCGCCGGTGCGCGTGTAGATCTTCGACAGCCGGTTGCCCATCGGGCCTCCTCACCGAAATTCGTGCCGGGCGGCGACGAACAGGCTGCGGCCCATGGTGTTGAAGCCGCGTGCGAGCTCGTAGTCCTCGTCCAGAAGGTTCTCCATTCGCGCGACCAATGTCCAGCGCTCGTTGATCGCGATGCTCGCGGAGACATTCGCCAGCCAGTAGGCCGGCATCGTGACCTGCGGGAATCCGAAGTCCTGCCGGTCGCCCGCGTAGAGCAGGTCCACGGCGATCTCGTGGGCGCCGAGGCGGCGCGAGACCGCCAGCGTGAAATTTTCCCCGGCGCGGCGCAGCAGCCTCTCGCCCGTGACCACATCGCGCGGGTCCTGCAACGTCGCCGTCGCGCGCAGCCCCCAGCGATCGGCGTCGTAGCGCCAGCTGGCCTCGAGTCCGTCGATGCGGGCCCGCTCGACATTGCGGTTCTCGCCCTCGAAGGTCTCGAAGTCGGTCACGACGAACTCGATCAGGTTGTCGATTTCATTACGGAACAGCGTCAGCGAGAGGTGATGACCACCCGCCGTGTCGTGGCGCAGGCTCGCCTCGTAACTCTGCGAGCGCTCCGGGTCGAGCGTTACATTGCCGCCGAAGCCATACAGGTCGGTCGCATCCGGCGCGCGGAAAGCCTGTCCTACGGCCAGCGTCAGCATCGTCGCGTCGCCGAGCGGGAAGCCGAACTCGGCATTCCAGGTCTCATGGCCGCCGAAGGTCTCGTGATCCGTGTAGCCGGCCGCCAGCAGCATTTGCGCGCGGCCGAAGCTCATCTGGTCCTGAAGGTAGACCTGCCGGGTCGAGATGCCCGCCGCATAGGGCAGGCCGAAGGATTCCGCGTCGGCGTCCTCTTCCTGCCAGATGACGCCGGACGTCAGCGCGTGGTGCGCGGAGAGCGCGATATCGTTCTGCCAGTCGAGCTGCCAGCGCCGCGTGTGCAGGAAATCCGGCGCCTGGTTCTGCTCGAGCGCATCGAACATGTGCGCGACCGTGAGGCTCGAATGCCAGGATTCCGACGGCGCGAATCCGGCGGAGAGCGCGATCGTCGAGTTCTCGAAGTCCTGATCCACGGGCGTCACGAAGAAGTCCGAGTACTCCGAGGTTCCCGCGGCATGCCAGGCGCGGAACCCCAGTTCGACGCCCGCGAGCTCGGTGCGCGCGGCGGCGGTCAGCGAAAGGTTCCGGTAGCCGCGATCTGTCGCGTCGCCGCTGCGGGTCGGAAAGCCGTCGCTGTCGATCCAGGAGACGCCGAGCGACGCATCGCCGCGCGCGCCGCCGATGCCGCCCTCGAGGCTCGCGCTTCGGCTGTCGTAGCGCCCGGCGCCGGCCTGGATGCTGCCGCCGGTTTCCGTGCGCCGGCGCGTGATCACGTTGATGACGCCGCCGATGGCGTCCGAGCCGTACAGCGTCGAGCGCGGCCCCTTGACGATCTCGACGCGCTCGATCAGTTCGGGCGCGATGTTCTGGAGCGCGGCGCTGCCGATGGTGCCGGGATTGATGCGCACGCCGTCGACCAGCACGAGCACGTGATTGGAATCCGTGCCGCGCAGGAACAACGACGTTTGCTGCCCCGGGCCGCCGAGTCGCGCGACCTCGACGCCGGCGCGCATGCGCAGCAGGTCGCCGAGATCCGCGGCCGGCTGGCTGTGCAGTTCCGCGCCGGTGATGATGTCGACGCTCGCGATCACGCGATCCGCAGGGATTTCCGTGCGGGTGGCCGTGACGACGACGGGTTCGATTGGGGGTGGTAATGCATTCATGCCTGCTCCTCCCGAGCGATCAGGAAAACCGCGGGTCGCCGGGAGCGGATGCAGGGAGGAGCGGATAACCCGCACCCCATGCCGCCCACCGCGACTGGCGCCAGCTGACAGGCCGGTTTCCGGACTTACGGCGGGCCCTGGAGGGCTTTCGCATCGCCTTCCCACCGGTGAATCCGGCAGTGGCTGCAGGGAATCCTGCGTGATGCGGCTTGCGCCGTTGACCGTTGCGGGGGCAGTGCCGGCATTGCGAGCGACTCGCGCACCGGCTTCCCGATTAGCCCGGGATCGGACCCGGGACACCTGTCATCGCGGCCAATGTAGGCAGCACCGCCGCCGCGGTCAAGCGGCCGTTGACGGCCTGGGTTCCAGAACGCAGTGTTGCGCCATGGCGAATTCGGCAAGGCTGGATGCAGCGCTCGGCGCGGCCGCAGCGGCGGCGGAAATCATCCGCCATTCCTGGAAGCGCCGCGTCGAGGTGCGCCTCAAGGCCGATCGCTCGCCGGTGACCGAGGCCGACGTCGCTGCCGAAGTGGCGATCAAGGGCTTGCTGCAGGGCCGCTTCCCCGCGGACGGCTTCTACGGCGAGGAGTCCGCCGCGGAACGCATGGACGCGGAATGCCTGTGGCTCGTGGACCCGATCGATGGCACCAAGTCCTTCGTGCGCGGTTACCCGATGTTTTCGACGCAGATCGCGCTGATGCGCCGCGGCGGGCTCGAACTCGGCGTGTCCTCGGCGCCCGTTTACGGCGAACTCGCCTGGGCCGAGCGCGGCGCGGGCGCCTGGCTCGATGGGACGCGCCTCACGGTCAGCCGAATCGGCCGCTTCGAGGAAGCGACGATTTCGACCGGCAACCTGAAGTCGCTCGCGGGCGGCCCGCGCTGGGCCGCGCTCGGTCGCATGGTCGCGAGGCTCGACCGGATCAGGGGCTTCGGCGATTTCCTGCACTACCACCTGCTCGCGGCAGGCAGGATCGAGGCCGTGATCGAGTCGAATATCCACATCCTCGACATCGCGGCGCTCACCGTCATCGTCGAGGAGGCGGGCGGGCGCGTCACGGATCTCGAGGGCGCGCCGATTTCGATGACCACGACCAGCATCCTGGCGAGCAACGGCTCGCTGCACGATGCGATCCTCGAGGAATTCAGGCGCTGACGAACACGCGCCTGCCGCGCGAGTCCAGTTCCTCGACCGGCACGCGGTAAAGCTCGGAGAGATTCGCCGCATTCAGCGTCGTGGCGGATTCGCCGAACTGCCAGCGCCCGTCGCCGTGCAGCAGGAGCACCCGGTCGGCATGGCGCGCCGCAAGCGTCGCGTCGTGCAGGGTCGCGATCACGAGCCCGCCGGCATCCGCGCGCGCCCGGAAGAGCGCCAGCACTTCATTGCGGTGCTGCGGGTCCAGGTGATTGGTCGGCTCGTCGAGCAGGCAGACGGGCGCGTCCTGCGCCAGGAGAGTGGCGATCTCGAGCCGCCGGCGCTCGCCGCCCGAGAGCGTCGTCACATCGCGCGCGGCGAGCTCCGCGAGCCCGACCGTCGCGAGCGCCTCGTTCGCGCGCGCAAAGTCCTCGGCGCCTTCCCACTGCCAGAATGGCAGGTGCGGGTGGCGCCCGATCAGCGCGGTGTCGAACACCGTGGACGGGAACGGATCCTCGGCCGTCTGCGGCAGGAGCGCGAGCCGGCGCGCGCGTTCGCGGCCGGTCCACGCGGCGAGGGCACGACCGTCGAGTGCGATGCTGCCCGCCGCAGGCGTGCGCAGTCCCGCGAGCGTGTGCAGGGTCAGGGTCTTGCCGACGCCATTGCGGCCGAGCACCGCGATGAATTCGCCGCTTCGCGCCTCGAACGCGAGCGCGCGAACGAGCGTGCGGCCATTGACCGCGACGTCGAAGCCGGCGCTCGACAGCGGCAGCCCACCGCGGCCGTTCAGGGCTGCAGCCGCTGGTGCTGCCATGGCCGGACCTGGCTGTAGCTCCCGCCGGCCGACTTCAGTTCGCGTGTCCAGAGCACGCGATCGTGCAGCCGGTGCTCACCCTCGATCCACAGTTCGACCGCTGCCGCCCACAGGTGATAGCCGCCCCAGCCGGGCGGACGCGGCAGCGTCAGGCTGCTGCCGGTATGGTCGCCGGCCGACGCCGGATCCGGCGCCCCGAATCGCGCCGCCGTGGCGCGCAGTTTCGCGAACAGGTCCTGGCGCGACGCGATCGGCTCGCTCTGCTGGCTGGTCAGCGCAGCGAGCCGGCTCTGCCAGGGGCGGCTCGCGAAGTAATCGTCGCTCTCGGCCGCGGGCGAGGTCGCGACCGGGCCTTCGACGCGCAATTGCCGGTTCAGGTCGTCCCAGTGGAACACGATGGCCGCCCAGGGCCGCGCGGCGAGTTCCTGGCCCTTGCGCGAGCCGTAGTTCGTGTAGAAAACCAGATAGCCGGGATCGATCACGATCTCCTTGCACAGCACGACGCGCGCCGACGGCCGGCCGGCGGCATCCGTGGTCGCAAGCACCATCGAGTTCGGATTGCGCTGGGCTTTCTTCTCCCAGGCCTGCCGCAGCCAGTCGGCTGCGAGCGGCATCGGGTCCTTCGGCAAGGGGTCCGGAAGTGTCTGCGCTTTCGCGTGCATGGCGTGATGTTAACGCGGCGCAGCCGGACGGGTGTACTTTGCAGTTTCCATGCAGCACATCCGCATCAACGGCATCCGCATGAGCTACGTCGACGCCGGGAACGGCCCGCCAGTCCTCCTGTTGCACGGCCTCGGCGGCAGCCACGACGAATGGCGGATGCAGGTCCCGGTGTTCGCGGCGAAGCACCGCGTGATCGTGCCGGACCTGCGTGGCTGCGGCGGCAGCGAGCGGCGCGAGCCCTTCACGATCCAGCAGCACGCACGCGACATGGCGGCGCTCCTTTCGGCGCTGTCGATCGGGCACGCGCATGTCGTCGGGCTGTCGATGGGCGGTGCCATCGCGATCGAGTTCGCATTGCGCGCGCCGGCAGCCGTCCGCTCGCTGGTGCTCGTCAACACCGCGCCGGGATTCACGCTGACCAACTGGCAGCGCCGGCGCATGGCTTGGCTGCGGGTGCTGCTCGCGCTGGTGCTCGGCGTCAAGGGTGTGGCGCGGGTGTCCGGCAAGGCCATGTTTCCGGCGCGCAACCAGGGCCGGCTGCGCAAGCGGTTCATCCGGGCCGCGAGCCATACGAGCCGCTGGGCCTACCTGGCGACGCTGCGCACGCTGACGCGCTGGAACGCCGAATCGAGGCTGGGCGCGATCCACGCGCCGACGCTCGTCATCGGCGCGGAGCACGACCTGACGACCAGTGCGGAAAAACGCCGCTGGTGCGCGCGTATCTCCCACGCCCGCTTCGTGGAGTTTCCCGGCAGCCACCATCATTCGGAGCAGGATTCGCCGGAGCGCTTCAATCGCGAGGTGCTGGCCTTCCTGGCAAGGCCAAGTCATTGATTAAGCCCCGATTCAGGTTGGCGGGCAGAAACTGCCTCCACGCACCCTGAGGAGGAGCCACGATGATCAGGACCACATTGACTGCCGCTGCGCTCGCAATGCTGCTGGCGGGTCCCACATGGGCTGACGAAGACCAGGATCGCCAGGGTAGCGACCAGTACAACCATCGCTATGACCGGGACGACAAGAACGACCGGAACCACGACAATCGCAACGACCGCCGGGACGGTGACCGCGATCGCGACCGCCGGGACGGCGACCATGACCGGGATCGCGGGCGCACCGACCGCGACCGCGACTGGCGGCGCGACGACGACGGCGACGCGACGACGGCGCGACCACAACGACTGGCGCCGCGATGGCTGGCGTTACGACCGCGGGCGCGATGACAACTACTGGAACCGCGGCCGCGACTGGCGCTATTCACCGCCGGTCCGCTATCGCGCCGACTACGGTTACCGCTACGGGTACGAACTGGCCTGGCGCGACTGGGATCGCTATGGCCGGCACGACCGTCGCTGGCACCGGCGTCCGGAGCCCCGCTACCGCTTCGACTTCGGCTACATGTCTGGCTACGAAGCGGGCTGGCGCGATGCGCAGTACTACTTCGGCTACGGCTATCGCCCGCGATCCTGGTCGCGCGATCCGTACGGCAGCTGGTTCTTCAGCTTCAGCCTGAGCGGCTGACCGAGGCCATACCGGCCCGCTTGCGTCCAAGCAGGCGGGCCGGTACACAGGGTGGACGCAACAGAGGCGCCCGCCCGCATGGATCTCCAGGAACTGCGCGATCGACTGACCCGGCTGGACGGCGAATTGCTCGCGCTGATTGCCGAGCGCCAGCGCCTCTCCACCGAGGTCGCCCGCGTCAAGCGCGCAACCGGCCTCGCCACCCGCGACTTCCAGCGCGAGCGCGACGTATTGATGAACGCCCGCGCCGCGGCGGCGAAGCTCGGCCTGCCCCCGGCACTCGCCGACAACCTGCTGAGACTGCTGATCCGCAGTTCGCTCGCGACCCAGGAGCAGGCACAGGTCGCCGCCCAGGGCAAGGGCAGCGGCAAGCGCGCGCTCGTGATCGGCGGCGCCGGCAAGATGGGCCGCTGGTTCGTGGATTTCCTGCATTCCCAGGGCTACACCGTCGAGGTGGCGGATCCGGCCGGCACCGTGAGCCCGCATGCGCATCGCGCCGACTGGCAGTCCGACGACCTGTCGCACGACGTGATCGTCGTCGCGACGCCGCTCGGCATCACGCAATCGATTCTCTTGCAGCTGGCCCGGCACCGGCCGCCAGGCCTCGTGTTCGACATCGGGTCGTTGAAGACGCCGCTGCGCGCCGGCCTCGCAGCCTTGATGCAGGCAGGCGTACGCGTCAGTTCCGTGCATCCGATGTTCGGGCCGGACACCGACCTGCTGTCGGGGCGGCATGTCATACACGTAGACGTCGGCCGCGCCGATGCCGTCGCCGATGCGCAGAACCTGTTTGCCTCGACGATGGCGGAGCAGGTCGTGACGACCCTCGACGACCACGACCGCCTGATCGCCTACGTGCTTGGCCTCTCGCACGCGGTCAACATCGCGTTCTTTTCGGCCCTGGCGGACAGCGGCGAAGCCGCGCCGCGACTCGCGAAACTCTCGAGCACGACCTTCGATGCGCAACTCGCTGTCGCCTCGCTGGTCGCGGGCGAAAGCCCGGCGCTCTATTTCGAGATCCAGGCGTTGAACGAGTACGGGGGCGAATCCCTGGCGGCGCTCGCGGACGCGGTCGGGCGCCTGCAGGCCATGGTCGCCAGCCAGGACGCCGCGGGTTTTGCGCGCCTGATGCGCCGCGGCCAGAGCTATCTTCAGGATCGTGCCGCTTCGCGCCCGGCTTGAAGCGGTCGCTGCGACGGATTGACGCGGGTCAAGCGAAGCGGATCGTCGAGGGGGCACAATGGCCGTGGAACGAGGCCATCCGGCCGATGCCGGCGCTTCCGGGAGAGTTCATGAACGATCGCGCGTCAGTCCCGTTGCGCGAGGGCAGTCCGGTTCCGCCCGCCGGTGCCGCCGCAGCGGTCCGGCGCGAGTTCGCGCTGTTCGGGGCGAAGACCGACATCCCGTTCCGTGTCGTGCGCGCGAGCGGCACCGTGATCGCCAACCGCGATGCGTCGCCGGCGTTCACGATCACGTTCCGGAATTCGCGGGCCGAGCGCCGGCTGGCGCTGTTCGGCTACATCGGCCTGCTCGAGTCGTACTTCGCCGGCGACGTGGACATCGACGGCGACATCGCTCTCGCCTTTCGCGCGGGATTCGAAAGCGGCGCCGACCGGGCGAGGAATCCGCTCGTCTGGGTGCGCAATCAGTGGCACGAGCTGCTGCCACTCGAACCGGTCGCAGTCGCAGGCAAAGGCGAACGCCCGTTTCCACTACGGGCTCGGCCAGCCGTTCTATCGATTCTGGCTGGATCGTCCGGCGATGATGTACACCTGCGCGTACTGGAGCGAAGGCACGAAGACGCTCGAGGAGGCGCAGCGCAACAAGATGGACCACGTCTGCCGCAAGGTGCGGCTCGCGCGCGGCGAGACGTTCGTCGACGTCGGCAGCGGCTGGGGCGGCCTGCTGTTCCACGCGTGGGAGCATTACGGCGCGCTCGGCACGGGCATCAATCCGACGACCGAGCAGGTCGTGGAGACCCGCGCCGAGATTGCGCGCCGTGGCCTCGACGACCGGATCCGCGTCTTCGAGTGCGATTTCCGCGCGATGCCCGGGCAATACGACAAGCTGCTCTCGATCGGAACGCTCGAGCACGCGGGACGCGACCAGCTGCCCGAGGTGATCCGGGCCCATGCCGATGCGCTGAAACCGGGCGGCCTCGGCGTCATCCACTTCATCGGCCACGTCGGCCGGCGCGACACCGAGTTCTTCATCCGCAACTACATCTTTCCCGGCGGCTGGATCCCGAGCCTCGCGCAGGCGATCGACTGGATGGAGCGCTGCGGGCTCGAGGTGATGGACGTCGAGAACCTGCGCCGCCACTACGCGCTGACGCTCGATTGCTGGGCCGAGCGCTTCGACCGCAGCTGGGACGCGATCCACGCGCTCGACCCGCGGCGCTTCGACGAGCGCTTCCGCCGCATCTGGCGCGCCTACCTGTGGTCCTGCGCCGAGGTATTCCGCGCACAGACGCCGGATCTCAACCTGTTCCAGGTCACGGTCAGCAAGGGCAACGTGCGCGAACAATTACCCAATGGACCGCGCGTTCCTGTACCGGCCACTATGACCGCGCACGCCGAGCGGCGGGCGCAGCTCGTCGCGACGCTCGCCGGCGCGGTGGCGGGCGGCGGCAGGCCGGCGATCGGACTCGCGAAATCGACGTCGAACCTGTTTCGCGACCGGGCGCGGCGGCCGCGCCCTGCCGTCGACCTCTCGGGCTTCGATCAGGTGGTCCGGATCGACCGGGAGGCGCGCGTCGTCGAGGCCGAGGGCATGATTCCGTACGTGGCGCTCACCGACGCGACGCTCGCGCATGGGCTCGTTCCGGCTGTCGTGCCCCAGTTGAAGTCGATCACGCTCGGCGGAGCCGTCGCCGGCGTCGGCATCGAGGCGTCGGCGTTTCGGCACGGCCTGGTCCACGACACGGTCACGGCGCTCGAGATCCTGACGGGCGATCGGCGCATCGTGACGGCGACGCGCCGACAACGATCATCGTGACCTGTTCTTCGGCTTTCCGAACTCGTATGGAACGCTCGGCTACGCGCTGGCCGTGACCGCGCGGCTCATCCCGGCGAAGAAGTTCGTCGCGCTCACGCACCGTGCGGTATGACACCGCGCAGGCGTGCTTCGCGGAGCTCGCGCGCTGCTGCGACGATTCGGCGCTCGACTTCCTTGACGGCACTGTGTTCGCGCCGGACGAGATGTACCTCACGCTCGGCCGGTTCACCGACGACGCGCGGCGCACGAGCGACTACACCTACGAGAACATCTACTACCGATCGATCCGCGAGCGCACACAGGACTGGCTTACGACCCGCGACTATCTGTGGCGCTGGGACACCGACTGGTTCTGGTGCTCGAAGAACCTCGGCGCGCAGCATCGGCTCGTGCGCCGGCTGATCGGCCGCGATCGGCTCAACTCGATCACCTGGCAGCGGATCATGCGCTGGAACAGCCGGATCGGGTTGACGCGCGCGCTCGCCCGGCTGCGCGGGGTGCATCCCGAGCCGGTGATCCAGGACGTCGACATCCCGCTCGCGCATGCCGCCGAGTTCCTCGACTTCCTCCATCGCGAGATCGGGATCCTGCCGATCTGGTTCTGCCCGATCCGCGCGCCGGCGGGCTCGCCCACGTTCACGTTCTATCCGCTGCGCGCGGGGTCGATCTACGTGAACTTCGGCTTCTGGGACGTCGTCAACGACCGTGTCGCGCGGCCGCCGGGCTGGCGCAACCGCAAGATCGAGGCGCGCGTGCGCGAGCTGGGGGGCTTGAAGTCGCTCTATTCCGACTCGTACTACACGGAGGACGAGTTCTGGCAGGTGTTCGACCGCGACGCGTACCGTGCCCTCAAGGCGCGCTACGATCCGCGCGGGGCGTTGCCGGATCTTTACGCGAAGTGCGTGCTGCGGCGGTAAGCCCGTGACGAACGAATTCGACGATGGGCATGCGCCCCGCGACTGCTACCCCGCCCGTTGACGCCGCATCAACAGCAGGAACAGTGGCACGCCGATCAGCGCGGTCAGCGCGCCGACCGGAAGCTGGCGCGGCGCCACGATCGTGCGCGCCAGCAGGTCGGCGACGACCAGTAGCGTTCCGCCGGCGAGCGCCGCGGCCGGGATCACGGCACGATGCGCCGAGCCAATCACGAGGCGCACGAGGTGCGGTGTCACGAGTCCGACGAAACCGATGCTGCCCGCGGTGGTGACGGCAGCCGCCGTCAGCACCGAGGCCGCGATGTAGATCGCCATGCGCAGGCCGCGCACCGGCACGCCGAGGAGCCTCGCCTGGAGTTCGCCGCGCGCGAGCGCGTCGAGCGGCCGCGCCACCAGCAGGCAGGCCGGAATGGCGACAAGCGCGAGGGTCAGCAGCGACCAGGGCGTGCGCGCGTAGCCGAAATCGCCCAGCAGCCAGAACAGCATGCCGCGCAGCCGCAGGTCGTCCGACAGCGACAGCAAGAGGCTGACGACCGCGCCGCAGCCCGCCGCGACCACGACGCCGGTCAGCAGCAGCCGCGACGTCGTCCAGCCGCCGGGCCCGTGCGCGACCGCAAACACGAGCAGCATCGCGGCGAAGGCGCCCGCCGGTCGCGCCGGCGTCGACGGCGAGGCCGGTGAGCCCGGCCAGCATCACGCCGAGCGCGCCGACCGCCGCGCCGCCGGAAATCCCGAGCACATAGGGGTCGGCGAGCGGGTTGCGCAAGAGCGCCTGCATCAGGACGCCGGCGAGCGCGAGCACGCTGCCGGCGCCGAAAGCAGCGAGTGCGCGCGGCAGCCGCAATTCGAGGACGATGGTGCGGGTCAGGGGGTCGCCGGAGCTCAGCCCCGCCCAGGGAGCGTCGAGCCCGGAGCTGCCGAGCGCCAGCGAAGCGAGGATCGCGGCGAGCGCCGCGGCGGCGAGCAGCACGATCAGGAGCGGGGCGGGCATCCGGGTCATGAGCCGGCATTATTCATGAACGGCCGGTGATTTTCCGGGTCGTACCAAGATACGGGTCGCTGTGGAAGAATTCACGCCGATGGACCGCGAGACCGATTACATCGACGACGAAGGCTACCGGGCCAATGTCGGCATCGTGATCATGAACGACGACCGCCAGGTGTTCCTGGGCGGCCGCGCGCGCGCGCGCGGCTGGCAGTTCCCGCAGGGCGGCATCCGCCGCGGCGAGCGCGCCGAGGAAGCGCTGTACCGGGAGCTTGGCGAGGAAGTCGGCCTGCGCCCCGGGCAGGTCGAGGAAGTCGCGCATACGCGCGGCTGGCTGCGCTACCGGCTGCCGCCGCAATTCATCCGCCGCGACTCGAGCCCGCTGTGCATCGGCCAGAAGCAGCGCTGGTTCCTGCTGCGGCTCGGCGCCGAGGACTCGGCGCTCAAGTTCGACTCAACGGAGATCCCCGCGGAATTCGACCGCTGGCGCTGGGCCAGCTGGTGGGACGCGGTGCACGACGTCATCTATTTCAAGCGCCGCGTGTATTCGCGCGCGCTGCACGAACTCGGCGCCCACGCGTTTCCGGAAGGCCTGCCACCCTACCCGGACTGGTGGGAGGAACGCATGACTCGGGGTCGGCGCGGCACGAAGGACGCGGCCGAGTCCTGATCAGAAGGGTTTGGCGACCGCCAGCAGCACGATGCCGATCAGGAAAAGCGTCGGCAGCTCGTTGAACCAGCGATACCAGACGTGCGCATGGACATTCCGTCCGGCGGCGAAACTGCGGACCAGCTGCCAGCACCAGGCGTGGTAAGCGATGAGCAGTGCGAGGAGCGCGAGCTTGGCGCGCATCCAGCCCGTCTGCAGCAGTCCGGGATTGAGAACCAGGAGCCAGATGCCGAACACTGCGGTAAGCAGGGCGCCGAGCGTCATGATCGCGAACAGCCGCCGCTCCATGACGCGGAACCGCTCGATGCCCGGGGTGTCCGTGGCGGAAGCGTGGTATACGAACAGCCGCGGAAGATAGAAGAGACCCGCGAACCAGGTCACCATGAAGATCACGTGCCAGGCCTTGATCCAGAGCATCCGGCTTCTCCCACAGGGCCCCGGCGATTGTAGCCGGGCGCGGGGCTGAGCGAGCACGCGCAGATGGCGGCATTCCGCTGGCGCCGCGTCGCGCTCGTACTGCTGGCCGCCGTAGCGGTGTTCTACGGAGGATTCGAACTCGGGCGCGCGAGCGCCGGATACTCGATCGTCAGCGCGATGCTGGAACGCCTCGAGCTGCGCCGCCAGGTCCGCACGCTCGGCAACGAGAATGACTCGCTGCAGCATCGCGTCTCGGTGGCCGAGATCGACCAGCGCGTGGACCGGCAGGCGCAGTCCGACGCCCAGCGCATGATCGGCGACCTGCAGGCCGAGACCGCGCGCCAGCAGCAGGAGCTGCAGTTCTACCGCGGCCTGGTCGCGCGCCAGTTCGGCGCCGGCACGCTGCGGGTGCAGGAGCTGAAGATCCGTCCCGAACAGGGCCGCCGTTTCCGCGTGCTGATCACGCTGGTGCAGGCGGCCGCCCGCGACACGGTCGTCAACGGCACGGTCAGCTTCGCGATCGACGGCACGCGCGGCGGCGCGCTGGTGCAACTGCCGCTTGCCGACGTCGAACCGAACAAGCGCCGCGAATTGCCGTTTTCGCTGCGCTTCTTCCAGCAGATCGAGGTGCCGATCGAATTACCGGACCAGTTCCGCCCCGCGAGCCTGCAGGTCGAGTATGGTCAGGGTCGCGGTACCGAGCGTTCACGCCAGACTTTCACCTGGCGGGTCGAGGGCGAGCCGGAAAAGCCGGTTCTTTGACCCCCCGGGACCGCCTCAACTAGAATCGATGGAGCCCATGAACGAAACCACCCACAGCGCCGAAGGCCTTGTTTTCACCGACGCCGCCGCCCGCAAGGTCGGCGAGCTGATCCGTGAGGAAGGCAATCCCAACCTGAAACTGCGCGTGTTCGTTTCCGGCGGCGGCTGCTCCGGGTTCCAGTACGGCTTCACCTTCGACGAGAAGGTCGAGGAGGGCGACGCGGAATTCCCGAACCAGGGCGTCACGCTGCTGGTGGATCCGCTGTCCTTCCAGTACCTGGCCGGCGCGGAAATCGATTACCGCGAGGACCTCGAGGGCGCGCAGTTCGTGATCCGCAATCCGAATGCCGCCACGACCTGCGGTTGCGGGTCGTCGTTCTCGACCTGAGCGGTTACTGGCTTCAGCGCCCGGCGCGGGCGACGCGGACAGGTTCGGCAGCGGGCGCATTGAGATCCGCAAGAAGCGGCGCGGTCTTCGCCCGGAAATCTTCCATCAAGTTCGCAGGAATCGGGTCGGCCTTGGGCACCGTGACCCTGGCCGGATTCTTGAACACGCCATTGACCCGGTACTCGTAATGCACGTGCGGCCCGGTCGCGAGTCCGGTCATGCCGACATAACCGATGACCTCGCCCTGCGCGACGCGGTCGCCGATCCCGACATCGCGCGCAAAGCGCGACATGTGCGCGTAGAGCGTCGTGATGCCCTTGCTGTGCGAGAGTTCGACCACGTTCCCGTAGCCGCCCTTGGTGCCGCGGAATATCACGCGGCCGGCGCCGGCGGCCTTGATCGGCGTGCCGGCG
>CAVVBV010000028.1:117500-427553 GCA_963746545.1 uncultured Gammaproteobacteria bacterium
ACTCGATCCCCCTGAAGGGCCGTCGAAGACTACGACGTTGATAGGCTGGGTGTGTAAGCGCAGCAATGCGTTCAGCTAACCAGTACTAATTGCCCGTGAGGCTTGACCATATAACACCCAAGGAGCCTGGTGGCTCCGTGGATGCGACACATATGCGTGTCCCACATTTCGAACATGCCTGCGCGGCGGTTGCGATCCGCGGCGCGGGCAGACAGTTTTCCTGGCGGTCATGGCGGGCGGGAACCACCCGATCCCATTCCGAACTCGGAAGTGAAGACGCTCTGCGCCGATGGTAGTGTGGCCGTAGGCCATGTGAGAGTAGGTCACTGCCAGGATCCAATCAGAAGCCCCCGACGGAAACGTCGGGGGCTTTTTTCTTTTTCTGCGCTCACAAGAAACTTGCTGCCGCGAGGACCGCGAAGAAGCCGTAGAAAACCGCCATCCCCACCAGCGTGATCCGGCGCCACAGCGGCGGGCGCAGTTCCGGCGGCAGCAGCCGCGTGTTGATGTACAGGATGTGCAGCGACGCGACGATGAATATGACGCCCGCGACGTTGGCCCCGAGCTGCAGCAGCACGATCGGCGCGGCGAGCGCGAGCGCGATCACGCCCCACAGCACGATCACGCCGAGCACCGTGTAGTACACGGCGCGGACGTCGCCGCCGCGCCAGCGGCGCACGCGCGGGCTGCCGCCCCACAGGATGTCGGTGATCGCGCGCGTCATGCCCTCGAGCAGATCCAGCTGCGTCTTGAACAGCAGCCACGCGCCGAGAAAAGCGATCGTGGCGGCGAGCATCGGCCCCGATTGGCGGCCGATGCCTTCGGCGAGCGCTGCGCTGATGCCGAGGCCGCGGATGTCGCTGCCGCGTGGCAGGAAAGTGACGTACAGGAGCGCGGGCAATGCCATGCCGAGGACCGCGCCGGTAAAGAAGACGCCCCACTGGTCGGCCCGGACGATGCGCCACCAGCCGCGCCAGCGGGCCATGGATCCGGCGTCGGGCATGAACATGAATCCGTGGTGCGCGAGATTGACGCGCTCGCCGCCGATCGCCGCGGGGATGTAGCCCGCGTGCCGGCTCATGCCATAGCCCTTGTCGCGGGCCCAGTTCCCGAGCGTGATGTTGGTCGCGCCGCCGCAGCCCGAATAGGCAACAAGCGCGCCGATCAGGAAAAAATCGACGCCCTGCGGCAGGAACGAAAAGCTGCCGCTCACCGTGTCGAAACCGGCGAATCCGGCCGCTGCGGCGAGCCAGGTCGCCGCGGGGACGAACAGGAATGCGAGCAGCAGGAAGCCGCCGATGATCGCGACCACCAGCACCCAGTTCAGGAGTTCAAGGGTTTGCCCGATGCGGCGACCGAGCAGCAGCAGGCCGACGCAGACGAGGAAGGTCGAGACGCCGTACCAGTACAGGAGCGTCGCGTCCGCCGGGCCGGGCGTGTGCCCGGAGAACAGGAAAAAGATCGCGGCGGCGGAAGTCGCGGCCCAGGCCGGCCAACCCATCTGCAGGAAAATGAGCAACGCGTAGATCCACGCCCAGGCGGTGGAAGACGGCCGCGTGCGCATGAATCCCGTGAATGCGGGCTCGCCGGTCGCGAGCACGTAGCGCATGACCTCGGTGTTGAATATGGTCTGGAAGAAGATGGCGACCCCGGTCACCCACAGGAGCGCCATCCCGTGCTTCACGAATGCCGCGGGTCCCAGCAGGAACTCGCCGCTGCCGATGGATGCACCGAGCACGATGACGCCGGGACCGACGACCGCCATCCAGCCGAGTCCTTTCGGCATCGGCGGCGCGGGCAGCTCGGCGCGAACCCAGGGATCGAGGCCGCTCTGCGCTTCGACATTCGGGATTTGCTGCAAGAGCGCGCTCAGCGATAGAGCAGGAAGGGCTGCCGCGCCTCGCGCCAGGCCGCTTCGTCTTTCAATGCGGCCGCATCGAGGTCGGCGGGCGTCGCCGCCGGATCGTCTACCCACTCGCGCAGCAGCGGCCCGCCGTTGATGACGTCGATCGCGAGCTTGCCGGTTTCGTATTCGTAGGGAAAATCGCGCCACAGCGGATAGTCGGGCGAGAGCGCGCGCAATGCCCGGAAGGCGAGCGCCATCAGCCGCCAGGGCCGGAACGCCTCGTGCTTGTAGCTCGCGTCATCGACATGGATCTGCAGGCCCGCGCAGAGTTTTCCGCTGTGCTTGTGGAAGGTCGGCTCGAACCAGCAGGGGCGCAGCGAGCAGCCTGCGATCCAGGCCGGCGCGATCGCGTGCATCTTCGCGAGTAGCGCAGGCGCGTCGATATCCGGCGCGCCGAAGAGCTCGAGCGGCCGCGTCGTGCCGCGGCCCTCGGAGAGCGTCGTGCCCTCCAGCATCACCGTTCCCGGATAGCAGCGCGCCATCGAGAGCCCGGGTGCGTTGGGACTGGGGTTGACCCAGCTGCGCTCCGCCAGCGGCCAGCCGTAACCGGGCGGCTCGAGCGGCCGCCAGCCCGCCATCGTCACGATCTCGTAGTCCGTGCCGAGGCGCTGCTTCTCGACGAACCAGGCACCCAGTTCGCCGAGCGTCATGCCGTGGCGCATCGGCAGCGGGCCCGAGCCGACGAAGCTTTCCCATCCCGATGCCAGCAGCGTCGCCTCGATCGGGCGCCCGATCGGGTTCGGACGGTCGAGTACGCGCACCGCCTTGCCGGCGCGCGCAGCGTCCTCGAGCAGGTAGCGCAGCGTCGTCAGGAACGTGTAGACGCGGCAGCCCACGTCCTGCAGGTCGACGAGCAGGACATCGAAGGTGTCCAGCGCCGCCGCGGTCGGCCGGCGCACTTTTCCGTAGAGGCTGAACACCGGAATGCCGTGCACCGGGTCGGTGTAGTCGTCCGACTCGACCATGTTGTCCTGCTTGTCGCCGCGCAGGCCGTGCTGCGGGCCGAAAGCGGCCGTGAGCTTTATCCCGGGCATTTTCGCGAGCGCGTCAAGCGAATGCGTCAGGCCCGCAGTGACCGAGGCCGGATGGGCGAGCAGGGCGATGCGACGTCCCGCGAGCGGCTTCTGCAGCACGGGGTCCGCGAGCAGGCGCTCGACGCCGAACTTCATCACGCGGGCAGCCGCATCGTGAATGTCGCGGGATCGTGGAAATCGGGGGCCGCCGCGCGATGGGCGAGCGCCCACCAGGAGAGGGCGCCGTGCCGGTCCTCGATGACGGCCGCGAGCCCGACCGAAATCGGCATGCCCGCGAATTCCGCGATGGCGGCTGGCGAAAGCCGGACATTCATGGTCAGCCAATCCGGTCCGCGCCGGACCTCCGTTCGGGGCGCCGTCAGCACGGGTGACTCCCTGCCCCTGCGCCGAGCGCTGAAACAATACGCCGCCCAGGCGCCGGATGGCGAGAAATTGAATTCGAGGTAGGCCTCGGCGCCGCCGGCCTGCAGGAAGGCCTCGAAGCAGCTGTGCTGCCAGAGCCCGTCGGAGCGCTGCGGCGCCCCCGCCGCCGGTATCGCGAGCTGCGATACCTCGCCTTCGACCCGGAAGGAAATGTCGAGCGCATCCGCGGCGCGCGATGCCACGACAGCGATGCGCCGGACCGCGTCACAGCCGCCCGCAGGATGTCGGATCAGTTCGGCACTCGCGCTCATGACTCTGGCTTTCTGGCACACTCGGCGGCGGATGCGCTTGCGCATTATGAGGTGCGATCCGGTGAAAGGCGCGCAGGCAATACTCGAGACGCTCCACCTGGGCGGCATCGACACGATCTTCGCGAATCCCGGCACCTCGGAAATGGCGCTGGTGCGCGCGCTCGACGATGCGCCCGGCGTGCGCGCCGTGCTCGGACTGTTCGAGGGCGTCGTGACCGGCGCCGCGGACGGATACGCGCGCATGGCGGGCCGGCCTGCCGCGACCCTGCTGCATCTCGGCCCGGGCCTCGCCAACGGCTGCGCCAACCTGCATAACGCGCGGCGCGCGCGCAGCGCGATCGTCAATGTGGTCGGCGATCATGCGCGCGACCATGTGGCGTTCGATGCGCCCCTGACCACCGACCTGGAAGCGGTCGCGAAGCCGTTCTCGGTCTGGGTGCGCCGAATCGCCGAGCCGAATCGCGCGGGCCCGGATGCCGCGGATGCGCTGAATGCGGCACGCACGCTGTCCGGACCGGCGACGCTGATCGTTCCCGCTGACGTTGCCTGGAGCGACGGCGCCCGGCCGGCGACACCGAAGCTGCCGCAGGCAAGGACGCATCCCGATGCAATCGCGATCGAGGAGGCCGCCGCCGCGATCCGCCGTCATGGCTCGCGCGCGATGCTGCTGCTGGGCGGCGGCGCGCTGGACGAGAAGAGCGTCGCGGCGGCGGCGCGACTCGCTGCTGCAACTGGCGTCCGCGTCGCGTGCGAGACCTTCAACGCCCGCGCCGCACGCGGCGCCGGGCGCCTGTTCATTCCGCGCATTCCCTATTTCGGCGATGCCGCCGAGGCGTTTCTCGCCGATGTCGATGCCCTGCTGCTGGTCGAGTCGCGCGAGCCGGTCAACTTCTTTGGTTATCCGGGCAAGCGTGGCAGGCCATCGCCGGCGCAGGCCGTCGTCTCGACCGTCGCCGCGCCGGGCGAGGACGGCGCGTTTGCGCTCGTGTCGCTGGCCGAGTTGCTGGCGTCCGCGACGGTCGTAGCGCTGCCGGCGACGACATTGCCGGAACGGCCGAGCGGCGCAATCCATGCCGCGAGCTTCGCGGCAGCGCTCGCGCGGCGCATGCCCGAAGGCGCCATCTTCTGCGACGAGGCGATCACCGCGGGCCTCGGCATGCCGCAGTCGCTCGCGGCCGCCGCTCCGTATGACGATCTTGGCCTGGCGGGCGGCGCGATCGGCGGGGCCCTGCCGCTGGCAACCGGCGCCGCGCTCGGCAGTCCCGGCCGCAGGGTCATCTGCGCTTCCGGAGACGGCAGCGCGCTGTACACGATCCAGGCGCTGTGGACCCAGGCGCGCGAGAACCTCGACGTCACGACGATCATCTGCGCGAACAAGAGCTACGCGATTCTCGCCTACGAGCATTTTCAGATCGAGGGCCGCCCGCCGGGGCCGCGCGCGATGCCGGTGCTGTCGCTCGATCAACCGGCGCTCGGGTTCGCGGCGCTGGCGCGCGGATTCGGCGTGGAAGCCCAGACCGTCGACAGCGCCGAGTCGCTCGATGCCGCGCTCGCGGCGGCGGTCGCGCGCCGCGGCCCATTCCTGATCGAAGCCGTGTTCGCGCCGATGACGTTGCCGGTCGCGCCGAATCTAGGGCGGTCAACCTAAACCCGACGGAACGCGCGATTCGCGCCGTCCGGGGTTGCAATCGGCGGCGCAGAGCGCCAAGCTGTCGGACGTGAAGTTCGACTACGTGATCGTCGGAGCCGGTTCCGCCGGCTGCGTGCTGGCCAATCGCCTGAGCGCCGATCCGGCGCGCAGCGTCTGCCTGATCGAGGCCGGCCCCGCCGATCGCTCGCCGCTCATCCATATTCCGGCCGGCATCCTCGGCATCCTGCCGACGCGGCACGTGAACTGGGCCTACAAGACCGTGCCGCAGCCCGGACTGCAGGGCCGCTGCGGCTACCAGCCGCGCGGCCGCACGCTCGGCGGCTCGAGTTCGATCAACGCGATGGTCTACATCCGCGGCCACCGCAGCGATTACGACGACTGGGCGGCGCTCGGCAATCCGGGCTGGTCCTATGACGAAGTGCTGCCGCTCTTCCGCCGCTCGGAGAACCAGGCGCGCGGCGCCGATCATTATCATGGCACTGGCGGCGAGCTGTCGGTCTCGGACCTGCCGAGCCCGGTGCAGGCTTCGCTCGCTTTCGTCGAGTCCGCGATCCGGCGCGGCCTGCGCGTCAATGCCGATTTCAACGGCGCGAGCCAGGACGGCGCCGGTCTTTATCAGGTCACGCAGCGCAGGGGCCGGCGCTGCAGCGCGGCGGTTGCGTTCCTGCATCCCGTGCTCTCGCGCCCGAACCTGAAAGTGCTGACCGGCGTGCGCGCGGAACGCGTGTTGCTCAACGGGCGCCGCGCCACCGGCGTGCAGGTTGTGGGCCGCGCCGGAGCAGTCCAGGTCGATGCCGGCCGCGAAGTCATTCTGTCGGCCGGCGTGTTCGGCTCGCCGCAATTGTTGCTGCTCTCGGGCATCGGCTCGCGCGAGGAGCTTGGGCGGCACGGCATCGGCCTGTTGCACGAGCTGCCCGGTGTCGGGGCGAACCTCGCCGACCACATCGACCTCGCGCTGGTCTACAACTCCTCCGATGCGGGCCTGATGGGCATCACGCTGCGGACGGCCTTGCGCGCCATTCCCGGCTATTTCAAGTGGCGTCGCTCGGGCACCGGGCTGCTGACGACGAATTTCGCGGAGGCGGGGGCATTCCTGAGGACCCGCGACGGGCTCGAGCGGCCGGACGTGCAGCTGCATTTCGTCAATGCGCTGGTGGACGACCATGGCCGTCACCTGCACTACGGCTATGGGGTTTCCTGCCATGTCGCCGTGCTGCGCCCGGCCAGCCGCGGCAGCGTCCGGCTCAATTCGGCCGATCCGCGCGATCCGCCGCGCATCGACCCGAATTTCCTTTCGGCCGACGCCGATGTCGCGACGCTGCTGGCGGGCGTCAAGGTGGCCCGCGAAATCATGGATGGTGCGCCGCTCGACCGTCACCGCGGTGCGGAACTCTTCGCCGGCGGGAATTCCGACAGCGAACTGATCGAGCGCATGCGCCGCCGCGCCGACACGATCTATCACCCGGTCGGGACCTGCCGCATGGGGCACGACGAGCTGGCCGTGGTCGATCCCGCGCTCAGGATCCGCGGCCTCGAGGCGCTCTCTGTCGTGGATGCGTCGGTGATGCCGACGCTGGTCGGCGGCAATACCAACGCGCCCACCATCATGATCGCGGAAAAGGCAGCGGAGAGACTCGCCGCCTGAGGCGCTCGATTGCATCCGTCGTGATTCGGCGCTGAGGAAATTGCGCCAAGCTGTTGTCGCGGCTGGATTCCTGGACGAGCACCCGCAAGCGGGTGTGGAGCAGACGCAACAACCCTCATTGATGGTCGCAAAGGGTAGCCGACAGGTTGTAACATTCCCGCACTATGCTGATCCTGGCGCAACGCCAGTTTCCGTCGCGTTCACGGGAATAATTAGGGGAGCCACAACCATGTCCGATCGCCGCCGCTCGGTCCGTCTCGCCGCCGCTGTCTCGTCGATCCTGTCCGCACCGGCCATGGCGGTGGGAGCGGGTCTCGTCGTCGCACTGGCCGCCGCGCCATGGGCGTATGCGCAGGAAACTGCCTCGCAGTTGTCCGGCTATGTCGTCGATGCGGACGGCAAGCCGATCGCGGGCGCTACGGTCACGATCGTGCACGTGCCATCCGGCACGACTGCGAACGTGACCACGAATTCGTCCGGCCAGTTCTCCGCGACCGGGTTGCGGGTCGGCGGCCCGTACCGCGTCACGGCCAAGGCCGAGGGCATGCAGGAAACGAGCGTCGAAGACCTCTATACGGAGCTTGCCCAGCGCAGTTCCGTGACCCTGGTCGCCCAGCCGATCGTGCAGCTCGCAGGCGTCGAGGTCACCGGCGCGTCCGAGCGCGACACGACGATCGGCGCCGGAAGCCGCTTCAGCACGCAGGACATCCGCGAGTTGCCGTCCATCAGCCGCGACATCAAGGACGTCGTGCGCATCGACCCGAAGGCCTGGATCGACCCGACCAACTCCGATGCGCTCGAAGTCGCCGGTGTCAACAACCGCTACAACAGCATCACGATCGACGGCGTTCGCCAGAGCGACGACTTCGGCCTGAACAACAACGGCTACCCGACACAGCGCAGTCCGCTGTCCGTCGAGGCGATCCAGGACGTGTCGATCCTGACCGCGCCGTTCTCGGTCGAGTACGGCATGTTCCGCGGCTCGACGATCAACGTCGTCACCAAGTCCGGCACCAACGATTTCACGGGCTCGGCCTACTACTACAAGGCCAACGACAGCCTGGCGGGCGATCGCAGCCAGGGCCAGGACTTGACCTTCAGTTTCGACGAAAAGACCTACGGCGGCACCTTCGGCGGACCGATCATCAAGGACAAGCTGTTCTTCTTCCTGAGCTACGAGAAGCTCGACCGCAAGGCGCCGCAGGATTTCGGGCCGGCTGGCTCGGGTGCCGCGGTGGAAATCGCGGGCGTGACGCAGGCGGAATACGACCAGATCGTCGATATTGCCAACACCGTTTACGGATTCGATCCTGGCCAGCGACTGGATCAGTTGTCCGAGAAGGACGAGAAGATGCTCGGGAAGATCGACTGGAATATCAGCGATTCCCAGCGCGCTTCGCTCTCGTATCAGCACACCGAGGGCAACGAGATCATCACGACCAACAATACCCCCTCGCTCAACAGGATCAGCACGCCATCGAACTGGTACAACCGCGCGATCAAGATGGACTCGGCCTCGCTGCAGCTGTTCTCCGACTGGAACGAGTTCTTCTCGACGGAACTCAAGGTGGCGCGCAAGGAAGTCGAGGTCCGCCAGGATTCCCTGATGGGCACCGATTTCGCCGAGATGCAGATCTCGACGGCGGCGGTCGCGGACGATCCGTTGACGCCCGCGAATGAATTCAAGCCGGCGGGAACCGTGTTCGTCGGTCCCGACGAGTTTCGTCATGCCAACTTCCTGACCAATGACCTCGATGCGATCAAGCTGAAGGGCAGCTTCTTCCTCGGCGATCACACGCTGATGGTCGGCTACGAACGGGAGATGCTCGACATCTTCAACATCTTCGTGCCGCGCAGCAGCGGGCAGTACCTGTTCTCCAGCATCGCAACTTTCCAGAGCCGCGATGCGACACAGCTCTCCTATACCAATGCCTACACCAACGTGAAGAACGATGGTGCCGCGGCATTCGGCTACAACACCGACTCGTTCTATGTCCAGGACGAATGGCAGGCAACGCCGGATTTCAAGCTCGAAGCCGGCGTGCGGCTTGACAGGTACTCGGGGAGCGACCAGCCGCTGCTCAATTCGAACTTTGTAGGCCGCTACGGATTCACCAACACGGACACGCTGGATGGCCGCGACCTGGTCATGCCCCGCATCGGCTTCAACTGGCAGTGGCGCCCGGAGACGACGATCTACGGCGGCTGGGGCCTGTTTGGCGGTGGTTCGCCGAATGTCTGGATTTCCAACAGCTTTTCGACGGACGGCGTCACGGTCGTCAACCAGACCATCAATTCCGGCTCGCCGGCGGCATTGCAGGCCGGGCTGCACAATATCGACGGGTTCAATATCAACCAGGCGGTGCTGGACAACCATACGCTGCTGCGTGGCGACGGCCAGGTCAATGCCGTCGACCCGAACTTCAACATTCCGTCCCAGTACCGCTGGAACCTGGGCATCAAGCAGACGCTGCCATGGGACATCCAGTGGACGGCGGACATCATCCTGTCGCGGGTCAAGGACGAAGTGCTGTGGAAGGACCTGCGACTGGTGCAGACGGGCACGGCGCCGGACGGGCGGCCCCGGTACACTTCGCGCGCCGACGTGTCGCCCTGCAACCCGGGCGCAGACGCCGCCCTGCAATCGGCCGTCCGGCCAGGACCTGCTGCTGACCAATACGCACCGGGGCAGCGGCACGGTTTTCGCGACCGATTTCTCGAAGACCTGGCGCACGCGGGCGGGACGCTTCGATGCCTACCTGGCCTACGGCTACCAGGACATCAAGGACGTAAATTCGGGCACGAGTTCAACGGCCCTTTCGAACTGGGACAGCTTTGCGGCGGCGGACGTCAACGATCCGGGACTGGAGACCTCAAACTATGAGATCGAGCACCAGTTCAAGGGCCTGTTCAGCTGGCGCAAGGCCTTCTTCGGCGACAACGAGACGAGCGTCGCGATCGTCGGCGAGCGCCGCTCCGGAAGGCCGTTCAGCTACACCTTCGGAGCCGGAACTTCAGTCTTCGGCGATCCACGCCAGGGCGCACGCCAGCGCGACCTCTTCTACGTGCCGGGAGATGTGGGCACCGCCGCCGACGTGATCTACGAAGCGCAGTGCACGGCAGCCGATGTGACCAACCTGGTGCCTGGCTGCGCGACCACGGCAAGCTTCACCTCGGCCAATGCGGCTGCGGCGCAGCTCCGCTCGGACACCGACGCATTCATCGAAGCCCAGGGCCTCGAACGCTACCGCGGCAAGATCGTGCCGCGCAATTCGGGCCGCAGCCCCTGGGTGACGACGGTGGACTTGCGCCTGAAGCAGGAAATCCCGATCTGGCGTAAGAGTCGCGGCGTCGTCAGCCTCGACGTCGAGAATCTCGCCAACCTGATCAACAACGACTGGGGTCAGGTGAGCCAGGTCAGCTTCATTTATGTGGCGCCGGTGCTCGACGCGAATCGCATCGCCACGACCGGTGCCCCGGCGGCGCGCCTGCCTGCTACGTTTACCGGCCGCGGTCGGGTTTCACGGGCCCGACCGGCCCGGTCAACTCGCTGACTGCGCTTGAACTCGGTCTGGCGCGTTTCGCTGGGTCTGCGCTTCGAGTTCTGAGCGGGGATCCTTCGATCCGGGGCGCGGCGGGCGACCGCCGCGCCCTTTTCTTTGGCGGGCGGCCGCCTGGCCGCGGCTTGCTAGACTGAAGCAATGAAACCCATGCCGGAGTCCGACCGGCAATGCGCCGCGGCGGTGATGATGATCCGGCCCGCGCGCTTCGGCGCGAATCCCGAAACCGCGGCGTCGAACCGCTTCCAGCAGGGCGGCGCGACGCAGGATGCACCGCTCGAGGCGCAGCGCGAATTCGACGGACTGGTCGCGCGGCTCGCGGATGCGGGTGTCGCGGTCCACGTCGTGGACGACAGCCCGGAGCCCGCCAGGCCGGACGCCTGCTTCCCGAACAACTGGGTCAGCTTCCACGACGACGGCAGCGTCGTGCTGTATCCGCTGCTGGCCGCGAGCCGGCGCCTCGAACGGCGCGACGAGGCGATCGATGTCCTGCGCCGCGCCGGTTATCGCGTCACACGCACGATCGATCTCTCCGGCTGGGAGGATCGCGGCGAGTTTCTCGAGGGCACGGGCAGCCTGGTGCTGGATCGCTGCCATCGCATCGCCTATGCCTGCTGGTCGCCGCGCACGACGCCGGCCGCGCTCGCGGATTTCGGCACGCGCCTCGGCTATCGCGTCGTCAGCTTCGATGCGCGCGGCCCCGAAGACCAGGCGATCTATCACACGAACGTGATGATGGCGATCGGCGCGCGCTTCGCCGTGCTGTGCGCCGATGCAATCCCGGACCGCGGGCAGCGCGCCGCGGTGTTGCGCGAACTCGAGCAGTCCGGTCACGAGCCGATCATCATCAGCGTCGCGCAGATGGACGGCTTCGCCGGAAACCTGCTGGCGCTCAGCGCGGACGACGGCCGGCCGCTGATCGCGATGTCCGATGCCGCATGGAATTGCCTCGCGGTGCGGGAGCGACGCGCGCTCGAGCGCCAGGGCGAGATCGTGACCGCGCCGATTCCGACCATCGAGCGGCACGGCGGCGGCAGCGTGCGCTGCATGATCGCGGAGGTCTTCCTGCCGCGCTGAGCGAGTTGTGCCCGGTGCTAGAATCGGGCCGACTGTGCGGGAGGCGCTGCCTTGCTGGAACTCGGCCTGAAGATCCTGATCGGCTACCTGCTCGGCTCGCTGATGGGCGCGCTCCTGATCGGCGCGGCGCGCGGGGTCGACATCCGCGAGCAGGGCAGCGGCAATGCGGGCGGCACCAATGCCTTGCGCACCCAGGGATTCTGGTTTGCGGCCGGCGTCGTGGTCATCGATGTCGGCAAGGGCATGCTGGCGGCCGGCTGGCTGCCGGAGTGGGACATTCCGGGAATCGCGCGCGATGCCGGCATCGAGCGCGACTGGCTCGCCGCGGGTTGCGCGGCGGCGGCGGTCGCGGGCCACGTGTGGCCGCTGTTCCACGAATTTCGCGGCGGCAAGGGCGGCGCGACGCTCGTCGGCGCGTTGCTCGCGCTCGCGCCGGCCGTCGTTCCGGTCGCGATCGGAGGCTGGTTCCTGGTCGTGCTGCTGACCGGATTCGTCGGGCTCGCGACGATGGTCGCGGCGGCATCCGTGCCGGTCGCAGTCTGGTTCCTCGGCCCGCCGTCTTCGCCGCTGTTCGCGTTCGCCGTGGCGATGGCGGCGTTCCTCGCCTGGACGCACCGCAGCAACATCGAACGCATGCGGCGCGGCAATGAACCGCACATGACGGGTCTGTGGCTGCTGCGGCCGCGGGCTCCCGGCTCGTGACGCGCCGCGCCGAATTGCTGCGCCTGCTCGCGGACGGCGGGCTGCATTCCGGCGAGGACCTAGCAGAGCGGCTCGCGATATCGCGCGCAGCCGTCTGGAAGCAGTTGCGCCTGCTCGATGACTGGGGCATCGACCTGCAGGCGACGCCGGGCCGCGGTTACCGCCTGGCGGAGCCGCTCGACCTGCTGGATGCCGCCGCGATCCGCGACGCGCTGCCGCAGTGGAGCACGGGCCGCCTCAGGAATCTCGAGCTCCATGAGGAACTCGCATCGACCAGCGATCGACTGCTCGCGGTCACCGACCTGCCCGCGGGGCGCTTCGATGCCTGCCTCGCGGAGTACCAGAGCGCGGGCCGTGGAAGGCGCGGGCGGCGCTGGCTCGCGCCATTCGCGTCGGGCCTCTGCCTGTCGGTCAACTGGAATTTTCGCGATGCGCCGGCGGCGCCGGGTGCGCTGTCGCTCGCGATCGGCGTCGCTACCTTGCGTGCGCTGCGCCGGCAGAACATCCACGGGCTCGCGCTGAAGTGGCCCAATGACATCGTGCACGGGCGCCGCAAGCTGGGCGGCATCCTGATCGACATGCGCGGCGAGGCGGCCGGGCCCGCCTATGTCGTCGTCGGCTGCGGCATCAATGTGCGCCTGCCGCAGGGGTTGCGCGCGAAGCTCCAGGCCGAAGGAATCGAAGCCGCCGGGCTTGCGGAACTCATCGACCTGCCGCCCGGCCGCAACGCGCTCGCCGCCTCGATCGTCAACGAGATCGCGCTCGCGCTCGAGGAGTTCGGGCTGCGCGGGCTGCCGGCATTCATGGACGAATGGCAGGACGCCGACGACCTGATCGACCAGCCGGTGAGCGTGCAGCAGGGAACCGGGACGATCGAGGGCCTGGCGCGCGGCATCGATGCGGATGGCGCGCTGCTTGTTGATGTGGGCGGTGACCGGCGCAGGATCCTTTCCGGCGAAGTGTCGGTCAGGGCGTTGCGATGATGACGCCCAGCGCATAGATTGCAGGCGAATGCGCGTCCTCTTCGCAATGCTCGTGCTCGCCAACATCGCCTGGTTCGCGTGGACGCACTGGGTCGAGCGGCCCGTCGACGATGCCGCGCCCTCGAAAGTCGAGGCGCCGCAGCTGGTGCTTGCCCGCGAGGCGCCCGCGACGGAAGCGGCGGCCCGTCCGCCGGTCCTGCCCACGGAAAATTGCCTGAGCCTGGGCCCGTTCAGCGACCTGACGGATGCGGCACGCGCTTCGACGCTGTTGCGCGAGAACGGCCTGGAGCCGCGCCAGCGCGCCGGCGAGGGCGTCGTCTGGAAAGGCTATTGGGTGTCGCTCGAGCGGGTGCCGGACCGCGCATCCGCCGAAGGCATCATCGAGCGCCTGCGGCGATTCGGTATCGGCGATGCCTATTCGATGCCGGACGAGGGCCGCCAGATTACGATATCGCTCGGCCTCTTCACCGAGCGCCAGCGCGCACTGCAGCGCATGGACGAGGTCAAGGCGCTGGGCTTCGAGCCGTTGATGGCGGAGCGCGAGCGCAGCGGCACGGTCTACTGGATCGACGTGGATGTCGAATCGCCGGCAAAACTGCCGGACGCGGCGAAGCTGAATGGCGGCGTCAGCCGCATCCTCCGGCTCGAAGTCCAGTCCTGCGGCGCCGCGGCGGGGGAGAGCCACCCGGCACCCGATCTGGCGCAGGGCAAGGCGCTGCCCGGCTAGAATACCGCCCGACGCCGGCGTAGCTCAGCTGGTAGAGCAGTGGTTTTGTAAACCTCAGGTCGGGGGTTCGACTCCCTCCGCCGGCACCATTCGAACCAGGAGACCGCATGGCGCGCATCGCGGTGGGCGGCTTCCAGCACGAGACCAACACCTTCGCGCCGCTCGAGACCAATCTCGCGCAATTCATCGAGCCGGATGCCTGGCCGGGCCTGGTGCGCGGCCTCGAGATGCTGGACGCGATTGCGGGCATCAATCTGCCGGCCGCGGGTTTCGTCGACGAGGCGCGCGCGCTCGGGCACCGGGTCGTACCGCTGCTGTGGTGCGCGGCGCAGCCCGCGGGGCGCGTCACGCGCGAAGCCTTCGAGACCATCAGCGCGCTGCTGCTTGCGCGCCTCACCGATGCCGGACCCTGTGACGCCGTCTATCTCGACCTGCACGGCGCGATGGTTGCCGAGCATCTCGACGATGCGGATGGCGAACTGCTGCGCCGCGTGCGCGCGGCCATCGGCCCCGGCGTGCCGCTGGTCGCGAGCCTCGATTTCCACGCCAATGTCACGCCGGCGATGGTGGCGATGGCCGACGCCTTGCCCTGCTATCGCAGTTACCCGCACGTGGACATGGCGGCTACCGGCGCGCGCGCGGCGGCGATCGTGCACCGCATCCTGGATCGTCCGGTCGCGGCGCGTGCGCACCGCGCATTGCCCTTCCTGATGCCGCTGACCTCGCAGTGCACGCTGATCGAGCCGCTGGCCTCGCTGATGCCGCGGGCTGCGGCGCTCGAGAATGCGGATGTCGCCTCGCTGTGCCTCGCGCCGGGATTTCCGCTGGCCGATGTCGAGGATTGCGGGCCGACCGTGATCGGCTGCGGCTGGAATGCCGCGGCGCTCGATCGCGCGGCGGACGAATTGCATGCGACCGTGCTCGCGCGCGAAGCGGAATTCGCGCTGGAGCTCGCATCGATCGACGAAGCGGTCGCCGCCGCAGGCACGCTCGATGCCTGGACCCGCGGGCCGCTGGTGCTTGCCGATACCCAGGACAATCCGGGCGCCGGCGGCAATGCCGACACGACCTCGCTGCTGAAGGCGCTGGTCGCAGCGAACCTGCCGGGTACCGTGGCCGGCATCTTCTGGGACGCGGCGAGTGTTGCGCGCGCGCAGGCGGCGGGCGAGGGCGCGACCGTCGAGCTCACCATCGGCGCACACAGCGGCTTTCCCGGCGAGACGCCGCTCGTCGCAGCCGCGCGCGTTCTCCAGCTCGGGGACGGGCGCTTCACGGGGACGGGCCCGTTCTATCACGGCGGTCGCTTCGAACTCGGCTCGATGGCGCGCGTCGCGATCGGCGCGGTCGAAGTGCTGATGGCGAGCCGCAAGCAACAGGCAGCCGACCAGGCGATGTTCCGGCACCTGGGCCTGGAGCCGTCCGCGGCGCGCGTGCTGTTGCTGAAGAGCTCGGTGCATTTCCGGGCCGATTTCGGCCCGATCGCGAGCCGGGTCATGGTGGTCGAGGCGCCGGGCCCCAACGTCGCCGACCCGGCGAAATTGCCGTTCACGAAGCTGCCGATCGGCCGGCGCCGTCGCCCGCTGCGGCGCTGATTTCCGTACCCCGGGGCCGAGCGACTATACTCAGCCGAGCCCGCGAAAAATAACCGGGCACAATGACTGCGGGGCAGTTCATGGATCCACGGAAAGTTGCAAACGCGGAGGACGCGCGGGCGATCGTCGCCGAGCGCGGCCTGACCCACGTCAAAGTCGGCGCCTTCGATATCGACGGAATCCTGCGTGGCAAGTACATGTCGCGCGCGAAATTCGAGTCGGCGCTCGCCGGCGGCTTCGGCTTCTGCGATGTCGTGCTGGGCTGGGACAGCAAGGACCAGCTCTACGACAACGTGAAGTACACCGGCTGGCACACCGGCTATCCGGACGCCAGCGTCCGCTTGCTGCCGGACACCTGCCGGCCGTTGCCCTGGGAAGAGCCGATGCTGTTCTTCCTCGGCGAGTTCAGCGGGGCGGGGGAGAAAATCTGCCCGCGCGGCCTGCTGCGCCGCGTGCTCGAGCGCGGCCGCGCGATGGGCTTCGAGCCCTATTGCGGCTTCGAATACGAGTTCTTCGTGTTCGCCGAGACGCCGGATTCCGTGCGCGAGAAGAATTACCGCGATCTGCGGCCGATCGCGCCGGATTACTTCGGCTATTCGGTGATCCGCAACAGCGTCTGGAGCGATTTCTACCGCGTTCTCCTCGAGACCGCCGAGCGCATGGATTTCTCGATCGAGGGCCTGCACGAGGAAACCGGCCCAGGCGTCATCGAGGCCGCGATCACGGTGGACCGTGCGCTCGCCGCGGCCGACAAGGCGGCGCTGTTCAAGACATTCGCCAAGGTGGTCGCGCAGCGCCGCGGCCTGATGGCCACGTTCATGGCGAAGTGGTCGAAGGACTGGCCGGGGCAGAGCGGCCACATCCACATGTCGCTGAAGAACAGCGCCGGCACGCCGGTCTTCCACGACGCATCGAAGCCGCACACGATGAGCGACACGCAGCGCTGGTTCGTCGGCGGGCAGCAGAAGCTGATGCCCGAACTGCTCGCGATGGTCGCGCCGACCGTCAATTCCTACCGCCGACTGATCCCTGGCTTCTGGGCGCCGACCGACTCGGCCTGGAGCGTGGACAATCGCACGACCGCGCTCAGGGTGATCCCCGGGTCGCCGAAGTCGCAGCGCGTCGAGTACCGGATCGCGGCCGCGGATTCCAATCCCTACATCATCCTGTCGGCGGCGCTCGCGTCGGGCTTCTGGGGAATCGAGAATCGCATCGAGCCGGAGCCGATGGTCGTGGGCAATGCCTACGACCAGAAATTTCCCGAATATCTCGCGTTGCCGCGCACGTTGTGGGATTCGGCGCAACGGCTGAAGGCCTCGAAAATGGCGCGCGACTGGTTCGGCGACGAGTTCGTCGAGCATTACGCCGCGACGCGCGAGTGGGAAGAACGCGAGTTCCGCCGCCACATCAGCGACTGGGAACTCGCCCGCTACTTCGAGATCATTTGACCACGCAAAAGACCATCAGCCCGGTCGACGGGTCGGTTTATTGCGAGCGCGAACTTGCAACCGACGCCGCAGTCGACACGGCGCTCACGCAGGCGCGCGAGGCAGAGCGGCGCTGGCGGCTCACGTCTGTCGCCGAGCGCGCGCGGATCTGCAGCGCCTTCTGCACGCACTTCGAGGCGGACACGAGGCTGATCGCGACCGAGCTGACCTGGCAGATGGGCCGGCCGATCCACTACGCGCCCAACGAAGTGCGCGGCACGCTCGAGCGCGCGCGCCATATGATCGCGATCGCCGCCGATGCGCTCGCCGACATCGACGCGGGGCCGAAGGACGGCTTCCGCCGCTTCCTGCGGCGCGAGCCGCTGGGCGTCGTGTTCACGGTCGCCGCCTGGAACTATCCGTATTTGATCGCCGTCAACAGCGTGATACCGGCGCTGATGGCGGGCAACGCCGTGTTGCTGAAGCATTCGGCGCAGACGCCACTGTGCGCCGAGCGCTTCGAGAACTGCCTGCGCGCCGCGGGCCTGCCGGACGGACTGTTCCGGGCTCTGCACCTTTCGCATGCGCAGACGGCGCGGCTGATCGCGGATCCGCGCGTGGATTTCGTCGCGTTCACCGGCTCGGTGGATGGCGGGCACGCCGTGCAGCGCGCGGCGGCGGAGCGCTTCATCGGCACCGGGCTCGAGCTCGGCGGCTGCGATCCGGCCTATGTGCGCGAGGACGCGGACCTCGCGCATGCGATCGAGAACCTGGTGGACGGCGCATTCTTCAACAGCGGCCAGTCCTGCTGCGGGATCCAGCGCATCTACGTGCACCAAAGCCGTTACGACGAGTTCGTGTCCGGCGCCGTCGAGCTGACGCGCCGCTACGTGCTCGGCAACCCGACCGACGCCAGGACGACGCTCGGTCCCGTCGTCCGCACGGCGGCGGCGCGCCAGATCCGCGCGCAGATCGCGGCCAGCATCGCGGCCGGCGCGCGCGCGGCGATCGCGGAGCGCGACTTCCCGGCGAGCGATCCCGCGACGCCCTACCTCGCGCCGCAGATCCTGCTCGACGTCAATCACAGGATGCCGGTGATGCAGGAGGAGATCTTCGGACCCGTTGCCGGCATCATGGCGGTGGCGGGCGACGACGAGGCCGTGCGGCTGATGAACGACAGCCGCTACGGGCTGACCGCCACGGTCTGGACTTCCGACGCGGAGGCGGCGCTCTCGATCGGGACCCGCGTCGAGACCGGCACCTGGTTCATGAACCGCTGCGACTACCTGGATCCGGCGCTCGCGTGGGTCGGCGTCAAGGATTCCGGGCGCGGCTGCACGCTGTCGCGCGTCGGCTACGAACACCTGACGCGGCCGAAATCCTATCATCTGCGCCTGAAAACCTGAGGCTGCCATGAACCTGAAGGGCAACTGGAACTACCCGACCAAGATCCTGTTCGGCGCCGGCAACATCAAGAAGCTGCCGCAGGCCTGCGAGACGCTCGGGATCCGCCGGCCGCTGATCGTGACCGATCCGGGTCTCGCCGCCTTGCCGATGATCGCGAATGCGGTCGAGATCTGCCGCGCCGCTGGCCTGCCTTGCGCCGTATTTTCCGATGTGCGCTCGAATCCCGTCGAGCAGAACGTCATCGACGGCGTGCGCGCCTATCGCGATGGCGGCCATGACGGCGTCATCGCCTTCGGCGGCGGCAGCGGACTCGACGCGGCCAAGGCGATTGCGCTGATGGTGGGGCAGAAGCGGCCGATCTGGGATTTCGAGGACCGCGAGGACTGGTTTACGCGCGTGGATCCCGCCGGCATGGCGCCGGTCGTCGCGATCCCGACGACCGCGGGTACGGGATCGGAAGTCGGCCGCGCCTCGGTGATCACCGACCTGCGCGACCACACGAAGAAGATCATCTTCCACCCGAAGATGTTGCCGGGCGTCGTGATCTCGGATCCCGAACTGACGATCGGCCTGCCGCCGAAAATCACCGCGGCGACCGGCATGGACGCGCTGTCGCATTGTCTCGAGGCCTATTGCGCGCCGTTTTACCATCCGATGGCGGACGGCATCGCCGTCGAGGGCATGCGCCTGATCCACGACTACCTGCCGCGCGCGGTGGCGGACGGCAAGGATCTCGAGGCCCGCTCGCACATGCTGATCGCCTCCTCGATGGGCGCGACCGCCTTCCAGAAAGGCCTCGGCGCGATGCACAGCCTGAGCCATCCCTGCGGCGCGAATCTCGACACGCACCACGGCCTCACGAATGCCGTCGTGATGCCATTCGTGCTTGCCTGGAACCGCCGCGCGATCGAACCGAAGATGGGACGCCTCGCCGCGTGGCTCGGCCTCAAGCAGCAGAGCTACGACGGATTCCTCGACTGGATCCTGGAACTGCGCGCGACCATCGGCATCCCGCCGAAGCTCGCCGCGCTCGGCGTGCGCGAGGAACATGCGAAGGAATTCGCGCCCCAGGCGCTTGCCGATCCCTCGACCGGCGGCAATCCGCTGCCGATGACGGTCGGGGATTTCGAGAAGCTCTACCTGAACGCCATCCGCGGCTAGATCCGATGCGCGTGCGGATCCCCCGCACGCACCTCAAAGCTCGCGAGCACGCTTCGGCCGCTGCGCGGATCGAGCCGGTCGTCGATCGCGACGATGTCGGCACGCAGCTTGTCGCGGTCGAGCTCGCAGCGGATGTAGCCGCTGTGCCTGCCCTCGTGGAACTTGACCTGCGGATTCAGCGGCAGCATCGCCGCCTTGTCGTTGTTCGTGGTCGCGATCGATGAGGTCACGAGCTCGACGCCCATCGGACGGCCGGCGGCATTCGCGACCTCATTGACCCAGAAGGAATGGATGTCGCCAGTCAGCACGACCGGATTCGCCGTCTTATGGCGCGCAAGCGAGGCGAGCAGGCGTTCGCGCGCCGGCGCATAGCCTGCCCAGGCGTCGGTGAAGATCCGCGGCGAGCCGTTCCAGCTTTCCTTGATCGTCACGAACATGACGCCCTGCGTCAGCAGGTTCCAGGCCGCGTGGCTTTCCGCGAATGCGCCGTCGAGCCACTGCTCCTGCTCGGCGCCTAGCATCGTGCGCGCGGGATCGGCGAGTTCCGCTTTGCAGGCAGGCTCGTCGGGATTCACGAAGCTGCCGCCGCCGGCGCCGCTGAACAGGATCTTCTTGCCGCGGTCCGTGTCGCAGCGCCACGGTGTCGGCGCGCTCTGGCAGGCCTGCACGGAGCGGTACTGGCGATTGTCGATCAGGTAGAAACGCGCCAGCGTTCCCCAATCCATCGTGCCGTAGAGCCGCGTCGCCACGCCGGGCAGGAAGCGAGAGGGCCTGATCGGCATGTTCTCGAAGAAGGCCTGGTAGGCCGCCGCGCGGCGCGCCGGAAACGCCTGGTGTACGGCTTCCCCGCCGCACAGCTCGCTTTCTGCATTGAGCCCGGCGTAATCGTTGTCGACCTCGTGATCGTCCCACATCGCGAGCCAGGGGCAGGCCGCATGCGCCGCCTGCAGGTCGGGATCGGTGCGGTATTGGGTGTAGCGATGGCGATAGTCGGTCAGCGTGACGGCCTCCTGCGTGTCGAACAGTCGCACGCGCCGTTCGCCCCAGGCGTCTTCATAGATGTAGTCGCCGAGCATCAGCACGAGGTCGGGCTTGTCGTCGGCGATGTAGCGGTAGGCCGAGAAGAATCCCTGCTCGTAATGGGCGCAGGAAGCGACCGCAAAGCGCAGCGGGCCCGCGGTTTCGCCGGACGGGCAGGTCAGCGCGCGCCCGGTCGGGCTTTCGTAGGTTCCGATCCTGAAGCGGTAGAAATACTCGCGCCCGGCATCGAGGCCGCCGACCTCGACGTGCACCGCATGCGCGAGGTGTGACCGCGCCAGCGCCAGGCCGCTCGCGCGGATCTTCGAGAAGGAGCGGTCCTCCGCTACTTCCCAGGTGAGTTCGAAGACGACATTGCCCAGGACTTCCGGCACAAAGGGTTCGGGCGCGATCCGCGTCCAGATCACGAAGCCGTCGGCCGATGGATCGCCGGACGCGACGCCGAGCTGGAACGGATAGGAACTGAACCGTACCTGCGAGCGCGCGGTCCCGAACGGGACGATCGCCAGCGCGCCTGCGGCGGCCGCCAGCCGGGTGAATTCGCGGCGCGACAGCGGGCGGCGAGTCGCCACCTCAGATGCCCGCGCCGTGCTCGAAACCGGTCTGCAAGGGCGCGGCCTGCGACACGCGCGAATTCGGCGGCACGCTGTGCGTCAGCCAGACGTTGCCGCCGATCACGCTGCCGCTGCCGACCGTGACTCGGCCGAGCACCGTCGCGCTTGCGTAGATGGTCACGTCGTCCTCGATGATGGGATGGCGGGGCAGGCCCTTCACCAGCCGGCCCTGGGCATCCACCGGGAAGCTCTTGGCGCCGAGCGTGACGCCCTGATAGAGCGTCACGCGGTTGCCGACGATCGCGGTCTCGCCGATCACGATCCCCGTGCCATGGTCGATGAAGAACTCGCGACCGATGGTCGCGCCCGGATGGATGTCGATGCCGGTGCGGTGGTGCGCGTTCTCCGCGATCAGCCGCGGCAGCAGCGGCACTTCGAGGTGATAGAGGATGTTGGCGATCCGGTGCCGCGTCACCGCGAAGATGCCGGGAAACGCGTACAGCGCCTCGATCGGGTGGCGGCAGGAGGGATCGCCGCGCCAGGCGGCGCGCGCGTCTTCGAACACCCGCTCGCGCAGCCGCGGCGACTGCTTGAGCAGTTCGCGGGCGAGCCGGCGGGCCTTGACGTCGAGCGCCCCTGCGTCCTGCACGGCCGCTTCCCCGAGTCGCGCCGGGAACTCGAGCGCAAGGTGGATCTGCGTCGCGAGAACCTCTTCGATTTCGTCCAGTTCGCGCTCGACGCGCTGTACCGGACTCTCGCCATCCGTCGCGTGCAGCGTTTCCGCGATCAGCAGCCGGTGCAGCCGGTCGATGGACGAGAGCACGGCCGTGCGGTCGGGCCAGTTGCCGACGCGCAGCACCTGGAAATCCGCCGCGTCGCCCGGCGACGTCAGCGCCCGGGCGAGCGCGGCATGATCGCCTTCGGCGGCGGAATCAGGCGAGTGGGACGATGCGCGGCGCACTGGCGGGTGCCTCTTCATAGAGCCAGGTCGAAAGATATCTCTCGCCGAAGCTCGGGATGATCGCGACGATCAGTTTGCCGCGATTCTCCTCGCGCCCCGCGACCGCGAGCGCCGCATAGAGTGCGGCCCCGGAACTGATGCCGACCAGGATGCCTTCCTCGCGCCCGAGCCGGCGCGCGTACTCGCCGGCCTGCTCGTTGGTCACCTGGATGATCTCGTCGATGACCTTCGTATTGAGGATTTCCGGAATGAACCCGGCGCCGATGCCCGCGATCTTGTGCGGGCCGGGCTCGCCGCCGGAAAGCACCGGGCTTGCCGCCGGCTCGACCGCGACGCAGCGGAACTGCGGCTTGCGCTTCTTGATGACTTCGCCGACGCCCGTGATCGTCCCGCCGGTGCCGATGCCAGAGACCAGGATGTCGCAGGCGCCGCCCGTGTCCTCCCAGATCTCCTCGGCCGTCGTGCGCCGGTGGACCTCGGGATTGGCCGGGTTCGAGAACTGGCCGACCAGCAGGAAGCGCTTCGGGTCGCTCGCGATGATCTCGTTCGCGCGCGCCATCGCGCCTTTCATGCCCTTGGCGCCCTCTGTCAGCACCAGTTCCGCGCCGAAGGCGGTCAGCATGCGGCGGCGCTCCATGCTCATCGTGTCCGGCATCGTCAGCACGAGCCGGTAACCCTTGGCCGCGGCGACGAATGCGAGCCCGATGCCGGTGTTGCCGCTCGTCGGCTCGACCAGCACGGTGTCGGGACCGATGCGTCCCTGCTTCTCCAGCGCCTCGATCATGCTGACGCCGATGCGATCCTTGACGCTCGCGCAGGGATTGAAGAATTCGAGTTTCAGCACGATCTGGCCCGGCAGCTCGCGGCCGATCTTGTTGAGCCGCACGAGCGGCGTGCGGCCGATGGTCTGCAGGATGTTGTCGTAGATGCGCATGGCAATGTCCCCGTTCGCCCGTACTGCCGGAAATGGGAGGGGCCCCGGGCCCGGCTGGGCACCGGGAACCCCACCCGACATGGAAACTCTAGCTTCGCCCGCGGCTCAACGCACGGCGTAGCTTTCCATCCGCAGCCCGGTGCCGCCGTGCGAGACATGGGCGACGACGGCCTGGCGACGGTGGATCTTGGTCACTGCGCCCAGGTTGATCGCGAAAGCCAGTTCAACGATCGACCCCTTCGCGAGCCCGAGGTTCCGGGTCTCGACAAAGACGCCGTTGGCGCTGAGATTGCAGGCCTTGCATAGCGCACCCCTGCGTCCGGGCACGATCAGGTAGACCGTGGCTCGCGCACGATGCCGGGTATGCAGACGGCGTTCCATCTCCTGATCCCCGCCTTTCTTCTGTTGCCTGGAGTGGATGGCGATACTCAGTATGCAGGGCCGGGCAGGGGGAGGAAAGCGCCGCCGGGCCCCTGGAAGAGACGGTCCAGGAGGCCCCGCAGATTCAATCGTTTATGTGAAACAGACGCCATCGGCCGCTCTTGTTGCAGTGCAGCAAACGACTCGCCGGCGAGGGTCTGCGCCGACCGTTCCGATACCATGCGCGGCATGAACGCAGAAGCGCAAACCCTGCCACGGCTGACGCTCGCCGAGATCCGCGAAGCGCGCAGGCAGCTGGGCGGGCTCGTGCTGACGACGCCGGTCCAGGAATTGACCGGGCCTTCGGTCGAAGCCGCATTCGCTCCGGGCACGCGCGCATTCATGAAGCTCGAGCTGTTCCAGCGCACCGGCAGTTTCAAGCCGCGCGGCGCGCTCCTCAATGTGCTCGCGCTCGGCGACGCCGAACGCGCGCGCGGCATCTGCGCGATCAGCGCCGGCAACCACGCGATCGCGACCGCCTATGCGGCGCGCTGCCTGGGCACGAGCGCAAAGGTCGTCATGACCGCGAGCGCGAACCCGTTCCGCATCGGGCAATGCCGCCTGTATGGCGCCGAGGTGGAACTGACGCCCGACGTGCACGCGGGATTCCGCCGCGTGAAGGAAATCCAGGAAACGGAATCGCGCGCGTTCATCCATCCCTACGAAGGCCTGCGCGTGTCGCTCGGCACCGGCACGCTCGGCGTCGAATTCATGGAGCAGGTGCCGGATCTCGACGCCGTGATCGTGCCGATCGGCGGCGGCGGGCTTGCCTCCGGCGTGTCCACGGCGGTCAAGCTGATGCGGCCCGGCTGCGAAGTGTTCGGTGTCGAACCTTTCGGCGCCGACTCGATGTACCGGAGCTTCAAGTGCCGGCAGTCCCGCATCGATCGAGAAAGTCGCGACCATCGCCGACAGCCTGGGCGCGCCCTTCGCGACGCCGATGTCCTTCGCGCTCTGCCGCGCGCACATCGACGAACTGGTGCGCGTAACGGATGAGCAGCTGGTCGCCGCGATGCGCTTCCTGCTGGAACAGGCGCGTCTCGCGGTCGAGCCCGCGGGCGCCGCGGCGACCGCGGCGCTCCTCGGCCCGCTCGCGGAACGCCTCGCCGGCCGCCGGGTCGGGCTGATCGTCTGCGGCGCGAATATCGACGCCGCGGGTTTTGCGCGCCTCGTGGGGAGTTGAACCTGGCCGGGCCGCCGGTCGCCGCCGTCGTCTTCGCCTGGCTGCACCTGCTGGCGGTCGGGCTCGCTGCCGGGCTCCTGCTTTCCGAGTATTGGCTGTGCCGGCGCATCCCGGACCGGCTGCAGGTGAAGCTCCTCGGCACGGTGGATCTGGGCTATTTCCTGGCGCTGACCGGCAGCCTCGCGACCGGGCTCGCGAGGGTGCTTTTCTTCGGCCAGGACACGGCGTATTACCTGGCTAACCGGTTGTTCTGGCTCAAGATTGCACTTTTCCTCGCGATCGGGCTGCTGGCCCTCTTTCCGACCCTGCAATTCATCCGCTGGAACCGCGAGGCGAGGACCGCGCCAGCCTTCGCCCCGCTGACCCGGGAACTCGAACGCGTGCGGGCGAGCCTGGTCCTGCAACTGGGCCTGATGCTGCTCCTGCCGTTGGTCTCGATTCTGGTCGCCCGGGGCTACGGGCTGACGGCACCCCATCCCTAGGCCGGATCAGGCACTTAGGCGTCTTTTTTGCGTTGACACAACGGCCGTTGGGCCCGAAAATACGCGGCTCATTTTTGGGAGGGGTACCCAAGCGGCCAACGGGGGCAGACTGTAAATCTGCTGGCTTATGCCTTCGTAGGTTCGAATCCTACCCCCTCCACCAGTTGTCGAAGGCAACCAGGTGGCTCGGCTTCTTTGGCGACCCACGATACCTGCTGTTCGCGGCGTGAAGGAATGCGGGTGTAGTTCAATGGTAGAACCTCAGCCTTCCAAGCTGATGACGTGGGTTCGATTCCCATCACCCGCTCCAGTCGGGTTGACCTGGGCCCACGTAGCTCAGTCGGTAGAGCACGTCCTTGGTAAGGACGAGGTCACCGGTTCGATTCCGGTCGTGGGCTCCATAACGAAAGAGACGATAGAGGTGTGTCGTGGCTAAGGAAAAATTCATTCGTTCGAAGCCGCATGTGAATGTCGGGACGATTGGTCACGTGGACCATGGGAAGACGACGTTGACGGCGGCGTTGACGAAGGTGATGGCCGAGAAGCACGGCGGCGAGTTCACGGCCTACGACCAGATTGACAAGGCGCCGGAAGAGAAGGCGCGCGGCATCACGATTGCGACCGCGCACGTGGAGTATCAGTCGGCGGCGCGGCACTACGCGCACGTGGACTGCCCGGGCCACGCGGACTACGTGAAGAACATGATCACCGGCGCGGCGCAGATGGACGGCGCGATCCTGGTGGTGTCGGCGGCCGACGGCCCGATGCCGCAGACCCGCGAGCACATCCTGCTGGCACGCCAGGTGGGCGTGCCGTACATCGTGGTGTACCTGAACAAGTGCGACATGGTGGACGACGCGGAGCTGATCGAGCTGGTGGAGATGGAAGTGCGCGAGCTGCTGTCCAAGTACCAGTTCCCCGGGGATGACACGCCGATCGTGCGCGGCTCGGCGCTGAAGGCGCTGGGGGCGATGCCGGCGAGCTGGGCGCGGACTCGATCGTGAAGCTGGTGGCGGAGATGGACCGTTACATCCCGACCCCGGTGCGGGTGATCGACAAGCCGTTTTTGATGCCGATCGAGGACGTGTTCTCGATCTCGGGTCGCGGCACGGTGGTGACCGGTCGCATCGAGCGCGGGATCGTGAAGGTCAACGACGAGATCGAGATCGTGGGCCTGAAGCCGACGCTCAAGACCACCTGCACGGGCGTGGAGATGTTCCGCAAGCTTCTGGACGAGGGCCAGGCGGGCGACAACGTGGGGGTGTTGCTGCGTGGCACCAAGCGCGAAGAGGTGGAGCGTGGGCAGGTCCTGGCGAAGCCGGGCAGCATCAACCCGCACACCAACTTCGAGTGCGAGGTGTACGTGCTGACCAAGGAAGAGGGCGGCCGGCACACGCCGTTCTTCAAGGGTTACCGGCCGCAGTTCTACTTCCGCACCACCGACGTGACCGGGACCATCGAGTTGCCGGCGGGGGTCGAGATGGTGATGCCTGGGGACAACATCAAGATGGTGGTGGAGCTGATTGCGCCGATCGCGATGGAGGAAGGCCTGCGGTTCGCGATCCGCGAGGGCGGCCGCACGGTCGGCGCCGGCGTCGTGTCGAAGGTGCTGAAGTAAGCAAGGCAACGGAAGGGCAGTAGCTCAATTGGCAGAGCGGCGGTCTCCAAAACCGCAGGTTGGGGGTTCGATTCCCTCCTGCCCTGCCACCCGTAGCGGGAAATGATGAACGAACAAGCAGGCAATCCCGGCGTCGCAGTGATGGACGCCCTTAAATTGGTGCTGGCCGCGGCCGCGCTGGTCGGCGGCATCGTCATCTATTACTGGTTCGGCGACCAGCCGGCGGTGATCCGGGTGCTGGCGGTGCTGGGCGGCCTGGTCGCAGGCCTCGTGCTGCTCTACTGGTCGCAGCCGGGCCGCGTGCTGTGGGATTACGTGCAGTCCTCGCGCGTCGAGCTGCGCAAGATGGTCTGGCCGACGCGCCAGGAAACCTGGCGCACGACGCTCGTCGTGTTCGTGTTCGTGCTGGCTTTGGGCGTCTTCTTCTGGCTCGTGGACATGCTCCTGGCCTGGGGCGCGAAACACCTGACCGGGCAGGGAGGCTGAAGTGTCGCTGAACTGGTACGTGGTGCACGCCTACTCGAATTTCGAGCACAAGGTCGCGAGCAGCCTGAAGGAGCGCGTGAAGCTGCACGGGCTCGACGCCAAGTTCGGCGAGGTGCTGGTGCCGACCGAGGAAGTCGTCGAAATGCGCGCCGGCCAGAAGCGCCGCAGCGAGCGCAAGTTCTTCCCGGGCTACGTGCTGGTGCAGATGGAAATGGACGACGAGGCCTGGCACCTGGTCAAGGAGACGCCGAAGGTGCTCGGGTTCATCGGCGGCACGCCGGAGAAGCCGGCGCCGATCACGGAAAAGGAAGCAAACGCGATCCTGCGCCGTGTCGAGGAGGGCGTCGAGAAGCCGAGGCCCAAGGTGCTGTTCGAGCCGGGCGAAATGGTGCGCGTGGTCGACGGCCCGTTCAACGATTTCACGGGCGTGGTCGAGTCCGCCAATTACGAAAAGAGCCGCCTGCAGGTCGCGGTCCAGATTCTCGGCCGGTCGACGCCGGTCGAGCTGGATTTCGGGCAGGTGGAGAAAGTCTGATCCGGGGAGCCGCAAGGCGCCTGAACCCGGGAGCGAGGAACGATGGCAAAGAAAGTACAGGGCTATATCAAGTTGCAGATTCCTGCGGGCGGGGCGAACCCGAGCCCGCCGGTCGGGCCCGCGCTCGGCCAGCAGGGCGTCAACATCATGGAGTTCTGCAAGCAGTTCAACGCCGCGACCCAGAAGGAGGAGAAGGGCCTGCCGATCCCGGTGATCATCACCGTGTACAGCGACCGCAGCTTCACCTTCCTGCTGAAGACGCCGCCGGCCGCCGTGCTGGTGCGCAAGGCCATCGGCATTGAAAAAGGCTCCGGCACGCCCAACACGAAGAAGGTCGGCAAGATCACCCGCCGGCAGCTCGAAGAGATTGCAAAGGCCAAGATGCCCGACCTGACCGCGGCCGACCTGGACGCGGCGGTGCGCACCATCGCGGGCAGCGCCCGCAGCATGGGCGTTGACGTGGAGGGCGTCTGACATGGCTATCGTATTCAAGCGCCAGAAGCCGTGGGCCGAACGCGTGAAGCCCGGCCAGCAGTACCCGGTTGACCAGGCGGTGTCGCTGGTCAAGGAATTCGCCAACGCGAAGTTCGACGAGGCCGTCGATGTCGCGATCAACCTCGGCATCGATCCCGCGAAGTCCGACCAGCAGGTGCGCGGCTCGACGGTGCTGCCGCACGGCACGGGCAAGAAGGTCCGGGTCGCGGTGTTCACGCAGGGCAAGAATGCCGACGCCGCCCGCGAGGCCGGCGCCGACATCGTCGGCCTCGAGGACCTCGCCGAGAAGGTGAAGGCCGGGCAGATCGACTTCGACGTCGTCGTCGCGAGCCCCGATGCGATGCGCGTCGTCGGCGGGCTGGGCCAGATCCTCGGACCGCGCGGCCTGATGCCGAACCCGAAGGTCGGGACGGTGACGCCCGATGTCGCGGGCGCGGTCAGGAATGCGAAGGCGGGCCAGGTCCGCTATCGCTGCGACAAGGCCGGCATCGTTCATTGCACGATCGGCAAGGCCAGCTTCCAGCCGGCCGCGCTCAGGGAGAACCTGACGGCGCTGCTGGCCGATCTGCAGAAACACAAGCCGTCGACGTCGAAGGGCGTCTTCGTGCAGAGAGTCACCGTGTCGTCGACGATGGGCCCCGGCGTTGCCGTGGACCGCGCGACGCTGGGTATTTGAGGAGTTCGAATCGAAGTCCGGGCAGCGGCCCGGGCCATCGAAGACCGCAGGCGGGGCGATGGCCCCTTAATGGGCGCCTGCGCAGATGGTGGAACCCGAGTCAGTGTTCACTGGTGAAGGTTGCCATCAGCCGGCCGGAAATCAGGCCGGCACAAGGGTGGGCGCGCGAATGCGCGCCTGTGTGATGGATCTTCTGCCAGGAGGAAGTAATGGCACTCAGGCTTGAAGACAAGCAGGCGATGGTGACCGAGGTGCAGGCCGTTGCGCGCACAGCGCATTCGGTCGTCGCCGCGGAATACCGTGGCTTGACGGTGACGCAGATCACCGGCCTGCGCGCGAAGGCGCGCCAGTCCGGCGTCTACATGCGTGTCGTCAAGAACACGCTGGCCCGCAAGGCGGTTGCCGGAACGCCGTACGAGTGCATCGCGGGCAGTCTCAAGGGACCGCTGATCCTCGCGTTCTCCAAGGACGATCCGGGCGCCGCCGCCCGCGTCGTCAAGGAGTTCGCGAAGACCCACGAAAAGCTGGTCCCGACCCTGGTCTCGCTCGGAGGGCGGTTGTTTCCCGCCACCGATCTCGACCGGGTCGCGAGCCTGCCGACCAAGGCCCAGGCCCTCGCGATGATGCTCGGCGTGCTGAAGGCGCCGATCTCGAAGCTGGTGCGCACGCTGGCCGAGCCGCACGCGAAGCTGGTTCGCACCGTGGCCGCGGTCAAGGCCACGAAGGCCGCGTGACACCGGGCAACAGTCACTGATTCGGTTTCAAACAATTTTTCTGGAGAGATGACAATGGCTGCAAGCAAGGAACAGATTCTCGAGTCGATCGCCAACATGACGATCATGGAAGTGGTCGACCTCGTGAAGATGATGGAAGAGAAGTTCGGCGTCACGGCCGCCGCGCCGGTCGCAATCGCCGCGGGCGCCGCAGGCGCCGCGGCGCCTGCTGCCGAGGAGCAGACGGAGTTCACGGTGACGCTGAAGGCCTACCCGGCCGAGAAGAAGGTCACCGTCATCAAGGTGATTCGCGAGATCACCGGCCTCGGCCTCAAGGAAGCGAAGGACCTGGTCGAGGGCGCGCCCTCGCTGGTCAAGGAAGCTGTCTCGAAGGCGGACTCCGAGAAGATCAAGAAGCAGCTCGAGGACGTCGGCGCTACGGTTGAGGTCAAGTAACGACCTCCATGCGAGGGCAAACGGCCCCGCAGTCCGCGCCACCGGACATCACCGCAGCCTGCTCCCTGAAGGGTGCAGGCCAAGCGGTGCTGGCCGGTGCGCCGGTTTTGCTCATTCAGTAACAGGGTGACCCCGATGGCCTATACGTTCACCGAAAAGAAGCGCATCCGGAAGAACTTTGGCAAGCGCCAGGGAATTCTGGCGGTGCCGCCGCTGCTCGCGATCCAGACCGAGTCCTATGCGCAGTTCCTGCAGCTGGACGAGTCGCGGGCGCTGCACGCGGAGCTCGCCTCGCATTCCGGCGGCCAGGTCGCCGGCGGCAGGCTGCTTTCGGAGGAGCAGGAGCGGGCCATCATCGACCGGCACCTGAAGCGTGCCGGGCTGCACGCCGCGTTCCAGAGCGTGTTTCCGATCAAGAGCTACTCGGGCCACGCGACGCTCGAGTACGTCTATTACTACCTCGGCGAGCCGGTGTTCGACGTCAAGGAATGCCAGCTGCGCGGCCTGACCTACGCGGCGCCGCTGCGCGTGCGCCTGCGCCTGCGTGTGATGGACAAGGAATCGCCGGGCGCCTCGCGCGTCAAGCGCGCGATCGAGCAGGAGGTCTACCTGGGCGAGCTGCCGCTGATGACGGAGAACGGCACGTTCATCGTCAATGGCACCGAGCGCGTGATCGTCTCCCAGCTGCACCGCAGCCCGGGCGTCATCTTCGACCACGACAAGGGCAAGACCCACAGCTCGGGCAAGCTGCTGTTCCAGGCGCGCGTGATCCCGTACCGCGGCTCGTGGCTCGACTTCGAGTTCGACGCCAAGGACTGCGTGTTCGCGCGCATCGACCGCCGCCGCAAGCTGCCGGTCACGATCCTGCTGCGCGCGCTCGGCTATTCGAACCCCGAGATCCTGAATACGTTCTTCGACAAGAACGTCGTGCACTTCACCAAGAAAGGCCCCGAGCTCGAGCTCGTGCCCGAGCGCCTGCGCGGCGAGACCGCGATGTTCGAGATCAGCGCGGGCGGCAAGGTCATCGTCGAGGAAGGCCGCCGCATCACGGCGCGCCACGTGCGCCAGCTCGAGGAAGCCGGCATCAAGCGCCTGGCCGTGCCGCCCGAGTACCTGGACGGCAGGATCCTGGCCCATGACGTCGTGGACAAGGAGACCGGCGAGGTCCTCGCGACGGCGAACGACGTGCTGAACGCGGCGCTGGTCGAGCGCTTCGTCAAGGCCGGCGTGACCGAGATCGGCACGCTCTACGTCAACGACCTGGACCGCGGGCCGTACGTGTCCGACACGCTGCGCATCGACGCGACGACGACGCGCCTCGAGGCGCTGATCGAGATCTACCGGATGATGCGCCCGGGCGAGCCGCCGACCAAGGACGCGGCCGAGAACCTGTTCCACAACCTGTTCTTCAACTCGGAGCGCTACGACCTCTCCGCGGTCGGCCGCATGAAGTTCAACCGCCGCGTCAACCGCGAGTTCCCGTCGAATCTCTCCGGCCCCGAGGCCGAACGCTGGCTCGAGGAGCCGGGCATCCTGTTCGACGGCCGCTACTTCGGCACGATCGCGGACCAGCGCAAGGACGAAAGCGCCCGCAACCTGCTCGCGAAGTACGGCCCGGACATGTCCGACGTGGTGGACGTGCTGCGCACGCTGATCGCGATCAAGAACGGCGACGGCAAGGTGGACGACATCGACCACCTCGGCAACCGCCGCGTGCGCTGCGTCGGCGAGATGGCGGAGGTCGCATTCCGCATCGGCCTGGTGCGCGTCGAGCGCGCCGTGAAGGAGCGCCTGACGCTGGCCGAGAACGAGGACATCAACCCGCAGGACATGATCAACGCGAAGCCGGTGGCCGCGGCGGTCAAGGAGTTCTTCGGGTCCTCGCAGCTGTCGCAGTTCATGGACCAGAACAACCCGCTGTCCGAGATCACGCACAAGCGGCGCGTCTCGGCGCTCGGCGAGGGCGGCCTGAAGCGCGAGCGCGCCGGGTTCGAAGTGCGCGACGTGCACCCGACCCATTACGGGCGCGTGTGCCCGATCGAGACGCCGGAAGGGCCGAATATCGGCCTGATCAACTCGCTGGCCGTGTATGCGCGCACCAACAAGTACGGCTTCCTCGAGACGCCGTACCGGCGCGTGCGCGACCGGCGCGTGACCGGCGAGGTGGATTACCTGTCGGCGATCGAGGAGAGCGAGTTCGTGATCGCGCAGGCCAATGCGCCGCTCGACGGCAAGGGCCGCTTCGAGGGCGACCTGGTTTCCTGCCGCTACCAGAACGAGTTCACGCTGATGCCGGCCGAGCGCATCGAATACATGGACGTGTCGCCGCGCCAGATCGTGTCGGTGGCAGCCGCCCTGATCCCGTTCCTCGAGCACGACGACGCGAACCGCGCGTTGATGGGCTCGAACATGCAGCGCCAGGCGGTGCCGACGCTGCGCTCGTCCACGCCGCTGGTGGGCACCGGCATCGAGCGCACCGTGGCGATCGATTCCGGCGTCGCGGTCATCGCGCGCCGCGGCGGCGCGGTCGACTCGGTCGACGCGTCGCGCATCGTGGTGCGCGTCAACGAGTCCGAGGTCACCGCGGGTGAGCCCGGCGTCGACATCTACAACCTGACCAAGTACACGCGCTCGAACCAGAACACCTGCATCAACCAGCGTCCGCTGGTCCGGGTCGGCGACACCATCGCGAAGAGCGACGTGCTGGCCGACGGGCCCTCGACGCACCTCGGCGAGCTCGCGCTCGGCCAGAACATGCTGGTCGCGTTCATGCCGTGGAATGGCTACAACTTCGAGGACTCGATCCTGATCTCCGAGCGCGTCGTCGAGGAAGACCGCTTCACGACGATCCACATCGAGGAACTGACCTGCGTGGCGCGCGACACCAAGCTCGGGCCCGAGGAAATCACGGCGGACATCCCGAATGTCGGCGACTCGGCGCTCGCGAAGCTCGACGAGGCCGGCATCGTGTTCATCGGCGCCGAGGTCAAGGCCGGCGACATCCTGGTCGGCAAGGTCACGCCCAAGGGCGAGACCCAGCTGACGCCCGAGGAGAAGCTGCTGCGCGCGATCTTCGGCGAGAAGGCCTCTGACGTGAAGGACACTTCCTTGCGCGTCCCGCCCGGCATGGACGGCACCGTGATCGACGTGCGCGTGTTCACGCGCGACGGCGTCGAGCGCGACTCGCGTGCGCTCGCGATCCAGAAGTCCGAGATCGAGAAAGTCCGCAAGGACCTGAACGACCAGCGCCGCATCCTCGAGGACGACCTGTTCGCGCGGCTGCGCACCGAGCTCACCGGCAAGGCCGCGAGCGGCGGCCCGCGCAAGCTGAAGGCGGGCAGCACGGTCACTGCGGAATACCTCGACGAACTGCCGCGCGAGGAGTGGTTCGAGATCCGGTTGCGCGACGATGCGGCGAGCGAGTCGCTCGAGGCCACGCGCCGGCGCCTGGCCGACCAGCAGAAGGAATTCGAGCGCCGCTTCGAGGGCAAGAAGGCCAAGATCACGGCGGGCGACGATCTCGCGCCGGGCGTGCTGAAGATGGTCAAGGTGTACCTGGCCGTGAAGCGCCGCATCCAGCCGGGCGACAAGATGGCAGGCCGGCACGGCAACAAGGGCGTCGTCTCGACGATCGTCCCGGTCGAGGACATGCCCTACCTCGCGGACGGCTCGCCGGTGGACATCGTGCTGAATCCGCTTGGCGTGCCCTCGCGCATGAACATCGGGCAGATCCTCGAGACCCACCTCGGCTGGGCCGCGAAGGGCCTCGGCGCCAAGATCGGCAGGATGATCGAGTCGCAGAACGCGATCGTGGAACTGCGCAAGTTCCTCGACCGCGTCTACAACGCAACCGGCGGCCAGAAAGAGGACATCTCGGCGTTCTCCGACGCCGAGATCCTCGAGCTCGCGCGCAACCTGACGGACGGCGTGCCGATGGCGACGCCGGTGTTCGACGGCGCGAGCGAGGCCGAGATCAAGCATCTGCTCGACATGGCGGACCTGCCGACCTCCGGCCAGACCAACCTGACCGACGGCCGCACGGGCGAGACCTTCGACCGGCAGGTGACGGTCGGGTACATGTACATGCTGAAGCTGAACCACCTCGTGGACGACAAGATGCACGCGCGCTCGACCGGGCCGTACAGCCTCGTCACCCAGCAGCCGCTGGGCGGCAAGGCGCAGTTCGGCGGCCAGCGCTTCGGCGAGATGGAAGTCTGGGCATTGGAAGCCTACGGCGCCGCCTACACGCTGCAGGAAATGCTGACCGTCAAGTCGGACGACGTGAACGGCCGCACCAAGATGTACAAGAACATCGTGGACGGCAACCACGCGATGGACGCCGGCATGCCGGAATCGTTCAACGTGCTGGTGAAGGAAATCCGGTCGCTGGGCATCAACATCGAGCTCGAGCAGGAAGGGTGATCCGATGAAGGACTTTCTCAAGTTTTTCAAGCCGCAGGTGCCGGTCGAGAATTTCGACTCGATCCGGATCGCGCTCACTTCGCCGGAGATGATCCGTTCCTGGTCTTACGGAGAAGTCCGCAAGCCCGAGACGATCAACTACCGGACCTTCAAGCCGGAGCGCGACGGGCTCTTCTGCGCGAAGATCTTCGGGCCGGTCAAGGACTACGAGTGCCTGTGCGGCAAGTACAAGCGCCTGAAGCACCGCGGCGTGGTCTGCGAGAAGTGCGGCGTGGAGGTCACGCAGTCCAAGGTGCGCCGCGAGCGCATGGGCCACATCGAGCTCGCGAGCCCGGTCGCGCACATCTGGTTCCTGAAGTCGCTGCCGTCGCGCATCGGCCTGATGGTCGACATGACCCTCAGGGACCTCGAGCGCGTGCTGTACTTCGAGGCCTTCGTGGTCGTCGACCCGGGCATGACGCCGCTCGAGCGCGGCCAGCTGATGACCAACGAGATGTACCTCGAGGCGCTCGAGCAGTACGGCGACGAGTTCGACGCGCGCATGGGCGCCGAGGCGATTCTCGAGCTGCTGAAGACCATCGACCTCGCGACCGAGACCGGCAAGGTCCGCACCGAGATCGAGGGCACGACCTCCGAGACCAAGATCAAGCGCCTGACGAAGCGCCTGAAACTGCTCGAGTCGTTCGTCGAGTCGGGCAACAACCCGCAGTGGATGGTGCTGACCGTGCTGCCGGTGCTGCCGCCCGACCTGCGGCCGCTGGTGCCGCTGGACGGCGGGCGCTTCGCGACCTCCGACCTGAATGACCTGTACCGCCGCGTGATCAACCGCAACAACCGCCTGCGCCGGCTGCTCGAGCTGAATGCGCCGGACATCATCGTGCGCAACGAAAAGCGCATGCTGCAGGAGTCGGTGGATGCGCTGCTCGACAACGGCCGCCGCGGCCGCGCGATCACCGGCACCAACAAGCGCCCGCTGAAGTCGCTCGCCGACATGATCAAGGGCAAGCAGGGCCGCTTCCGCCAGAACCTGCTCGGCAAGCGCGTCGACTATTCCGGCCGCTCGGTCATCGTGGTCGGCCCGACGCTGCGCCTGCACCAGTGCGGCCTGCCGAAGAAGATGGCGCTCGAGTTGTTCAAGCCGTTCATCTTCCACAAGCTGCAGTTGCGCGGCCTCGCGACGACCATCAAGGCCGCCAAGCGCCTGGTCGAGCGCGAAGGCCCGGAAGTCTGGGACATCCTCGAGGAAGTGATCCGCGAGCATCCGGTGCTCCTGAACCGCGCGCCGACGCTGCACCGCCTCGGCATCCAGGCCTTCGAGCCGGTGCTGATCGAGGGCAAGGCGATCCAGCTCCATCCGCTGGTCTGCACGGCATTCAACGCCGACTTCGACGGCGACCAGATGGCGGTCCACGTGCCGCTGTCGCTGGAAGCACAGCTCGAGGCGCGCGCCCTGATGCTGTCGTCGAACAACATCCTGTCGCCGGCGAACGGCGACCCGATCATCGTGCCGTCGCAGGACGTTGTGCTCGGGCTCTATTACATGACCCGCGAGCGCGCCGGTGCGCGCGGCGAGGGCATGATGTTCAGCGACGTCCGAGAGGTGCATCGCGCGCACGAGACGCGCATGGCCGAGCTGCATGCGTCGATCCACGTGCGCATCGTCGAGTTCCTGAAGGACGAGGACGGCGTGCTCGTCGAGAACCGCCGCCTCGTGAAGACGACCATCGGCCGCGCGCTCCTGTCGGAGCTGCTGCCGCGCGGGCTGTCCTTCGACCTGGTCAACCAGGACATGACCAAGAAGCGCGTCTCGGCGGTGATCAACTCCTGCTACCGGGCGCTCGGCCTGAAGGAGACCGTGATCTTCGCGGACCGCCTGATGTACACGGGCTTCACGTACGCGACCCGCGGAGCCATATCAATCGGCGTGGACGACATGATGGTCCCGCCGCAGAAGGCCAAGATCCTCGGCAGCGCCGAGCGGGAGGTCAAGGAGATCCAGGACCAGTACGAGTCCGGCCTCGTGACCAACGGCGAGCGCTACAACAAGGTCGTCGACATCTGGTCGCGCACCAACGACCAGATCGGCAAGGCGATGATGGACCAGCTGCGCTTCGAGGAGGGCACGAACCTGAAGGGCCAGAAGGTCCAGCAGGGATCGTTCAACTCGATCTTCATGATGGCCGACTCCGGCGCGCGCGGCTCGGCCGCCCAGATCCGCCAGCTGGCCGGCATGCGCGGCCTGATGGCGAAGCCGGACGGCTCGATCATCGAGACGCCGATCACGGCGAACTTCCGCGAAGGCCTGAACGTGCTGCAGTACTTCATCTCGACCCACGGCGCCCGCAAGGGCCTCGCGGACACCGCGCTGAAGACCGCGAACTCGGGCTACCTGACCCGGCGTCTCGTGGACGTCGCGCAGGACCTGGTGGTCACGCAGCACGACTGCGGCACGACCCGCGGCCTGGAAGTGACCCCGATCGTCGAGGGCGGCGATGTCGTCGAGGGCCTGGGCGAGCGCGTGCTCGGCCGCGTCACGGCGATCGACGTGCCGATGCCCGGTACGGACGACGTGCTGGCGCCGGCGGCGACGCTGATCGACGAGGCCTGGGTGCAGCAGCTCGAGATCCATGGCGTGGACCAGATCAAGGTGCGCTCGCCGATCACCTGCGAAGTGCGCTACGGCGTCTGCGCGATGTGCTACGGGCGCGACCTGGCGCGCGGCAAGCTGATCAGCATCGGCGAGGCCGTCGGCGTCATCGCGGCGCAGTCCATCGGCGAGCCGGGCACGCAGCTGACGATGCGGACCTTCCACATCGGCGGCGCGGCGTCGCGGGCGGCGGCGATCTCGCTGGTCGAGATCAAGGGCAAGGGCACGCTGCGCTTCCACAACGTCAAGTCGGTGCGCCACGAGAAGGGCCACCTGGTCACGACCTCGCGTTCCGGCGAGATCGGGGTCATCGACGAGTTCGGCCGCGAGCGCGAGCGCTACAAGATTCCGTACGGCGCCCTGATCGTCGCCAACGAGGGCCAGGCTGTGTCGTCGGGCCAGATCGTCGCGAACTGGGATCCGCACACCCACCCGGTCGTCACCGAGGTCGCGGGCTTCATCAAGTTCATCGACTTCGTGGACGGCGTGACCGTGCAGTCGCAGGTGGACGAGGTCACGGGCCTGACGAGCGTCGAGGTGCTCGACCCGAAGCAGCGCGGCGCCGCGGGCAAGGACCTGCGCCCGGTGATCAAGCTGGTGAACGCGAAGGGCAAGGAAGTCACCTTCGCGAACACCGACATCCCGGCAGTCTACACGCTGCCGCCAGGCGCGCTGATTTCGCTCGAGGACGGCGCCAAGGTGTCGGTCGGCGACGTCATCGCGCGCATCCCGCAGGAGTCCTCGAAGACCCGCGACATCACCGGCGGCCTGCCGCGTGTCGCGGACCTGTTCGAGGCGCGCAAGCCGAAGGAACCGGCAATCCTCGCCGAGGTGACCGGCACGGTCAGCTTCGGCCGCGAGACCAAGGGCAAGCGCCGCCTGGTAATCACCGGCGAGGGCAACGAGCGCTACGAGGAGCTGATCCCGAAGTGGCGGCAGCTCAACGTGTTCGAGGGCGAGCACGTCGAGCGCGGCGAGGTCATCGCCGACGGCGAGCCGAATCCGCACGACATCCTGCGCCTGCAGGGCGTGGCGGCACTCGCCAACTACCTGACGCGCGAGATCCAGGACGTCTACCGGCTGCAGGGCGTCAAGATCAACGACAAGCACATCGAGGTGATCGTCCGGCAGATGCTGCGCAAGGTCGAGATCAAGGAAGCGGGCGACACGACGCTGCTGCGCGGCGAGCAGCTCGAGCGCGCGCGGCTCCTGGAGCTCAACGACCGAGTCGGTCGCGAGGGCAAGCAGGAAGCGGGCTATGAGCCGATGCTGCTCGGCATCACCAAGGCCTCGCTGCAGACCGATTCGTTCATCTCGGCGGCCTCTTTCCAGGAGACGACGCGCGTGCTGACCGATGCGGCGGTGCGCGGCATCAAGGACGACCTGCGCGGGCTCAAGGAGAACGTCATCGTCGGCCGGCTGATCCCGGCGGGCACCGGCTTCTCATTCCATGCGCAGCGGCGCAAGGGTCGCGGCGAGGAGCACAGGGGCTTCCTGGACTCGGGTGCCGAGCCGGTCGCCGAGGAAGCCGTTCCGGAGGCCGCAGCGGAGTGAGCGGGCTTGCTGACGATTTATTCGGGCGATCATCTCGGACATGACGTCGGCGTCGAGTTCAACCGCGGCCGGCTGACTCCCGCGTTTGAGCGCGCGGAACGCGCTGAAAGGGTGCTGGCCGCCGTTCGGGCGGCCGGCATCGGCCCCGTCGAGGATCCCGTGGCCTTTCCGCTGGATGCGGTCCTGCGTGTGCACCGCGCCGCTTTCGTCGAGTTCCTGTCCGGGGCACACGCGGAATGGCGGGCCCTTGGTCGTGAGGGCGACGCCATGCCGCTCGCCTGGCCGATCCGCGGATTCCGCAGCGACCGCGTTCCTGCCTCCCTGGATGGCCGCCTGTCCTACTATTCCTTCGACATCAGCTCGCCCATTGCCGCCGGCACCTGGAAGGCCGCCCGGAGCGCCGCCGATGTCGCGCTGACCGGCGCTGCGCGCGTGGCGGACGGCCGGGAACGCGCCGCATTCGGCCTGTGCCGTCCCCCGGGACACCACGCGGCAAGCGATTACTACGGCGGCTACTGCTTTCTCAACAACGCAGCGATCGCGGCACAGCACCTGCGGGACAACGGCGCCGCGCGAGTGGCCATCCTCGATGTCGACTATCACCACGGCAACGGCACCCAGGAGATCTTTTACGAGCGCGCGGACGTGATGTTCGCGTCGATTCACGCGGATCCGGCGAGCGACTTCCCCTATTTCCTCGGCTACGCCGACGAAACCGGCGCCGGTGCGGGAGCGGGCTTCAATTGCAACTATCCGCTCGGCAGGGGGGTCGACTGGGCGGTCTGGAGCGGGGCACTCGAGGCGGCATGCGGCGCGGTAGGACGCGTATGGACCCGATGCCCTCGTGGTGTCGCTCGGCGTGGACACCTTCGAGAAGGATCCCATCTCACACTTCAGGCTGGAAAGCCGCGACTATCTGCGGATCGGCGAGCGCATCGCGCGGCTGCGGCTTCCGACCCTGTTCCTGATGGAAGGCGGTTACGCCGTCGAGGAAATCGGAATCAATGTCGTCAACGTCCTGACTGGATACCAGGATCGTTGAAGCCCGTCAGCCCGTCGCGAGCACCTCTGCGATGGTGTCGCAGGCCCAGTCCACCTGGTCGCGCGTGATCGGCAGGGGAGGGGCGATCCGGATCGTGTGCTCGTGCGTGTCCTTGGCGAGCAGGCCACGATTGCGCAGCAGCTCGCAGTAGCGGCGCGCGCCGCCGGCTTCGCTCGTGAGCTCGACGGCGAGCATCAGCCCACGGCCGCGGACTTCGCGGACGACGCCGCTCTGGATACCTTCGAGCCGTGCCTTGAAATGGGCGCCCTGCCGCTCGGCATTCTCGATCATCCCTTCGTCGATCAGCACCTTCAGCGCCATGCGCGCCACCGCGCAGGCGAGCGGATTGCCGCCGAAGGTGCTGCCGTGCTGGCCGGGCTTCAGCACGCCGAGCACCTCGGAGTTCGACAGCACGGCCGAGACCGGGTAGATAGCCGCCCGAGAGCGCCTTGCCGATCAGCGTCACGTCCGCTTCGATGCCTTCGTGCTCCTCCGCCAGGAGCTTGCCCGTGCGCCCGAGGCCGGTCTGGATTTCATCGAGGATCAGCGTCACCTTTCGTTCGCTGCAGAACGCCCTGACCCGCGTGAAGTAGCCTGGCGGCGGAATGATGACGCCGGCCTCGCCCTGGATCGGTTCGACCAGGAAGGCAACCGTGTTTTCGTTGACTGCGGCGGCGAAGGCGTCGAAGTCCCCGAACGGCACGACGCGAAAGCCCGGCGCAAACGGGCCGAAGCCGCCGCGCGCGTCCGGATCGGTGCTGAAGCCGACGATGCCGAGCGTGCGCCCGTGGAAGTTGTTCGAGCAGACGATGATCTCGGCCCGGTCGGCAGCCACGCCCTTCACTTCGTAACCCCACTTGCGCACGGCCTTGATGACCGATTCGACCGCCTCCGCTCCGCTGTTCATCGGCAGGATCTTGTGGGAACGCGTGAGCTTTGCGAGGTCCTCGTAGAGCAATGCCAGCTGGTCGTTACGGAAAGCGCGGGACGTCAGCGTCAGGCGCTGCGCCTGTTCGACCATCGCGGCGAGGATCCTGGGATGGCAATGGCCCTGGTTCAGGGCTGAATACGCTGACAGGCAATCGAGATAGCGCTTGCCTTCCGTATCCCACACCCACACGCCTTCGCCGCGCACCAGCACCACGTCCAGCGGCTTGTAATTGTGCGCCCCGAGGCGCGACTCGAGGTCGATCAGGCTGTTGGCGGTGAGCGTCATGACTCGCGTCAATCATACCGGACCGCCCGATTGCGTCGCGAACGGCGGTTCGGCGTTAAACTGTGCCCGCCTTGTCGGATCCGAAGCAAAAGAAGGTCTCCCTGATCGGCGCGCCGACCGACGTCGGTGCCGGCACGCGTGGCGCGTCCATGGGGCCGGAAGCCCTGCGAGTGGCGCACCTGCGGACGATGCTCGAATCGCAGGGCGTCGAAGTGCAGGACCGCGGCAACCTGCAGGGTCCCGGCAATCCGGGGCTGCCGCCGGTGGACGGCTACCGCCATCTCGCGGAAGTCACGGCATGGAACCGCACCGTGCATGACGCGTTCCATGCCGAGCTCGCGGCTTCCCGCCTGCCGATCCTGCTGGGCGGCGATCACTCGCTGGCGATCGGTTCGATCAGCGCCGCGGCGCGCCATTGCCGCGAAATCGGTCGCGAGCTGCGCGTGCTGTGGTTCGACGCCCACGCGGACGCGAATACCAGCGTGCTCACTCCCAGCGGCAACATTCACGGCATGCCGATGGCCATGCTGTGCGGCTATGGCCCGGCGCAACTCGTCGGGATCGGCGGCAGCGTGCCGGCCATCCAGCCGGGCGTCATCCGCCAGATCGGAATCCGCAGCGTCGATGAGGGCGAAAAACGCTTCGTGCACGAGATCGGGCTCGAAGTGTTCGACATGCGCTACATCGACGAAATCGGCATGCGACAGACGATGCAGGCGGCGCTCGCGGGCCTCGACCGGAACACGCACCTGCACGTGAGCTTCGACGTCGATTTCCTCGATCCCGACATCGCGCCGGGCGTGGGTACGACCGTGGCGGGCGGACCGTCCTATCGTGAATCGCAGCTCTGCATGGAAATGGTCGCCGACACCGGGCTGCTGGGTTCCGTCGACATCATGGAGCTCAATCCGGCCTTCGACATGCACAACAGGACGGCAGAAGTTGCCGTCGATCTGCTCGGTTCGCTGTTCGGCAAGAGCACGCTGATGCGGCGCGCGGAAGACTAGTCTTCCGCCGCCGGGCCCGCGCCGCCGTAGTGCAATAGAAACAAGGCCTTGGGACCGGCCCGAACCGGGTCCGGGCGTGGCTTGACGGCACAACGGCCCAATCTCTACAATCGCGGGCCTTTCCGGCCCCCCACCCCGGTATACGGGTGGGGCGGAATCGCAAAAACAGGTATCCGGGCCGCCACAGGGCGGCCCGGTGTTTCATGCGTCCGGCAATCCCGCCGGCGCCCAGGTTGACAGGTTGTATGGCAACGACAAATCAATTGATCAGCGGCGGCCGCGTGGCGGCGACCTACAAGTCGAAAGTGCCCGCGCTGCAGCGCTCGCCGCAGCGCCGCGGCGTCTGCACGCGCGTCTACACGACCACGCCCAAGAAGCCGAACTCGGCGTTGCGCAAGGTCTGTCGCGTACGGCTGACAAACGGCTACGAGGTCACGAGCTACATCGGCGGCGAAGGCCACAACCTGCAGGAGCACTCGGTGGTGCTGATCCGCGGCGGCCGCGTCAAGGACCTGCCGGGCGTCCGCTACCACACGGTGCGCGGCACGCTCGACTGCGCCGGCGTCGGCGACCGCAAGCAGGGCCGTTCGAAGTACGGCGCCAAGCGTCCCAAGAAATAACGAGCAGGGGTAGATAGTAATGTCCCGTCGCACATCCGCACCGACCCGCGTCGTGCTCCCGGACCCGAAGTTCGGCAGCCAGATGCTGGCCAAGTTCATGAACATGGTCATGGAGGCCGGCAAGAAGTCGGCCGCCGAGAAGATCATGTACGGCGCCATCGACCGCATCTCCGAGAAGACCGGCCGCGAGGGCGAGGCCGCGCTCGAACTGCTGTCCACCGCGCTCGAGAACGTGAAGCCTGCGGTCGAGGTGAAGTCACGCCGCGTCGGCGGCGCGACCTACCAGGTGCCGGTCGAGGTGCGCCCGACGCGCCGCCAGACGCTCGCGATGCGCTGGCTGATCGAGGCTGCGCGCGCGCGCAGCGAGAAGTCGATGGCGCACCGCCTCGCGCACGAACTGATGGATGCTGCGGAGAACCGCGGCACGGCCGTGCGCAAGCGCGAGGACACGCATCGCATGGCGGACGCCAACAAGGCGTTCGCGCATTACCGCTGGTAAGCATCAGGACCCGGAAACGACCATGGCTCGGCACACGCCAATCGAGTACTACCGGAACATCGGCATTTCCGCGCACATCGACGCCGGAAAGACGACGACGACCGAGCGCGTGCTGTTCTATACGGGCGTGTCGCACAAGATCGGCGAAGTGCACGACGGCGCCGCCGTGATGGACTACATGGAGCAGGAACAGGAGCGCGGCATCACGATCACGGCCGCGGCGACGACCTGCTTCTGGAAGGGAATGGACAACCATTTCCCCGAGCACCGCATCAACATCATCGACACGCCCGGCCACGTGGACTTCACGATCGAGGTCGAGCGTTCCTTGCGCGTGCTTGACTCGGCGGTCGCCGTGTATTGCGCGGTCTCCGGGGTGCAGCCGCAGTCCGAGACGGTGTGGCGGCAGATGAACAAGTACCGCGTGCCGCGCGTCGCGTTCGTCAACAAGATGGACCGTGCCGGCGCGAACTTCCTGCGCTGCGTGGACCAGATCCGCACCCGGCTGAAGGGCAATCCGGTCGTGGTGCAGCTGCCGATAGGCGCCGAGGAGAATTTCACCGGCATCGTCGACCTGGTGCGCATGAAGGCGATCTGGTGGGACGACGAGACTCAGGGCATGCGCTTCGAGTACCGGGAGATCCCCGAGGACATGAAGGCGCAGTGCGACGAATACCGCCTGAAGCTGACCGAGGCCGCGGCCGAGGGCAACGAGGAGCTGCTGCACAAGTACCTCGACGGCGCCCCGCTGACGGTCGAGGAGATCAAGCAGGGCCTGCGCGCGCGCGCAATCAGGAACGAGATCTGCATCGTCACCTGCGGCTCGGCCTTCAAGAACAAGGGCGTGCAGGCGGTGCTCGATGCGGTCATCGAGTACATGCCGTCGCCGGCCGAGGTGGCGGACGTCAGGGGCCAGACCGAGGAGGGCGACGAGATTACGCGCGCGCCCACCGACGAGGCGCCGTTCTCCGCGCTCGCGTTCAAGATCCTGAATGACCCGTTCGTCGGCAACCTGACGTTCTTCCGTGTCTATTCCGGCACGCTGAATTCCGGCGACCAGCTGTACGTGCCGAATCGCTCGCGCAAGGAGCGCATTGGCCGGCTGCTGCAGATGCACGCGAGCGATCGCGTGGAAATCAAGGAAGTCCGCGCCGGCGACATCGCCGCGGCCGTGGGCCTGAAGGACGTCACGACCGGCGACACGCTGTCGGACCCCGACGAGGTGATCGTCCTCGAGAAGATGGAATTTCCGGAGCCGGTGATCTCGGTCGCCGTCGAGCCGAAGACCAAGGCCGACCAGGAAAAGATGGGCATTGCGCTGCAGCGCCTTGCGAAGGAAGACCCGTCATTCCGCGTGTCCAGCGACCAGGAATCCGGGCAGACGATCATCTCCGGCATGGGCGAGCTGCACCTCGAGATCATCGTCGACCGCATGAAGCGCGAGTTCAAGGTGGAGGCCAGCGTCGGCAAGCCACAGGTCGCCTATCGCGAGACCATCCGCAAGACGGTCGAGCAGGAAGGCAAGTTCGTGCGCCAGACCGGCGGCCGCGGCCAGTACGGTCACGTGTGGCTGCGCCTCGAGCCGTTGCCGGAAGGCAAGGGATACGAGTTCGTCAACGAAGTGGTCGGTGGCACGGTGCCGCGCGAGTACATCCCGGCAGTGGACAAGGGCGTCAAGGAATGCCTGCAGACGGGCGTGATTGCCGGATTCCCGATCGTCGACGTGCGCGTCGCGATCACGGACGGCTCGTACCACGACGTGGACTCGAACGAAATGGCGTTCAAGATCGCGGGCTCGATGGCTTTCAAGGAAGGCTTCGCAAAGGCGAAGCCGGTGCTGCTCGAGCCGATCATGAGTGTCGAGGTCGTGACGCCGGAGGAATACTCGGGCGACGTGATCGGCGACCTGCTTCGCCGCCGCGGGCAGATCGCGGGCATGGACGAGACGCCGTCTGGCAAGGTCGTGACCGCCGAAGTGCCGCTGGCCGAGATGTTCGGCTATGCGACCACGGTGCGCTCGATGAGCCAGGGGCGCGCGACATTCACGATGGAATTCAAGAAGTACGTCGAGGTGCCGAACAACGTCGCCGAGGCGGTCATGAAGAAGGCATCCTGAGGAACTACTGCGATGGCAAAAGAAAAATTCATTCGTTCGAAGCCGCATGTGAATGTCGGGACGATTGGTCACGTGGACCATGGGAAGACGACGTTGACGGCGGCGTTGACGAAGGTGATGGCGGAGAAGCACGGCGGCGAGTTCACGGCCTACGACCAGATTGACAAGGCGCCGGAAGAGAAGGCGCGCGGCATCACGATTGCGACCGCGCACGTGGAGTATCAGTCGGCGGCGCGGCACTACGCGCACGTGGACTGCCCGGGCCACGCGGACTACGTGAAGAACATGATCACCGGCGCGGCGCAGATGGACGGCGCGATCCTGGTGGTGTCGGCGGCCGACGGCCCGATGCCGCAGACCCGCGAGCACATCCTGCTGGCACGCCAGGTGGGCGTGCCGTACATCGTGGTGTACCTGAACAAGTGCGACATGGTGGACGACGCGGAGCTGATCGAGCTGGTGGAGATGGAAGTGCGCGAGCTGCTGACGAAGTACCAGTTCCCCGGGGATGACACGCCGATCGTGCGCGGTTCGGCGCTGAAGGCGCTGGCGGGCGATGCCGGTGAGCTGGGTGCGGAGTCGGTGATCAAGCTGGTGGCGGAGATGGACCGTTACATCCCGACCCCGGTGCGGGTGATCGACAAGCCGTTTTTGATGCCGATCGAGGACGTGTTCTCGATCTCGGGTCGCGGCACGGTGGTGACCGGGCGCATCGACCGCGGGATCGTGAAGGTCAACGACGAGATCGAGATCGTGGGCCTGAAGCCGACGCTCAAGACCACCTGCACGGGTGTGGAGATGTTCCGCAAGCTTCTGGACGAGGGCCGGGCGGGCGACAACGTGGGGGTGTTGCTGCGTGGCACCAAGCGCGAAGAGGTGGAGCGTGGGCAGGTCCTGGCGAAGCCGGGCAGCATCAACCCGCACACCAACTTCGAGTGCGAGGTGTACGTGCTGACCAAGGAAGAGGGCGGCCGGCACACGCCGTTCTTCAAGGGTTACCGGCCGCAGTTCTACTTCCGCACCACCGACGTGACCGGGACCATCGAGTTGCCGGCGGGGGTCGAGATGGTGATGCCTGGGGACAACATCAAGATGGTGGTGGAGCTGATTGCGCCGATCGCGATGGAGGAAGGCCTGCGGTTCGCGATCCGCGAGGGCGGCCGCACGGTCGGCGCCGGCGTCGTGTCGAAAGTACTCAAATAAAGGTGCAGCGATGGCTACCAGCCAGAACATCCGGATCCGCCTGAAGGCATTCGATCACAAGCTGATCGACACCTCGGCGCGCGAGATCGTCGAGACTGCGCGCCGCACGGGCGCGACCGTTCGTGGCCCGGTGCCGCTGCCGACCAAGATCGAGCGCTTCACCGTGCTGGTCGCCCCGCATGGCGACAAGGACGCGCGGGACCAGTTCGAGATCCGCACGCACAAGCGCCTGATGGATATCGTCAACCCGACCGACAAGACCGTTGACGCGCTGATGCGCCTCGAATTGCCGGCGGGCGTGGACGTACAGATCAAGTTGAACTGAACCGCGGGGCCGCTATACTGGGCGGCTTTTTTCGGGGCCGGTTTTGGCCCGTTTGGACGAGTTAGGACAGCGCCGGCCAATTGCAGCCGACGCAGTGTAAAAAAGGATATAAATCATGACCATAGGTCTGGTCGGCCGGAAGGCCGGCATGACTCGGGTTTTCACCGACGCGGGCGACGCCCAGCCGGTGACGGTCATCGAGGTCCTGCCGAACCGCATCGTGCAGGTCAAGGACGCGAGTCCCGACGGGTATCGCGCCGTCCAGGTCACCGTCGGCACCCGCCGCGCCTCCCGGCTGCGCAAGCCTGCCGCCGGCCATTACGCCAAGCCGGGCGTGCTGCCGGGCGAGGGCCTGTTCGAGTTCCGCCTCGCCGAGGGCGAGGGCAAGGACCTGAAGACGGGCGCCGAGCTCAAGGTCGACATGTTCGCGGCCGGCCAGGTCATCGACGTGATGGGCGCGACGATCGGCAAGGGCTATGCCGGCGTGATGAAGCGCCACGGCTTCGCCGGCGGCTACGCGAGCCACGGCGCATCGGTCGTGCACCGCTCGCCGGGTTCGATCGGCCAGCGCCAGACGCCGGGCCGCGTATTCCCGGGCAAGCGCATGGCGGGCCGCATGGGCGGCGTGCGCCGCACGGAAGAGAATCTGAAGGTCGTCCAGGTGGACCTCGAGCGCAACCTGCTGCTGGTCAGCGGGTCGGTGCCGGGTGCCCCGGGCGGGCGCGTCGTGGTGCGGCCGTCGGTCAAGGCCGAGGCCGGCAAGCGCCGCAAGTTCGTGGCCGCTACGAAGAAGTGATGCAGGGGCACTAGCGATGAAGCTGAAGCTGGTGAATGGCGGGGCCTCGGGTTCCGAGATCGATGTCAGCGATGCGACCTTCGGCCGTGAGTTCAACGAGCCGCTGATCCATCAGGTGCTGGTCGCCTACGCGGCCGCGGGCCGTTCGGGCACGAAGGCGCAGAAGACCAAGGCCGAGGTGCGCGGCGGCGGCAAGAAGCCGTGGCGCCAGAAGGGCACGGGCAGTGCGCGCGCGGGCTCGATCAGGAGCCCGATCTGGGTCGGCGGCGGTCGCGCATTCGCGGCGAAGCCGAGGAGCTACGCGCAGAAGGTCAACCGCAAGATGTACCGCGGCGCGATCCGCTCGATGCTGTCGGAACTCGCGCGCCAGGAGCGCCTGCTGGTGACCGCGGCGCTCGAGCTCGATGCGCCGAAGACGAAGATGCTGGTCGGCAAGCTGGCCGAGCTCGGGCTCGACAACGTGCTGATCCTGATCGAGGCCTACGACGAGAAGCTGCACCTCGCCTCGCGAAACCTCGTGGGCGTCGACGTCATGCCGGTCGCGAGCCTCGATCCGATGAGCCTGGCGCGCTACCCGAAGGTGCTCGCGACCGTCGGCGCGCTGCGCATGCTCGAGGAGAAGCTGGCATGAGCGCGATTTCGAAGGAACGGCTGATCAACGTGCTGATCGCGCCGCATGTGTCGGAAAAGAGCGCGCGCATCGCCGAGCAGGGCGGCCAGTACGTATTCCGGGTCCGCACCGATGCGACCAAGCCGGAGATCCGCGCGGCCGTCGAGTTCATGTTCACGGTCAAGGTCGACACCGTGCGTGTCGTCAACGTGATGGGCAAGAACAAGCGGTTCGGCCGCGCCGAGGGCCGCCGTTCGGACTGGAAAAAGGCTTATGTGCGCCTGGCCGAGGGCCAGGCCATCGAGATGGGCGGCGCTGAGCGCGCCTGATCGGATTTGAGACGGAAATAACCCATGGCACTGAAGAAACTGAAGCCGACGTCGCCTGGAACGCGCTTCCAGCTGCGCCCCGACCGTACGAAGCTGCACCGCGGCGGGCCGGTGCGCGCGCTCGTGGCCGGCCACAAGTCCACCGGCGGGCGCAACAACGTCGGCCGCATGACCACGCGCCACAAGGGCTCGGGCCACAAGCACAACTACCGGATGATCGACTTCCGCCGCGACAAGGACGGCATCGTCGCGAAGGTCGAGTACCTCGAGTACGACCCGAACCGTTCGTCGTACATCGCGCTCCTGCTCTACAAGGACGGCGAGCGCCGCTACATCCTCGCGCCGAAGGGCGTGGACAAGGGCGACGAGCTGCAGTCCGGCGCCGATTCGCCGATCCGCGCCGGCAATGCGATGCCGCTGCGCCACATACCGGTCGGCTCGCTGGTGCACAACATCGAATTGAAGCCCGGCAAGGGCGGCCAGATCGCGCGCGCCGCCGGCAGTTCCGCGTCGTACTCGGGCCGCGAGGGCGCGAACGCGATCCTGCGCCTCAAGTCCGGCGAGACCCGCAAGGTCAGCGTGGACTGCCGCGCGACCATCGGCGAGATCGGCAACGACGAGCACAACCTGCGCGTGTTCGGCAAGGCCGGCGCAAAGCGCTGGCGCGGCATCCGCCCGACGGTGCGCGGCGTCGTGATGAACCCGGTCGATCACCCGCACGGCGGCGGCGAGGGCCGCTCCGGCCAGGGCAACCCGCACCCGGTTTCGCCGTGGGGCTGGCACACCAAGGGCAAGAAGACCCGCAACAACAAGCGCACCGATGCATTCATCGTGCGCCGGCGCAAGAAAGGAGCGTAAGCGAGATGGCACGTTCGCTCAAAAAGGGCCCGTTCGTGGACCTCCACCTCGCGAAGAAGGTGCAGGTAGCCCGCGACAAGAACGACCGCCGCCCGATCAAGACCTGGTCGCGGCGCTCGATGATCCTGCCCGACATGGTCGGCCTGACGATCGCCGTGCACAACGGGCGCCAGCACGTGCCGCTGCTCGTGACCGAGAACATGGTCGGCCACAAGCTCGGCGAGTTCGCGCCGACGCGGATCTTCAAGAGCCACTCGTCGGCCAAGAAAGTAGAGACGCCACCGGAGTAATGCGATGCAGGTGTCAGCCATTCTGCGCCACGCGCGCATCTCACCCCAGAAATGCCGGCTCGTGGCCGACATGGTCCGCGGCCAGCAGGTCGGGCAGGCGCTCGCCGTGCTCGCGTACACGCCGAAGAAGGGCGCGCGCATCGTGCGCAAGGTGCTCGAGTCGGCGATCGCGAATGCCGAGCAGAACCTCGGCGCGGACATCGATGAACTGAAGATCTCCCGCATCGAAGTGGACGCGGCGCCGACGGCGAAGCGTTTCCACGCGCGGGCGAAGGGCCGTGGCAACCGCATCGTCAAGCGGCTGAGCCACATCAGAGTGACCGTGGCCGACAAGGCCCGGTAAGAAGCGGGAGAACGGAGCAGCAAATGGGTCAGAAGGTCAACCCGATCGGCATCCGCCTCGGCATCACGCGCGAGTGGGCCTCCCGCTGGTATGCGGATACCAGGAGCTTCCCGGCATTCATCCTCTCCGACTGGAGGGTGCGCGAGTTCCTGAGGAAGAAGCTGGCTGACGCGTCGGTCAGCCGCATCCACATCGAGCGCGCGGCGCGCAAGGCCAACATCACGATCCACACGGCGCGGCCGGGCGTCGTGATCGGCCGCAAGGGCGAGGATATCGAGAAGCTCCGGGTCGAGGTCGCGAAGCTGATGAAGATGCCGGTGCAGGACGTGCGCCTGAACATCGCCGAGATCAGGAAGCCCGAGCTCGACGCGCAGCTGGTGGCCGAGAGCATCGCGCAGCAGATCGAGAAGCGCGTGATGTTCCGGCGTGCGATGAAGCGCGCGGTGACCAACACGATGAGGAGCGGCGCACTGGGCGTGAAGGTGCGCGTGGCGGGCCGCCTGAATGGCGCCGAGATTTCGCGCTCCGAGTGGACGCGCGAGGGCCGCATCCCGCTGCACACGTTTCGTGCCGAGATCGACTACGGCCTGGCCGAGGCGCGCACGACCTATGGCGTGATCGGCGTGAAGGTCTGGGTCTTCAAGGGCGAGGTGTTCGACCGCGAGGAGCCCGAGGCCGAAGTGGTCGAGACCACGGAGAAACCGGTGGTCGCGGAACCGGTCGCCGGCTGAGACGATTAAGGACGACGGCACATGATGCAGCCCAAGCGGACCAAGTACCGCAAGATGTTCAAGGGAAACCTTTCCGGCATGGCGATGCGCGGAAGTTCGGTCGCGTTCGGCGAATACGGCCTGAAGGCGATGGACCGCTCGCGCATGACCGCGCGTGAGATCGAGGCGGCGCGCCGCGCGATGACGCGCTACGTGAAGCGCGGCGGCCAGATCTGGATCCGCGTATTCCCCGACGTGCCGATCACCCAGAAGCCGCTCGAGGTCCGCATGGGCAGCGGCAAGGGCAATGTCGAGTACTGGGTCGCGAAAGTGACGCCCGGCAAGGTCCTGTTCGAGATCGAGGGCGTGCCCGAGAACGAGGCGCGCGAGGCATTCAAGCTGGCGGCTGCCAAGTTGTCGGTCGCCACCAGCTTCGTCAAACGGACGGTGCGCTGATGAGCGTCAAGGATCTGCGGAGCAAGACCGCGGCGGAACTGCGCGACGAGCTGATCGCGCTGCGCCGCGAGCAGTTCAACCTGCGCATGGCGGCGGCGAGCGGGCAACCGGCGCGGCCGGACCAGCACGGCAAGGTCAGGAAGAACATCGCACGCGTGAAGACCGTGCTGAAAGAGCAGGCGCGCGCCAAGAGCGCCGGGGGTAAGGCGTGATGACGAGCGCAACTGCGGCACCGGTGGCGGAGAAGGCGGCGAAGACGCTGACCGGCACCGTCGTCAGCAACAAGATGAACAAGACGATTTCCGTCTCGGTCGAGCGGCTCGTGAAGCACCCGACCTACGGCAAGTACGTGCGGCGCACGACCAAGCTGCTCGCGCACGACGAGAACAACGAGTGCCGCCAGGGCGACACGGTGGCGATCGCCGAATGCCGCCCGCTGTCGCGGCACAAGGCATGGAAGCTGGTGCGCGTGATCGAACGCGCGCCGGCCGAATGAACGACGGGAGGCCAGGACCATGATCCAGCTCAGGACTCGCCTCGTGGCGGCGGACAATTCCGGCGCCCGCGAACTCATGTGCATCAAGGTCATGGGCGGGACGCGGCGCCGTTACGCCGGGGTCGGCGACGTGATCAAGGTCAGCGTCAAGGACGCGATCCCGCGCGGCAAGGTCAAGAAGGGCGAGGTTTACGACGCGGTCGTCGTGCGCACCCGGCGCGGCGTGCGCCGCGGCGACGGCTCGCTGATCCGCTTCGACGGCAACGCGGCCGTGCTGCTGACGCCGAAGCTCGAGCCGATCGGCACACGCATATTCGGGCCCGTGACGCGCGAGCTGCGCAACGTGCAATTCATGAAGATCATTTCGCTCGCGCCGGAAGTTCTCTGACGGCGGGAGGGGCAGGACGATGCAGAAGATACGAAAGGGCGACACGGTCGTGGTGACGACCGGACGCGACAAGGGCCGCACCGGCACCGTGGTGAACATCCTCGAGGGCGGCCGCGTGCTCGTCGAGAACGTCAACATGGTCAAGAAGCACCAGCGGCCGAACCCGGCCAAGGGCGTGACCGGCGCGATCGTGCAGAAAGAGGCGCCGTTGCACGTCTCAAACGTCGCGCTGTGGAACCCGGCGACCAAGAAGGCCGACCGCGTGGGCCGCAAGTCGCTCGAGGACGGACGCAAGGTCCGCTACTTCAAGTCCAACGGCGAAGTAGTGGACGCCTGAGAGTGGAGACCGCAGAAATGGCCACAACAGCAAGGCTGCACAAGCACTACCGCGAGGTCGTGATGCCGAAGCTCCGCCAGGAGCTCGGCCTCAAGAACGACATGCAGGTGCCGCGCCTGACCAAGATCACCGTGAACATGGGCGTCGGCGAAGCGGTCGCCGACAAGAAGGTCATGGACGCCGCGACCGGGGACCTCGCGCGCATCACCGGCCAGAAGCCGGCCGTGCGCAAGTCGAAGAAGTCGGTCGCGACCTTCAAGATCCGCGAGGGCCTTGCGGTCGGCTGCATGGTCACGCTGCGCGGCGCGCGCATGTACGAGTTCCTCGATCGGCTGATCAGCATCGCGATGCCGCGCATCCGCGACTTTCGCGGCGTGAACCCGCGCTCGTTCGACGGCCGCGGCAACTACAGCTTCGGGGTCAAGGAACAGATCATCTTCCCCGAGATCGCATACGACCAGATCGACCAGCTGCGCGGCATGGACATCACGATCACGACCAACGCGCGCAACGACAAGTCGGGCCGGGCACTGCTCGAGGCCTTCAATTTTCCGTTCAGGAAGTGACCGATGGCAAAGACCAGCATGATCGAGCGCGAGAAGCGCCGCGCGAAAGTGGTGAAGAAGTACGCCGCCAAGCGCGCGCTGATCAAGGAACAGATCCGCGACCCGAAGGCCTCGCAGGAGGACCGCATGGCCGCGATCGAGGCGCTGCAGAAGCTGCCGCGCGACTCGAGCCCGTCGCGCGCGCGCAACCGCTGCGCGATTACCGGCCGTTCGCGCGGCAACTACCGCAAGTTCGGCCTCGGACGGGTGAAGCTGCGCGAGGCGACGATGCGCGGCGACGTGCCCGGCCTTCGCAAGGCGAGCTGGTGAGGAGCAATACGCAATGATGACCGACCCGATTTCCGACCTGTTGACACGCATCCGCAACGGCCAGGGCGCCGGCAAGCCGGAGGTGTCGCTGCAGTCCTCGAAAGTGAAACTTGCGATCGTCAAAGTGCTGAAGGACGAGGGATACATCAGCGATTTCGCGGTCACGAAGGACGGCGGCAGGGCGACATTGACGATCGCGCTCAAGTATCACGCCGGCAAGCCGGTGATCGAGCGCCTCGAGCGCGTGTCGCGCCCCGGCCTGCGGTTGTACCGCGCGAAGGATGAACTGCCGAAGGTGCTCGGTGGCCTCGGCATCGCGATCGTCTCGACGCCTGCGGGCGTCATGACCGACCGCGCGGCGCGCCGCGCCGGCCAGGGCGGCGAAGTGCTGTGCCTGGTGGCCTGAGGAGCCCGGATCATGTCAAGAATTGCAAAAATGCCGGTCGACCTGCCGAAGGGCGTCAATGCGACGCTCGCGGCCGACGCCGTGACCATCAAGGGCGCCAAGGGCGCGCTGACGCTGCGCCTCGAGCGCGGCATCACGGTCGCGCAGAAGGAACAGCAGCTGCTGGTCGCCGTCACCGAATCCAAGGACTCGGCGACCCGCATCGCCACGGCCGGCGCGACGCGCGCGAACATCGCGAACATGATCACCGGCGTCACCAAGGGCTTCGAGCGCAAGCTCGAGCTGGTCGGCGTCGGCTATCGCGCGGCGGTGCAGGGCAAGAACCTGAACCTGACGCTGGGTTTCTCGCACCCGGTCAGCTACCCGGTCCCGGAAGGCATCTCGATCGAGACGCCGAGCCAGACCGAAATCGTCATCAAGGGCGTCGACCGCCAGAAAGTGGGGCAGGTCGCCGCGGAGATCCGCGGCTATCGCTCGCCGGAGCCCTACAAGGGCAAGGGCGTGCGCTATGCCGGCGAGAGGATCGTCATGAAGGAAGGCAAGAAGAAGTAGGGCCATGGCACAGCTGACAAAGCATGACAAACGGATCCGCCGCGCGACCCGGGGTCGCGCGAAGATCCGCGAGATCGGCACGGCGCGCCTGACGGTGCACCGCACGCCGCGGCACATCTACGCGCAGGTGACGACTGCCGACGGCGCGCGCGTGCTCGCTGCCGCGTCCACCGTGCAGGAAGCCGTCGCAAAGGACCTGAAAGGCACGGGCAATGCGACCGCGGCAGCCGCGGTCGGCCGCGCCATCGCCGAGCGCGCCAAGGCGGCCGGCATCACGGCGGTCGCATTCGACCGCTCCGGCTACAAGTTTCACGGGCGCCTGAAGGCGCTTGCCGAGGCGGCCCGCGAGGCCGGCCTCAAGTTCTGATTCCAGGGGAAGCGTAATGGCACGAGTGGAAAGATCCTCATCCGGCGACGACCTTATTGAAAAGCTGGTCGCGGTCAACCGCACGGCCAAGGTCGTCAAGGGTGGCAGGCAGTTCGGCTTCACCGCACTGACCGTAGTCGGCGACGGCGCCGGCAAGGTCGGCTTCGGCTACGGCAAGGCGCGCGAGGTCCCGACCGCGATCGCAAAGGCGATGCAGCAGGCGCGCAAGAACATGACGACCGTGCCGCTGCGCAGCGACTCGCTGCACTACGCGCTGCAGGGCCGGCACGGCACGACGCGCGTCTACATGCAGCCGGCCTCCGACGGCACCGGCGTGATAGCCGGCGGCGGCATGCGCGCGGTGTTCGAATGTGCGGGCGTGCGCAACGTGCTCGCCAAGAGCTACGGCTCGCGCAACCCGATCAACGTGGTGCGCGCGACCTTCGACGCGTTCTCGCGCATGACCGCGCCGGACCGCATTGCGGCGAAGCGCGGCAAGACACTCGACGAAATACTGGGCTGATCCATGAGCAAGGAAAAGCTGAAAGTCACATTGAAGGGCAGCGTGCACGGGCAACTGCACAATATCCGCGCCTCGGTGTACGGCCTCGGGCTGCGGCGGATTCGCGATTCACGCGTCGTGGAAGACACCCGCGAAGTGCGCGGCATGATCAAGGCCGCGCAGCACCTGCTGGGCGTCGAGCGCGCGTGAGGACTGAGGAGCTGAGATGCGACTGAACACACTGAAACCCGCCGAAGGCAGCAAGCGTGTGCGCCTGCGTGTCGGACGCGGCGCGTCCGCCGGCCAGGGCAAGACCTGCGGCAAGGGCGGCAAGGGCCAAAAGGCACGCAAGGGCGGCTATCACAAGGTCGGCTTCGAAGGCGGCCAGGTGCCGCTGCAGCGCCGGTTGCCGAAGGTCGGCTTCCGGTCCGCGATGCACGCGACCCGAGCCGAAGTCACGCTGACCGACCTCACCAAGGTGAAGGCGGACATCATCGACCTGGCGGCGCTGATCGCCGCGAGCGTCGTACCGCTGCAGACCGAGAAGGCGAAGGTCATCCTGTCGGGCTCCATCGCCCGCGCCGTCACGCTGCGCGGACCCGCGGTGCGCGCGACCAAGGGCGCGCGCGCGGCCATCGAGCAGGCCGGCGGCAAGATCGAGGAGGGGGGCGCCGCGGCCTGAACGGCCTCGCGGCGCACAGCAGCAGATGACGACGACGGCCGGCAACGCGACGCTCGCGCTCGGTGAAGTCACGCGCTACACCGAAATGCGCCATCGCCTGCTGTTCCTGCTGGGCGCGCTGGTCGTCTACCGAATCGGCACCTTCGTGCCGGTGCCCGGCATCGACCCGGTCGCGCTCAAGCGGCTGTTCGACAGCCAGGAAGGCACTATCCTCGGCCTGTTCAACATGTTCTCCGGCGGCGCGCTCGCGCGCCTCTCGATCTTCGCGATGGGCGTGATGCCCTACATCTCGGCGTCGATCATCCTGCAGATGATGGCGGTGGTCGTGCCGACGATGGCGGCCATCAAGAAGGAAGGCGAGTCCGGCCGTCGCAAGATCACCCAGTGGACGCGTTACTTCACGGTGGTGCTGGCGGCGTTCCAGGGCTTTGCGGCCGCGATCGCCTTCCAGAACCAGGGCGTGGTCATCAACCCGGGCACGGTGTCGTTCGTGATTCCGGCGGTGCTGACGCTGACCGCGGGCACCCTGTTCCTGATGTGGCTCGGCGAGCAGATCACCGAGCGCGGCGTCGGCAACGGCATCTCGATGCTGATCCTGTCCGGCATCATCTCCGGCCTGCCGGCCGCGATCGGCGGCACGCTCGAGCAGGTGCGCTCGGGCGAGATGAACCCGGCCTTCGCGATCCTGCTGGTGCTCCTGATCGGCGCGGTGACCGCCTTCTGCGTGTTCGTCGAGAGCGGCCAGCGCCGCATCCCGGTCAACTACGCGAAGCGCCAGGTCGGGCGGCGCATGTACGCCGGCCAGACCAGCCATCTGCCGTTCAAGCTGAACATGTCGGGCGTGATCCCGCCGATCTTCGCCTCGTCGCTGCTGCTGTTCCCGGCGACGCTCGCGAGCTTCTTCGGGACCGGCAACAGCGCGAGCTGGCTGCAGAACGTCGCCGCGGCGCTCGGCTGGGGCCAGCCATTGCATCTCCTGATCTACGGCAGCTTGATCATCTTCTTTTGCTTCTTCTACACGGCGCTCGTGTTCAATTCGCGCGAGACGGCGGAGAACCTGAAGAAGGGCGGCGCCTTCATCCCGGGCATCCGGCCCGGCCAGCAAACCGGCGAGTACATCGACAAGGTGCTGACCCGGCTGACGGTCTGGGGCGCGTTGTACGTGACGCTCGTGTGCCTGCTGCCCGAGATCCTGATGTCCTACGGGCGCGTGCCGTTCTATTTCGGCGGTACGTCATTGCTGATCATGGTCGTCGTCGTGATGGATTTCGTGGCCCAGCTGAACGCGCACATGATGTCGCACCAGTACGAGGGCCTGATGAAGAAGGCGAACCTGCGTGGCGGCTTTGGCCGCAGCGGCACGCCGCGTTGAAGACGGCCCAGCCGTCCGGGAGTTGGTGATGAAAGTTCGTCCGTCGGTCAGGAAGATCTGCAAGAACTGCAAAATCGTGCGGCGCAAGGGCGTCGTGCGGGTGATCTGCTCCTCGGATGCCCGCCACAAGCAGCGCCAGGGCTGAGCGGAGAGGCCATGACCTTGAGAAATATGGTGTTTTCACGTATGCTGCCGTGTTTTCCACGGCTCGGGGGCAAGTAGCCATGGCGCGCATCGCCGGCATCAATATTCCCGTGAACAAGCACGTCGCCATCGGGCTGACGCACATCTACGGCATCGGTCCGTCGCGCGCGCGGATGGTCTGCGCGGCCGCCGGCGTGGACCCGTCGACCAAGGTCCGCGACCTGACCGAGGCCGAGGTCGGCATGCTGCGCACGCACATCTCGCGCTTCCTGGTGGAAGGCGACCTGCGGCGCGAGAACTCGATGGCGCTGAAGCGGCTGATGGATCTCGGCTGCTATCGCGGGATCCGCCACCGCAAGGGACTGCCGGTCCGCGGCCAGCGCACGCGCACCAATGCGCGCACGCGCAAGGGCCCGCGCCGCGCGGCGATCAAGACCAACGTTGCGCCTGCCAAGAGCTGAGCGCGTCAATAGTTTGACCAGGTAAAGAGATGTCCGACGAGAAGAAACCCGACGAGAAGAAGGCTGCCCAGAAGCAGGACTCCGAGAAGCCGGACGCCGAAAAGAAGGCCGCCGAAAAGTCCGGAGAGAAGGCTGAGGCTGCGCCGGCCGTAAAGGCCCGCAAGAAGATAAAGCGCCAGGTGTCCGAGGGCATCGCGTTCGTGCACGCATCCTTCAACAACACCATCGTCACGATCACCGACCGGCAGGGCAATACGCTCGCGTGGGCGACTTCCGGCGGCTCCGGATTCCGCGGCTCGCGCAAGAGCACGCCGTTTGCCGCGCAGGTCGCCGCCGAGAAAGCGGGTGTCGCCGCGCAGGAACACGGTCTTCGCACCGTCGAGGTGAAGGTCAAGGGTCCCGGCCCGGGTCGCGAGTCCGCGGTCCGCGCGCTGAACGCCTGCGGCCTGAAGGTCACGAGCATCGCGGACGTCACGCCGATTCCGCACAACGGTTGCCGCCCGCCCAAGAAGCGGCGCGTCTGAGGTCCAACTAGATCATGGCCAGATACCTGGGTCCCAAGTGCAAGCTCTCGCGCCGCGAGGGCACCGATCTGTTCCTCAAGAGCGGCATCAAGCCGCTCGAGAGCAAGTGCAAGCTCGAAGTGCCGCCGGGCGGCATCAAGGGCGACCGGCGCACGCGCCTGTCGGGCTACGGCGTGCAGTTGCGCGAGAAGCAGAAGCTGCGCCGCATGTACGGCGTGCTGGAGCGGCAGTTCCGCAACTACTACACGAAGGCGGCCGGCCACACCGGCTCGACCGGCGAGAACCTGCTGCGCTTCCTCGAGTCGCGGCTCGACAACGTGGTCTATCGCATGGGCTTCGCCGCGACGCGCGCCGAGGCGCGCCAGCTGGTCGGCCACAAGGCAATCGAGGTCAATGGCGAGACGGTCAACGTGCCGTCCTACCAGTGCAAGGCCGGCGACGTGATCGCCGTGCGCGAGAAGTCCCGCGCCCAGGCGCGCATTGCCGCTGCGCTCACGATCGCGACGCAGGTCGGCCTGCCCGAGTGGGTGGACGTGGACGACAAGAAGTTCAGCGGCACGCTGAAGGCGCTGCCGGACCGTGATCAGATCCTGCCCGACATCAACGAGAATCTCGTCGTCGAGCTCTACTCGAAGTAAACAGGTAAGGCAATGCAAGGCACCGCAACGGAATTCCTCAAGCCCCGCTCCGTCAAGGTCACGGAGACCGCGGCCCGGCAGGCACGCATCGTGATCGAGCCGTTCGAGCGCGGCTTCGGCCACACGCTCGGCAACGCGCTGCGGCGCGTGCTGCTGTCGTCGATGCCCGGCTGCGCCGTGACCGAGGTCGAGATCGACGGCGTGCTGCACGAGTACACCAGCATCGAGGGTGTGCAGGAGGACGTCGTCGACGTCCTGCTGAACCTCAAGCTGATCGCGATCGAGATGCACAGCCGCGAGTCGGTCGAGCTGCGCCTGCAGAAGAAGGGCCCGGGCCCGGTCACCGCCGGCGACATCCAGGTCGATCACGACGTCGTGATCGTGAACCCGGAGCTCGTCATCGCGAACCTCACGAAGCCGACCGAGCTCGCGATGACGCTCAAGATCGAGCGCGGCCGCGGCTACCGCCCGGCAGTCCAGCGCCTCGAGTTCGAGGAGCAGAGCCGGCCGATCGGCCGGCTGCAGCTCGATGCGTCGTTCTCGCCCGTGCGCCGCGTGACCTACGCGATCGAGTCCGCGCGCGTCGAGCAGCGCACCGACCTCGACAAGCTGATCATCGACATCGAGACCAACGGCACGATCAACCCGGACGAGGCGATCCGCCGCGCCGGCAGCATCCTGAAGGACCAGCTGACGGTGTTCGTGGACCTCGAAGGCCAGGGCGAGTCGCCGAGCCGCGACGCGGGTCCGCTGCCGGATCCGATCCTGCTGCGCCCGGTGGACGAACTCGAGCTGACGGTCAGGAGCGCGAACTGCCTGAAGGCCGAGAACATCCATTACATCGGCGACCTGGTGCAGCGCACCGAGGTCGAGCTGCTTCGCACGCCGAACCTCGGCAAGAAGTCGCTGACCGAGATCAAGGAAGTCCTCGAGAGCCACGGCCTGACACTCGGAATGCGGATCGAGGGCTGGCCGCCGGCCTCCCTGCGCCGCGAAGACGAATTGCGCACGGCCTGAGGCCGCGCACAGGAAACATCTAGATGCGACATCAACTGTCCGGCCGCCAGCTTTCACGCAACAGCTCCCATCGCAAGGCGCTGATGCGAAACATGGCCGCTGCGCTCTTGCGCGAAGAGAAGATCCGCACGACGCTGCCGAAGGCCAAGGAACTGCGCCGGGTGGTCGAGCCGCTGATCACGCTCGGCAAGAGCGACTCGCTGGCCGGGCGCCGCCGTGCGATGTCCCAGCTGCGCGACACGACGCTGGTCGAGAAGCTGTTCGGCGACATCGGGCCGCGCTTCCGCGCCCGCGCCGGCGGCTACACGCGGATCCTGAAGATGGAGCCGCGCATGGGCGACATGGCGCCGATGGCCTTCATGCAGCTGGTCGAGGCCGACGCCGTGCTGACGCCCGCGCCGCCCGAGAAGCCCGACCCGAAGAAGGCGGCAAAGAAGGCCGACAAGAAGGCCGTGAAGGCAGCGAAAGCCGCAGCGCCGAAGGCCGCACCGAAAAAGAAGGCTGAGAAGGCCGCCGCGGAGCCCAAGCGCCGCAAGAAGGCCGCAGCCTAGGATTTCCATACCTGCAAGCCCTGCCTCTGGCGGGCTCAGTAGTCGCCATGGAGAAAGCCGGGGTCATCCCCGGCTTTTTTTTGTCAGAATGGTGCCGGGCCGCATCACCAACCGAGGGGAAGAACCATGAGTCTCGTACAGGAATTCAAGGAATTCGCGATGAAGGGCAATGTGCTCGACATGGCGGTCGGCATCATCATCGGCGCGGCTTTCGGCAAGATCGTGTCGGCGCTCGTCGGATCGGTATTGATGCCGGTAATCGGCATGGCGCTGGGCGGCGTGGACTTTTCCGGCTTGAGCTTCGTGCTCGGCACCGATGCCAAGACCGGCGAGCCGGTCGCGCTGCAGTACGGGCTGTTCCTGCAGGCATTGCTCGACTTCCTGATCATCGCGTTCGCGATCTTCATGGCGCTGAAGGGCATCAACAAGATGAAGCGGCCGCCCGCGCCTGCCCCGGTGGCGACGACACCGCCCCAGGAAGTATTGCTGACCGAGATTCGCGACCTGCTGAAGCAACAGCGCTGAGGGCGCTTACGTCGCCGCGGCGAAAGACTCGCGCGTGAGGTTGCGCGGCGTGCCCGCGCCCGCGACCACGTTGTCCTCGATGCGGATACCGCCGAAGGGCTTCAGCGTCTCGACGCGCTTCCAGTCGATCGCGCGACCGCGTTCGTCGGCCTTCGCCTTTGCGAGCAGCGATTCGATGAAGTAGATGCCGGGCTCGATGGTCACGACGAATCCGGCCTCGAGATCCCGCGTCAGGCGGAGATACGGATGCCCCTCGGGCTTCGGCCGCGTGCCGCCCTCCGGCCCCGCCATGAACCCGCCGGCGTCATGCACCATCAGGCCGAGCAGGTGGCCGATGCCGTGCGGGAAAAAGACCGAACTCACGCCGCCGGCGACCACCGCCTCCGGCGAACCCTTGACGATGCCGTGCTCGACGAGGATGCCGGCGATCGCGCGATGCGAGGCGAGGTGGATGTCGCGGTAGTCCTTGCCGGGCCGCACGAGGGCAGCGAGCTCGAGCTGCACTGCGTCGAGCGCCGTGATCAGCGCCTGGAAATCCCCGCCGGCCAGCGCGTAGGTGCGGGTGATGTCGGAGGCATAACCCGCGAACTGCGCGCCGGCGTCGATCAGGAATGAGCGCACGCCCGGAGCGCGCTGGCGGTCCAGGTGCTGGTAGTGCAGCACGGCGGCATGCGTGTCGAAGGCGATGATGTTGTTGTAGGGCAGTTCCTCCTCGCGCGCCCCGGCCGCCCGGCAATACTGCAGGTGCACCTCGTATTCCGTGGCGCCCGCCCGGAATGCCGCTTCGGCCGCCCGGTGACCCCGGACGCCAGCAGCCGACGCCCGGGCCATGCACTCGATCTCGTAGGGCGTCTTGGCGGCGCGCGCGTAATCGAACAGGGCGATCAGGCCCGCCGGGTCATGGTCGCCGAGCCCCTCGGTCTCCAGGGAAGGCTCCCCGAGCACCGCCCAGCGGCCCCCGCCGCCCGTGGATTGCCTCAGTTCCGCTGGCGAGCGCACCACCCGCAGGTCGAACGACCCCACCCAGTAGCCCTCCGGAAGAGCTGGAGGCAGGTACCAGTAGTCGTCCGGCTGGTGGAAAACGAGGATCGGGCGGCTGCCGGGCCGGTAGACGATGAAGGAGCCGGGCGTGCCGTCGGGCAGCCAGGATCGATAACGGGGGTTCGGCTTGAAGGGGTAGCTGTTGTCGTCCAGATACAAGTACCGGAGCGCCCCCGAGGCGATGACCAGGCCGTCGTAGCCCTGGGCGGCGAGCGCCCGGTCGGCCCGGGCCGTCATTTCCCGCAGATGCGCGGCGTAGAGGGCAGAAATGGCAGGCTGCGACATCCGTGAATCCTCGTCGGCAGAACCGGGGAAGCGTAGCCGCTGGCGCTCCCGATGGCCACGCCGGCGGTGAATCGGACGCAGGTGTCGCTTATTTGCGACCTTTCCAATCTGCTGCAATGCAGCTAAAATCCGCCGACGCGACGAATCACCGAAAATTGAAAAAGCGATGTTTTCGCCGCGGAATTCACCTTCCCATTCTCACTGAACGAACCTGGGGTAACTGACGATGAATGCAAAGATTTGGGGCGCCATTGCGGTTGCCCTCGTGTTTGCCGCCGGCTGTGCCAAGAAGGAAGAAGCCGCTCCGGCCGCGACTGAAGAAGCTGCTCCGGCTGCGACCGAAGCGGCACCGGCTGCCGATACTGCGGCACCCGAAGCGGCGCCTGCAGCGGATGCGGCTGGTGCGACCGAGCCTCCGAAGGACGAGACGCCTCCTCCGCAGCAGTAAGTTCTGACTGCATAAGGCCAAGTCGGCCGGGCGGACGGCGCGGTAATCCCGCGACCCTCCACCCGGCCGATTCTTTTCAGGGATCCGCGATGGCGATCAGCATCCGTGAGGCGAAAGCCTCGCAACAGGACCGCGACTGGATCGAGCAGGCCTACGGCGAGTACCTCGCCGACCTGGCCGCCGACCAGACGGGCGTGTTCCCGTCGCTGACGGTCACCGGCCAGAGCATCGAAGAACTCGTGCAGGGATGGTTCCGCGACGAGCGCTCCATCCCGTTCGTGATCCTGCGCGAAAACCAGCTCGCGGGATTCGCGCTGGTGCAGCGCGAAGCGGCCGCCGGCGACGACCACAAGCGCCATTACCGCCTGAGTGAATTCTTCGTCGGTCCGTCATTCCGCCGCAACGGCGTCGGCCGCGGCGCCGCGATGCTCCTGTTCTCGCGCTTCGCCGGCGAGTGGACCATCGCCGAGCAGGCCCGCAATCCCGGCGCGATCCGCTTCTGGCGGCGCGTGATTGCCGAATACACCAATGGGGATTTCCGCGAGCGCCGCGCCCACGGCGAGGTCGCGCACCAGTTCTCGACGCATCGCGCGGCGACGGCGCCGGCGCGATAGATCAGTCGCGGACCGCGACCGTGACCTTGCGTGGCCCGGCGACTTCGAACACGAGTTCCAGCTCGAACTTCCTTCCCGCAATCAGCGGTTTCTTGAGTCCCATCAGCATCACGTGATAGCCGCCCGGGGCGAACTCGATCTTTTCGCCCGGCGCGACGTGCAGTACTGCGACCTCGCGCATGCGTGCGACGTCGTCGACGATCTCCGTCTGGTGGACACCCGCGCTCGCGGCGATCGAAGTCGTGAGTTTCAGCAGGCGATCCGACTTCGTGCCGCCATTCTCGAGCTGGAAATAAACGACGCCGATGCTCACACCTGGCGGCGTTGCGCGCGCCCAAGCGGACTTGACCGTGAGCTGTCCGGCCAGGGCGCCGCCGGCGACGAGCAGCAGGATCGGCAGCGCGAGCCAGCGCGAGATTCGGGTGCTCATGCGGCGCTCTTCGTGCGTGCCAGCACGCGCTTCAGGTAACGGCCCGTAAAGGATCCCGCCGCGCGCGCGAGCTGCTCGGGCGTGCCCTCGGCGACGATCCGGCCGCCGCCGTCCCCGCCCTCGGGGCCGAGGTCGATGACCCAGTCGGCGGTCTTGATGACGTCCAGGTTGTGTTCGATGACGATCACCGTGTTGCCCTCGTCGCGCAGCCGGTGCAGCACGGCCAGCAGATGCTTCACGTCCTCGAAGTGCAGGCCGGTGGTCGGCTCGTCGAGGATGTACAGCGTACGGCCGGTCGAGCGCTTGGAAAGTTCCTTGGCGAGCTTCACGCGCTGCGCTTCACCGCCCGATAGTGTCGTCGCGTTCTGGCCGAGCCGGACATAGGAGAGCCCGACGTCGAGCAGCGTCTGGAGCTTGCTGGCGATCGTCGGCACGGCCTGGAAGAAGGGCCAGGCGTCCTCGACCGTCATTTCGAGAACTTCCTGGATGTTCTTGCCCTTGTAGCGCACGTCGAGTGTCTCGCGGTTGTAGCGCCGCCCCTTGCAGACATCGCAGGACACATAGATGTCCGGCAGGAAGTGCATTTCGACCTTGATGACGCCGTCGCCCTGGCAGGCCTCGCAGCGACCGCCCTTCACATTGAAGCTGAAGCGGCCGGGCTGGTAACCGCGCGAGCGCGACTCGGCCGTGCCCGCGAACAGCTCGCGGATGGGCGTGAAGAGCCCGGTGTAGGTCGCAGGGTTCGAGCGCGGCGTGCGTCCGATCGGGCTCTGGTCGATGTCGATGATCCGGTCGATCTCGCCGATGCCGTCCACGCCCGCGCAGGGCGCCGGCTGCTCCGACGAAAGATCCAGTTCGCGTGCCGTGTGGCGGTAGAGCGTGTCGTTGACGAGTGTGGATTTTCCCGAGCCCGACACGCCGGTCACGCAGGTCATCAGGCCGATCGGGAAGCTCGCGTCGATGGCCTTGAGATTATTGCCGGTCGCGCCGCGCACGCGCAGCGCGCGCTTCGGATTGCGCTGCCGGCGAGAGCCCGGAATCTCGATGCGCTTGCGGCCCGACAGGTACTGGCCCGTCAGCGAATTCGGGCTCGCTTCGATATCGGCCGGCGTGCCTTGCGCAATCACGCGCCCGCCGTGCACGCCGGCGCCGAGGCCAAGGTCCACGACATGGTCGGCCTGGCGGATCGCGTCCTCGTCGTGCTCGACGACGATGACCGTGTTGCCGAGGTCGCGCAGACGGTGCAGCGTGTCGAGCAGGCGCTGGTTGTCGCGCTGGTGCAGGCCGATGGAGGGCTCGTCCAGGATGTACATGACGCCGACCAGGCCGGAGCCGATCTGGCTCGCGAGCCGGATGCGCTGGGATTCGCCGCCGGAGAGCGTCTCGGCGCTGCGGTCGAGCGTCAGGTAGTCGAGCCCGACGTCCACGAGGAAGCCGAGCCGATCGGAAATCTCCTTGACCACCTTGGCGGCGATGTCCGCGCGCCAGCCCTCGAGCTTCAGTGTTGCGAAGAATTCCTGCGCGCGGCGCACGGGCAGCGCGGCGATCGAGGGCAGGGCGACGCCGCCGACGAAGACATTTCGCGGCGCGCGCGCGAGCCTCGCGCCCTCGCACTCCGGGCATTGGCGCGTGCCGAGATAGCGCGCGAGTTCCTCGCGCACGGTCATCGACTCGGTTTCGCGGTAGCGGCGATCGAGATTCGGCAGGATGCCCTCGAACTTATGCTTGCGCTTGATGGTCCGCCCGCGTGCGTCGAAATAGCGGAATTCGATTTCCTCGCCGCCGCTGCCATTCATCAGGACATCGTGCACGCGCTCCGGCAGGCCGTTGTAGGGCGCCTCGGGTTCGAAGTGATAGTGGTCGGCGAGCGCCTGGATCATCTGGTAGTAGTAGGCGTTGCGGCGGTCCCAGCCGCGCACGGCGCCGCCGGCGAGCGACAGCTGCGGATGCGTGACGACCCGCTCGGGGTCGAAGAACTGCTTGACGCCGAGGCCGTCGCAGTCCGGGGCAGGCGCCCGCCGGGTTGTTGAACGAGAACAGGCGCGGCTCGAGTTCCGACAGCGAATACCCGCAGACCTTGCAGGCGAATTTGTCCGAGAACACGAGTTCCTCGCGCTTCGGTTCCTCGAGGAAGGCGATGCGGGCCACACCCTCGCCGAGCCGGAGCGCCGTCTCGAAGGACTCCGCAAGACGCTGCTGCAAGTCCGCGCGCACCTTGAAGCGATCGACGACGGCATCGATCGAATGCTTGCGCTTGGGGTCGAGCTTGATCTTCTGGTCGAACTCGATCAGCTTGCCGTCCACGCGCGCACGCACGAAGCCCTTGCCGCGCAGCTCGTCGATCACCTGCTGGTGCTCGCCTTTGCGTCCGCTGATGACGGGTGCGAGCAAGGCCGAGCGGCGTGCCTTCCGGGCAGGGCCAATACCTGGTCCACCATCTCGCTGACCGTTTGCGCGGAGAGGTCGAGCCCGTGGTCCGGGCAGCGCGGGATGCCCGCACGCGCGTAGAGCAGGCGCAGGTAGTCGTAGATCTCGGTGACGGTGCCGACCGTCGAACGCGGGTTGTGCGACGTGGATTTCTGCTCGATCGAGATCGCGGGCGACAGGCCCTCGATCGAGTCGACGTCGGGCTTTTCCATCATCGACAGGAACTGGCGCGCGTAGGCCGACAGCGATTCGACGTAGCGGCGCTGGCCCTCGGCATAGATCGTGTCGAAGGCGAGCGAGGACTTGCCGGAGCCCGAAAGCCCGGTGAACACGATCAGGCGGTCGCGCGGCAGATCGAGGTCGATGCCCTGCAGGTTGTGCGTGCGCGCGCCGCGAATCTGGATGGTCTTGGACATGAGGCGAGCCTGATAGAATAACCGGCCCGTTCCATGCGCCGCAAAGGGATTTCCACTGGTGGTTGAGGCTGCCGCGGCGCTGTCGCCCCCGGAACGCAAGGCCGTTGCGACGCTGGCCGTCGTCTACGCGGTCCGGATGCTGGGGCTCTTCCTGCTGCTGCCGGTGCTCGCGCTGTACGCGGGCTCAATGCCCGGGGGAACACCACTTTTGGCAGGGCTCGCGGTCGGAGCCTATGGCCTGACCCAGGCCCTGCTTCAGATTCCCTTCGGGGTCTGGTCCGACCGTCTCGGCCGGCGCCCGCTGATTATGGCCGGGCTCCTGCTGCACATCGGCGGCTCGGCGCTCGGCTATTTCGCCGCGACCGCCTGGGCGCTCGTAATCGCGCGCACGGTGCAGGGCATGGGCGCCGTGTCGGGCCCGGTGATGGCCCTGCTCGCGGATCGCACACGCGCGGCTTCGCGCACCCGCGCGATGGCCTTCATCGGCATGAGCATCGGCCTGTCCTTCGTCATCTCGCTGGTCGGTGGGCCGCTGCTCGCCGGGAAGATCGGCGTCTCCGGTATTTTCGCCCTGATCGGCGGACTCGGCGTCATCGCACTCGCCTTGATCCTGTTCGCGGTCCCGAAGGAAACAGCTCGCGCGGTGGGGCCGGGCCGCCGCTCCTGGCGCGAGGTGCTGACGAGCCATCTGCTGCCGTACTACGCCGGCATCTTCATCCTGCACCTGTCGCTGACCGCGACCTTCATCGCCGTTCCGCATGCGCTGCGCGACGTGCACGGCATCGCCGCGCCGCAGCATTGGGAGTTCTACCTCGCGGTGTTTGCCTCTTCGCTGGCACTGACCGTGCCGCTGCTCTTGTGGTCCGAGCGCAGCTCGAAGCCAGCCCGGCCAGTCGTCGCCGGCGCCCTGCTGCTCGCACTCGCCCAGGGCGCGCTCGCGCTGTGCTACGTGAAATTCCTGCCGATGGCCGTGGCGCTCGTGATTTTCTTCGGCGCCTTCAACTTCCTCGAGGCGCGCCTGCCGTCGAGCCTCGCCGGCGCGGCGGGCGAAGAGTCGCGCGGGGCGGCGCTCGGGGTGTTCTCGACCTGCCAGTTTGCCGGGGCTTTCGCGGGCGGGATCCTGGGCGGGGGAATCCTGGGAAGCTCGCTGGGCATCCCCGGGGTGTTCCTGCTCGCGGGCCTGGCCGCGGCCGCCTGGCTGACGGTGGCGGGGCGGTCCGAATCCCGTTGAATTCGCCGCTTTGACGGTGTGCCGGGGGCCGCCCGGCGACTACAATGGGTCATCGAAAACAACAGGCGGGGAGACGGCCATGGCACGCGGCGTCAACAAGGTCATCCTATTGGGCAATGTCGGGCAAGACCCGCAGAGTCGCGCCATGCCCTCGGGCAAGGCGGTCGTCAATCTCCGCATCGCGACCAGCAAGCAGTGGCGCGACAAGACGACCGGCGAGAACAAGGAAGCGACCGAGTGGCACACGGTCGTGATGTTCGACCGGCTGGCCGAGATCGCGGCCGAGTACCTGCGCAAGGGCTCGCAGGTGTATGTCGAGGGCGAGCTGCGCACGCGCAAGTGGCAGGACAAGGAAGGCCAGGACCGCTATTCGACCGAGATCGTCGCCAATGAAATGCAGATGCTGGGCGGCCGCGGTGGGGCCGGCGGTGGCGCGGGCGCGAGCCGCGGCCAGCCGGCCGCGGAACGCAGCGAAGAGCGCGCCCCGCGTCCCGAGCCCGCCGGCGTCGCCGAGAACTTCGACGACGACATTCCCTTCTAGGGTCCGCTAGCGCGGAGCGACGTAACCGCCGCGCACCCCGCGCGGCGACAGCACGATCTGCCAGAGCTGCGAGCGGCGCGCGCGGAAGGTCGCCATCGAAGTCGCCAGGTAGTACCGCCACATCCGGCGGAAGCGCTCGTCGTAGCGCGGACCGAGCGTCGGCCAGGCGCGTTCCACGTTGTCCCGCCAGGCCTGCAGCGTCCGGTCGTAGTCGGTACCGAAGTTGTGCCAGTCCTCGATGATGAACAGGCCGTCGCTCGCCTCCGCAATCTGCGGGGCGGAGGGCAGCATCGAGTTCGGGAAGATGTACTTGCCGATCCACGGATCCATCGTATGCGTCGTTTCGTCGCTGCCGATCGTGTGCAGCAGGAACAGGCCGTCGTCCGCGAGGCAGGAGCGGGCAATTTCGAAGAAGCGCCGGTAGTTCGCGAAGCCGACATGCTCGAACATGCCGACGGAAAACACGCGATCGAACTTGCCGGAGGCCGCGTGGTAATCCTGCAGGCGGATCTCGACCGGCAGCCCGCGGCACAGTTCGCGGCCAAGCGTCACCTGCTGTTCCGAGACCGTCACGCCGACGCCGCCGACCTTGTAACGCTCGGCCGCGTACTTGAGTGCCTCTCCCCAGCCGCAGCCGATGTCGAGAAGCTGCATGCCGGGCGCCAGCATCAGCTTGCGGCAGATGAGATCGAGCTTGTGCTCCTGGGCCTCGTCGAGGTTTGCGGCTTTCGGCCAGTAGCCGCAGCTGTAGACGAGCCGCTTGCCGAGCATCGCGTGATAAAGCTCGTTGCCGAGATCGTAGTGACGCTTGCCGATCTCGAAGGGCCGGCGCCTCGGCAGGTTGAAGAAGCGGGAACGCAGGGCGAACCAGTAGTCGTCCAGCGTGTGGACGCGGCGGTCGAGCCGCGCTTCCAGCAGGTGGCACATCATCGAGTCGAGTTCGACCGCGTCCCAGCTGCCGTCCATGTAGCTCTCGCCCAGGCCCAGCGAGCCATGGGCCAGCACGCGATGAAAGAAGGAGTCGTCGTGCACCTGGATGTCCCAGGCACGACCGCCGTCGAGCCGGATATCGGCGCTGTCCACCAGGCGCTGGATGCGGTCTCTTGCGCTCATGCTATTCCATGAAAACCGTGCACTGCGGCAACCGCTGGCCCATTGGCCGGGCTCGTTCTGTGACCGGTTTGGCGTCCCCTGAGGCCATATTAAGTCACCATCGACCTAGTTTCCCGCGGAGTCTGCCCGGATATCCAGGCACCCCGGGGACCGGGAGTTGTTCCAATGGAGCTGGAATCAGGCCAGCAGCCAAACAGGGCCCTGCGCGGGCGCCTGGCGCCATGGTTTGACCATCCGGCGTCCTGGTTCCTGCTGCTTTGCGCCAGCTTCGCGGGCCTCGTTCTGCTCGCGCCCTATTTCGGGAATCTTGCCGGACCCGCGCGCCTCGTCGCGTGGTTCGTCGGGCTTTCGGCCGTCGTGCTGTTCGCGCGCCGCGCGTTCTCGAAAGGCGCGGCCGGGCATGCGGGCACCGTGAGCGCCGTGGATGCCGTGGTCAGCCGGCTGCCGGGCATGCGCGACACAGGCGACCGCAAGGACATCGAGGAGCAGCTGCGGCGCCTCGCATTCCACGACCCGCTGACCCTGCTCGCGAATCGCGCGCTGTTCCGCGACCGCGTCGAGCACGCGCTCGCGGTCAGCAAGCGCAGCGATCGCGGCGTGGCGATGCTGTTCATCGACCTCGACAACTTCAAGTCCATCAACGACAGCTTCGGCCACAGCGAAGGCGATCGCGTGCTGAGCGCGAGCGCCCAGCGCCTGATCCAGTGCACGAGGAGCGGCGACACGGTCGCGCGCCTCGGCGGCGATGAATTCGCGGTGCTGCTCGAGAACCTGACCAGCCAGGACCCGGTGGTCGAGATCGCGGGGCGCATCGTCGCGGCGCTGCAGGAACCGTTCCCGTTCCTCGGCAGCGACCTGCGGATCTCCGCGAGCATCGGCGTCGCCTTCGCGACGCCGGAGGACGGCGTCGAGGAATTGCTGCGCAATGCCGACGTCGCGATGTATTCGGCGAAATCGCAGGGCAAGGGCCGCTTCGCGATCTTCGTGGCCGAAATGCCGGATGTCGCGAACATGCGCATCCAGGTCGAGGCGGAACTGGCGCAGGCGCTGGTCGAGGACCAGTTCCAGCTCCATTACCAGCCGATCGTCGAACTTGCGCTCCGGTTACCTGCTGGGCGTCGAGGCGCTCGTGCGCTGGCGGCATCCGACGCGCGGCCTCGTATCCCCGGGAGAATTCCTCGGCATCGCCGAGGGATCCGGGCAGATGATCGAACTCGGGCGCTGGGTGCTGCGCCAGGCCTGCACGGAAGTGAAGGCCTGGCAGTCGCGATTGCCGGAAGGCCGGCAGGTGCGGCTCGCGGTCAACGTGTCCGTCGGCCAGCTGCGCGATTCCGACCTGGTCGCCGACGTGACGCAGGCGCTCCAGGAATCCGGGCTCGATCCGGGCTGCCTGGTCATCGAGGTGACCGAGAGCGTGCTGATGCACAACACCGAGAGCATGCTGGCCAAGCTGAACCAGCTGAACAAGCTCGGCGTGCGCATCGCCATCGACGATTTCGGCACGGGCTATTCGTCGCTCGCCTACCTGCACCGCTTCCCGATCGACATCGTGAAGATCGACCGCTCCTTCATCGAGCATCTCGGCGGCGTCGAGGACGGCGCGGTGCTGGCGCGCGCGATCATCACGCTCGGCGACACGCTGGGCCTCGAGGTCATCGCCGAGGGCGTCGAGCTCGAAAGCCAGCAGCGCGAACTGGTCGAGCTCGGTTGCGTCGCGGGCCAGGGCTATTTCTACGCCAGGCCGGGCCTGCTGAAGGATCTCGAGCATTCCGTGCACATGAAGCGCCGCCGGACGATGGCGGACACGCTGCCGCAGGGTGCCCGCTTCACCGCCACCGGGCGGTTCCTGATCGGCAGCCTGAAGCGTTCCGAGGCCTTGCCTGCGGCCACCGGCACCTTCGGGCCGCTCCCCCGTAAATAACCCGTTCTGAAACAATGGGTTGAAATGACCCGTGGACGCCGTCCGGCGTGCCGCGGCGCTTCATTGGCAAGCCCAAAACCGTTACCCTAAGCGCCCTTTTTGATCCGGGACCAGGGCGGTTCATGAGCGGCCGGCTATACATCTCCACCTTCGGCTGCCAGATGAATGAATACGATTCGGCGCGCATGGCCGACGTGCTGCGCGTGTCGTCGGGCCTCGAGCCGACCGACGAGCCGGAGCTCGCCGACGTCGTGCTGCTGAACACCTGCTCGGTGCGCGAAAAGGCCCAGGAGAAGGTCTTTTCCCAGCTCGGCAAATGGCGGCTGCTGAAGCGCCGCAAGCCGGGACTCGTGATCGGCGTCGGCGGTTGCGTCGCGAGCCAGGAGGGCGAGGGCATCCTCGATCGCGCGCCCTTCGTGGATCTCGTGTTCGGTCCGCAGACGATCCACCGCCTGCCGGAAATGATCGCCGCGCTCCGCGCGATCCGGCCGCCCGCAGGTGGACGTGTCCTTCCCGGAGATCGAGAAATTCGACCGCCTGCCGGAGCCGCGCGCGCAAGGGGCGACCGCCTTCGTCTCCATCATGGAAGGCTGCAGCAAGTACTGCACCTTCTGCGTCGTGCCCTATACGCGCGGCGAGGAAATGAGCCGGCCGTTCGCGCAGGTCGTCGCCGAGGTCGGGTCGCTGGTCGCGCAGGGCGCGCGCGAGATCACGCTGCTCGGGCAGAACGTCAATGCCTACCGCGGCCCGATGGCCGACGGCACGATCTGCGATCTCGCGACCCTGGTGCGCCACATCGCGCGCATCGAGGATCTCGAGCGCATCCGCTTCATGACCTCGCACCCGGTCGAATTCACCGACGCGCTGGTCGAGGCCTATGCCGAGGTGCCGAAGCTCGCGAACTACCTGCACCTGCCGGTGCAAAGCGGCTCCGATCGCATCCTCGCGCTGATGAAGCGCGGCTACACGCGACTCGAGTACAAGCAGAAGATCCGCCGGCTGCGCGCCGTGCGCCCCGACATCAGCCTCTCGTCGGACTTCATCATCGGCTTTCCCGGCGAGACCGAGGCCGATTTCGCACAGACGATGGAATTGATCGCCGAGGTCGGATTCGACCAGTCCTTCAGCTTCATCTACAGCAAGCGACCCGGCACGCCCGCCGCCGCGCTGCCGGACGAAGTGCCGCATGAAGTGAAGCAGCAGCGGCTCGCTTTGCTGCAGGCGCGCCTGAACCAGCAGGCGCGGCGCATCAGCGAGGGCATGATCGGCAGCGTCCAGCGCGTGCTGGTCGAGCGGCCGGCGAAGCGCGACCCGCGCCAGCTCGCCGGTCGCACCGAGAACATGCGCTGGGTCAATTTTGACGGGCCTGCCGAACTCGTCGATCGTTTTGCGCCCGTGCAGATTACCGAGGCCATGCCGAATTCCCTGCGCGGCCGGCTGGTCGCTTGAGCAGCAGCCAGGAATCGAGCGTCGACTTCAGCGCAGCGGACAACGCCCGGCTCGCCGCGCTCTGCGGCCCGTTCGACGAGAACCTGCACCAGCTCGAGGGGCGCCTCGGCGTCGAGATCCGCCATCGCGCCGGGCGATTCTCGGTGAGCGGTGCGAATGCCGAAGCCGGTGCGACCGTGCTGCGGCTACTCTATGAGCGCGCAGGCGCCAATCCGGTGACGGCCGAGGACGTGCACCTCGCGATCCAGGAAACCGGCATGGGCGGCGAGTCCGCCGACGACGCACTCTCCGTGCAGACGCTGCGCGGCCGGATCCGCGGCCGCGGCCCGAACCAGCAGGAATACCTGCGCCACATCCGTGCGCACGACCTGACATTCGGCATCGGGCCGGCGGGCACCGGCAAGACTTACCTCGCGGTCGCCTGCGCGGTCGAGGCGCTGCAGCGCGAGTCCGTGCGGCGCATCGTGCTGGTGCGGCCCGCGGTCGAGGCCGGCGAGCGCCTCGGCTTCCTGCCGGGCGACATGTCGCAGAAGATCGATCCCTACCTGCGCCCGATGTACGACGCGCTGTACGAGATGATCGGCTTCGATCGCGTCGCACGCCTGATCGAGCGCAACATCATCGAGATCGCGCCGCTCGCCTTCATGCGCGGCCGCACGCTGAACGAGGCTTTCGTGATCCTCGACGAGGCGCAGAACACGACCGTCGAGCAGATCAAGATGTTCCTGACCCGCATCGGCTTCGGCTCGCGCGCGGTCGTGACCGGCGACATCACGCAGACCGACCTGCCGGCGCACCGGCAGTCGGGCCTGCGGCACGCGCTCGAGGTGCTGGACGGCGTCGAGGGCATCGCCGTCACGCGCTTCTCCGCGCGCGATGTCGTGCGCCACCCGCTGGTGCAGCGCATCGTCGAGGCCTACGAGCGCGAACCGGGGCACGGGGGCGGGAAATGACGCTCGAAGTACTGCTGAGTTACCGCACGCGCCGGCCCTGGGCGCCTGCCCCGGCGACGCTGCGCGGCTGGGCGCGACTCGCCGCGGGCAGGCGGGCCGGCGAACTGGGGATCCGCGTGGTGGGCGCCGCCGAGAGCCGCGCGCTGAACACGCGTTATCGCGGCAAGCGGTCGCCGACCAACGTATTGTCGTTCCCGATGCCGACCGACGCCGGCAAGGCGCGCGGGATGATCGGCGACCTCGTGGTCTGCGCGCCGGTGGTCGCGCGCGAGGCGCGCGAGCAGGGCAAGGCGCTGCGCGCGCACTGGGCGCACATGGTGATCCACGGCACGCTGCACCTGCTCGGATTCGACCACCAGCGCGCGGCCGATGCGCGGCGCATGGAAGGACGCGAGCGCGAACTGCTCGCGCGGCTCGGCATCGCGGACCCGTACGGAGACTGATGCGATGACCGAACGCAAACCGCCCACCCGGAAATGGCTGCGGCGCCTCATCAAGGAGGGGCCGGGCGACCGCGCCGAGCTGATCGAGATCCTGCGTGACGCAGCGCGCCGCGCCGTGCTCGGCGCCGACGCGCTCGCGATGATCGAGGGCGTGCTGGGCGTGGCCGACCTGCAGGTGCGCGACATCATGGTGCCGCGCTCGCAGATGGTGGTGCTGGAGCGCGACTCCGCGCCGGGCCAGTTGCTGCCGGTGCTGATCGAGTCCGGGCACTCGCGCTTTCCGGTCATCGGCGACGATCGCGACCAGGTGGTCGGCATCCTGCTGGCGAAGGACGTGCTGCGCTATTTCTCGGAAGGGGCGACCGGCGCGTTCGACATCCGCGAAGTACTGAGGCCCGCCGCATTCGTGCCCGAGAGCAAGCGGCTGAACGTGCTCTTGAAGGAATTCCGCGTCAGCCGCAACCACATGGCGATCGTCGTGGATGAGTACGGCGGCGTTTCCGGCCTCGTGACCATCGAGGACGTCATCGAGGAGATCGTCGGCGAGATTGCCGATGAGTACGACATCGACGAGGACCAGACCATCCGCCGCGAGGGCGACCGCCAGTTCGTCGTGCTGGCGCTGACGCGCATCCAGGAGTTCAACGATTACTTCTCGACCCGCTTCAGCGAGGAAGAGTACGACACGATCGGCGGCCTCGTGATGCAGCAGTTTGGCCGCCTGCCGAGGCGCGGCGAGTCCGTGACGATGGAAGGCCTTGAATTCAAGGTGCTGCGCGCGGACCGTCGCCGCATCGACCAGCTGCGCGTGACGACTCCCGCCCCGGTGCCGCCGCGCGCCGGCGACACGCGCGCTGCCTGAATGACGCTCCAGCGCCACGGCGTGTGGCTCGCCGCGCTCGCGGGCGCGGCGACGGCGCTGGCCTTCGCGCCGCACGAGATCTTCCCGCTGGCGTTGCTGGGCCCGGCCTTCCTGTTCCTGCTGTGGGACGACGCCGTTCCGCGCCAGGCGGCGAAGCTCGGATTCGCCTGGGGCGCGGGACTCTTTCTCGCCGGCACCTGGTGGATCTACACGGCGGTTCATGATTTCGGCGGCACACCGGCGTGGATGGCGGCCCTGATCCTCCTGGTGCCGGTCGCCGTGATGGGCAGCTACTATGCGCTGCTCGGCTGGGTCGCCACGCGTGTCGGTCGCAGGCCGCGGCTGCTGCATTGCCTGCTGCTTTTGCCCGCGGGCTGGACCCTGATCGACTGGCTGCGCGGCTGGTTGCTGTCCGGGTTCCCCTGGCTGCAACTCGGCTACGCGCACAGCGACAGCCCGCTTGCGGCTCTCGCGCCGATCGGTGGCATTCATCTCGTCGGTCTCGCGAACACGGTCTGCGCGGGTGCGCTGCTCGTGCTGCTGCGCGGCAACTGGCGCGAACGCGGCGTCGCGCTTGCCGTCATCGTCGCGATCTGGGGCGGATCGTGGAGCTTCGCATCGCGGCAATGGACGACGCCCGTGGGCGGGGAGGTCAGCGTCGCGCTGCTGCAGGGCGCGATTCCGCAGGACGAGAAATGGCAGGTCGATCATCGCAAGGACGCGCTCGATCGGTACCGCGGGCTCAATCGCCAGGCGCTGGGCCAGCAGCTGATCGTCTGGCCGGAATCCGCGCTGCCGATGTTGGCACACGAGGCCGAGCCGTATCCTGGCCTCGATTCGCGCCGAGGCCACGCGCCCGCCATTCCGACCTGCTGATCGGCCTGCTGCGCTACGATTTCGGGACCGGCGAGATCCGGAACGGCCTGTTCGCGATGAGTGCCGAAGGCGATTCCTGGTATTACAAGCGCCGCCTCGTGCCCTTCGGCGAATTCTTCCCGGTGCCGGATTTCGTGCGCCGCTGGATGCGCCTGATGAGCCTTCCTTATTACGACATGACGCCCGGCGCCGAGCACCAGGCGCCGCTGGCGGCGGCGGGGCAGAAACTCGGCGCGACGATCTGCTACGAGGACGCCTATGGATCGGAGCAGCTGGAGGTGCTCGGCGAGGCGACGCTGCTCGTCAACGTCACGAACAACGCCTGGTTCGGCGACTCGGCCGCGCCGCACCAGCAGCTGCAGATGGCGCGCTTTCGCGCGCGCGAGGCCGGGCGCAGCCTGATTCGTTCGACCAGCAACGGCGTCACCGCGGTGATTTCGCCGGACGGCTCGATCAAGGCCAGGGCGCCGCAGTTCGTGCCGGCCGTCCTGAAATCCAGCGTGCAGCCGATGACCGGACTGACGCCCTACGCGCGGACCGGCAACTGGCCGGTGCTGCTCGGCTGCCTGCTGATGGCCGCGGTATCTATCGGTTATCCTTTCCGGCTGCTCCGCCGGCAACGCTGACGCATGAAAGAACGCTATGAACCTGCCGACATCGAGTCCGCCGTCCAGCGCGAATGGGAGGCCGCGGGCACCTTTGTCGCGCGCGAGGATCCGGCGCGGCCGAAGTACTACTGCCTGTGCATGTTCCCGTACCCGAGCGGCCGGCTGCACATGGGCCACACGCGCAATTACACGATCGGCGACGTGCTCGCGCGCTACATGCGCATGCAGGGCTACAACGTGCTGCAGCCGATCGGCTGGGACGCCTTCGGCCTGCCGGCGGAGAACGCCGCGATCGAGAACGACGTCGCGCCGGCACGCTGGACCCGCGACAACATCGCCTACATGAAGAGCCAGCTGAAGTCGCTCGGCTTCGGCATCGACTGGTCGCGCGAGCTCGCGACCTGCGACGCGGATTACTACCGCTGGAACCAGTGGCTGTTCCTGCGCATGCTCGAGCGCGGCATCGCCTACAAGACGACGGGCGTCGTCAACTGGGATCCGGTGGACCAGACGGTGCTCGCGAACGAGCAGGTCATCGACGGGCGCGGCTGGCGCACGGGTGCGCTGATCGAGAAGCGCGAGATCCCGATGTATTACCTGCGGATCACGCAATACGCGGAGGAGCTGCTGTCGGCCCTCGACCAGCTCAAGGACTGGCCGGAACGCGTGCGCGTGATGCAGGCGAACTGGATCGGCCGCAGCGAGGGCGTGAATCTGTCCTTCCCCTGGCGGCATCGACGGCGAAAGCGGCGAGCTCAAGGTCTTCACGACCCGCGCCGACACGATCATGGGCGTGACTTTCGTCGCGGTTGCGGCAGAGCATCCGCTCGCGGAACTCGCGGCGAAGCGAAACGCGACGGTGCGCGCTTTCGTGGACGAATGCCGCCGCGGCAGCGTCATGGAAGCGGATCTCGCGACGATGGAGAAGAAGGGCGTTGCGACCGGCCTTTTCGTACGTCACCCGCTGAACGGGGCTGAGGTCGAGGTTTGGGTAGGCAACTACGTATTGATGGCCTATGGCGAGGGCGCGGTCATGGGCGTCCCGGGCCACGACGAGCGCGACTTCGCGTTCGCGAAGAAGTACGGTCTGCCGATCCTGCCGGTCATCGACGTCGCGGGCCGGCCGTATTCCACCGGGGAATGGCAGCCCTGGTACGCTGAATACGGCCGCTGCATTCATTCCGGTTCTTACGATGGCCTCGATTACGCGGCGGCGACGGACGCGATCGCGAAGGATCTCGAGGCCAAGGGCCTTGGCCACAAGCAGGTCGTCTGGCGGCTGCGCGACTGGGGCATCTCGCGCCAGCGCTACTGGGGCTGCCCGATCCCGATCATCCATTGCCCGGCCTGCGGCGACGTGCCCGTGCCGGACGCGGAACTGCCGGTGCGCCTGCCCGAGGACCTGGTGCCGGACGGTTCCGGCAATCCGCTGGCGAAGACGCCGTCGTTCTACGAATGCCGCTGCCCGATATGCGGCAAGGCCGCGCGCCGCGAGACGGACACGATGGACACCTTCGTCGATTCATCCTGGTATTTCTTCCGCTTTGCCTGCGCGGGCAACGACCGCGCGATGGTGGACGAGCGCGCCGCCTACTGGCTGCCGGTCGACCAGTACATCGGCGGCATCGAGCACGCGATCCTGCACCTGCTCTATTCGCGCTTCTGGACCCGCGTGATGCGCGACTGCGGCCTGACGGCGCTCGATGAACCATTCCAGCGCCTGCTGACGCAGGGCATGGTGCTGAACGAGATCTGGTTCCGGAAGCCGGCGTCCGGGCGCATCGTCTATTACAACCCAGCCGAGGTCGCGGCCGAGGGCGAGGGAAATTCGCGGCGCGGTGTGCTGAGATCCGACGGTCAGCCGGTCGAATACGGCGGCATCGGTACGATGTCCAAGTCGCGGCGGAACGGCGTCGATCCGCAGGACCTGGTCGATCGCTATGGCGCCGACACGGCGCGCCTGTTCGCGATGTCGAACGTGCCGCCGGAACACACGTTCGAGTGGTCGGACGAGGGCGTGGAGGGCGCCTTCCGCTTCCTGAAGCGCGTGTGGAAAGTCGTCCATGCGCATGTCTCGGGCGGACCGCCGGGATCGCCCGGTGCGGCAACGCTCGACGCAACCATGCTCGACGGCCCGCAGCACGAGCTGCGCCGCCAGGTGCACCTGACGCTCGTGAAGGTCGGCGACGACATCGGCCGCCGGCGGACATTCAATACGGCGGTCGCGGCCGTGATGGAACTGTTGAATGCGCTGGTGCGGTTCAGCGACAGCTCCCCGCAGGGCCGCGCCGTGATGCAGGAAGCGCTCGACCTCGTCGTCCTGATGCTGTCGCCCTTCGTGCCGCATGTGGCGCAGGCGATGTGGCGTGCGCTCGGGCATGCGTCGGCGATCGTCGACGAACGCTGGCCGAAACCGGATCCCGCCGCTCTCGTCCAGGATACTGTCGAGATCGTCGTGCAGGTGAACGGCAAGCTGCGCGGGCGCGTGCCCGTGCCGGCAGGCGCCAACGAGACGATGGCGCGTGAGGCGGCGCTCGCCGATCCCGGCGTCGCGAAATTCGTGGCCGGGCAGACCGTGCGCAAGCTGGTCTACGTGCCCGGCAAGCTCATCAACGTGGTGATCTGATGCGTCGACTGCTTGTATGGCTCGCGGTCTGCTGCCTGGCGATGCTGCCTGGCTGCGGTTTCCATTTGCGTGGCCAGGCACCGCTGCCTGCCCGCGCTCGCGGCGCCCTATCTCGAGGCCGCCGACCATTACACGCCGCTGTACGCCGCGCTCGTGACCCATCTGCGCGCCGCCGGCGCGAAAGCTGGCGACCGACCCTGCCGCCGCGACCGCGGTGATCCACCTTCACAAGGACGACACCGGACGCGAGCTGCTGTCGGTCTCGGCGCGCAACACGCCGGGCGAGTTCGAGGTCTACTACAGCGCCGAATTCTCCGTCACGACGGGAAGCGGCGAACTGCTCGCGCGCCAGCAGGCGACGCTGACGCGCGACTTCGCGTATGACGAGAATGCCGTGCTCGCGAAGGAGCACGAGGAGGAGTCGCTGCGCACCGCGCTCGCCGACGAGCTGGCCGGCCTGATCCTGCGGCGGCTGGCGGCGCTTTGAATCTTTCCGTTTTCGACGTCTTCAAGGTCGGCGTCGGGCCCTCGTCCTCGCACACCATGGGGCCGATGCTGGCCGCGCGGATGTTCGTGCAGGACCTCGCGGCACGCGGCCTGCTCGAGCCCACGACGGAAGTCTTCGCGCAGCTCTACGGATCGCTTGCGCTGACCGGCCTCGGGCATTGCACCGACCGCGCAATCCTGCTGGGCCTCGAGGGCAACGATCCGGCGGGATTCGACCCGGCGATCATGGAGCCGTCGCTGGCACGCATCCGCGGCAGCGGCCGGCTGCGGCTGCTGGGCCGTCACGAAATTGCCTTCGACGAGCCGATGAACCTGCTGTTCCTGCGCGACCAGATGCTGCCGGGCCACTCGAACGGCATGCGCTTCACGGCCCGCGACGCCACGGGCGCGACGCTGCTGGGCGAAGAGATGTACTCGATCGGCGGCGGTGCGGTGCAGCGCGCGGGCGAGGATCCCGGCGCAGTCCCGGCGGGCGCCCCGGATTTGCCGCTGCCGTTCGCGGACGGCGATGAACTCCTGGTCCGCTGCCGCGAGGCGGGATTGACGATCGACCAGCTGATGCTCAGGAATGAACTGGCGATGCGCAAGCAGGCCGAGGTCGACGCCGGGCTCGCGCGCATCTGGAGCGTCATGCAGGCCTGCGTCGAGCGCGGATTTGCGGCGGAGGGCATCCTGCCCGGCGTGCTGAAGGTGACGCGGCGCGCGCCGCGACTGCAGCGCATGCTGCTGGCCGAGGCGCCCGGTGGCCTCGTGGACCCGATGGAATGGGTCAATGCCTGGGCGCTCGCCGTCAACGAAGAGAATGCCGCGGGCGGGCAGGTCGTCACGGCGCCGACCAACGGCGCGGCCGGCATCGTGCCGGCGGTGCTCCATTACTACGTGAAGCTGTGCCGCGACAGCGACGATGCCGGCGTGCGCCGGTTCCTGCTGGCGGCCGGCGCCGTGGGCCTTCTGTACAAGCGCAATGCATCGATCTCGGGCGCCGAGATGGGCTGCCAGGGCGAGGTGGGCGTCGCCTGCTCGATGGCGGCCGGCGGCCTGGTCGCGGCGCTCGGTGGCGCAAACGAGCGGGTCGAGAATGCCGCCGAGATCGGCATGGAGCACAACCTCGGCCTGACCTGCGATCCGATCGCGGGCCTGGTGCAGATTCCCTGCATCGAAAGAAACGCGATGGGCGCCGTCAAGGCCATCAATGCCGCGCGCCTGGCATTGCGCGGCGACGGATCGCACAAGGTCTCGCTGGACCAGGTCATCGCGACGATGCGCCAGACGGGCCTCGACATGTCGTCGCACTACAAGGAGACGTCGCGAGGCGGGCTCGCGGTCAACGTCCCGGAGTGCTGAGGCCGCTTCGCGATCAGCCGGCGAATCGATCCGTCGCGCGCACCAGTTCGTCGGTCATGCCGGCCTCGAAGGCCGAATGCCCCGAGTCCGGGACGACGCGGAATTCCGCTTCGGGCCAGGCTCGATGCAGGTCCCAGGCCGTCGTCATCGGACACACGACGTCGTAGCGGCCCTGCACGATCACCGCCGGGAGGTGGCGGATGCGGCTCACGTCGTCCAGCAGCTGGCTCTCGCTGCGCAGGAAGCCGCCGTTGACGAAGTAATGGCATTCGATGCGCGCGACCGCGAGCGCGAAATCGTCCTCGCCCCACTTGCGGACGTTGTCGTCGTCGGTCAGCAGGAAGCTGGTCGATCCTTCCCAGACCGCCCAGGCGCGCGCGGCGGCGATCGCGGCGGCGCGATCGGTCCCGGTCAGGCGGCGGTGAAACGCGCGTATCAGGTCGCCGCGCTCGCTCGAGGGGATGGGTGCGACGTAGTCTTCCCAGCGATCCGGAAACAGCGCGCTCGCGCCCTGCTGGTAGAACCAGTCGAGCTCGGTTTCGCGCAGCAGGAAGATGCCGCGCAGCACGAGTTCCGTGACGCGCGTCGGGTGCGCCTCGGCGTAGGCGAGCGCGAGCGTCGAGCCCCAGGAGCCGCCGAACACCTGCCAGCGCTGGATGCCCAGGTGCTCGCGCAGCCGCTCGATGTCGGCGACCAGGTCCCAGGTGGTGTTGTTCTCGAGGCTCGCATGCGGCCGGCTGCGGCCGCAGCCGCGCTGGTCGAACAGGACGATGCGATAGCGCGCGGGATCGAAGAACCGGCGCGCGCGGGTGTCGCAGCCGGCACCCGGGCCGCCGTGCAGGAAGACCGCAGGCTTGCCCGCGGGATTGCCGCATTCCTCCCAGTAGATCTCGTGGCCGTTGCCGACGGCCAGGTGGCCGTGCTTGCGCGGCTCGACGGGCGGATAAAGGCCGCGCCGCGTGTTGGCGTTATCGTTCAATCAGGCTGCTCCCGGCAATTGACCCAGATCATTCCGGCGTCCGGCGCCGTCGCATATAAAATATCATGGGAGGAGTAAACCCATGACCGACGTCGATTGTCAGGTTTAGACCGGCGATGCCCGTCAAGTTCTCGATCGCTTCGCTGTCCACAGTCCTGTTCCGGCCAAAAGCCGTGTTCGAGGCGCTGGCCGCCGCCGAGCCGTCCGCGGCAAAGGTGTTTTTCGGCTTCGCCCTCTGGATCGGCCTGCTGCCGGCCGTCTTCGCCTACATCGGCACGGTCAATTTCGGCTGGCGGCTCGGTGTCGAGCCGGTGTTCCTGCCGCAACGCACCGTCCTCGCGATCAGCGTCGCTTACTTCCTCGCGCTGCTGGTCGGATTCCTGAGCAGCGCCGTGATCGCGCGCTGGATGGCGGTCACCTACGACGCCAGCCAGTCGCTCGGTCGCTGCCTGGCGCTGATGGCAATCGTCGGAGCGCCGCTCGCGGTCGGCAGCGTCATACATCTCTATCCACACGTGTTCATCAATGTCCTGGTGCTGGTGCCCACGCTGATCTGGAGCATGTACCTGCTCTACCGGGGCCTGCCGGTCGTGCTCCACACCGGGCCGAACCGCGGCATGCTGATGGCCTCGGCGCTGATCGCCTACCTGCTGGTCGCGGCCGTCAGCCTGCTCGGCGTCACCGTCGCGTTGTGGGGCAGCGGAATCGGGCCGCTGATCGGCACCTGAAGCGATGAAATACGCGGACCGCGTCGTCACGGCATTCACCGCCTGCGCCATGATCTGGGCGGTCCTCGGCATGATGGCGGGCGTCTACGTGGCGGCCGAGCTGGTGTGGCCGACCATCGATTTCGGCCAGCCCGCATTGTCGTTCGGCCGCCTGCGCACGCTGCACACGACGCTGGTGCTGTTCGGATTCGGCGTTTCCGCGCTGATCGGGACGGCGTTCTACAGCGTGCAGCGCACCTCGCACGTGCGCCTGTTCGCGCCGGGCCTCGCGTGGTTCGTGTTCTATGCCTGGCAGGTCACGATCGTGCTCGGCGGCGCTTCCATCATGGCCGGCTGGAATGCGGGCAAGGAGTATGCCGAACTCGAATGGCCGTTCGACGTTGCGATCGCCGTCGCCTGGGTGTCGTTCGCCATCGTGTTCTTCGGCACGATCGCGCGCCGCAAGATGGATGCGATCTACATCTCGAACTGGTTCTACGGCGCGCTGATCATCGTCGTCGCGATGCTGCACATCGTCAACAGCCTGGCGCTGCCGGCGACGATCGGGAAATCCTATTCGCTGTTTGCGGGAGCCCAGGACGCCATCGTGCAATGGTGGTACGGGCACAACGCGGTCGGCTTCCTGCTGACCGGCGGATTCCTCGGCATGCTGTATTACTTCCTGCCGAAGCAGGCCGAGCAGCCGATCTGGAGCTACCGGCTGTCGATCGTCGCGTTCTGGGCCTTCGTTTACACCTATATCTGGGCCGGACCGCATCACCTGCACTATCACGCGGTGCCCGAGTGGGTGCAGTCGCTCGGCATGGCGATGAGCCTGATCCTGCTGGCGCCGTCCTGGGCGACGATGGTCAACGGCATCATGACCGTCAGCGCGGCGTCGAAGAAGCTGCGCAGTGATCCGGCCCTGAAATTCATCGTGCTTTCGCTCGCATTCTACGGGCTCGCGACCTTCGAGGGCCCGATGCTCGCCATCAAGAGCGTCAATGTGTTCAGCCATTTCACGGAGTGGACCATCGGCCACGTCCACTCGGGTGCGCTCGGCTGGAATGCGCTGATCACCTTCGGCACCTTCTATTTCCTGGTGCCGCGCCTCGCGGGCGCGCCGCTCTACAGCGCGAGGCTCGCGAACATCCATTTCTGGCTCGCGCTCGCGGGCGTGATGCTCTACGTGCTCGCGATGTGGGGCGCCGGCGTTTCGCAGGGCGTGCTGTGGCTGTCGCTCGACCAGCTCGGCGAGGTGCGCTTCAGCTTCAATGACGTGATGGCGGCGATGAAGCCCTATTACGCGCTGCGCTTCATCGGAGGCCTGCTGTTCCTGTCGGGCGCGCTGCTGATGACGTACAACCTCGCGCGGACCTTCGCCGGCCACCGCACGGTCGAGGTCGGGCCGCCGGCGGCGCACCCTGCGGGAGCGTCCGCATGAACTTCCTGTCGCTGCACCGGAAGATCGAGCGGCATACCGGCCTGCTGATCTTCGGCATCCTGATCGTTTCCTCGATCGGCGGCCTGGTCCAGGTCCTGCCGATCGTGCTCGACGACAGCCACAGCATGCCGGCCAGGGGCGTCTTGCCCTATTCGCCGCTCGAGCTGGAAGGACGCGACATCTACATCCGCGAGTCCTGCAGCACCTGCCATACGCAACAGGTGCGTCCGCTCCTGGCCGAGGTCAAGCGCTATGGGCCGTATTCGCGTGCCGGCGAGTTCGCCTATGACCGGCCGTTCCTGTGGGGTTCCAAACGCACCGGACCCGACCTCGCTCGCGTCGCCGGCAAGTACAGCGACGCCTGGCATCACCTGCACCTGACCGATCCGCGAGCCGTCGTGCCGGCCTCGATCATGCCGGGCTATCCCTGGTTCGCGAAGCGCGAGGCCGACCAGGGCCGGACGATCCAGGCGCGCATGCGCACGCTGCAAAGGCTCGGCCATCCGTATTCCGATGCCGACATCGCCGCGGCGCCGGCGGCACTCGCGGGCAGGACCGAGCTCGATGCCGTGACCGCCTACCTGCAGTCGCTCGGCCGCAGCATGCAGGGGGAGCAGGAGCCATGACGCTCGTGATCTTTGTCGGCGACATGCTGGTGATGGCTTTCATGATCGTTGTCGTCGTCTGGCTCTCGCTGCGCTCGACCCGCGCTCAGCTCGATTCCGCGTCGCGGATACCGCTGGAAGACGAGGAACGGCATGGCTGACATGCCCTCCAGTTTCTGGGCCGGCTGGATCGTCGTACTGACGGTCACGAGCTTCATCGCGCTCGTCTGGTTCCTGCGCGACGTCTATCGCGACAGCGGCGCGGACGCCGCGGGCGAGGATGAGGTCTGGGACGAGACCCTGCGTGAAGGAACGCGGCCGGCGCCGATCTGGTGGTTCTGGTTCATCCTCGCGTTGATGACCGTGTCGGTGGTCTATCTGATGCTTTATCCGGGCCTCGGCACCTACCAGGGTGCGCTGAAATGGTCCCAGGGCGGGCAGATCGCCGGGCGCTTCGTGGATTACGAGGCGGAATTCGGCGCAGAACGGCGGCGGCTGCAGGGCCTGACGCTTGCGGAACTCGCGGACGATCCCGCCGCGATGCAATCAGCCTGGCGCATCTTCAACAACAATTGCACGTCATGCCATGGACGGGACGCGAAAGGGCAGGCCTTGCAGTTTCCCGACCTGACCGACGCTGCCTGGCAATGGGGCGGTGACGAAGCGCGGATCGTCGAGACGATCCGTTCCGGCCGCCAGGCGGCGATGCCGACTTGGGAAAACATCGTCGGCGCGCAGGGCGCGGAAAAGCTGGCCGACTACGTGCTGGAACTGGGTGCCGGGAAAGCGGGATCAGGTGCGGCCGGCGAAGGCAGCACGCTGTTCCAGCAATTCTGCGCCGCCTGCCATGGGCCGACCGGCTCGGGCCAGCCGCTGCTGGGCGCTCCCGCGCTCAACGACGCGGCCTGGCTCTACGGCGGCGAGCGCGCGCAGGTCATCCAGTCAATTACCCATGGGCGCAATGGCGTGATGCCCGCCTTCGGGTCGCGGCTCGACGACACGCAGATCCGCCTGCTGGCGGCCTGGCTTACGGCCGGCGCGAAGATTCCGGACGAACGCTAGAAGCGGACGGCGAAACCCGCCAGCACTTCAGCCTGCACGATGGTCGAGCCGCTCGAGACGATGTGGCAGAAGCCCGAGCCATTGTCGGAGCGGCAGAAGAACGACGTGTTCGAATCGGTCACCGTCACGTAGCCGCGCGCTTCGAGCCGGAATGCCGCGTGCGCGGAGATCGGCATCGCGACGCCAAGGCCCAGCGAGCCGGAAAATTTCGTCTTGGAATCGGCATCCGCGCCGGACGCCGAGAATCGCGTTGCACCGATGCCCATGGCGAAATAGCTCTGCGCCTTCTCGTGGTCGCCGATCGGCACCGTGCCGCCGAAGTGCAGGTATTCGACATTGACGCTGCGCCGGCCGGCGCCGTCGTCGACGCCCGATTCCTGGCGCGAATACCAGAGCTGCAGGTAGCGGTCGTCACCCTTGCCATAGCGGAATTCGAGCGCGAGCGCGAGGCTCGAGCCGTCGTCGAGATCGTTGCTGTCTCCACTGACCGAATCCTCGAGCCCGCCGCCGGCGCGATAGCCGGCATGAACCGCGACTTGCATGAACGGGAGGTCATCGGCACCGGCGATCGGGGCCGCGAGCAGCAAGGCGCACAGGACCAGGATTTTTGAAGTCATGCGATCTTCGACAGTGTGACTTACATTTGTTTGCCAATCAATGAGATACGGCGTCCGATGCGCGCGCGTTGCTGTTGATGGCCCGCGCACCGACAATTGCCCTGATGCGCACCACGACCGACGATCTGACCCGCGCGCTTGGCAAGAAGCTCGCCCCTGCCTGGCTGGTCTGCGGCGATGAGCCGCTGCTGGTCGGCGAGGCGGCCGATGCGATCCGCGCGCGCGCGCGCGCCGACGGATATGCAGGCAGGGACCTGTTCTTCGTCGAGCGGAGCTTCGACTGGTCCGAGCTACTTGCCTCCAGCCAGTCGCTGTCGCTCTTTTCGGAGCGGCGCATCATCGAGCTCAAGATGCCGAGTCCGCGGCCGGGAAAGGAGGGCGGCGCGGTGCTGGCAGAGCTCTGCGCCGACCCTGCGCCGGACACCATGCTGCTGGTCATTACTGGTCGTCCCGAACGCGATACATGGAGCGCAGCCTGGTTCAAGGCCTTCGAAAAGCACGGCGTGGTCGTGCAATCCTGGCCGGTCGAGATCGGACAACTGCCGCAATGGATCGTTGCGCGAGCCGGGCGGGTCGGCCTCGCGATCGACCCGGAAGGCGCAGCGCTCCTCGCCGAGCGGGTCGAGGGCAACCTGCTGGCCGCGCACCAGGAAATCGAGAAGCTCGCATTGCTGCATCCCGGCGGCACGGTCGGCGCCGACGACGTGCTGGCAGCGGTCGCAAACAGCGCGCGCTATGACGTGTACCAGCTCGGAGAAGCGGCGCTCGATGGCGATGCCGAGCGGAGCCTGCGCATCCTCGAAGGCCTGCACGGCGAGGGAACCGAACCGCCGCTGGTGCTGTGGGCGCTGTGCCGCGAACTGCGCGCGCTCGCGGATGCGCGCGCGAATCCGGGCGCGGGCGCCGGCTACGGTCGCCAGGCGGAACGGCGCGCGGCGCTCCTCGCGCGCGCGGCGGGCCGCATGGCGGGCCAGCCCCTCGGGCCGCTGTTCGTCGATGCAGGACGCGTCGATCGCCAGATCAAGGGCCTGGGCACGGGCGATCCCTGGACCGGGCTCGTGGCCCTGGTCGCGGCGATCGCCGGTGTCCGGCTGCCCCGGTCGCCGGCCGCCTGAAGTCCGATGCGGCCCTTCGGCCTGTTCGGCGGGATGTTCGACCCGATTCATTACGGACACCTGCGCACGGCGCACGAGTTGTTCGAGCTCCTGGACCTCGAGGCGATCGCATTCGTGCCGGCGGGCGACCCGCCGCACCGCGCGGCGCCGCTCGCGGATGGCGCGACCCGTCTCGCGATGCTGCGCAGCCGCGATCGAGGGCGATGCGCGATTCCTCGTGGACGATCGCGAATTACGCCGCGGCGGGCCTTCATACACGGTGCTGACGCTCGAGGAATTGCGCGCCGAGCGCGGCGCGCAGCCGATCGTGCTGATCATGGGCATGGACGCCTTCGTGGGCCTGGACGGCTGGCATCGTGCGCCGGATCTGATCGGGCTCGCGCACATCGTCGTGGCGGTCCGCCCCGGTTCGCAGCCGCCGCGCGGCGGGCTTGCGGCGGCGCTGTTGCGCGATCGCGGCTGCGAGGATCCGCGCCGGCTGTCCGGCGCCCCGGCGGGGCTGGTGCACGTCAACATGGGCACCCAGCTCGACGTGTCCTCGAGCGCGGTGCGCGAGGTGGTCGCCGCAGGCCGGGATCCGCGCTACTTGATGCCGGAGGCTGTGCGTAGGATCATCATCGCCAGGGGCAGCTACGCCCGGCCAGGTGAAACCGAGGAATGACCACCAGAAAAACGAAGAAGAAGACCAGGAATGCACCTGGCGCGCTGACCGAAATCGCCATCGCTGCACTCGAGGACATGAAGGCCGTCAACGTCAAGGTCCTTGACGTGCGCAAGCTGACCGACGTGACCGACACGATGATCGTCGCGACCGGGACCTCCGACCGCCACGTCAAGTCGATCGCCGGGCGCCTCGTCGAACGCTGCCAGCAGGCCGGGCACCGGCCCTACGGCGTCGAGGGCGAACGCGAGGGCGAGTGGGTGCTGGTCGACCTGCAGGACCTGATCGTGCACGTGATGCTGCCGCGGATCCGCGAGTTCTACGGGCTCGAGAAGCTGTGGGACCTGCGTCCCGCGCTGCGCGCGCCGAGCCTCGCCTGAGCGCTGCCGATGCGCATCCGGCTGGTCTCGGCCGGCACCCGGCTTCCCGGCTGGATCAATGAAGGACATGCCGAGTACGCGAAGCGCCTCTCCGGCTATCGCTACGAACTGATCGAGGTTCCCGCGCCGCGCCGCTCCGGCGGCGCCGACATCGCGCGCGCGGTCGCGACCGAAGGACGCCGCATGCTCGAGATCGTCGGCGCGCGCGATTATGTCGTGGCGCTCGAGGTGACGGGCCGCGCGATGACGACCGCCGAACTCGCGCGCTGGCTCGAGGCGCGCCTCGCCGACGGCCGCGACCTGGCGTTGGTGATCGGCGGTGCCGACGGCCTGTCGCCCGACGTACTGAAGCGGGCCGATTTCAGCTGGTCCCTGTCGCCGCTGACCTGGCCGCATGGGCTCGCCCGGATCATGGTGGCCGAGCAGTTGTACCGCGCGCAGAGCCTGCTGCAGGGACATCCCTATCATCGCGGTTAAGGGGGTATGCTGGTAAATTCTCCGGCCCCCTCAATGCCTTACGACCGTATCCAACTCGCATCCGCATCGCCCAGACGGAGCCAGCTGCTCCGCCAGATCGGCGTCGCGCACGATGTCCGGCCGGTGGATCTCGACGAGTCGCGTCTCGCCGGCGAGTCGCCGCGCGCCTACGTGCTGCGCCTCGCGCGCGCAAAGGCGCTCGCGGGTGTCGCGACCGGCGGCGCACAGCCGGTGCTCGGCGCGGACACCACGGTCGCAATCGGCGACGAGATCTTCGCGAAGCCGATGGATGAGGAGGACGCGGTGCGGATGCTCAGCCGCCCTGTCCGGTCGAAGCCATGACGTGCTGACTGCAGTGGCGCTCGCGAGCGATGGCCGGGTCGAGACGGCGATCAGCGACACGCGCGTGACTTTCCGCGCGATCTCCGAGGCCGAGTGCCGCGATTACTGGGCCAGCGGCGAGCCGGTGGACCGGGCCGGCGCTTACGCGATCCAGGGTTTTGCAGCGGTGTTCATCGCGCGGCTCGAGGGCAGCTACACGGGCGTGATGGGCCTGCCGCTGTTCGAGACCGCGGCGCTCCTGGATGCAGCGGGCGTGCGCCGCTGGCGGACTGCATGAGCGTCGAGATCCTCGTCAACGTGACGCCGCGCGAAAGCCGGGCGGCCGTCGTGGAGCAGGGCGTCGTGCAGGAGCTTTACATCGAGCGCGCCAACCGGCGCGGCCTGGCCGGGAACATCTACAAGGGCCGCGCGTCACGCGTGCTGCCCGGCATGCAGGCGGCATTCGTCGAGATCGGGCTCGAGCGCGCGGCGTTCCTGCACGCCTCGGACATCGTGCCCCCGGGCAGCGATGCGGGTGTCGATGTGCCGGCGCTGGAAAATATCCGTGAGCTCGTCAACGAAGGCGACACCATCCTCGTTCAGGTGCTGAAGGATCCGCTCGGCACGAAGGGCGCGCGGCTGACGACCTACGTTTCGCTGCCGTCGCGCTTCCTCGTCTTCATGCCGCAGGGCCGCGGCGTCGGCGTGTCGGCGCGGATCGAGGACGAGGCGGAGCGCCTGCGGCTGCGCGAGGCCGTCAAGGCCTTCGCCGGCCGCGGCGGCTGGATCGTCCGCACGGTCGCGGAGGGCGCCGCGCCCGAGGCGCTGCGCGCCGACATGATGTTCCTCGAGCGGCTGTGGGAAGTGGTGATCGAGCGCAGCGCAGGCGCCGCCGCCGCGGAGATCGTCCATGAGGACCTTGCCTTGCCGCTGCGAGTGCTGCGCGACCTGCTGGGCGAGCAGGTGGACCGCGTGCTGGTGGACACGCCCGCCGCGCACCAGCAGATGACCACATTCGCCAGGACCTTCATGCCGCCGCTCGCCGCGCGCATCGAGCATTACGACGGCAAGCGGCCGATCTTCGACCTGTACGGCGTGGACGACGAAATCGAGCGTGCGCTCGATCGCAAGGTGCCGCTGAAGTCGGGCGGGTACCTGATGTTCGACCAGACCGAGGCGCTGACGACGATCGACGTCAACACCGGCGCCTTCGTCGGCCATCGCAATCTCGAGGACACGATCTATCGCACCAACCTCGAGGCCGCGGTCGCGCTCGCGCGGCAGCTCAGGTTGCGCAACATCGGCGGCATCATCATCGTGGACTTCATCGACATGCGCGATCACGAGCACCGCCGGCTGGTGCTGGAGGCGCTCGAGCGCGCACTGGCGGGGGACCATGCCCGCACCCACCTGTCGGCGGTCTCGGCGCTGGGCCTGGTCGAAATGACCCGCAAGCGCACGCGCGAGAGCCTGGAACACCAGCTGTGCCGGCCTTGTCCAAGTTGCGACTCCCGCGGGTTCGTGAAGACGGCCGAGACGGTCGCCTACCAGGCCTTCCGCGAGGTGCTGCGGCAGGCACGGCAGTTCGATTTCCAGGAGTTGCACGTGCTGGCGCACCAGGACGTCGTCGAGCTCCTGCTCGACGAGGAATCGGCGGCGCTGGCCGAGCTCGAGATCGCCGTCGGCAAGCCGATCAGGCTGCAGGCCGAGGCGCTCTATTCGCAGGAACAATTCGACGTCGTGCTGGTATAGGCGGGGCATGGCCGGGACAGGATGAAAGGGACAGGCAAGGGATTGAGGAGGCTCTGGCGCTGGGTGGCGGGCGCGGTGGCGGCGCTTGCGCTGCTCGCGGCGCTCGCCGTCGGCGCATTCCGCCTCGCGATCGAGCTTCTGCCCGGTTACCAGCAGCAGGTCGCCGACCAGGTCCGCGCGGCGACTGGCCTGCGGCTCGAGTTCGATGCCCTGAACGCGCGCGTCGGCCGCTACGGCCCGGAGATCCACTTCAGCGGTGCGCGCGTGCTGCCCGCCAGCGGCGACGAACCGCTGGTCAGCGCCGAATCGGGCAGCGTGAGCCTCGCGATCGGCCGCTCGCTGTGGTACCGGCGCATCGAGGTCGGGCGCGTCGTGCTGGTGCGGCCGCGCCTGCACTTCGTGATCCATACGGATGGCAGCGTCGAGCTGGTCGGGCAGGGCGCGTTCGAGCCGAAGCCGGGCGTCCAGCGCGAGCCGATGACGCTTGCGCGCCTGCCGCGCGGAATGTTCGCGGTCCAGGATGCGACGCTCGACGTGCTCGACCTGCGCGCCAAGCAGGGTCATTTCGAGCTGACCGGCGCGAATCTCGAGATGGAGCGCACTGGCAAGCAGGTGCGCCTGCGCGGGCAGGTCGAGCTGCCGGAACATCTCGGTTCCGCGATGGAAGTGGAGGCCGACCTGGACGGCGATCTCGACGAGCCGGAAAAGGTCGAATGGCGGACCAAGGTCGATGCGCGTGGCCTCGACTTCGAGCAATGGGCCGCGCTGCTGCCGGACAGCTTCGTCGTGCCCACCGCGGGCCACGGCTCCGTGATCGCGACTGTGCGCGGCGTCGGACGCAGCCTGACGAGCCTGCGGCTGCGGCCGGAACTCACCAACCTGAAGCTGCCCAACGGCGGCGCCGAATTCACGCGCATCGCCGGCGACCTGCGCCTGCAGGTCAAGGGCGACGAATATTCCGTCGAGGGCTCGGGCCTCGAATTTTCGCGCGAGGGGGCTGCCTGGCGGCCGACCAATGTCGCGGCGACGCTGCTGCGCCGCGACGGCCGGGTCGCCTCGGTGGCGGCGCGCGCGGACTACCTGCGGATCGAGAATCTCGCCGCGTTCTCGTCGCTGCTGCCCGCGGGGCCGCTGCGCGAGAATCTGGAGACCCTGGCGCCGCGCGGCGAGCTGTTCGGCCTCGACGTGGCGGTCAAGGACATCGGCGCGGGCAGGCTGCCCGACATCAGCGGACGGCTGCGATTTGCCGACCTCGGATTCGAGCCATTCGGCAAGGCGCCCGGAGTGCGGGGCCTTGACGGCTCCATCGAGGGGCAGGGCGCCGGCGGCGTTGTGCGCCTTGCGACCCGCGACGCGCAGCTCACCTGGCCGCTGCAGTGGCGCGCCATCGCGGAACTGCGCCAGGTGGACGGCCGCGTCGAATGGTCGCGCTTTGGCGAAGGCGCGCGCCTGTGGGTGGACGATGCCTTCATCGATACCGGTCACGGGCTCGTGAACGGCAAGCTGCACATGGCGTTCCTGCCCGGCGAACTGCCGCTGATGGACATGACCGCCAGGGTATCGGACGTCGACGCGACCCAGGTCTGGCGCTACCTGCCGATCGAACGCCTGAAGCCGAAATCGCTGGCCTGGCTCGATGCCGCGTTCCGTGCGGGCCGCGTCGTCGAAGGCACGGTCACGCAGACCGGGCCGACCCGCGGCTTCCCCTATCGCGAGGGCCAGGGCAGATTCCACGTCGATGCGCGCGTGAAGAACCTGACGCTTTTCTACGCGCCGGGCTGGCCGGAGATCCGCGGCATCGACGCTACGCTCGACTTCGAGGGACCCGCGATGCAGGTCGTCGCGAGCCGGGGTACGCTGGCCGGCATCGCGATCACGCAGGCCGAAGCCAACAGCGCCGATTACCGCGATGCCATCATCGCCTTGAAAGCCAGCGCGCGCGGCGATGCCGGCCGCGCCATCCGCATGCTGCAGGACAGCCCGCTCGCGGCGTCGCTCGGTTCCGGTTTCGCCGACCTGAAGGGCTCGGGACCCATGACCGGCGAACTTGCGATGTACCTGCCGATCAGGGATTTCGACCGGCGCGTCATCACGGTGATGGCGACGCTCGACGGCATCAAGCTGCAGCACCAGCAACAGCCGATCGAAGCCAGCGACGTGAAGGGCGTGCTCTGGGTTCGCAACCGGGAAATCCAGGCGCCGGCATTGACGGGGCAGTTGCTCGGCGGACCGCTGCAGGTCTCGATCAAGACGACGACGCAGAAGAACGGCGATCTCAGCACTCAGGTCAATGCGCAGGGCACGGTGGCAGCGGATCCGTTGCGGCCGGTCGCGCGCCTGCCGGTCAATGCGGGCATCACGGGCAGCACGGACTGGCGCGGATTCCTGACGGTGGAACGCAGCGCGGACCGCGAGCAGCCTGCGCACGGGACGATGCGCCTGAGCAGCGACCTGCGCGGCCTGGCTTCGAAGTTGCCGGAGCCCTTTGCGAAGACGGCGGACACCGCGCGTCCGCTGACGATCAGCGCGACCTTCGGCGGCGACCGCGGACCGCGGATCCAGGCGCAATACGGTCGCGACGTGAACGCGCTGCTGCAGTGGCGCAGCAAGCCGGAGGATCCGCCGGTCGAGCGCGGCATCGTGTCGTTCGGCGCCGGCGCGCCGGCGGCGTTGCCGCAGGCAGCCGGTCTGTGGCTGACCGGCCGGCTGGACTCGGCGAGTATCACGGACATGGTCAACCTGAAATGGGACCAGCCGCGGGGCCGGCCCTTGAGCGACTGGCTGGCGGGCGCGGACCTCGCGATCAAGCGCCTCGAGGTGCTCGGCTACGAATTCGCCGGCGCAAGCGGGCGGCTGCGGCCCGGCAACCGCGCCTGGGAGATCGACGTGAGTTCGGAAGCGGCGAGCGGCCACCTCGTCGTTCCGTACACTTTCCCGGGCGAAGTACCGATGGTACTGAATCTCGACCGCCTGGTTTTCGGCACGCCCGTGCGCAGCGGCGAGGGCGAGGCAGATCCGCGCCAGCTGCCGGCGATCCACGTGGACATCCGCGACCTTCAATTCGAGGGACGCCAGTTCGGCCACCTGCAGGCGGAACTCGCGCGCGGCACGACCGGCATGACGCTGAACCAGTTCACGATGACGCATGCGGCATTCGAGGCCAAGGGTCACGGCAGCTGGCTGGTGCGGGAATCGGGTGCCGAATGCCGGCTCGAGTTCGAGGCCGAGAGCAAGAACGTGCTCGCCTTCATGAATGCGATGCAGCTCGGCTCGCTGGTGGCCGGCCATCACGGCCACCTGTCCGCGAACCTGAGCTGGCCGGGCCCGCCTGAGGAGAGCGCCATCGGGCGGCTCTCCGGCAGGCTCGAGATCGCCGCGGAAGACGGCCGCCTGACATCGGTCGAGCCAGGCGCGGGACGCGTCCTCGGCCTGATGAGCATCGCGCACCTGCCGCGCCGGCTGGCGCTCGATTTCGGCGACCTGACCGGCGAGGGCCTGTCCTTCGACACGCTGCGCGGCACCTTCCAGCTGACCGACGGCGAGGCCTACACGGACAACCTGACGCTGCGCGGCTCGGCTGCGGAGATCGGCCTGGCGGGGCGCACCAACCTGCGCAACCGGACTTATGACCAGACCGCCGTGGTCACCGGCCAGCTCGGCGCATCGCTGGGCGTGGCCGGCGCGCTTGCCGGCGGCCCGGCAGTCGGTGCGGCCCTGCTGCTGTTTTCGCGCATATTCAAGGAGCCGCTGAAGGGCGCCACGCGCGGTTACTATCGCATCACGGGCAGCTGGGACGATCCGCAGGTGAAACGCATCGACGCGCAGGAAATGAAGGACACGCAGCAGTCGAATGCCGCGCCGGCGCCCGCGCGCGACGGCGATTCGGGGAGCGCGCCGCTGCAATGAGCCAGCCGATCGTCGCCGCCATCCAGATGACCTCGGCCGCCGATGTCGCGAAGAATCTCGGCACCGCGCGGCGGCTGCTGGAGCAGGCCCGCGAAGGCGGCGCTTGCCTGGCCGTGCTGCCGGAGAATTTCTCCTTCATGGGGCGCAGCGAAGCGGAGCGCCGCGCGATCGTCGAGGCCGACGGCGACGGCATCGTGCAGAAGACCATCGCGGCCACGGCGCGCGAACTCGGCCTCTGGATCGTGGCGGGCACGCAGCCGATCGCCGTGCCCGGCGAGTCGCGTCCGGCGAATGCCTGCGTCGTCTACGACGCCGACGGCAGGCGCGCGGCGCGATATGACAAGATCCACCTGTTCGACGTCGACCTGCCGAGCGGGCGCGAGGCCTACCGCGAATCGGCGAACGCGATTCCGGGTGCGCAGGCCGTCACGGTTGACACGCCGGCGGGCCGGGTCGGATTGAGCGTCTGCTACGATATGCGCTTCCCGGAGTTGTATCGCCGCCTGGTCTCCGAGGGAGCAGAAATCTTCAGTGTGCCGTCTGCATTCACCGCTCCGACCGGCCGCGCGCATTGGGAAGTCCTGCTGCGGGCCAGGGCAATCGAGGACATTTCATTCGTGATCGCCGCGGCGCAGACCGGATTCCACGACAACGATCGCGAGACCTATGGCGACAGTCTGGTCATCGATTACTGGGGCCGCGTGCTCGCGCGCCTGCCGCGCGGCACCGGCGTCGTGCTCGCCGCGATCGACCGCGAACGGCAGGCGGCGACACGCGCGAATTTCCCGGCGCTGAAACACCGGGTGATCGGTTGAGCGCGAACGCACTGCAGCGGGCTCGCGACCTGATCCTCGCGCCGTCGGGCCTCGACGAGGGCCGCCTCGAACAGGCGCTCGGTTCGCTGCTCGGCGCCGCCGTCGATTCCGGTGACCTCTATTTCCAGCTCGCGCGCGAGGAACACTGGGCGCTCGAGGACGGCATCGTCAAGGAAGGCAGCCACGGCATCGAGCAGGGTGTCGGCGTGCGCGCGATGGCGGGGGAGCGCACCGGATTCGCGTACTCCGATGAAGTCGTGCCGGCGGCGCTGCTGGAGGCGGCGCGCGCGGCGCGCGCGATCGCCCGCGAGGGCGGCGGCGGCCAGGTGCAGGCCTGGAAATCCGCCGAGACTCACAGGCTGTACCTGCCGGACGACCCGATTGCATCGCTCGCCGACGCCGACAAGGTCGCTCTGCTGACCCAGCTCGACCGCAATGCGCGCGCGCTCGATCCGCGCGTGAAGCAGGTGGTCGCGAGTCTCGCGGCCGTGCACGAGGTCGTGCTGGTCGCCGCGAGCGACGGGACGCTGGCGGCCGACGTGCGGCCGCTGGTGCGCATGAATGTCTCGGTCATCGTCGAGCAGGACGGGCGCCGTGAGCAGGGCTATGCCGGCACCGGCGGTCGTTATTCGCTGCAGGAATTCGTCGCGGACGACCGCCCGATGCGCCTCGCGCGCGAAGCCGTGCGCCAGGCGACCGTCAACCTCGATTCGGTGCCGGCGCCGGCCGGCACGATGACGGTCGTCCTGGGACCCGGCTGGCCCGGCGTGCTGCTGCACGAGGCGATCGGCCATGGCCTCGAGGGCGATTTCAACCGGCGCGGGACCTCGGCCTTCACGGGGCGCATCGGCGAGCAGGTGGCCTCGCCCCTGTGCACGGTCGTCGACGACGGTACGCTTCCGGGACGGCGCGGCTCGCTGAACGTGGACGACGAGGGGACGCCGACGGCCTGCACCACGCTGATCGAGAACGGCGTGCTGAAGGGCTACCTGCAGGACAAGCTCAATGCGCGGCTGATGGGCATGAAGCCGACCGGCAACGGGCGGCGCGAGTCGTTCGCGCATGCGACGCTGCCGCGCATGACCAATACCTACATGCTCCCGGGACCGCACGATCCGCGGGAGATCATCCGCTCGGTGCAGCGCGGCCTCTATGCGGTCAATTTTGGCGGCGGCCAGGTCGACATCACGTCGGGGAAATTCGTGTTCTCGGCGAGCGAGGCCTACCTGATCGAGGACGGACGCATCACGGCGCCGGTCAAGGGCGCGACGCTGATCGGCAACGGTCCCGACGTGCTGACGCGCGTCAGCATGGTCGGCAACGACCTGGCGCTCGACGACGGTATCGGCAGCTGCGGCAAGGACGGCCAGACCGTGCCGGTCGGCGTCGGCCAGCCGACGCTGCGGATCGATGCACTGACAGTCGGCGGTACCGCCTGAGGGCCCGGCAATGCGGTTGTCACGATCCGTCTATGAAGCGCTGCCCTACGCCTACATGCTGCTCGGCGTCGCTGCGTTTGCAGCGTCATTCATCTGGCGCAGCGAGAGCTGGTCGGACCTGGTGGCGGGATTCGGGCTGATCGTGCTGGTCGCGGGCCTGGTGCTGGTGCTGAGGCGTCGCGACTACCGGATCCAGAAGCGCCGCTACGGCGCGGCATTCGACGAGGACGACTGATCAGTTCGCCCCGGCCGCCGGAGCCCGCTCCTCGTCCTCGTCCTGGTCTTCCACGTCCTCTTCGTCGACCACCACGTGATCGCCGGTCGATTCCGCGTGCTGGTGCTCGCGGCTGCGCACCGAGCGCTCGTCGAGGTACATGATCTCGTGCTTGCCGAGCACGATGACGTCGCCATCGTTGAGATGATGCTTGCGCACCCGCTTTGACTTCACGTAGACGCCATTCGTGCTGTTGAGGTCCTCGAGCAGGCTACCTTCCGATGTCGTCGTGATCTGGCAGTGATGGCGGCTGACGAACTTGCTGTCCACCTGCAGATCGTTGTCGAAGGTGCGGCCGATGATCAGGCGGCCGAGGCGCAACGGCCGCTCCTCGACGCGCTGGCCGGAGTGCGCGACGATGATGCGCGCCAGTACCTCGTCCGGGCCGATGGGCCGCGGTGCGCGCGCGGCGGCGGCAGCGGCGCGCGTGCGATTGCTGCGCGAGCCGAACTCGACCCACCGCAGTTCCTCGATGGCCGCATTCAACTCCTCTACGCCGATCTGCTTTTTCTCGAGCGCATAAGCACCCATCATCGCCGTGTCGCATAGCGTGTTGATCAGGCGCGGCACGCCGCCCGTGTAGCGGAAGATGATCGGGAATGTGTCGTCGGTGAAAATCTTCCGGCCATGCGAGCCCGCGACCTCGAGGCGGTGCAATACATAGCTCTGCGTATCCTCGGGAGTGAGCGCCGTCAGGTGGAAGCGCAGCCGCACGCGTTGCACGAGCTGGACCATCTCCGCGGACTCCAGCTTGTCATTGAGTTCCGGCTGGCCGGCCAGGATGATTCGCAGGACTTTTTCCTTGGTGGTCTCGACGCCCGACAGCAGCCGGATTTCCTCGAGCACGCGATTCGAGAGGTTCTGCGCCTCGTCGACGATCAGGAGCACCCTGCGGCCGGCGGCATACTGCTCGACCAGGAACTGGTTGAGGGTCGCCAGCAGCTCGGCCTTGCGCATCTTGAATGGCGAGAATCCGAACTGCACCAGCACGGCCTGCAGGAACTCGATCGGCGAGACCTGGGTCTGCGCGACCTGGGCGACCACGACGTCCTTCTCGAGTTCGCGCAGGAAGGTCTCGATCAGCGTGGTCTTGCCCGATCCGATCTCGCCCGTGATCACGACGAAACCGTCGGTGAACCAGATCGTCGATTCCATGTACGCCTTGGCGCGCGCATGGTGCTTTGACAGGTATAGGAATGCCGGGTCCGGACTCAGCCGGAACGGCAACTCGGTCAGCTGGAAATGTTCCAGGTACATGCGACCTACAAGGCTAGCATACGAGCATGTCGGACCCGATCTAACGCCTTGAAACTCGTCGCAATTTAACCGCGCCGCGGTCCCGTTCCCTTGCGGTCCGGGCGACCACGGTGAGGTGCCCGAGTTTCCTGCCGGGCCGCGGGGACTTGCCGTAATCGTGCCAGTGGACGCCGCGCATGCCGAGCAGGATGCGCGCGGGCGGCATGCTGCCGATCAGGTTCTGCATGACGGCGTGGCCGCGCGGCCGCGTACCGCCGAGCGGCAGCCCTGCAATCGCACGAACGTGATTTTCAAACTGGCTGGTTTCCGCGCCCTCAATGGTCCAGTGCCCCGAGTTGTGCACGCGCGGCGCCATTTCGTTCGCGACCAGGCGGCCGCGCTCGACGAAGAATTCGACGCACAGCACGCCGACGTAATGGAGTTCCTCGAGCAGCCGACGCAGATGGCGCTCGGCGATCCGCTGCAGCGGCTGATTGCGATAGGGCGCGCGCGTCTGCGCCAGGATGCCGTGATCGTGCCGGTTCTCTGCGAGCGGATAGAAGACGACGCTGCCGTCGCGGCCGCGCGCCGCGATCAACGAAACCTCGCGCGTGAAGGGCACGAAGCGCTCGTACAGCAGCGCCTGTCCACGCAGCTGCCTCCAGGCCGCGGAAATGTCGGCGGGCCGCCGCAACAGCACCTGGCCCTTGCCGTCGTAGCCAAGGCGGCGCGTCTTCAGCAGTCCCGGCGTGCCGTGTTCCTGGACGGCGCGCTGCAGGTCGCGCAGGTTGTCGATCGCAGCGTGCGGCGCGACCGGAATCCCGTGGCGCTGGAACAGGCGTTTTTCGGAGAGCCGGTCCTGCCCGATCTCGAGCGCGCGCGGCGGCGGCCAGACCGGCACGATCTTCGCGACCGCGCGCGCGGACGCGACCGGCACGTTCTCCCAGTCGAAGGTCACGATATCGACCGAACGCGCGAAGCGCGCCAGCGCGCGCAGATTGTCGAACGCGCCGGTCACGATCGGCGCGACGGCGGCGCCCGGCACGTCGCGGCTGCGGTCGTACATCGTGAATTGCAGGCCGAGCGGGATGCCGGAAAGTGCCATCATCCGGCCGAGCTGGCCGGCGCCGATGATGCCGATGTGCATGGATCAGCTGCCGGCGGGATCGGGCTGCGCGAGCACGTCGGCGGTCTGGCGCTCGCGGTAGGCGCGCAGGGCGTCCAGCAACGGCGGATGGCGGCCCGCCAGCACTGCGGTCGCGAACAGCGCCGCATTCTTCGCGCCCGGTACGCCGATCGCGACCGTCGCGACCGGGATGCCGGCGGGCATCTGCGCGATCGACAGCAGCGAATCGAGCCCGTTCAGCGCCTTCGACTGGATCGGCACGCCGATGACCGGCAACAAGGTCTTCGATGCGGTCATGCCCGGCAGGTGCGCGGCGCCGCCGGCCCCGGCGATCAGCACCTCGATGCCGCGCGCCGCGGCGCCCGAGGCGTATTCGAACAGCAGGTCAGGCGTGCGGTGGGCGGAGACGACCCGGGTTTCGAAAGGGACCGAAAGGGCCGTCAGCAGGTCGGCGGCATGACGCATGGTCTCCCAGTCGGAAGACGAGCCCATGATGATGCCGACCAGCGGTTTCATCCCAAAAGTCTAGCATGCGGCCCGCACAGGCCCCGGCCGGGCTGCTCATAAGCCTCTGTCTGGAAAGGAAGTTAGCGGAGGTCTGGGACCTGAAATACCCCCCGCGCCGACAGGGAGTCACGCGACGCGGGGGGGATGCCCGAAATCAGGGGATGCTTGACACGTAGGGCAACGATCACAGGCTAGCGCCCCCCGTCCGGCAGGCAAAAATGGCCCGTCGCCGGAAGGAGACAGGGCGGGAAAGCCGATTTGAATCAGCCGTTCAGGATGTCGCTGACGCGACGGAACAAGGCCCGGCTCGCGCCCGTCGATTTCGCGGCCGATCGTTCCGCGACCGCCGCCGCAACGAGCCGCGTCAGGTCCGCCCGATCGGCCTCGGGGAATTCCGCGATGAACTCGACGATCGCCGCCTGGCCTTCCAGGACCAGGCGGTCGCGCCAGCGCTCGGCGCGCTTGAAGCGCATGGTCGCAAGGCGCGCAGACTCGCCGACCGCGGCGAGTGCCGCGCGGATCGGTTCCGGATCGACCCTGCGCATCAGTTTGCCGACGAACAGTTTCTGCCGCACCAGCGCGCCGTGACTCGTGATGCGTCGCGCGAGGTCGATGGCGTCGCGGAGTTTTTCCGGCAGGTCGAGCGTGGCGACCAGTTCCTCGGGCGCCTCGATGAGCTGTTCGGCGAGCACCTGGAGCGTCTGGGCCTGGCGCTTCAGATCGCCCTTGGTCGGGGGCGGCGGTTCCCCGGGTAGCTGGCGGCGACGCATCGCCGCGATGCTAGCATGCGCACATGGAACAGCCGGATCTTGAGCGCATCGTCGAACAGGCCCTGTCCCTCGCGCGCCAGCGTGGCGCGACCGCGGCGGAAGCGGGCGTCGGCGTCGGCTCTGGCCTTTCGGTGACCGTGCGCCTCGGGGAAGTGGAGACGCTCGAATACCAGCGCGACCGCAGCCTCGGTGTCACCGTCTATGCCGGCCACCGCAAAGGCTCGGCGAGCACGGCGAACCTGACCCCGTCCGCGGTCGAGGAGACGGTCTCCAAGGCCTTGTCCATCGCGAGCTTCACGGCCGAGGACGAATTCTCGGGCCTGCCGGATGCCGGGCTGATGGCCCGCGACCTGCCGGACCTCGACCTCTGCCATCCCTGGGACATCGATGCGCCGGCAGCGATCGAGCTCGCGAAGCGCTGCGAGGCCGCGGGCCTTGCGGTGGATCCGCGCATCAAGAATTCCGAAGGTGCCTCGGTCGCGACCCATCAACGGTTGCGCGTTTTCGGGAACAGTCACGGGTTTATCGGCGGCTATCCCTCCACGTCGCACACCGTCAGCTGCGTCGTGCTCGGCCAGGCGGAAGGCGAGATGCAGCGCGACTACTGGTATACGGCGGCGCGCGACTGGCGCGCCCTGGAGGACGCAGAGGAAGTCGGCCGCAAGGCCGCGGATCGCGCCATCGGCAGGCTCGGCGCGGGCAAGCTGTCGACCCGCAAGGCGCCGATCCTGTTCGCGCCCGAGGTGGCGCGCGGACTGATCGGCCACCTGGTCGGCGCGATCGGCGGCGGCGCGCAATATCGGCGCAGCAGCTTCCTGCTGGATGCCGCAGGGCAGCAGATTTTTCCGGCGGCGATTTCGCTCTCCGAACGGCCGCACCTGCCGGGCGCATTGGGCTCGGCGCCATTCGACGGGGAGGGCGTCGCGACCCGCGACCGCGAGCTGGTCGTCAACGGCGTGCTGACCGGTTACCTGCTGGATGCCTACAGCGCGCGCAAACTCGGCCTGACGACGACCGGCAATGCCGGCGGTGTCCATAACCTCGTCGTGCAGGGTGCGATGCTCGATCCGAAGACGCTGCTGCAGAAACTCGGCACCGGCCTGCTCGTGACCGAGATGATGGGGCAGGGCGTCAATCCGGTGACCGGCGACTATTCGCGCGGCGCTTCGGGCTTCTGGATCGAGAATGGCGTCATCGACCGGCCGGTCCACGAAATCACGGTGGCGGGCAACCTGCGCGAGATGTACCAGGGCATCGTCGCGCTGGGCGACGACCTGGATCGCCGCGGCGCGATCCAGTGCGGCTCGATATTGATCGAGCAGATGACCATCGCCGGCGATTGAGGCCGGTAGCGGGTTCTCAGAATCGCCAGGCGAGCTTGACGACGAACTGCTGTGCCGTCGGGTTGTCGACCCCGGCGGTCCACAAGGTCGCCGAATGGCGTCGCTGCGTCCGTCAGCGCGCTGCCGCCGAACGAATAAACGACGAACAGTTCCGACAGCGGCTTGAACTCGTAGCGGAAGCGGGCCTGGAAGGCGATGTCGCTGAGGCTGAAATCTTCGGCCACCCCGGCTGCCGGCGTCAGGGCGCCATCCGGTCCGATGTCGTAAGCCTGGCCGCCGCGCGCCTTCACGGCGGCCCACTGCAGGCGGATGCGGAATTCCGACTTCGGCGACGGATACCAGTTGGTATCGAATGCCGCCTGCAATTGTTGCCGCGCGTGGCGGGCCAGCTTGCCGATATCCGGCCGCCAGATGAGCCAGTCGGGACTGTCGAGATACGTCAGGTCCAGGGCGAAATTCAGGTCGTTGCCTGCGTAGACCTGCGGGCTGAAATTGAATTGATAACCGGTTTGCCCGAGGCCCTCGCGAAAGGCCTTCATTTCTCCGGACCAGCGCCAGCGATCGGTGCGCCGGCTGAGGAACGAGACGCGCGCGTCCGGCTGCGATGGCAGCTTGAATGCGGGTCCGCCGCGGGTCGTCAGGTCGTCGATGCCGGAGCTTGTCGGGCGGACGTAAGCGTCGAGCGAACTTCCGTCGCGATAAGCCCAATGCCGGCCGAGCTGGATCCAGGACGGCAGGCGCCGGCCCGCATCGGTCGTGCGCCAGTGCACATCCGACATCCAGCGGCTCGACTGCACCAGGCTGTCCTCGGCGTAGCTGCGCCGATACCAGTAGGTCTCGGAGTGGATCTCGCGGATGTCGTTGCGCGTCATGAATCCGAGGTCGTTGATGTCGTAGTCGCGGTCGTACCAGGATGCGTAAAGGTTCTGCTCGAGGCGTCCGCCCGGCGCATAGAGGGCGGCGAGCCAGGCGCCGGCGCCGCGCGCGGTCGGGCCTGCGGAGGGTTCCCGCGTGTCCGTGAAGATGGCCTGGCTCCTGAACGCCCAGCCCGGCGCCGGCGAGTATTCGGCGTCGAGCGAGTGCACGAGCGCGGTCCGGTCGATGGTCGGACGGTCGGTGTAGGTTCCGAGATAGCCGGCGCTCCAGTCCTCGCCGTGCCGGCGCAGGCGGGCCGCGAAATAGTCCCTGCCGCTCGCGAGTCCGCTGTCGTCCTCGGCGGCGGCAAACATGCCGTATTCCCAGCGCTGGTGCGTGTGGCTGAACTTTGCGGCCGCGAGGATATCGGTCTGCCCTTCGGCGCCCGCGTCGGGTGCGGCGCCGATGCGCCGGGTGTTGATGAGGCGACCATCCAGCGTCGTGCGCAGGTCGAACAACTGCTGGTTCTGCGTGAAGAACGGCCGCTTCTCGGTCAGGAAGGTCTCGATCGCCGTGAAATTGACCACCAGGTCGTCCGATTCGACCTGCCCGAAGTCCGGGTTGATGGTGGCCGTCAGCTGCTTCGAGGCATCCGGCTTCCAGATCACGTCGAGGCCGCCGTGAACCCGGCTGCTGCCCCGCAGCAGGTCAGTCGTGCTCGACAGATACGGCACCCAGGCGAGCAGGTTGCCGCTATAGGCAGGAATCTCGATCGGGTGCATGTCAGCCACGAAGGTCGGGCTGCGGTAATCGTTGCCCGGATACGCATAGTTCACGGAAGTGGTCTCCAGATAGAGACCGAAGAAGACGCCGATCCTGCGCTTGCCCCCGATCACCGGGCCCATCGGCGCGACCGACCAGGGCAACTCGACTTCGATGCTCCAGCCGTCTTCGTCCTCGGTGACCGCGCTGTACCAGACCGAGTCCCAGTCGTAGCTGTAGTTCGTCTGCTGCAGGATGATGCCGTCGCGCACCGAGCCGGACAGCGACACCGTGAATTCGTAGGCGGTCGTGCCGCGGCCCTCGAAGTCGATGATGAAGGCCACTTCGTCCGCGTCCATGAACTCTGCGTCGCGCCGCGAACGCCCGTGCTTGCGCATCGAGACCGGCTGGCTGGTATGGAACCCGATGAAGAGCGCCTCCGGCGTGGCGAGCACGCGGGCATCGGTGGCGACGGGCGCGGGGTCGCCGGTGAACGGCTCGGTCTGGCGGAAGCCGTTGAACACTTGTGCGCCGTTCCAGTCGGCGTCGTCCAGTCGGCCGTCGAGCGCGATGCCGGCATCCGCCTGGCCATGCGCCGCCAGGCCGCCGATGAGGCAGAGTGCGGGAAGAAGCCTGCCGCTCAGGGCACGACCTGCCGGGAGTTCGGTGTCTGCGCGATGTCGCGAAGGCTCATGCCCTGCATGCGCTCGCGGATCGCGGATTCGATCGTGTCCGCAATGGCATCGGTCAGGGGATCGGTCCTCGCCCGCCACAGCAGCCAGGTCTCGTACTGACGCTCGTCGCGGACGGCGGTCAGGATGTCGTGCATGCCGATGCTGTCGATGTCGCGGGCCGGCAGCACTTCCTCCTGGTCGGTCGTCGTCACGAGTCCCGCGTGTTCCAGCGCCTCGATCACGGTCTCCAGCGCGGAACCCGGCACTTCGAGCTGTTCCGCGAGAGCCCGCAATCGCCAGGCCGCGGCCCCCGATATGAAATTCCTCGCGATCAGCAGCATCACGGTGAGCGCGATGCGCTCGCGCAGCCGGCTGGTCAACCGCACCGGCGCCTGCCCGGCCCGCAGGTAGCGCGGATTCTGCACGTAGAAGGAAAGCTGCGCGCCGATCAGCAGGATCAGCCAGCTCAGATAGATCCAGATCAGTGCGGCGAGGAAAATCGCGAAGCCCGCGTAGATCGCGACCATGTTGGTCGAGGCCGCGACGATCTTCGTGAACAGCGCGCCGCTCATCGCCCACAGCACGCCCGCGGTCAGGCCGCCGGCGAGTGCCGGCAGCAACCGCACGCGCGTGTTCGGTATGAACGCGTAGAGGAAGGTGAACATGCCGCTCACGAACAGGTAAGGTCCCGCGTAGCCCATGCCGCGGATGATCGTGCCGATCGGCTCGTGGCTCGTCAGCCAGAGCATGGTCTCGTGCTGGGCGACGGCGCCGAACAGGCCGAATGCGACCACCAGGAAGACCGGGCCGATCACCATCAGGCTCAGGTATTCGCTGATGCGGCGCATCACCGACCGCGGGCGCTCGACATGCCAGGCGAAATTGAATGCGCTCTCGAGCTTCTGGACGGTGGTGATCACGGTGTAGAGCAGGAACGCGAGGCCGAGGGAGCCGAGCACCCCGCCGCGCACCTTCTCGACGAAGCCCATGATCTGGGCCGTCAGCTCGGCCGCGCGGTCGCCGATCGGCCGCAGGAATTCGAACAGCAGCGGCTCGAGGTCGCGGTGCACGCCCAGGCCCTTCAGCACGGCGAAGGCGAACGCGACCAGTGGCACGAGCGACAGGAGCGTCGTGTAGACGAGTCCCATCGCGCGCAGGTTCAGCTCGCCGGTCAGCAGGTCGCGGATGATCGCGTAGGGATAGCGCAGCAAGCCGAGCAGCCATTCCGCCTGCTTCATGGGCATCGGCGCATGGCGGTCGAACAGCAGCCGTTCGATGCGCCGGCGCGGGTCCAGGTCCACGCTCATCGGGGCAGCGTGGCACAGGCCGGAAGGCCCCGCAATCTGCCGCTTTGCTGCAGTGCCGCCATGCCCGGTGGATTTCCCGAACGGATCGTCTGCGTGTTCGAAGATACGACCGGACGCAGAACCTGCTCGGCGAAGATGCGCGCATCGTTGCGCGCGCTGAATTCAGGCCATCAGGCGGTGCTGCGCCTCGCGATACTTGAGCGAGGTCAGGCGGATCACGTCGGGCGGCAGGTTCGGGGCGGGCGGCTGCTTGTCCCAGCCCAGGGATTCCAGGTAGTCGCGGACGTACTGCTTGTCGAAGGACGGCGGACTCGAGCCCTCCGCGTAGCTGTCCACCGGCCAGAACCGCGATGAATCCGGCGTCAGGACCTCGTCCATCAGCACGACGCGGCTCTTGTGATCGAGGCCGAACTCGAACTTCGTGTCGGCGATGATGATGCCGTTCGACAGCGCGTGCTCGACCGCATGCGCGTACAGCTTGAGCGAGAGCTCGCGGATCCTGGCGGCCGCCGAAACGCCGATGATGCCGACCATCTGGTCGTAGCTGATGTTGACGTCATGCGCGCCGGCCGGCGCCTTGGTTGCCGGCGTGAAGATCGGCTCCGGGAGTCGCGCGGCCTGCACGAGTCCTTCCGGCAGCTTGATGCCGCAGATCGCCCCGCTTTGCTGGTAGTCCCTCCAGCCGGAGCCGGCCAGGTAGCCACGCACGACGGCCTCGACGGGCAGCGGCGTCAGGCGCTCGACGACCACCGCCCGGCCCTCGAGCAACGCGAGTTCACCTGGGTTGCCGACATAGCGCGACAGCGGCTCGCCGGTCAGGTGGTTCGAGACGATGCGCTGCGTGCGCCCGAACCAGAAATTCGAGATCGCCGTCAGCACGCGGCCCTTGCCGGGGATCGGATCCGGCATCACCACGTCGAATGCGGAGAGGCGATCGGTCGCGACGATCAGCAGGCGGCCTTCGTCGATCGCGTAGTTGTCGCGCACCTTGCCGCGATGGACCAGCGTCAGTCCGCCGAGGTTCGACTCGTACAGGGGGCTTGCGTCCATGCTTATCGGGCTCTTGATACCATGGGGCTCGCGCGCGCCCGGCTGGGGAGCGCGGAATCTTGCAGCCGGGCGATGAAGCGGTCAAGGAAAGCTCGATGAACTGGATCGGCAAGCTGGTCGGCGCATTGCTGGGCCTGCTGCTGAGCCGGCGTCCCTGGGGTGTGCTGATCGGCCTGATTTTCGGCCACATGTACGACCTCCAGGCGGCCGGCCGCGCGGGCGGGCCGCATGTGGATCCGGCCATCGTCAGGGCCACGTTCTTCCGCGCGGCCTTCAGCGTGATGGGCCATGTCGCGAAGTCCGACGGGCGGGTATCGGAGCAGGACATCGCGGCGGCGCGCCGGATCTTCCGCCAGTTCAGCCTGGGAGAGGCCGACACCCGCGTGGCGATGGAATGCTTCACGGCCGGCAAGGAAAGCGGATTTGACGCCGCGGCGGCGCTCGCGGAATTGCTCCGGGTCTGCCGCGGCCGCGGCGACCTGCTGCGCATGTTCCTCGAGATCCAGATGCGCGCGGCGCTGATGGGCGACGGGATGGAGGGCGCTGCGCGGGCCGCGCTTATGCGCGTGGCGCAGGCGCTCGAGATCGGCGCCATCGAATCCGCGCATATCGAGACCGTGCTGCGGCTCCAGGGCTACGGCACGGCCGGCGGATACCAGCGGGCCGGGCGCAGGTCCCAGCCCGGCGGCGCGGGCGGGCGCGATGCGCTGACCGAAGCCTACGAAGTCCTCGATGTGCCGCGGACGGCGACCGATGCCGAGGTCAAGCGCGCCTATCGCCGGTTGATGAGCCAGAATCATCCGGACAAGCTTGTCGCCCGCGGCCTGCCCGAGTCCATGCTCGAAGTTGCAAAGCAGAAGACCCAGGCGATCCAGGCGGCTTACGAGCGCATCCGCGAATCGCGCGGCATGCGATAGAGTACGCGCATGCCAGCGCCAGTCATCGCAGCCTCGATCCTGTCCGCGGATTTTGCGCGCCTCGGCGCCGAGGTGGACGCCGTGCTCGCCGCTGGCGCCGACTGGATTCATTTCGACGTGATGGACAACCATTACGTGCCGAACCTGACCATCGGCCCGCTGGTCTGCAAGGCGCTGCGAAAGCACGGGGTGACGGCACCGATCGACGTGCACCTGATGGTGGATCCGGTGGACCGGCTGGTGCCGGAGTTCGCCGAAGCCGGCGCGACCTGGATCAGCTTCCATCCCGAGGCGAGCCGTCACGTCGATCGCACCATCCGCCTGATCCGCGAGTCGGGATGCCGGCCCGGCCTCGTGCTCAATCCGGCGACGCCGCTCTCCTGGCTCGATCACACGCTGGAGCAGATCGACCTGCTGCTCCTGATGTCGGTCAACCCGGGATTCGCGGGCCAGCAATTCATCACGCCGGTGCTCGGCAAGCTGCGCGAGGCGCGGGAGCGCATCGACTCCGGCGGGCGCGAAATCCGGCTCGAGATCGATGGCGGGGTCAAGCTCGACAACATCGGCGCGGTCGCGGCGGCGGGAGCCGACGCATTCGTGGCCGGCAGCGCGATCTTCGGCGCGAAGGACTACGCAGCGACGATCCGCGCCATGCGCGCGGCCATCGCCAAGAAGGCCTGAATCCGGCTACTTGACGGCCGCGACGGCGGCCTTCGCGAATTCCGGCGCCGGCCGCGCCTTCACCTTGGGCCGCGCGCCGAATACCACGATCGTCTTGCCGCGCGCGGTGAGGATACCCTGTTCCTCGAGCACCTTGAGCACCCGGCCCGCCATCTCGCGCGAGCATCCGACCAGGCGCGACAGCTCCTGGCGGCTGACCTTGATCTGCATGCCCTGCGGATGCGTCATCGCGTCCGGCTCGCCGCACAGGTCCATGATCGCGTGCGCGATGCGCCCGGTGACGTCCACGAAGGCGAGGTCGCCGAGCTTGCGGTTGGTGCGGTCGAGCCGCGTCGCGAGCTGCGTCGAAAGCTCGAACACGAGGCCGGGGCTTTCCGAGGCCACCTGGCGGAAGCGCGGATAGGTCATCTCGGCGAGTTCGCACTGCGTGCGCGTGCGCACCCAGGCGCTGCGCTGCTGGCTGTCCGAGAACAGGCCCATCTCGCCGAAGAACTGGCCCTTGTTGAGGTAGGCGAGAACCATCTCGTTGCCGTCCTCGTCCTCGATCATCACCTCGACCGATCCGCGGATGATGTAGTAGAGGACGTCCGGCAAGTCGCCGGCATGGATCAGCACGGTCTTGGACGGCACCGTGCGAACCCTGCAATAGCTCAGGAAACGGTTGATCGCCGGAATGTCAGTGAGTTGCTTGACGCCGTCTTCCATGATGCTCCCCTGAGGCGGTTGCCGCGCAGCATGGTTGCTGTCGCAGGCTTGGCCGCCGTTGTATTACAGGCCCGCTCGCGCTGCAAGACATAATCGGAGCCAGCCTCAGAACCAGTATGCCGTGCCGGTCATAATACGTGCGGTCAACCGCATCAGTTGCGGTACCGGTGGCGGCAGTTCCTCGCCACCCGCTTCCCGGGCCGACCGGCCGTGCCCGATCTCGTCCGTCTTCATCTGCTCGATGATCGCGCGGCTGCGCTGGTCGTCGTCCGGCAGCCGGGCGAGATGACCATCGAGATGGCCCTCGACCTGTCTTTCAGTCTCGGCCATGAAGCCGAGACTGACGCGGTCTCCCAGCAGTCCCGCGACTGCGCCGAATGCGACCGATCCGGCGTACCACAGCGGATTCAGCAGGCTCGTGTGCGAGCCGAGTTCATCGAGCCGGTCGCGGCACCAGGCCAGGTGATCGCCTTCCTCGGCGGCCGCACGGCGCAAGGTCGCGCGCACCGCCTCCGAACGCGCCGTCAGGGCCTGGCCGTGATAAAGGCCCTGGGCCGCGACTTCCCCGGCGTGATTGACCCGCATCAGGCCCGCGGCATGGCGCCGCCGACCCTCGTCCGCGGGCGCGGCGGGGGCCGGCATTCCCGGGGTCGGGCGGGTGGCGGAGGGGCGCCCGAAACTGGCTCGCAGTCCCAAATCAGCCAGTTCCAGCAGGCGGTCGAGCGGCGACAGGCGGGGGCCGGGCATCTAACGCATATTATATAGCCCTGCCGGGATTACTTCCCTAATCGCGCCAAGGACTTGCGCCCGGAGCCCGGCGGCTTTGCAATGACCGGCCTTCTGTGTAAACTTGCCGGCCTTTCTCGAACCAGACCCTTTCAGGGGCCCAAGATGAAGACGGTTTTTGCAAAGCCAGAGCGCGTCAGCCGCGACTGGTACCTGGTGGATGCGTCCGGAAAGACCCTGGGTCGCCTGGCGTCGGCAATCGCATTCCGGCTGCGCGGCAAGCACAAGCCCGAGTACACGCCCCATGTCGACTGCGGCGATTACATCATCGTGATCAACGCCGAGAAGGTGGCGGTCACCGGCAACAAGCTGCGCGACAAGGTTTACCAGCAGCACACCGGCTATCTCGGCAACCTGAAGACGATCGCGCTCGGCAAGCTGCTCGCCGAGCACCCGGAACGGGCGATCGAGTACGCGGTGAAAGGCATGCTGCCGAAGACGATCCTGGGCCGCCAGATGTTCAGGAAGCTGCACGTGTTCGCCGGCACCAAGCATCCGCACGCGGCGCAACAGCCGAAATCGCTCGAGCTCAAGTGAGCCCGGGCCAGCAACCGATCAGGATCTCACCATGGCGTTGAACGAAAATTACGGGACCGGACGGCGCAAGTCATCGGCGGCGCGCGTCTTTCTGAAGCCCGGCAAGGGCGCAATCACCGTGAATGGACGCACGCTCGACGAATTCTTCGGGCGCAAGACCGGCCGCATGATCGTGCGCCAGCCGCTCGAGCTCGTGCAGATGGTCGACCGCTTCGACATCAAGGTGCTGGTCGACGGCGGCGGCATCACCGGCCAGGCCGGCGCGATCCGCCACGGCATCACGCGTGCGCTGATCGAATACGACGAGACCCTGCGCAAGCCCCTGCGTGCGGCGGGATTCGTGACCCGCGACGCGCGCGAGGTCGAGCGCAAGAAGGTCGGCCGCAAGAAGGCTCGCCGCGGGCCGCAGTTCAGCAAGCGCTGAGTCGGGTTCCGGCGGACGAACCGCATTTGGGGGATCGTCTAGCGGTAGGACTGCGGACTCTGACTCCGCCAACCTAGGTTCGAATCCTAGTCCCCCAGCCAGAAAATCGAAGGGCCGGTCCGATGGACCGGCCCTTTTGATTTGTGGGGCCTAGCGCTTGAGCGTCTTCACTCCGTCGGCGCTGGCGACCAGCAGGAGATCCGCGCCGCGCCGGGCGAACAGGCCGACGGAAACGACGCCTGCCAGCAGACTTAATTCCGTCTCCAACGCGACCGGGTCGGTGATCTTCAGGTTGTGCACGTCGAGGATCACATTGCCGTTGTCGGTCGTGAAGCCCTCGCGATAGACCGGCTGGCCGCCCAGGGCGACGAGCCTGCGGGCGACCAGCGAGCGCGCCATCGGGATCACCTCGACCGGCAGGGGAAACCGCCCGAGCACGGGTACCAGCTTCGAGTCGTCGATGATGCAGACGAAGCGGCGGCTGGCGGCCGCGACGATCTTTTCGCGGGTCAGCGCGCCGCCTCCGCCCTTGATCAGGTGCAGGTGACGGGTCGCCTCGTCGGCGCCATCCACGTACAGGGACAGGTCGCCGGCGTCATTGAGCGCGACGACATCGATGCCGGCGGCGCGCAGGCGGACAGTGCTGGCTTCGGATGAGGAGACCGCGCCGGAAATGCGGTGGCGCAGTTCCGTCAGTGCGTCGATGAAGTGATTGACCGTCGAGCCGGTACCGACGCCGACCAGCATGCCATCCTGAACGAATTCCAGCGCCGCGCGAGCGGCAGCTTTCTTCCTGGCGTCGGCGTCCATCGGCGTCCTCCACAAAAAACTGTGCCCGCTTCCGCGGGCACAGTCTTAGCATTCAGTGAATCGTCGGCAGGCAATCTATCGATCAACAAACCGTCGATCCAACTGCAGAAAGCCTTACTTCTTCTTCGCGGCCTTCTTCTTGCCCTTCTTCTTCGTCGCCATGATGGATCTCCATGTCGGGTTAATCCGAGGTCGGAGTATATACATGGTTGACGGGAATGCAAGCAAGGGGTATGGCATTCGCGCGCGCGCGGACCGTCGATGATCGCTTCCTCGCATCGCGCAATCGAGAATCGGTTTCGCAATCGGCGATTCCCGATCGCATCCTGATCGCGATGAATGCGATTCGTCGCATCATGCGGAACAGCTTGTTTTCCCGCGCGGCGCGCGTGTCACGCCGGCGGCGCGGCGGCGAGGCGCAGTATGAAATTCCATTCGTCGTCGGTGACCGGAGTGATCGACAGCCGGTTGCCACGCCGCAACACGATCAGGTCCCGCAATGGGCCCCCCGCATGCGCGCGCAACGCCTCCAGCGTGACCGGCCGCGCAAACCTGGCGAGCAGCCGGACCGTCACCTGGTACCAGCGCGGATTGGCGCGATCGCTGCCGGCGTCGTACTGCGGATGATCCGGATCGAGCGCGGTCGGATCCGGATGACCGCCGCGCACGACGCGCATCGTTCCGTAGATTCCGGGCACGTCGCAGCTCGAGTGATAGAAGAATGCCTCGTCCCCGGGTCGGAAATCGTCGCGCAGCATGTTGCGGGACTGGTAGTTGCGGACGCCGTCCCACGCGGCGGTCCGGCCTGGCGCGGCGGCCAGGTGATCGATGCCGAAAGTGTCGGGCTCGGACTTCATCAGCCAGCGCTTCATGAGCCTTTTCCCGCGGGTTTTGCGCCGGTTGCGGCCGCGGCACGGCCGTGGATTCCGCGTTCCGTCACGATGCCCCACAGCGGCACGTCATGCGGCCTGGCCGGCAGTTTCTCCACGCGCTGGAGCTCGAATGCGAGCCCGAGCATCAGCGGCCGCTGCCAGGTCCTGCGATGACGGAGGAACGCGAAATGACGGTCGTAGAATCCGGCGCCCCTGCCGATCCGGTTGCCGCTGTCGTCGAAGCCCACGAGCGGCGTCAGCACGAGGTCGAACCAGTGCGCGGCGTCGCCCTCGGCGCCCGCGCGCCGCTGACCGGGCGGCCAGGGCTCGAAGCGCATCAGCCCGCGGCGCAAGCTGGTGATGACGGGCATGTGCACCTCGCAGCCGAGCGCGAGGGCGCGGCGCACGATGATGGCGGGATCCAGCTCGCCGTCGTCCGCGAGGTATGCCGAGATCCGCGACCGCGGGCGCGGCAGGCCCATGCTTCGGAGCGTTGCGTCGACGGCCTCCGCGGCGGCCACGCGGTCGTCGGCTCCGACCGCGCGCCGCGCCGCGCGCAGGCGGCGGCGCAGGCTGGTCAATTCGATGTCAGGCATCGGGGAAGTCAGGAGGCGCCACCCGCATGTGCCGTTGCAGACCGCTGCTCTCGAACCGGAGCAACAAGTGGAGCAAGCCGCGGCATTTAAGGCTTTCCGCTACGAGGCGGACTTGCACAATGCTGCCGCTGAGCCACGCTCCTGGGTTTTTCACATTAGGGTCGAGAGTACCCAGGCCCACATCGAACACCGCAGGCGGCGCCAAATCGTGGCGGTCGCGCCATACGCGACCGCCGGCAAATCAGGTATCCAGCTGCCCGCGTGTCAGCGCCGACTCGACGCGCTCACGCAGGGTCTTCAGCCGCAAAGCGAGATCCGTTTCCGTGCCCTCGTCGCGGCCGCGCGACAGGAGCAGGTCATTGGTGATGTTCAGCGCCGCCATCACGGCGATGCGGTCGAGGCCCACCACCTTGCCGCTGTCGCGGATCTCGCGCATCTTGCGGTTCAGGTACTCGGCGGAATCGAGCAGCGCGGCCCGCTCCTCGGCGGGGCAGGCGACGTGGTATTCCTTCTCCAGGATACGCACGCTGACCCGGCTGGCATCGGCGGTCATGCGCCGCTCTCCATCGCCTTGAGGCGGCCGATCATCGCTTCGACGCGCGCGCGCACCTGCTCGTTCTTCTGCATCAGCGCCGCCCGCTCGGCGCTCAGCGAATCCTGGCGCTGGCGCAGGGCGCGATTCTCCTCCTTGAGCTGGGCGACGACGCCCACCAGCTCGTCGAGGCGCCGCTCGAGCCGCTTCATTTCGCGCTCCAGCCCGGGTTTCGTGGTCGCGTCTTCCATGCGGCCATTATGAAACCCCCTCACGAGGCGGGTCAACGCGCACCGCACTGGGGTCGCCGGCTGCCGCGGAGTACTATTTGCTGCTACCTTGAGTGACGTGACTTATGCAGAGGTGCAGGCTGTCCTCGACGGCCTCGGTTCCGCGGTCGGCGCCGCCGAGGCGCACGGCTGCCTGTGCGGCGCGCTGTGCGCTCGCGAGGGCTATACGACGCCTGAGTGGATCGCCGAACTGATCGCGGCGGGCACGAGCGGCCGCGTCGACGGCCTGTCGCAACGGATGCTGCAGGAACTCCACCAGGAGACGCTCGAGGCGCTGCGGTCGCAGGACTTCGAGTTCGCGCCGCTGGTCCCGGACGAGGACGTGGCGCTCGACGAGCGGGTCGAGGCACTGGCCGCCTGGAGCGGCGGGTTCCTGTACGGGATCGGCGCCGGCGGCGCGGACCACCGGATCGCGGAAATCGAGGACGTCGGCGAGGTACTGCAGGATTTCAGCGAGATCGCGCGGGCGCGCCTCGATCCGGAGGAGACCCCCGACGCCGGCGAGGCGGCATTCACCGAGCTGTACGAATACCTGCGTGCCGGCGCGCAGCTCGCCTTCGACGAGCTCGCCACGCTGCGCGCATCGCAACCGCGGCCGGAACCCGTCATTCACTGAGCCAGCCATGACGAAAGACGAATTCGCGAAACGCCGCCGCCATCTGATGCGGATGATGGGAAAGGACGCCATCGCAATCCTGCCCGCGGCCCCGGTGCGGCTGCGGAACGGCGATGTGGACTACTTCTACCGTCCCGACAGCGATTTCTATTACCTGACCGGATTCGCGGAGCCGGAGGCGGTCGCCGTGCTGCTGCCGGGCCGGCCGCAGGGCGAGTACGTGCTGTTCGTGCGCGAGCGCGACCCCGCGCGTGAGGTCTGGGACGGCGCGCGCGCCGGTCCCGAGGGCGTGGTCAAGACCCACGACGCCGACGACGCGTTCCCGTTCCAGGACATCGACGAGATCCTGCCGGGCCTGATGGAGCGCTGCTCGCGCGTGTTCTACACGATGGGCACGCATCCGGAGTTCGACCAGCGCGTGATCGGCTGGGTCAACCGCCTGCGCGGGCAGGCCAAGCAGGGCCTGCACACGCCGCAGGAATTCGTCGCGCTCGATCATCCGCTGCACGAGCTCAGGCTGTTCAAGAGCCGCGACGAACTGGGCGCGATGCGCCGCGCCGCGCGCATCGCCTGCTCGGCGCACCGGCGCGCGCTCGCGAAGACCGCGCCGGGGCGCATGGAATACGAGGTGATGGCGGAGATCCTGCACGAGTTCCACAGGAACCGCGCCGACATCTCCTACCACCCGATCGTCGGCAGCGGGCCGAACTCCTGCGTGCTGCACTACCGCGACAACGACCGGCAGATGAAGGACGGCGAACTGCTGCTGATCGACGCCGGCTGCGAATACCAGTACTACGCCTCGGACGTCACCCGCACGCTGCCGGTCGGCGGCCGCTACAAGGCGCGTCAGCGCGATGTCTACGAGGTCGTGCTGGAGGCGCAGAAGGCGGCGATCGCGAAGGTCCGCGCGGGCTGCCACTGGAATGACCCGCACGAGGCGGCGGTGCGCGCGATCACGCGCGGGCTGGTGCGGATCGGCCTGCTGAAGGGGTCGGTCCCGAAGCTCATCAAGGAGGGCGCGTACCGGAAGTTCTTCATGCACCGCACCGGCCACTGGCTCGGCATGGACGTGCATGACGTCGGCGAATACAAGGTCGGCGAGCAGTGGCGCCTGCTGGAGCCCGGCATGGTCACGACCGTCGAGCCCGGCATCTACATCGCGCCGGGCTCGAAGGACGCGCGCCGCGAGTGGTGGGGCATCGGCGTGCGCATCGAAGACGACGTCGTCGTGACGCGCGGCGACCCCGAGGTGCTGACCGCGGCGATGCCGACCGATCCGGACGAGATCGAACGCCTGATGGCGGCGGCCTGAGCCGTCCGCCCGGCGCAGAATCGTGAACGCAGCCGCAATCCCTCGCGTCGACATCGCCATCGCCGGCGGCGGCATGGTCGGCCTGTCGCTCGCGGTCGCGCTCGCGGATCTCCCGCTCGACGTCGTCGTGATCGAACCGGTCGCTCCCGATGCCGGCAACCAGCCGAGCTTCGACGCGCGCACGACCGCGCTTTCCGGCGGCAGCCGTCGCGTGCTCGAGGGCATCGGCGCCTGGCAGGCGGTCGCCGCGCAGGCGACGCCGATCCGGAAGATCCACGTGTCGGAGCGCGGCGTGTTCGGATTCGCGCGGCTCTCGGCCGAGGAGCAGGGCGTCGCGGCGCTCGGCTACACGATCGAGAACCGGCTGCTCGGCAGGGCGCTCCGCGAACGCTGCGCCGCGATCCCGCGCCTGACGCTGTGCCACGCCGCGGTGCGCGAATTGTCGCAGGAGCCCGATTCGGTGCGCCTCACGACCGACCAGGGCCACGCGTACGCGGCGCGGCTGGTCGTCGCCGCGGACGGCGCCCAATCGCTGGTGCGCAAGGCGCTCGGCATCGACGCCAGCGTGTCGGAGTACGGGCAGCATGCCGTCATCGCGCATGTGGATACCGAGCGCTTCCACGACTACACGGCCTATGAGCGATTCACGCCGACCGGCCCGATCGCCGTGCTGCCGATCGCGGAAGGGCGGTCCTCCGTCGTCTGGACGCTCGCGCCGGATGCGGCCGCGCGCGCGCTCGCGCTGCCCGATGGGGATTTCATCGCGGAATTGCAGCAGGCCTTCGGGACGCGGCTCGGCCGCTTCACGCGCGTCGGGCGCCGCCAGTCCTATCCGCTCGCGCTGACGCGCTCGGGGAAGCAATCCGCACCCCGCGCGCTCGTGATCGGCAATGCTGCGCAGGGCCTGCACCCGGTCGCGGGCCAGGGATTCAACCTGGGCCTGCGCGACGTCGCGACGCTCGCGGAGGTACTCGCCGACGCGATTGCCGAGCAGGGTCCAGCGATGGACCCCGGCTCGGAAGCGCTGCTCGAACGCTACACGCGCTGGCGCCAGCCAGACCGCCAGGCGGTGATCCGCTTCACCGACAGCCTGGTGCGCGGCTTCGGCCAGCCTTTGGCGCCGCTGCGCGCCGCGCGCGCGACGGGTCTCCTGCTGTTCGACCTGATGGGCCCGCTCAAGCGCGAGTTCGCGCGCCGCACGATGGGCCTCGCGGGCCGCCTGCCGCGACTGGTGCGCGGCCTGCCGCTGGTCGCGCGGGCATGAAGCGCGATTTCGACATCGTGATCGTCGGCGGCGCGATGGCGGGCGCCGGCGCCGCGGCGCTCCTTGCCTCGAATGCAAAGACCTCGGCACTGCGCATCGCGCTGCTCGAGCCAAAGCCGGTGACGGCGCCCGCGGCCGGCGAGTCGCTGGACCTGCGCGTCTCCGCGCTCTCGCGTGCATCGCAGCGGCTGCTCGAGTTGACCGGGGCCTGGCCGGCCGTGAAGGCACGCGGCGCCGCGGCCTATCAGCGAATGACGGTCTGGGAGGAGCGCGCGACGCCGGACGGGGCCGGGCGCATTGCATTTCGATGCGGCGGAGCTCGGCGAGCCGGATCTCGGCCACATCGCCGAGAACCGCGCCGTGCAGGCCGCATTGCTCGAGCGCGCGACGGCGGCGGGCGTCGTGCTGCTGCGCGCCGGGTTCGCATCGCTCGCGACCGGCGATGACGCGATCCGCGTGACGACGACCGACGGACGTGCGCACAACGCAGCGCTCCTGATCGGCGCCGATGGCAGCGAGTCGGCCGTGCGCGCACAGGCGGGCATCACGACGCGCGGATGGGACTACGAGCAGCGCGCCGTCGTCACGCACCTGTCATCCGAGCGCCGCACCGGGCGACGGCCTGGCAGCGCTTTCTCGACACCGGCCCGCTGGCGCTCCTGCCGCTCGCCGACGGGCGCGTGTCGCTCGTCTGGTCCACGACGCCGGCGCTCGCCGAGGAACTCGTGCGCTGCAGCGAGGATGAATTCGCGGACGCGCGTCACGGCCGCATCGGCCGGCGTGCTGGGCCGGCTCACGGTAACCACCGCGCGCGCCTCGTTTCCGCTGCGGCTGCTGCACGCGCGCCAGTACGCGGCGCCGCGGATCGCGCTGATCGGCGATGCGGCGCACACGGTCCACCCGCTGGCGGGGCAGGGCATCAACCTGGCGTTCATGGACGCCGCGGCGCTCGTCGACGTCGTCGGCGCGGCGCTCGAGGAGGGCGACGATCCGGGCGAGCTGGCCGTGCTGCGGCGCTACGAGCGCTGGCGCAAGGCGGAGGCGTTGCCCGCGATCGCATTGCTGGACGGCATCAAGCGGTTGTTCTACGGCGGCAATGAAATGCAGTCGCGGCTGCGCCGCGCGGGCCTCGACCTCGTCGAATCCTCGGGCCCGATCAAGCGCCTGCTGATGCAGCGCGCGCTGGGCGTTGCCGGCGAAGTGCCGGTTTCGGTGCGCCGCCCGCCGTCATGAGCGGATATCGGCGTCCTTGGTCTCGTGCAGGAACAGGAGTCCGATGATTCCCGTCATCGCGGCGATGACGATCGGATACCACAGCCCGTAGTAGATGTTGCCGCTCCTGACCACGAGCGCCGCGGCGAGGAACGGCAGGAAGCCGCCGAACCAGCCGTTGCCGATGTGGTACGGCAGGCTCATCGACGAATACCGGATGCGCGACGGGAAGAGCTCCACGAGGAAGGCGGCGATCGGCCCGTAGACCATCGTCACGTAGATCATCAGCATCGAGAGCAGCAGGATCGTGATCGGCAGGTTGACCTGCGCCGGGTCGGCGGCGGCCGGATAGCCTTGCTCAGTCAGCGCCGCGCGGTACGACGGCTTCGTCGAATCCGATCAGCTGCTGTCCGACGACCGTCGTGACGACCTCATGGCTGCCGTCATAGGGCGCATGCGTGTAGCTGACGCCGGCCTTGGTCAGGAAATCGCGCGCCTGGTCGCAGGGCGTGCGCGGCTTCGAGAAGATGTGGAAGCGGCAGTCGCGGCCCGCGACCGTCACCGACTGGCCCGCGACTCGAACTCGGCCAGCGCGGGGTTCACCGAATACGTCAGCCCGTTGAAGATCGGGATGAAGGTCAGGGCCGCCATCAGGCAGCCGGTGACCATGATGCTCTTGCGGCCGATGCGGTCCGACAGGCGGCCGAACACGATGAAGAACGGCGTGCCGATCAGGAGCGCCGCGGCGACCAGCAGGTAGGACGTCTGGAAATCGAGCTTCAGCGTGTTCTGCAGGAAGAAGAGCGCGTAGAACTGGCCCGTGTACCAGACCACGCCCTGGCCCGCGGTCGCGCCGAAGAGCGCGAGCAGCACGAATTTCGCATTGCCCCAGCGGGCGAAGCTCTCGGTCAGCGGCGCGCGCGACAGCGTGCCGTCGGTCTTCATCTCGAGGAACACCGGCGATTCCTGGAGCTTCAGGCGGATGTAGACCGAGACGCCGAGCAGCACGACCGACAGCAGGAAAGGCACGCGCCAGCCCCAGGCCTTGAATACCTCCTCGCCGAATCCCAGGCGGCAGCCGAGGATCACCGCGAGCGACAGGAAGAATCCGAGCGTCGCGGTCGTCTGGATCCAGCTCGTGTAAAGCCCGCGCTTGCCGTGCGGCGCATGCTCCGCGACATAGGTCGCGGCGCCGCCGTATTCGCCGCCGAGCGCGAGGCCCTGGGCGAGGCGCAGCGTGACCAGCAGGATCGGCGCCCAGATGCCGATGTCCTCGTACTTCGGCAGTACGCCGACCAGCGCCGTCGAGAGGCCCATGACGATGATCGTGATCAGGAAGGTGTACTTGCGGCCGACCAGGTCGCCGATGCGCCCGAACAACAGCGCGCCGAGCGGCCGCACCGCGAAGCCGGCGCCGAAGGTCGCGAGGCTCGCGAGGAACGCGGCCGTGTCGTTGCCCGGCGGGAAGAACAGCGACGAGAAGAACACGGCGAGCGTGCCGTACAGGTAGAAGTCGTACCACTCGAACACGGTGCCGAGCGACGACGCGAAGATCACGCGCCGGTGGGCAGCGTCGATCCCGGTGTCAGGCGAGGGCATCGGCCTTGGCCGCGCAGATGAAGTCGTTGTCGGACAGCCCGCCGATCGCGTGGGTCGAGTAGCGGATCCGGCAGTAGTTGTAGCCGATCTCGAGGTCGGGATGATGGTCCTCGACGTTGGCCACGTGCGCCAGCGCATTGACGAAGCTCATCGTGCGCCAGAAGTCCGGGAACTTCAGGTCGCGGCGGATGGCGCGGCCGTCCTCGACGAGCCGCCAGTCCGCGTGCAGCAGGCTCATCATGCCGGCGGCGGATTTCGCGTCGTGCGGGCGCACGCCGCCTTCGCAGGGTACGCGACTTGCGTTCCTTCAGGGCGTCCATCAGGCCTCCCGGCGCGGGTAATGGCGCGCGACGTAGCGTTCGACCAGTTCCTGGAATTCCTCGGCGATGCGATCGCCCTTCAGCGTGACCGTCTTCTCGCCGTCCTCGTAGACCGGCGCGACCGGCCGCTCGCCCGTGCCCGGCAGGCTGATGCCGATGTTGGCGTGCTTGCTCTCGCCCGGTCCGTTGACGACGCAGCCCATCACCGCGACGGTCATGGTCTCGGCGCCGACGTGGCTCAACTGCCAGTCCGGCATGCGCCGCTGCACGTGATCCTGGATGCGCTGCGCGAGTTCCTGGAAGTAGCTGCTGGTGGTCCGGCCGCAGCCCGGGCAGGCGACGACGCGCGGCATGAAGGCGCGCAGGCCGAGGCTCTGCAGGATTTCCTGGCAGACCCGCACTTCCTGGCTGCGGTCGCCGCCGGGCTCGGGCGTCAGCGAGGCGCGGATCGTGTCGCCGATGCCTTCCTGCAGCAGCACCGAGATCGCAGCGGTCGAGGAAACGATGCCCTTGGGGCCCATGCCGGCCTCGGTCAGCCCGAGGTGCAGGGGATAGTCGCAGCGCGTGGCGAACGCGCGATAGATCGCGATCAGGTCCTGCACGCCGCTGACCTTGGAGCTGATGACGATCGCGTCGTGCGGCAGGCCGAGTTCCTCGGCGCGTGCGGCGGACGCGAGCGCCGAGACGACGGTTGCCTCGCGCAGCACGTGGAGCGCATCGAGCGGCTCGGGCCGCTTCGAGTTCTCGTCCATCATCCGGGTCAGCAGGTCCTGGTCGAGGCTGCCCCAGTTGACGCCGATGCGCACCGGCTTGCCGTAGCGGCAGGCGAACTCGATCATCGCGGCGAACTGCGGGTCGCGCTTGCTGCCGCGCCCGACATTGCCGGGATTGATCCTGAGCTTGTCGAGCGCCTCGGCGCAGGCCGGGTGCGCGGCCAGCAGCCGGTGCCCGTTGAAATGGAAATCGCCGACCAGCGGCACGCCGCAGTCGGCCGCCCGCAGCCGGTCGCGGATGTGCGGCACGGCCGCGGCGGCCTCGTCGGTGTTGACGGTGACGCGCACGATCTCGGAGCCCGCTTCGGCGAGCTCGCGGACCTGGCGCGCGGTGGCCTCGATGTTGGCGGTGTCGGTATTGGTCATCGACTGCACGACGATCGGCGCCGCGCCGCCGACCGTGACGCTGCCGACGCGGACCGCAACCGACTTGCGACGCGGCGCGATCACGGCGGGCTTTGGGCCTTGATCCAGTCGTCCACCGTCCGCTCGACGATTTCGAGCGGCACGGCGCCGGTCGCGAGGATCGTGTCGTGGAAGGCGCGGATGTCGAAGCGGTCGCCGAGCGCGGCCTCGGCGCGCGCGCGCAGCTCGAGGATCTTCAGCTGGCCGATCTTGTAGGCGAGCGCCTGGCCGGGCCAGGCGATGTAGCGGTCGACCTCGTTGACGACGTCGGTCTCGGTCTTGGCCGCGTTGTCCATGAAGTAATCGATCGCCTGCTGCCGCGTCCAGCCCATGTCGTGAATGCCGGTGTCGACGACCAGGCGCACGGCGCGCCATTGGTCGTAGGTCAGCTGGCCGAAGCGCGAATACGGGTCCTTGTACAGGCCGAGATCGTAGCCGAGCCGCTCCGAATAGAGCGCCCAGCCCTCGACGTAAGCCGTCACGTCGTAGAAGCGCCGGAACTTCGGCAGGTCGGTCTGTTCCTGCGCGAGCGCGATCTGCAGGTGATGACCCGGCACCGCTTCATGGGAGGTCAGCACCTCGATCTCGTACTTCGGGCGCGCTTCGGGCCGGTACAGGTTCACGTAGTAGTACCCCGGGCGCCTGCCGTCGAGAGAGGGCCCGCTGTAGTAGGCCGCGGTCGTGTTCGGCGCGCTGGTCGCCGGAATCACGCGCACACCGTACGGCGTGCGGGGCAGCTTGCCGAAGAGCCGGGGCAGCTCCGGGTCGATCATCTTCGCGGTGTAGACGTAGGCGCGGAACAGCTCGTCGGGCGTCTTGTAGTAGAACTGCGGATCGGTGCGCAGGTACTGGAAGAATTCCTGCAGCGTGCCCTTGAAGCCGACTTCCTTGATGACGGCCTGCATCTCCGCCCGGTTGCGCGCAACCTCCTTGAGGCCGATCTCGTGGATCTGTTGCGGCGTCAGGTCCGTCGTCGTGTGATACCGGGCGCGGTTCGCGTAGAAGGCGCGTCCGTCCGGTGTGTCCCAGATGCCGACGGTCTCGCGGCAGGCAGGCAGGTACACGTCGTGGAACACCGTCGTGAAGCGGCGATACCCGGGTACGACTGCCTCCGCGATCACGCGCCGTGCCTCGGCCGTCAGTCGCTGCCGGTCCGCCTCGGGCACTGCGTCCGGGTACTGCCTGAATCGCTCGAAGAACGGACTGTCCTCGGGCTTGTCGACCAGCTGCATCTGCAGCTGGGGCAGAACGCGCTCCATGATCACGCGCGGCTGCGTGCGCTTCCCGGCGACCGCCCGCCGCAACTGGTCCGAGTACTGGTCGAGGAAGGCCGGCAGGGCGGCGAGGCGCCGTAGCCAGGTGTCGTAGTCTGCCGTCTTCTCGAACGGCATGTTCTCGGCGACTTCGTTCAGCGACTGCGGTCCTTCGCGGGCCCGCAACTCGTAGTACTCGGGGTGGAAGCGCGCTACGGCGACGCGATTCTCGTATTCGATGCGGAACAGGTCCCAGGTCAGCTGGTCGGCCGCTGACAGCGCCTCGCGCGGGATGGCGGCGAGCTCGACCAGCGCCTGGGCATCGGCGGCATCGCGCAGTGCCTGCGCTTCGGGGCTGATGTCGGGCCAGCGATCGTCGTAACGGGTCGTCCCCGCGGTAGCTCGCGAGCAGCGGATTGTCGGCAAGGTCCCGCTGCCAGGCGCGTTCGAGCAGGGCGTTCAGGCGCGCGGTTGCGTCCTCCGCAGGCAGTGCCGTTGCCGGGGCGAGCAGGAGGGCCGCATAGACGGTGGCGAGCAGGGGTCTGAGGCTCCGCATTCGATGGCTCCGTTCCGCCTGGCCGGCAGGAGCGCGACTATAACCTGAGAGGCCGGCCCCGGCAGGCGGCCGCCAGGGCGCCCGGAAAAGCCCGCGGGACCGCCATTTCCGCTAGAATCCGGCACATCGCGAAGAGGTCCTGCCGGAGAGACCGCAGCAGTGCGGCGCCGAAGGCGCAACCCGCCCGGAAACGCTCAGGCACCCGAACGGCAGGAACTGGCGAACTCTGGAGAGTGGTCCTTGCGGGCCCACCGAAGGGGAGCGGCCCCGGGGCATACCCGGTACCCAATCTCTCAGGTTTCAGGACAGAGGGGCGGTGGGCCCGGAAGGCCCGCCGCCCTTTTGTTTTGCGATGGCGAGCCGAGAGGCAGCATGACGATGAAACGGACACCGCTCTACGACCTGCACGTCGCCGCCGGCGCGCGCATCGTGGACTTTGGCGGTTGGGACATGCCGGTCGTCTACGGCTCCCAGATCGAGGAGCACCATGCCGTGCGCCGCGATGCCGGCATGTTCGACGTCTCGCACATGTGCGCCGTGGACCTGCGCGGCGCCGGGGCCCGCGCGCTGCTCCTGCGCCTGCTCGCGAATGATGTCGCGCGGCTTTCGCAGCCTGGCAAGGCCCTCTACAGCTGCATGCTGCGCCCGGACGGCGGCGTCATCGACGACCTGATCGTCTACTTCCTCGACGAGCGCTGGTTCCGCCTGGTCGTCAATGCCGGCACGACGGACAAGGACCTGGCCTGGATCCGCGAGCACGCGAAGCCGGTCGGCGTCGCGGTCGTGCCGCGGCGCGACCTGGCGATGATCGCGATCCAGGGTCCGCGCGCCCGCTCGAAAACGGACCCCCTGTTGCCCGAAGCCTGCCGCGCGGCCGCGGCGCAGCTCGGAACATTCTTCGGCGCGCCATGCGACGAATGGTTCGTCGCGCGCACCGGTTACACCGGCGAGGACGGTTACGAGGTCGCGCTGCCGGCGGAGGAAGCGCCGGCCTTCTGGCAATCGTTGCAGGCGGCGGGTGTCGCGCCCTGCGGGCTCGGCGCGCGGGACACGCTGCGGCTCGAGGCCGGCATGAACCTCTATGGCAACGACATGGACGAGAATGTCACGCCGCTCGAGTCGGGCCTCGCGTGGACCGTGGCGCTCGAAGGCGATCGCGAGTTCATCGGCAAGGCGGCGCTCGCCGCGCAGCGCAAGGCGGGCCCGGCCCGCAAGCTGGTCGCGCTCCTGCTGATGGAACGCGGCGTGCTGCGCTCGCATCAGCGCGTCGTCGCGGGCAGCGCCGGCGAAGGCGAAGTCACGAGCGGCACGTTCTCGCCGACACTCGAGCGCTCGATCGCGTTCGCGCGCGTGCCGGCGGCGACCGGCGACAGCGTCACCGTGGATATCCGCGGGCGCCTGCTGCCCGCGCGGGTGGTCAAGCCGCCGTTCGTCAGGAACGGCAAGATCATGATCGAATTGTGAGCCGGAGAACCGAATGAGCAACATACCGAACGACCTGCGCTACACGAAGAGCCACGAATGGCTGCGCTCGCTGCCGGACGGCAGTATCGAGATCGGCATATCCGACCATGCGCAGGCGGCGCTCGGAGACCTGGTGTTCGTCGAGGTGCCGGAAGCCGGCCGGGTGCTGGCGGCCGGCGATGCCTGTGCCGTCGTCGAATCGGTGAAGGCCGCATCCGACGTCTACAGTCCCGTCGGCGGAGAAGTGGTTGCCGGCAACGAGCTGCTCGCGACGCAGCCCGAACTGATCAACACCGATCCCTACGGACAGGGCTGGATCCTGCGCCTGCGGCCGTCCGGCGCTGCCGCGGACCTGCTGGACGCGAAGGCCTACGCCGCGGAAGTGGCCGCGGCAGGCTGACGATGCCGTACATCCCGCACACCGCCGAAGACGTGCGCGCGATGCTCGATCGCATCGGCGTCAAGTCCATCGACGACCTGTTCGACGAGATCCCGAAGGATCTGCGCATCGATGCGCTGCCAGGCGTCCCGGCGGCGCTGTCCGAGATGGAAGTCGCGCGCCTGGTCTCGGCGCGCGCGGCCGCCGACGGACGGCCGCTCAACTTCATCGGCGCCGGCGCCTACGAACACCATATTCCCGCGCCGGTCTGGCAGCTCGTGACGCGCGGCGAGATCTACAGCGCCTACACGCCGTACCAGGCCGAGGCCAGCCAGGGCACGCTGCAGATCATGTACGAGTACCAGTCCATGATCGCCGGCCTCACGGCGATGGACGTCTCGAACGCCTCGCTCTACGACGGCGCCTCGGCGCTGGCCGAAGCCTGCCTGATGTCCGTGCGCGCGCACCGGCGCTCGAAATCCGCCCGCATCCTGGTGCCGACCACGGTCAGCCCGACCTGGCGAAAAGTCGCGCGCGTGATCACCGAGGGGCAGGGGCTCGTGCTCGAAGACATGCCTTACTGCGCGGAGGATGGAACGACGATCCCGAAATCGCTCGCGCGTTACGATGGCCAGGACATCACGGCGCTGATCATCCAGCAGCCGAATTTCTTCGGCCAGCTCGAGGACGTCGATGCGCTCACCCGCTGGGCGCGCGCGAATGGCGCGCTGATCATCGCGGCCGTCAACCCGGTCTCGCTCGCACTGCTCGCCCCGCCCGGCGAATGGGGCGATGGCGGCGCGGACATCGCCTGCGGCGAGGCGCAGCCCTTCGGCGTGCCGCTGTCGTCGGGCGGACCCTATGTCGGGTTCATGGCGACGCGCATGGAACACGTGCGGCAGATGCCGGGCCGGATCGCCGGCTGCACCGTGGACCTCGACGGCAAGCGCGGCTTCACGCTGACGCTCCAGGCGCGCGAGCAGCACATCCGCCGCGGCAAGGCGACCTCCAACATCTGCACGAACCAGGGCCTGCTGATGAGCGCGGCAACGATCTACCTGTCGCTGCTCGGGCCGGTCGGGCTCGAACGGGTCGCGAGCGCCTGCGTTGCTCGCACCGCCGAACTGGTCTCTGCGCTCACCGGCCTGCCGGGCGTGCGCACCGCATTCACCGGACCGCGCTTCCACGAGGCCGTGCTGCAACTCGACCGGCCGGTGGCGCCGGTGCTCGAGTCGCTCGCGGCCGAGGGCATCGTCGGCGGTTACGACCTCTCGCGCGACTATCCGGAACTTGGCCACGCGTTGCTGGTCTGTGCGACGGAAACGCGCACCACTGAAGACATCCAGGCCTATGCGCGGACGCTCGGTGGCGTGCTCAGCCGTGCGGCGGCGGCCTGAGGTGCACGGCATGAAGAAGGTGGAGCCGCTGATATTCGAGCTGTCGCGCAGCGGGCGCGGGGCCACGGCGCAGCACCCGCCGGCAGCGGCAGCGGAAATACCGGCGAAGTTCCGGCGCCGCCGGCGCCCGGTCCTGCCGGAAGTCTCCGAACTCCAGGCCGTGCGCCACTACACGCGCCTCTCGCAGATGAACTACAGCATCGACACGCAGTTCTACCCGCTCGGGTCCTGCACGATGAAGTACAACCCGCGGGCCTGCAATTCGCTCGCGATGCTTCCGGAGTTCCTCGACCGCCACCCGCTGGCGCCGGTCAGCATGGGCCAGGGCTTCATGGCCTGCATGTTCGAGCTGCAGGAGATGCTGAAGGCCGTCACCGGCATGGCGGGCGTCTCGCTGACGCCGATGGCGGGCGCGCAGGGCGAATTCACCGGCGTCGCGATGATCCGCGCCTATCACCGCGCGCACGGCGACCTTGCGCGCAACGAGATCATCGTTCCGGACGCCGCGCACGGCACCAACCCGGCGACCGCGACCATGTGCGGCATGAAGATCCGCGAGATCGCCTCGCAGCCAGACGGCGACGTGGACCTGGCGGCGCTCGACGCCGTGCTGTCGCCCGCGACCGCCGGCATCATGCTGACGAATCCCTGCACGCTCGGCGTGTTCGAGCGGCGCATCACGCAGATCGCCCGGAAGGTCCATGACGCAGGCGGCCTGCTTTACTACGACGGCGCGAACCTGAATGCGATCCTCGGCAAGGCGCGGCCGGGCGACATGGATTTCGACGTGATCCACATGAACCTGCACAAGACCTTCTCGACGCCGCACGGCGGCGGCGGTCCGGGTTCGGGCGCGGTCGGCGTCGGCAAGCGGCTGCTGCCGTACCTGCCGGTGCCGATCGTCGGGCGCGACGGCGAGCGCTATCGCTGGCTGGACGAGCGCGACCTGCCGGACTCGATCGGGCGCCTGTCGGGATTCATGGGCAATGCCGGCGTGCTGCTGCGCGCCTACGTCTACATGCGCATCCTGGGCGCCGAGGGCATGCGGCGGGTCGGGGAATTCTCGACGCTGAACGCGAACTACCTGATGGCGCGGCTGCGCGAGGCCGGCTTCGATGCCGCCTATCCGTCGCGCCGCGCGAGCCACGAGTTCATCATCACGCTGAAGCGCCAGGCGCGCGAACTCGACGTCAACGCGATGGACTTCGCCAAGCGCCTGCTCGACTACGGCTATCATGCGCCGACCACCTACTTCCCGTTGCTCGTGCCGGAATGCCTGTTGATCGAGCCGACCGAAACCGAGACACGCGAGGAACTCGACGGATTCGTCGACGCGCTCGCGTCGATCCAGCGCGAGGCCGAGACCGATGCGCCGATGGTCAAGGGCGCACCGCATACGCTGCCGGTGCGGCGTCTCGACGACGTGCGCGCGGCAAAGCAGCTGGACGTCGCCTGGAAGCCGGCCGGCGCTTGAACACGCGGCCCGACAAGATGACAGGCCCGGCGCGCCTGGCGCGCGCCTTCGGCAGCAGCTGGCGCGGATTCGCGGCGGCCTGGCGCGAGGAGGAGGCATTCCGCCAGGAATGCCTGCTGGCAATCGTCGTCGTGCCGCTCGGGATCTGGCTGGGCAGGAACGGAGTCGAACGGGTGCTGCTGGCAGGACCGATGCTCATCGTGCTGACGGTCGAGCTCCTGAACAGCGCGGTCGAGGCGACGGTGGACCGGATCGGCTCCGAGCGCCACCCGCTTTCCGGCATCGCCAAGGAACTCGGGTCGGCGGCCGTGTTCATGTCATTCGTGCTGCTCGCTGCGTGCTGGGTGCTCCTGATGCTGGACCGGCTGCCCGGTCCCTGAGGCTGCAATGTCTGCGTTGATCTGCGGTTCGCTCGCGTACGACACGGTGATGGTCTACCAGGGCCGTTTCCGCGACCAGATCCTGGCGAACAAGATTCACATGCTGAACGTCTCGTTCATGGTGCCGACGCTGCGCCGCAACTTCGGCGGCTGTGCCGGCAACATTGCCTACAACCTCATGCTGCTGGGCGGCGACGGTCACGCGATGGGCGCCGTCGGCCACGACTTCCTGCCCTACCAGGAGTGGCTCGACCAGAACGGCATGTCCTCGCGCTATGTGCGCATGATCGACGACCAGTACACGGCCCAGGCCTACATCACGACCGACCTCGACGACAACCAGATCACGGCATTCCATCCCGGCGCGATGAATTCTTCCCACCTGCTGGAAGTGCCGGGCAATGCCGGCATCAAGATCGGCATCCTCGCGCCGGACGGGCGCGAGGGCATGATCGTCCATGCCGCGCAATTCGAGCGCGCCGGCATCCCGTTCATCTTCGACCCCGGCCAGGCCATGCCGCTGTTCGGCGGCCAGGATCTCGAGGCCTTCATCGACCAGGCCAGCTGGGTGACGGTCAACGATTACGAGGGGCAGTTGCTGCAGGAGCGCACCGGCCTGACGGCGCGCGACCTGGCCGCGCGCGTCAAGGCCTATGTGGTCACCCGCGGACCCGAGGGTTCGCTGGTCTATACCGGCGGCAAGACCATCGAGGTGCCTGCGGTGCGCGCGGAGCAGGTCGTGGACCCGACCGGTTGCGGCGACGCCTACCGGGCCGGCCTGCTGTACGGCCTGATGCGCGGCATCGACTGGGAGACGAGCGGCCGGATCGCGTCGTTGATGGGATCGATCAAGATCGCCAGTATCGGCACACAACACCACAAACTCGCCCCCGGCGAATTCAAAGAGCGTTTCCATGCGGCATTCAAGTACCGGCTCGACTGACCATCCGATGCGGCGCCTGTTGCTGCTGGCGGCGTTCCTGCTCCTGCCGGCGCTGCCGGTCGCTGCGCAGGAGGAAACCGCGCCCGGCTGGACCAGGACGCTGGAGCGCATTTCGACCGGTGTGGTCGCGATCCAGATCGACGAGACGCGCGCATTCGACACCGAGTGGAACACCTCGTCGCAGGCCACGGGTTTCGTCGTCGACGCCAAGCGCGGCCTGATCCTGACCAATCGCCATGTCGTGACTTCCGGGCCCGTGACCGCGCTCGCGACCTTCATCAATCGCGAGGAAGTCGAGCTGCAGCCGGTCTATCGCGACCCCGTGCACGACTTCGGCATCTATCACTACGACCCGTCGAAACTGAAGTTCATCCAGCCGGCGGAACTGCCGCTGTACCCGGCGGGCGCGCAGGTGGGCGTCGAGATCCGCGTGGTCGGCAACGATGCCGGCGAGCAGCTCTCGATCCTGGCCGGCACGCTCGCGCGCCTCGACCGCGAGGCTCCGGATTACGGCATCGGCAAGTACAACGACTTCAACACCTTCTACTACCAGGCCGCCTCCAGCACCTCGGGCGGATCCTCCGGTTCGCCGGTCATCGACATCGCCGGGCGCGTGCTCGCGCTGAATGCCGGCGGCTCGACCGGGGCGGCTTCGAGCTTCTACCTGCCGCTGCCGCGCGTCGTGCGCGCGCTCGCGCTGCTGCAGGCCGGCAAGCCGGTCAGCCGCGGCACGTTGCAGACCGTGTTCCGCTACACGCCTTACGACGAACTGCGCCGGCTCGGCCTGCCTGCCTCGATCGAATCCGCGGCGCGCGCGGCCGCGCCCGCGCGCACCGGCATGCTGGTCGTCACCGAGGTCCAGCCGGGCGCGGCGGCCTACGGACAGCTCGCCGTCGGCGACATCCTGGTCACGATGAATGGCCACAAGATCTCCGATTTCGAGGCGCTGGATTCGATGATGGACGACAGCGTGGGCGGCCAGGTGGAGCTCGCGATCGTGCGCGGCGGCGAGTCGCGCACCGTCCGGCTGCCGGTGCAGGACCTGCATTCGATCACGCCCGACGAGTACCTGGAAATCGGCGACGGCGTGCTGCACACGCTGTCCTGGCAGATGGCGCGGCACATGAACGTGCCGGTCGCCGGCGTCTATGTCGCGAATCCAGGCTACATGTTCAGCAACGCCGGCATCCCGCGCGGCGCCGTGCTGACCGAGCTGGACGGCCGGCCGATGACGAATCTCGCCGATGCGCTCGCCGTGTTCAGCACGCTGGGTGACGGGCAGCGCGTGACCGTGCGCTTCTTCACGATGGAGGAGAGCCGCACGCCGCAACTCCGCTCGCTGCGCATCGACCGCGACTGGTTCCCGGCACGCTATTGCGTGCGCGACGATTCGACCGGGCTATGGCCCTGCAAGCCGGTGGCGGCGGGCCCTGCAGCGCCGCCGCCGCAGCCCGGCACGACGCAATTCGCGCGCACGGGCGACCGCCTCGTCGATGCGCTGGCGCCGTCGCTGGTGCTGGTCGAATTCAGCATGCCGTACTCCGTGTCCGGCGTGACCGAGCGCAACTACCACGGCACGGGAATCGTCATTGACGCCGAGCGCGGCCTGGTCGCCGTGGACCGCAATACGGTGCCGGTCGCGATCGGCGACGTGCGCCTGACCTTCGCCGGCACGATCGAGGTGGACGGCCGCGTCGAATACGTGCATCCGCTGCACAACCTGGCGGTGGTGCGCTACGACCCGAAGCAGCTGGGCAACACGCCGGTGCGCGCGGTGAAGCTCTCCGACCGGCTGCCCGAGACCGGCGAGATCGTGGATGTCGTCGGATTGCACGCCGACAACCGCGTCGTGTCGCAGCAGGCGACCGTCGCGTCGATCGGGCCGGTCGGGTTTCCGCTGTCGCGCACGCTGCAGTTCCGCGACGCCAACCTCGAGGTCATCGACCTGGTCAACGGTCCGGCGGATTTCGACGGGCTGATCGTCGATCGCCGCGGTGAGGTCGTGGCGCTGTGGTCGAGCTTCGCCTACGAGAACGGCCGTGAACTCGAGCAGCAGAACATGGGCGTGCCGGCCAGTATGGTCAAGGACATGCTGGAGCATGCGCGCGACGGCCTGCCGCTTTATTCCGCGGAGGCCGAATTCGGCCTGCTGTCGCTGGCGGAGGCGCGCCGGCTGGGGCTTACCGAGCAATGGATCGAGCGCCTGACGGCGCACAACCCGCAGCGCCGCCAGGTGCTGACGATCGAGCGGCTGGTGGCGGGCACGCCAGCCGCGCGGAGCCTGGTGCCCGGCGATCTCCTGCTCGCGGTGGACGGGCTCGTCGTGAACAGCTTCAACGACGTCAGCAGCGCGGTGCGCGCGCCGCACGTGGCATTGACGATATGGCGCTCCGGCGCCGAGGTCACGGTCCCGCTCGACACCGTGCTGCTGTCCGGGCACGACATCGACCGGGTGTTGATCTGGGCAGGCGCGACGCTGCAGGAGCCGCATCGCGCGATGGCGGCGCAGCGCGGCATCGAGCCGGGCGGCGTCTTCATCGCGTTCTTCATGTACGGATCGCCTGCGTCGCGCTACAAGCTGTGGGCCGGCCGGCGCATCACGGAAGTCGACGGCGTCCCGGTGCCGGACCTCGATGCCTTCATCCGCGCGGTCTCGGGCCGGCCGGACCATTCTTCGCTGCGGCTGAAGACCGTCGCCTGGAACGAGGCCGCGGACGTCATCACGATGCGCCTCGACCGGCATTACTGGCCGGCCTATGAGTTGCGCCGCAGCGAGGACGGCTGGCAGCGCGTGCCGCTGGAGTGAGCGCGGCGCATGCTGCCCGACCCCGCCCGGATCGAGGAAGCCGCCGCGCTCTTGAATGCCGGCGAACTCGTCGCCTTCCCGACCGAGACCGTCTACGGGCTCGGCGCTGACGCTCGAAATCCCGCGGCGGTTGCCAGGATCTTCGCGGCCAAGGGACGCCCGGCCAGCCACCCGTTGATCGTCCACGTGAGCGGACTCGCGGCCGCCGGGGAATGGATCGCCGAGCTGCCGGATGCCGCGAAAAGACTCGCCGAGGCGTTCTGGCCCGGGCCGCTGACGCTGGTGCTGCCGAAGGCCGCCGGCGTCTCCGAAGGCGTCACCGGTGGCCAGCCGACGGTCGCGCTGCGCGCGCCGGCCCATCCCGTGGCGCGTGCGCTGCTCGCTGCATTCGGCGGCGGTATCGCCGCGCCGTCGGCGAACCGCTATGGCCGCATCAGCCCGACCCGCGCCGCCGACGTGCGCGAGGAGCTCGGCGATCGGGTTGCGTTGATTCTGGACGGCGGCGACTGCGAGGTCGGCCTCGAATCCACGATCGTCGCCTGCATCGGCGGGGGCGTGACGCTCCTCCGTCCCGGCGCCATTTCACGGTCGCAGCTTCGCGATATCGTGGGCGAGGTAGCGGACGCCGATGCGGCCTCGCCGCGCGCACCGGGACGCGATCGATCGCATTACGCGCCGGGCACGCCGGTTTCACTCGTCGTAGCCGCGCGTCTCTGGCCCGGGGTCGAGCGCAGGCTCGCCCGTGGCGAGCGGATCGCAGTACTGGCGCGAAGCGCCGCCCCGGTTGCATCGGATCGGCTGGTGTGGCGCCGGCTGGGTGAGAAACCGGCCGATTACGGCCGCTCGCTGTACGCGGCGCTGCGCGAGCTGGACCGCGCGGGTGCGGCACGCATCTTCATCGAGGACGTGCCGGGCGACGAGCCCTGGGCCGCAATCGCCGACCGCCTCAGGCGCGCCGCCGCGCCGCTGGCGGACGGCGCGGTGACCGACGCTACTTGACCTTCACGCTCTCGATCAGCAGCGCGTTGATGTCTTCGATGCCGTGGTCGTCCAGCGTGCCGGCCGCGAGCCGCAACCGCAGCACGTTCAGCAGGTAGTCGTAGCGGCTGCGCGCATAGTTGGTCTGCGCCTCGAACAGCCGCTGCCGGGCCTGCAATACGTCGACCGACGTGCGCGTGCCGACTTCGTATCCCGCCTCGGTCGCTTGCAGGGCGGTATTTGCTGACTCGACCGCCTGGCGCAGCGATTTCACTCGCGCGACTTCGGCGTCGACGCCGAGATAGGCGTCGCGCGTTTCGCGTTCGGTCTCGCGCGCGGTGCGCTCCAGCCGTTCCCTGGCGGCCTGGTGGCGGTACTGGGCCTGCCGCACGCGCGAATTGGTCAGGCCGCCGGAATAAATCGGCACCGTGACCTGCAAACTGTAAGTCGTGCTTTCGCGAATCCGAGTCGTTCGGATTGGTGACGCCATCCGACGTGATGTCGGATTTGGAGTCGAACTGCGAGCGCGAAACGACGAGATCGAGGCTTGGGAAATGCCCGCCGCGCTCGGAACTGATGTCCTGGCGCGTGATGTCGGCGGCCAGGCGGCTCGATGTCAATCGCGCGTTCTGGTCCATGGCAAGCTTCACCCAGGCGTCGGCATCCGCGGGATCCGGGCCCGCGAGCGGCATGTCGGCGCCGGGCTTCGAGAGCTCATCGAAGGTATTGCCGGTCAGCTCGCGCAATTGTTCCTGGGCGGTCGCGAGATTGCGCTTCGCCTGGATCAGCGCCGCCGTCGCGGAATCGAACGCGGCCTTGGCTTCCTGCACGTCGGTCACTGCAATCAGGCCGACTTCGAAGCGCTTGTTCGACTGCTCGAGCTGGCGCTCGATGGCATCGTGCGCAGCCTGCGCCGCTTCGAGCGTGTCCTGCGCCGCCAGCACGTTGAAGTAGGCCTCCGAGGTGCGCAGGATCAGGTCCTGCTGCGCGGCGTGATAGTCCGCCTCGGCTTGCGCCGACTCGGCGTCCGCGCGCTGCAGCGCCGCCCAGTTCTGCCAGCGGAAAACGCTCTGGCGCAGAGTCAGGTTCCAGCTCGTATCCTTGGATGCACTCTTGCTGTCGGCTATTCCTGGGACGACTGTGCCGTCGGGTTGTTCGATCAGAAACGTGCTCGATCCGCTCGGATTCGTCGTCGTCATAGCGTCCCACCGGCGTTCAGCTGCGGCAGCAGCGCGGAAAGCGCCTGCGGCTTCGATTCATGCGCCGCGAGGCGATTCGCTTCCGCCTCGCGGATCAGCGGGTCGTTCTTCAGCGCCTGCTGGTAAATCGAGGCGAGATCGGCAGCGCCTGCTAGCGGCACGATTCCCAGCGGCGCGGCGACGATGCTCGCGGCGAGCAGGATGGAACGAATGCAATGCCTGGTATTCATGCGAGGTCTTTCCTTGGCGCAGGGTGGGCGAGGACTACTACTGTTCTACTAGTGTATATCACCACATGACCCTCCGCAATGGCCCCTGAAGGGAGGCAAACGGGGGTTTCATGGGGGGTCAGAAGTGGAATCGGGCTGCCGGGGTCGCGTTCCGGAGCGGCTCGATGCGGGTCTCGAAAAGGTCCTCGCTGAGCCAGGCGTCGATGGCCGTGCGGGTGACGAGCCGCGCTTCCATGACCGGCGGCGAGCCGACCACGACGAACAGGCGCCCGCCGACGGCGAGGGCGCGCTCGAAGCGCGGATCGTAGACCGGCAGCGAGCCGGTGACCGCGATCGCCTGGTACTGCGGATCGAAGCTGCGGTCCATCGCATCGGCGCAGGCAACGCGCACGCGCCTGATGCCCTGCCGCTCGAGCGCGCGCGTCGCGCCATCGGCGAGGTCGGCATGGATCTCGATGCTGTCGACGTCGCCGCTCAGGTACTCGAGGCAGGCGGCAAAGAAGCCGGTGCCGGTGCCGATCTCCAGCACGCGCTCGCCCCGTTCGGGCCCAAGGGCCTGCAGGATGCGGCCCTCGATCTTGGGCGTCAGCATGAATTCGCCGTGCCCGATCGGGATCGCCGTGTCGGCGAAGGCGACGTCACGATAGGCTTCCGGTACGAACTGCTCGCGCGGCACGGCCGCGAGCGTCTCCAGCACGCGCGGATCGAGCACCTCCCAGGTGCGGACCTGCTGCTCGATCATCTGCCGCCGCGCGGCCTCGATTTTTCCGGACATTCTGCTCCCGGCCTCGTTGGTAAGCGTCAAACCCCGAACCATTATGGTGAATCGCGCGGGGCGTTAGTACAAGCGTGAGATATGCTGCCGAAGATCGCACAAGACAACATATTCAACGGTTGCGCGGCTACCCAGTCTGCGACAAACCGAAGGGGATTACAGGCCGAATGACGGTTCCGGTGATCGCTGGTGCCGGATTTGCGATTGTCGCCGCCGTGCTTGCCGTCGTCATCCTGCTGCAACGGCGCGCGCTGCGCCGGCTCGTGGACCAGGCCGAAACGGAGCATCAGACCGCCCGCGGACAAGGGGTTGCCGGTGCCGATGTCGCGCGCGCGATGCTGGCCGGCATGCGCGAACCCGCGCTCCTGCACGGCGAGCGCATCGAGGCGGTCAACGAGGCCTTTGCGACGCTCGCCGGCATCCCGGTGGCGGACATGGTGGGGCGGAACCTCGCGGACCTGGTCGCGCCTGCCTACGCGGAGCTCGTCAACCTGGCCGTCACGCGCGTGCTGTCCGGCGAACCCGGGCCCGCGATGACCGAGGTCGAGCTGTCCGACAGCCACGGCCAGGTGACGCGCCTCGAGCTCTCCGGCACGGCGCTCGATTCCGGCGAACGCAGGATCGTGCTGTTCAGCGCGACCGAGATGCTGCCGCACCACGAGGCGCCGGCGCAGCCGCTGCTGCCGGGCCGCGCCCAGCTCGCGCTCGATTCGCTGGGCGAGGGCCTGATGACGACCGATGCGCAGGGCCGCGTCGACTACATGAACAAGGCCGCCGAGACGCTGGCCGGCGTCCGGCGCGAGGATGCGCTCGGCCAGCCGTTCAGCACGCTGGCGGGATTCGTCGATGAACACGACCGGCGCCCGCTGGCGGACCCGGTCCAGCAGTGCCTCGGTTCCGGCAGCCGCGCGACACTCGGCCGGCGCGCGATCATGATCGCGCGCGCGACCGGCCACGAACTCGGCATCGAGGCCTCGGCCTCGCCGATCCGCGGCGGGGAAGGGGAGATCGCCGGCGCCGCGGTGATGCTGCACGACGTCAGCGAGCTGCGCGGCCTGACGCAGCAGATGTCCTACCAGGCGAGCCACGACGCGCTGACCGGACTCGTCAATCGCCGCGAATTCGAGCGCCGCCTCGGCGAAGCGCTCGAGGTCGCGCGCGCGGGCCGGCAGGGGCACGTGATGTGCTACCTGGACCTTGATCGCTTCAAGGCGGTCAACGACACCAGCGGCCATCTCGCCGGGGACAACATGCTGCGCGAGGTCGCGGCGCTGATCCGCGAGGCGGTGCGCGATTCGGACACCGTGGCGCGGCTCGGCGGCGACGAGTTCGGCGTGCTGCTGGTCGGCTGCCCGCTCTCCAAGGCGCGCCAGATCGCCGACGACATCTGGCGGGCGATCGGCGAATACCGCTTCATCTGGAAGGACCGGATCTTCAGCGTCGGGGTCAGCGTCGGCCTGGTCGAGGTGACGAGCGAGAGCAATTCGCTCGAGGAAATCATGAATGCGGCCGACTCGGCCTGCTACGTGGCGAAGCGACAGACCGGCAGCCACGTCCATGTCTATTCCTCGCACGACGAGGCCGTTGCGCGCAGTCGCGGCGAGATCCACTGGCTGCAGCGGCTGCAGGCCGCGTTGCGCGATGGCTTCTTCGAGCTTTACCTGCAGCCGATCGAGCCGACCCGCGCGGGCTCGACCGGCGGGCCGGCGATGGAAGTGTTCGTCCGCCTGCACGACGACGGCCAGGCCATCCTGCCAGCGGAATTCTTCCCCGCGGCGGAACGCTACCGCCTGATGGGCCTGATCGATCGCTGGGTGATCGGCGCTGCGTTCGCGGCGCTCGCGGCGGGCGCGATCCGGCTACCTGTCGGACGCAGCCTGGCGATCAACGTGTCCGGGCAGACGCTCGCCGACACGACATTCCTGGAATTCGTCGTCGAGGAACTGGATCGCAGCGGCGTCGCGCCGCAGCAGGTCTGCTTCGAAGTCTCGGAGACTTCGGTGACCGGCAACCTGGAGCAGTCGCGGCGCTTCATCGACGTGCTGCACGGCATGGGCTGCCGCTTCGCGCTGGACGATTTCGGCACCGACCTCGGCGGCTTCTCCAACCTGAAGCAGCTGCCGATGGACTACCTGAAGATCGACGGGTCCTTCATGCGCGACCTGGGCCGCGACTCGGTCAACCAGGCGATGGTCACCGCCGTGATCAGCATGGCGCGCACGCTGAATTTCCGGCTGATCGCCGAGCAGGTCGAGGACCAGCCGGCGCTCGAGGCGGCGCGCGCGATGGGCATCGATTTCGTGCAGGGCCACGCCGTCGGCCGGCCGCGGCCATTGGCCCCGGCGGCCTAACGCGCCAGAATCGGGCCTCACCCGCCACCGGGCGGAAAGTTGAATCTTGACGGAGGGCCAGGGGATGAATGAAGTCGCGGGCAAGGTGTTGGACACGTCGCTTGTCAAGCCGGCATGGATCGTATTGATCGTTGGCTGGGTAATCATGCTGCTGCCGATACCAATGACCGGCTGGCTCGGGGGCATCATCGCCGGAATGGGCGGCTGCATCCTGGCGATCGTCAACCTGGCTCGTGGGGTGGTCGGCATGGGCATTGCACAGCTGTTGTGCTCGCTGGTCGTGACGCCCATTGTGTACTGGATCGGGCTGGCGATATTCGGCGCGTCGCTCGTTTCGGCGATCAACGCCGCCGGCTGACAACTCGCTCGCGGCGCGGCGAAGTCAGTCGTCGGCCACGGCAATCCGCGGTGGATCGACGAAACGCTTCACGCCGAAGGACTCATAGACCTCTGCCGGCGCGTAGGCGACGCCGCGCGTGATGACGAGACTGACGCGGCGGATAGCGGAGATGTCGCGCGTCGGGTCGCCATCCACCAGGATCAGGTCGGCCAGCTTGCCGCGCTCGATCGTCCCGGTCTCGGCGGAGAGTCCTGTGTAGCGGGCGCCATTCTCGGTCGCGATGCGGATCGCCTCGCCCGGCGTCAGGCCCGCCTTGACGTAGAGTTCGAGCTCGCGGTGCAGCGTGAATCCGGCAATGTTATCCGTGCCGGCGACCATCGGCACGCCGGCGGCGTGCAGTCGGCCGACGAACTCGATCATGTGCGCATAGGACGCGCGGTAGGTTGCAAGCTTCGCGCCGCTGACTTCCATGGAGTTGCTGCGCAGGCCCCGCTGCGTCGCGAACGGCAGGTGATCAGCGATCGGCGCCATGCCCGGGTCCATCTCGCCCTGGCCCTGCGTGTACATGCCCTCGAAGGTCGCGAGCGTCGCGTCGATGACGGTCTGGCGCTCGGCAAGCAACGCGATGAAATCGCGCACGGCCTTCGAGTCGAGGTCGAGGGCCAGGGCCCGCTCGCCGGGCAGGATGAAGCGGGCGAGGGTGCGCGAGTCGGTTTCCGGATCCGAGACGAAGTTCAGCATCAGCTGGTTGATGTGCTGGAGTTCGTCGTAGCCCTCGCGGACTACGCGCTCGGAGCGCGAGAACGCGGGCACGTGGCCGCTGACCCTCAGGCCGCGCGAGTGGGCATAGGCGGCGATCGGCACGACCCAGTCCGGATGGATCGAGTTGTACAGCTTGATCTGCCGGTAGCCGCGCTGCGCGTACCAGTCGACGGCTTTCTGCGCCTCCTCGACGCTCGTGACCACGAAACCGCCGCGCGCCGCATAGGGACTTTCGCCCTCGATGAAGCCGGCCGGCACGACGTGTGGCCCGATCAGCTCGCCGCGGCTGATGCGTGCGATCAGGTCGGCGAGCAGCGCGTTGTCATTTGCCATGTCGCGCGAGGTCGTGACGCCGCCCGCGATCTGCAGCGCGGCGTTCCAGGCGTCCTCGTGCGTGTGCATGTCGAAGAGGCCCGGCAGCAGCGCGCGCCCGCCGCCTTCGATCACCGTCGCCGCCTGCTGCGCGGGCGAACCCGCCGGGTAGATCGATGCGATCCGCCCGCCATACAGGTAGACGTCGGAAGGCGCACCGAGCGCAGCAGTCGCCGTGTCGAATATGCGCACGTCGCGGATCAGGACGGGATCGGGCAGGCGCCTGACGTTCCTGACGGCGATGTCGTGCAGGAAATCCGTCGCGGCGGCGACCTGGCGCTCCTCGAGCTTCGGCGACCAGGCCTCGTAGCCCCGGGCAATGACATGGGCCGTGCCGGGGCTGATGCGCGCGAACAGGCGCATGCCGGCGTCGTCATCGAGCCAGACATAGACCGGTTGCATGCCGAGCCCGAGGATCGAGTAAAGCGCGATGCTGCGTTCCATTCCGGCCTCGCCCACCCGCATCTCGGCGATCCGCGTGCTTTGCAGCTCCCCGCCCGGCAATGCGGCGATGCGGCCATCAGGCCTGCGCTGCGAGGCGCGCACGATCATCGCGCGGATCTCGGGGCTGCCGTCGTTCGGCAGGTACATCGCGGGCCCGGCAGGCTTCGCCTCGCCGTGCTCCGACGGCGAACGCCAGCTCGCGCGTCCGTGCGCCAGCGTGAAGCGCTCGTCGAGCGCCGCGCCGAACGTGGACTTCCCCTTCAGGCGGTAAGACAGGAGCGTCCCGTCGGCGGCGACCCGGATTTCCTCCGACTGGTCGGGCCCGCGGCCGTTGTCGCGGTAGGAGAAGGTCACGCTGACGCGCCCGTCGTCGCCGATGACCGTTGTCAGCGCACCCGAGGTCTTGCCCGCGTGCTGAACCGTGTAGTTCAGCGTCGTGCCGGCCTGCGCCGCGGTCGCGAATGCGAGCGCGGCCAGCAGCGCAAGCCCTTTCATTGCGGGCGGGTTCCCGTCAGCTGCCACTGGATGAGCGTCACCGGGATCATGCCGGCGCCATTGACCTCGTCGAAATAGCGCTTCATCGAGAAGTCCTTGCCGAGCTGGTGCGAGCGTACGCGCATCAAGTCTTCCAGCAGGTACTTTCCGGTCACGTAGCTCGAGCCGTAGCCCGGCTGGCGCAGGTAGAGCTGTTGCTCGAAGCCCAGGAGATCCAGGTCCGGCCGCATCCAGCCACGCGGCGTCCACTCGACCTGGAATGCCTTCGCCTGCTGCAGGTCGAACTGGTTGTCATGCGCATAGAGGGAAGCGAGGCCGCGCGCCGCGCGTTGCGCCAGCATGATCCAGACGACCTCCCGCGCGCGCGGACGCAGGTCGTACAGGCCGGCATGCAGCATGAACTCCTCCATGGCGGTCGCCATGCCCTCGGCCCGGTTGTTCCAGATGTTGTAGAGCAGGGGTCCGCGGCGGATTGGGCTCGCATGCGGCTCGTCGCGCATCCGCGCCAGGTCCCACCAGTGGTAGAAATGCGTGAACAGCGCCAGCGGCTCGATGTGGCTCGCGATCGAGAAAAAATTGCGCTTCTCGATCGGCACGAACTGGCCGACCTGGGCGCGCATCGCCGGGTCCATGCTGTCGCGCATCGGGTAGAGATCCTTGCTGCGCAGGAAATCGATGTAGCGCGTGATCTCGTCGTTGGCGCGCTGCTGGTATTCCTCTGGCGTGGCGACCGCCGTCAGTTCCGGCAGGCCGGCGTTGCGCGCTTCCTCGAGCCTGAGCGAGGCGTGCGCCCGAGCCAGTTCGCGCTTCAGCAGGTCGACCTCGTCCTGCCAGTCCATCGGCACCAGCACGACATTGCGCAGGTACCAGCTGTAGTTCTCCCTGCCGATGCCGGATGGGCCGGTCTTGGACGGCGCCTCTGCGTCCAGCCAGTCGATCAGTGATTCGGTGGCAGCACGGGCGTCGGCGATCGCCTTCTTCAGGACTCGCCCGTTCTTGCCGGTCTTTTCCGCGAGGGCGTCGAGGTCGGCAACCTGCGTGCGCAGCGTGCCCGCACCCGTGACCCAGAGATCGTGCGCGTTGCCCGTCAGGTTGCCGCGCGCCTGCTCGCACAGCGGCGGTATCACCGCGAGTCCGCGTGCGAGTCCGGCCTCGGCCTGCTTCGACAGTGGGAACGAATAGGTCCAGAGCTCGACGGTCGCATGGTTGGTCGGGCCCTCGTGCGCGGGCGTGTCGCTCTGTTCGGTCCACAGGGTCTTGTACCAGGCCGGGTCGCGCACCCAGGGCTGGAGCACGCGCAGGTTGAAGTCCATGCCGTTCATCTCGGCGCGCACGATCTCGTAGTCGACGCGCTGCTCCACCGGCCAGGACCCGGGATTGATCGACGCCAGCCGCTGCTGGTATTCCTTGAGTTCTGCCTGCCGGCGCGCAGTGGTCGCAGCCGTGTAATCGGGCGCGCCGCCGCGGTTCGGCGGTACCTCGAATGCGCGCCATTGGGCGAACAGCGAAACCAGATCCTGATAGGAACCGGATGAGTTGCTGTCGTCCGAGGCCTGAGCCTGGCCGACCATCAATGCCGCAAGGGCCGCCGCAGACGCGATATGGCGAAGCGTGTTCCTGATTTGCATGTTGTGAATTCCATTGGCTGTCGTTCGAATCAGAGTGCGCCCAGGTCTCCGTGCACGGGCTTGCCCTCGAAGAGCGTGACCAGGACCTTGGCATCCGAAATCTCGCTCGCAGGGATGTCGAACAGGTTGCGGTCCAGGATCGCGAGATCCGCGAGCTTGCCGACCTCGATCGAGCCAGTCTCGGTCTCGAGATGGTTCACATAGGCCGCATTGATCGTGAATGCCGCAATTGCGTCCGGCAATCCGATGCGCTCGGACGGGAGGAATGGCGTCTTTGTTTCGCCCGCCGGCCCCATGCGCGTGACGGCGACTTCCATCTCCTCCATCGGGTTTGCGCTCGACACCGACCAGTCGCTGCCGAAGGCAACGACGGCGCCGCTCTGCCGCAGGCTGTTGATCGCGTACAGGCTGGCGGAACGCTTCGGGCCCAGGAAGGGGATCGTCAGGTCGGTAATGTAGGAATCGGCAAAGGCCCACAACGGCTGGTAATTGGCCACCACGCCGAGTTCGCGAAAGCGCGGGACATCTGCTGCGTCGATGAGCTGGATGTGCGCGATGTGATGCCGGTGATCCAGATCGCCGTTGGCCTTGCGCGCGGCTTCGATTGCGTCCAGCGCCTCGCGGATCGCAGCATCGCCGATCGCATGGAAATGCACCTGGAAGCCGTCGGCGTCGAGGCGCGTAACAATTGTCTTCAGCTGTTCCGGATCTTCCATCGGGATGCCGCGCACATTGCCCGGTATCAGGTACGGTTCGAGCATCGCCGCCGTGTAGTTCTCCATCACGCCGTCCATGAAGATCTTGACGGTTCCCGCAACAACGTGACCCGCCGTGTACTGTTTCCGCAGGCTCTCAATGGCGGGTACCTGATCCAACCCCTTGTCGTGTTCCCACAGGATTGACGTGACGACCCGCAGGCTCAGGTCGCCGCTGGCGTCGACCGCCTTGTAGGCCTTGAGATCGGGTTCGTCGACGGAGGCATCCTGGATTGCGGTGATGCCAAAGCCGTTCAGCAGCTTGACCGAGTAGCGCAGGCCCTTCTGCAGCTGGATATCGGTGGCCGGTGGCATCACGGCGGACACCAGATCTGCCGCACCCTCCTGCAGGCTGCCGATGGCGACACCCTGGCGGTCGCGATCGATGCGCCCGTCGGGCGGGTCGGGCGTTTCGTTCGTGATACCGGCGAGTTCCAGTGCCTTGCTGTTGACCCAGATCGTATGGCCGTCCGTGCTCCACAAGGCCACGGGGCGGTCGGGAACGACGGCATCGATCAGCTTGCGGCTGGCGAGCGCGCCGGGCCCGAAAGCCGACATCAGCCAGCCGCCGCCCGTGATCCAGGCTTCGTCCGGGTGCTCGTCAGCATATTTCTTGATTGTGGCGACGTAGCGATCAACGGTTTCGCGCGACTTGATCGCTTCAGCGGCCTGATCGAGGACTTCGAGCCCATTGAGGTTGCAGGCAGTGGCCTCGATTCCGGAACTGATCGGGTGAATGTGCGCATCCTGGAATGCCGGCATCAGCATGCGGCCTTTCAGGTCCACGACGCGCGTATCCGGCCCGATCTGGGATTCGAGGTCCTTGTCCGTGCCGACGAATACGATGCGGCCGCCGCGGATTGCGACCGCCTGCGCCCAGCGCCGTGCGCCGTCGACCGTGTAGATCGCGCCATTCTTCAGGGCGAGTTCGGCCATTGCGGGGGCGTCCGCAGTTGCCTGTTCCTTCTTCGCGCAGCCGGCGCCGAGGATTGCCAGGCCCGCGATCAGCAGGCCGCCGAGCAGGCGCCGGAAATTATCGGTATGCATCGTCATTCGGAATCCCCATCTCTCTGAGTCTTGTTACTGGAAATCGCGTGGAATGGTTCGGGTCCAGGTCTTCTCGCGTACCAGCTTGCCATTCTCCGACAGCCGCCGCAGATAGCTGTAATAGAAATTGTCGTGGTCGCTCTTGAAGGAAAGCTCCGCTTCCCAGAGCAGGGTCCGACCTGGCAAATCAACTTCCATCCGGTGCGTGCCGAGCACGGAGGCCTTGCCGGGTTCGCCGTCCGTGACATCGTGGCGGATGGTCTCGTGATAGCGCTCCGTGCCCCAGGGATAGCGATAACCGCCGCTGTTGGTGGCGGTCGCCGTCGCCGCGCCCGTCTGCGGATTGCGATCGACCGAAGAGATCTCGCCGTAGCCGGAGCTGGTGCCGGCATCGAGCGTTTCGTAGCCCGGCATCTGTGGATCCTTCGCCGGCGGCAGGAAAGCGGGCACCGGGCGCTTCTCGAACGGCACGACCGGCAATGACAGCCGCGAGCCTGCGAGCCGCAGCGTCGTCGTCATCGGATCGGGTGTCGGCCATAGCATGGGCCACTGCGCATTGTTGACCGCGAGGCGGATGCGGTGCCCCTTGGGGAATACCCATGACGTGAAGTGCATTTCGATATCGATCGTGAATTCCTCGCCCGGCACGATCGCAGAAGGCGAGCGCGCCGAGAGCCGATGATTGCCGTTGAATGCCGCGCCGGCTACTTGGGTCACCGTGCCGTCTGGCGCGACGTCGGACAGCCGCGCCATCCAGTTGGCGCGCGGGGCATCGGCGGACACGGCGAGCGTGGCGCGCGGCAGGCCGAGGATTTCCAGTGTCCTCGGCGAGCGGCTCGCTGTCGTAGGTCAGGCTGTAGGCATCGGTCGGGCGCTGGTCGTGCGCGACATCGCCCCACCACATGACCGGCCCGCCGGCCTCGATACCGATCGAGGGCAGGTAGCGCAGCCGATGCGTGGAGGCGGCGGGCGCATCGGCCTTCAGCGTGTGATCGTCCTGCGGGTACAGGACCTGTTCGCGGATGCGTGCGATCGGCCAGCCGTCTTCGTAGCGCCAGCTGCCTGGCGCGTACGCGAGATAGGGGCCGGGCGCATGCCAGTTACGGACGTACACGGCGAGGCGCGGCTCATCGAGGATGCCGGTGTCCACGCCCCTGAGCCATTGATCGAACCAGCGCACGGCCTCGTGCCGCCATTCCATGCCGGGATTCGGGTAGGGATCGTGCGGCCAGGCATGCGACCAGGCGCCCATGATCGCTTTCACAGGAGCATTCACGTTCGCGAGCATGCGCGGGACGCTGTCGCGATAGCCGTCGTACCAGCCGCCGATGAAGAAGGCCGGGATGCGGATGTCCTGCAGGCGATCGCGGGTCGAGGCGCGATCCCAGAACGGGCCGTCGCGCTGCTGGACCTTGTAGGTCAGCATCCAGGGATCGGTGTCGAAGCGATTGCGGAAATTGTCGTCGTCGATGACGTAGTCGGGGGCGCCCGGCCGCGAGTTGTCGAGGTCCATGCTCATCTCCCAGGAATCGACGTGCATGATCCCGTCCATGAAGTGCACGTCATCCTGGTAGAGGTCGTCCGTCGCATCGACGGCGATGATCGCCTTCAAAGCCGGCGGGTGGCGCGCCGCCATCTGGATGGAATTGAAGCCGCCCCAGGAAATGCCGAACATGCCGACCTTGCCGTTCGACCAGGGCTGCTTCGACAGCCAGTCGATCACGACCTCGCCGTCCTGCTGCTCGATGTCGGAATATTCGTAGGGAATCAGCCGGCCCTCGCTGTTGCCGGTGCCGCGGATGTCCACCGCCGCGACCACATAACCGCGCTGCACGAAATACGAATACATCGCGTAGTCGCGGTTGCGCGATTCGCGCTTGCGATAGGGCAGGTATTCGAGCAGCACCGGATGTCTTTCGCGGGCCGCGCCGCCGGTCGGCATGTAGAGATCGGCCGACAGGCGCACGCCGTCCGGCAACGTGATCCAGGCTTCGTCGATGCGGATGCCGTAGGCGGGGGATGAAGGCGAGGGCGCGTTCGCGGCCGCATTCGCGGCGAACAGCAGCAAGCCGGCCAGCAGGCCGGCGAAATGGTGTATCCCCCTAGGCACGACGCCAGAGTAAACGGATTACGTCACCACGGGAATCCAGAAATAACCTTGTATTACAATAGGTTATATTTCACTGAATCACCATTTCAAATACTGAATGATCATTGAGCCATGCCCCGGGCCGGGCTAGAATCCCAAGGCGACTCTCCGGGAGGCGACCATGGCGGCCAATCTCGAAACTGGTGTCGATCTGCGGCCGAGCGGCTCGAAGCTCGACCTGATCCACGCGACGATCGCCGCGATTTCCCGTCATGGCCTGTCGGAACTGACTTCCGCCAGGATCGCGGCAGCGGCCGGCCACACGGCGGCATCGATCAACTTTCATTTCGGCAGCAAGGAAGCGCTGCTGCTCGCGACCTTGCGCGAGGTCTCGGAGGAATTCGCCGAGGTCATGGCGAACGTGCTCGAGGACACCGGCAGCGACGCGCTCCGGAGCCTGCTCGGGATCATCGACGCAAGCCTCTCCCGGCGGCTCAGCGCCTCGCAGAAGATCGCGGTCTGGTACGCGTTCCTGGCGGAATCGAATGCGCGCGCGGACTACCAGCGGATCTGCGGCGATCGCGACCAGGCCTACAGCGATACCGTGACGCGGCTGTGCCGCGCAGCTGATCGCGGCGCGGGGCGTCGCGGGCTGGCCCGACGCCGAGGCCGTGTCGCTCGGACTGACCGGCCTGATCGATCAGCAGTGGCAGGGCATCCTGTTCTCGGGCGACGAATTCGACCGCGAGGCGGCGAAGCGCCAGTGCCGCGCTTACCTCTGCAGCGTGTTCCCGTGGCTCGCCGACCGCATCCAGTCGCCGGCGCCGGCGATGACCGCTGCGCGCGCAGCCAGTGCCGAGCCGACCACGGAACCGGCGTTGCGTTACACGCTGCCGGCCTGGGTGTATCACAACGAGGAATTCCACGAGCTCGAGAAGGAGCGGCTCTTCCGGCCCTCGTGGCAGGTCGCCTGCCATGTCAGCGAAGTTCCGTCGGCCGGCGATTTCGTCTCGTTCGAGTTCTTCGGCCAGCGCGGCTTCGTCGTGCGCGACGAGGCAGGGACGCTGCGCGCCTTCCACAACGTCTGTTCGCATCGCGCGCACGCCGTGGTCGGCGCCGAGCGCGGCCGCTGCGGGAAGTTCCTGACCTGCATGTACCACGGCTGGACCTATCACCTCGACGGGCGCAACCGCAGCGTCAGCGCGCCGGACACATTTCCGAAATTCGACCGCTCGAAGTTCGGCCTGAAGCCGATCGAGCTCGAAGTGTTCATGGGGATGGTGTTCGTGCGATTCGCGCCCGGCGGGCCGTCGGTCGCGGAGCAGATGGCGCCGCACGCGGCCGAACTCGCGCATTACCGGATGGAGCAGATGGTGCCGCTGGACGAGCTGTGGACCCACGAGCTCGAGATCGACTGGAAGAACGTCGTCGAGAATTACGTCGAGGACTATCACTTCCCGATCGGCCATCCGGGCCTTTCGGCGCTGATGGAGTCGAAGTACGACCGCGAGATCTTCCCGGGCGGCACGATGCGACTGAGCCACCGGATGCGCGAGAAGCCGCTGAAGTCCTGGAGCGCCGAGCGCTACGCGAAATTCCTGCCGGTGATCGAGCACCTGCCCGAGGACATGCGCCGGCGCTGGACCTACTTCGGGCTGTTCCCGAACGTGTTCTTCGACATCTACCCCGAGTGGCTCGATTTCTTCCACGTCGTACCGACGGGACCCGGGCGCACGCTGATCCGCGCGCGGTCCTTCGGCTTCAAGGACGACCGCCGCGAGATGAAGGCGGCGCGCTTCCTGTGCGCGCGGCTCAATTCACGCGTGCAGGCGGAGGACGAGATCCTGACGCGATCGGTGCAGCGCGGCCTGTCCTCCGGCGCCTACACGCAGGGCATCCTGTCGGACAAGGAAATCGTGCTGGCGGGATTCCAGGACTGGATCCGCGCGCGGCTGCCGGTCACGCAGCTCCTGCAGGCGCCGGCCCGCGGCTCGGTCGCGGCGCAGAACGCCGCGCTCTCGTCCTGACGGGTCAGATCGCGCGCAGGTACCACTCGTAGTCGCGATCCGTGATCTCCGCGTGGATGCGACTAGTCGCGGTCCGTGATCTCGGCGTGGATGCGGTCGCATTCCTCGCGCCGGCAGTTCGCATACAGCTCGTGGTAGCGCTTGCCGAGGTATTTCGGCAGCACCTTCGCGGCGTCGAACGCATCGAGCGCCGCCTCCCAGCGCACTGGCAGCCCGATCTTTTCCTCGATGATGGTGCCGGGCTCGATCATCGGGCCCGGATCGAGCTTCTTCGCGATGCCGTGGTGGATGCCGGCGAGGATCGCCGCCATCACGAGGTACGGATTTCCGTCCGAACCGCCCGGGCGATGCTCGACACGCGTGTCCTCGAGCCCGGACAGCGGGATGCGCAGCGCCACGCCCCGGTGATTGCGGCCCCAGTTCGGCGCGAGCGGCACGAACATGCCGGGCCGGTAGCGGCGGTAGGAATTCGCGGTCGGCGCGAAGATCGCCATGGATTCCGCCATGGTCGCGGCAAGGCCGCCGATCGCGTGTTTCAGTGTCGTCGAAACCGGCTTTTCGGCATTGTTGCTGGCAAAGACGTTGCGGCCTGTGGCGTCCACCAGGCTCACGTGCACGTGCAGGCTGCAGCCGGCGGACTCGGCGAAGGGCTTCGCCATGAATGTGGCGCCCATGCCATGCCGCTTCGCAACGGCTTTCACCGCGCGCTTCAGCAGCACCGCATGGTCGCAGGCGAGCTCGGCGCTCGCGACGTGGTGCAGATTGACCTCGAACTGGCCCGGCGAGAATTCCTTCAGCGTCGCGCCGGCGGGAATGTTCTGCGCCTTGCAGGTAGCATAGAGCTCGGCGAGGAACGGGTCGACGTCCTCGACGTCGTCCATGCTGCCGTACTGCGGCCCGTCCTGCAGGCGGCGCGTTCCCGGGATGCGCCCGACTTTCGGCGCAGGGCGGTCGCCGTCGGATTCGAGCAGGTAGAACTCGAGCTCGGTCGCCGCGACGGCGGTCAGTCCCATGTCCTGCAACGGCTTCGCCGCATGCCGCAGGACCTGGCGCGGATCCGCGAAGAAGGGCTCGCCGGACGCGGTCGCCATCTCGAGCAGTACCTGGGCGGTCGGCACCTGCGCCCAGGGCACGGGTGCGAGCGAGCCGGCCACGGCCGTCGAGATCGCATCGGGATCGCCATCGCGGCCGCCATTGTCGATGCCCTCGAAGGTCTGGCCCTTGGCGTCGAGCAGCACCGTCGCGCCGCAGAAGTTGAGCCCGCCGGCGAAGGGCTTCGCGAACTCGTCGCTGACGACGCGCTTGCCGCGCAGGATGCCCAGCATGTCGGGTTGCAGCAGCTCCAGCAGCCGGGTGTCCGGATGCTGCTCGAGATAGCGGCGCAATTCGTCGGGGACTTTCTTCGCCTGGCTCATGATTTCTTCCCGGCTGTCTGCTGGCTGGCGCGGGCGCTGCGCCACGCAATCGCGGCTTTCGCCCCGTCACGCCTCAGGATTTCGTTGAACTCGCGCGACTCGGCGGTCTCGGAGGTCTCGATCCTGATGTCCACCTCGAGCGCCTGCGCGAGCGCCTCGCGCATGCCGGCGATCTCGAGGCTGCGGTTGATGGCCTGCTTGGTCAGACGGACCGCATGCGGGTCGTTCGCGGCGACTCGGCGCGCGAGTTCCAGCGCTTCCTCGCGGAGCATTCGCGGCCGGCACTACCCGATTGACGAGGCCCATGTCGCGCACCTCCTGTGCGCTCACGCGGTCGTCTCCCGACAGCAGCAGATAGCGCGCCTGCTTCGGGCCCGCGAGCCAGGGCATCAGCATGGTGACGATGCCGCTGCCGAACCGGACCTCGGGCATGCCGAAGCGGCAATCGTCCGATGCAATCGTGAGATCGCAGGCGACGGCGAGCTCCATCGCGCTGCCGAGGCAATAGCCGTGCACGGCGGCGATGGTTACCTTCGGGCAATCGAAGAATCGCATGATGATGCGGAAGTCGTTCTCCAGCGCGCGGCGCACGTCGGCGGGATCGGGCCGGCCCTCGCCGACTCCCATGTCGAGGTCGAAGCCGGCGGAGAAGGCGCGCCCGGCGCCGACCACGAGGATCGCGCGCACGGTGTCGTCGGCCTCGGCCACGTCGAGCGCTCGGTCGAGCGCCTCGATCATCGGCCGGTTGATTGCATTCAGCTTGTCCGGCCGATTGAGCGTCAGCACGGCGAGCCCGTCGCGGTGTTCGGAATGGATCATGCCAGCCTGAACCACGCTGACTTCGACTGCGTGTAGCTCTTGAAGCTGTCGAGGCACTTGTCGCGTGCATTGCCGGACTGCTTGTAGCCGCCGAACGGCTGCGTCATGTCGCCCTCGTCGAAGGAATTGATCCAGACGATGCCGGCCTCGATGCCGCGCACCAGCTTGAACGCCGTGTCGAGGTCGCGGGTCCAGACGCCGGCGGCGAGGCCGTAGATCGTGTCGTTCGCGATCGCGATGGCCTCATCGACGCCGTCGAACTCGATCACCGAGGCGACGGGGCCGAAGATTTCCTGGCGCGCGATCGTCATGTCGTTCTTCACGCCGGTGAAGAGCGTGGGATTGACGTAGGCGCCTTCCTTCAGTCCCGGCCGGCGCGCCGCCGCCGAACTCGAGCTTCGCGCCTTCCTGACGGCCCTTGTCGATCATGCCGAGCACGCGTTTCTGGTCCTCGCGGGTGACGAGCGGACCCATGTTCGTCGCGGGATCGAGCGGATCGCCCGGCACGAAGGCGTCGCGTCCGAGCTCGACGAATCGTTCGACGAACCGGTCCTTGATCGAACGGTCGACGAGCAGGCGCGAGCCCGCATTGCAGACCTCGCCCATGTTCGAATAGATGCCGCGATAGGCCGCGGTCACTGCCCGGTCGAAATCGGCGACGTCGGCGAGGAATACCTGCGGCGTCTTGCCGCCGCACTCGAGCGCGACCTGCTTCATGTTGGACTGGCCGGCATACTGCAGGATCAGCTTGCCGACCGCGGTCGAGCCAGTGAACGTGATCTTGCGGACGTCGTCGTGCAGCGCGAGCGCCTTGCCTGCCTCCTCGCCGAGGCCGTTCACGACGTTGAAGACGCCTGCCGGCCCGCCGGCCTCGACGAAGAGCTCCGCGAGCCGGAGGCAGCTCATCGGCGCCTGTTCGGCGGGCTTCAGCACGACCGTGTTGCCGGCCGCGAGCGCGGGCGCGATCTTCCAGGTCGCCATCAACAGCGGGTAATTCCACGGCGAGATCGCGCCGACCACGCCGTAGGGCTCGCGCAATACGAGGTGCATGACGCCGGACTCGGTGCTGGTAACGGCGCCGTCCACCTTGTCGATGCATTCCGCCATGAAGCGGATGGTTTCGATCACCGCGGGCAGGTCGCCGCCGACGACGTCGGCGATCGGCTTGCCCATGTCGAGCGTTTCCAGCACGGCGAGCGACTCGGCGTTCCGGTCGATCAGCGCGGCGAAGCGGTTCATGACTTCCATGCGCTGGCGCGGTGCCATCTTCGACCAGACGCCCGACTTGAACGCGCGCCTCGCGGCGGCGACCGCGCGGTCGATGTCCTCCGCGGTGCCGGCGGACATCTCGGCGAGCGTCTCGCCGTTCGCCGGGTTGATGGTCTCGAAGCGGCCGCCTTTCGCCGCATCGACGAACTGGCCGTCGATGAAGAGGCGCGTTTCGATTCGCGTGCGCGCGGTCCTCGCCACGGCCTGCCAGCGCCCGCGGTCATGCCCTGCCAGTGCCTGGAGACTCATCGTTGTTGCCCCTGTCTGGAGTGTATGAGTGCATCGACGATGATGCAGCCGTCCGGATGCACGATCACGGGATTGACGTCGATCTCGGCGAGCAGGTCGCCGAGGCCTGCAACGAGCTCCGAGAATCGCGCGGCGGCCTTGCAGAATTCGTCCACCGCCAGCGCGCGCGGGTGGCGGCGGCTGTGGATCAGGGCTGCGACCGCGAGACTCGCGACCAGCCTCCGCGCTTCCGCGGCGTCGAAGGGCGGCAGCGCATGGACCACGTCCGCGAGCGCTTCGACGTGCAGTCCGCCGTATCCGAGCAGCACGATCGGCCCGAACTGATCGTCGTGCACCATGCCGAGCAGCATCTCGACGCCCGTATCCGTGACCATCGGCGCGACCAGGGCGCGCGGTCCGAGGCGCTTCGCCAGGTCCTGGTAGGCGACGGCGAGTGCGGCTTCGTCCGCGATGCCGAGGTGCACGCCGCCGCGGTCCGACTTGTGGTCGATCCCGGGCATCGCGGTCTTCAGCACGACCGGAAAGCCGAACTCGCGCGCGGCGGCAACTGCGGCGCGCGCGTCGTCGACGACACGGCAGGGAATTACAGGCAGCCCGAAATCGCGCAGCATCTCCAGGGCTTCATTCTCGTCGAGTGCGCGGCTCTCCGCGAGGCGTGCACGCCATCCGGCCAGCGTCGGACCCGGCAGTGCGGCGGCGGGAGCGCGCTCGCGCGCCAGGAAATCGCGGTACTCGAGCAAGGCCCTGGCGCCGCGCAGGAACTGCGGCACTCCGTCGAGCACGGGGAAACCTTCGCGCGTCGCCGCGACCACTCGCTCATCCGAGCCCGTGCCTCGGGCGTTGGCAACCAGGAATGCCGGTTTTCCGGAGGCGTGGTGGCCGGCCCGCAGGTAGTCCAGGTAGCTGTCCTGGATCCCGCCGCCGGCCACGCGATCGTGGATCACGGCGCCGATGGCCGCTCCCGGGTCGCTCAGCAATGCAGCGAAGCACTGCTCCATGCCGACATGGTAATCCGGCCCGCCGGTGCTCCATGCATCGAGCGGGTTGATCGCCGGCAGCCCGGGGTCGAGTAGTGCCGTGAGCCGCTCCGTCGTCGCGGCGGAGAGCGTCGTCAGCGGAACGCCGGCGTCGTGCGCAAGGTCGATCAGGAGCTGGCGCTCGCCGCCCGAGTCGTGGAGCGACACCAGGCCGCCGGTGCGCACCGGATGCGGCTGCGCGAACATGATCAACGCCGTGCGCGAGCTCGTCCATGTCGTGGACGCGCTGCACGCCGTAGCGGTCGAACAGCGCGTCGTAGGCGCCGTCCTCACCGGCGATTGCACCCGAGTGCGACACGGTCAGCCGGGCGGCAAGCTCGGTGCGCCCGACCTTCAGCGCGACGATCGGGATGCGGCGCTGCCGCGCCTTTTCGAATGCGCGGATCAGGCCCCGGGGATTGCGCGCGGTTTCCATGAACAGGCCGACGACGCGCGTCCCGGGCTGGTCGAGCGCGAAATCGAGGTACTCGTCCATCGCGACGATCAGTTCCTGGCCGGTCGAGACGACGAGGTTGAAGTCGATGCGCTCTTCGCTGTCCACGATGCCGCACATGCCCGAGCCCGAATGGCTGATATAGGCGACATTTCCGCCGCGGGCATGCATCCGCGTCCTGAAACCGCAGCCCCAGATGCCTTCGGCGAAATTGTAGAAGCCCATGCCGTTCGCGCCACAGGCCAGGAGCCCGGCCGCGCGCAAGCGGGCCGCCACGCGGTCGCGCAACAGCGGCTCGCGGTCCTTCGCGAGAACCAGCGAGGACATCAGCGTGACCGCGCGCGCGCCGTGGGCGATGACGTCGTCGAGCGCCGCCTCGACGCGCGCGTCGCCGATGGCGAAGATCACGTGCTCGACCGGTTCAGGCAGGTCTGCGAGCGATGGAAAGCAGGGCAGGCCGCAGACCGTGGCGTATCCCGGATTGACCGCGAACAGCGGGCCCTGGAAGCCGCCCTTCAGCAGGTTCTCGACGGTGTTGCGGCCGACCGTGCCGCTGCGCTCGGTCGCGCCGAGCACGGCGATCGAGCGCGGACGGAGCAGCGAATCGAGCCGATGAGCCATGGCGGGCCCGCGTCCGCGCCGCTGTCAGAAATCCGCTGCGGGCGTCGCGCGGCGGCGGGGAGGATCGAAGAAAGCGCCTTCGACGACGCGGCAGCGCGCCATCACGCGCGACCACTTGAGCTCGCGCTGGTAGTAGATCTCGGCCCACAGCTCGTCGCCGGGCCGTCCCCAGGGCATCTTCATGGACGCGTAGGCGATATTGGCCTTCGCGGAAGGCGACCATTCTGCGGAGGTCACGGTCCCGACGACATTCTTGTCCTTGTCGTAGACGTAGGCCGAGCGCGCCGGCTTGTTGCCCTCGATGTCGAGCTTCACGAAGCGGAAACGCGAGCCGTTCTTCTTCTCCTCGAGCAGGGCGCGGCGGCCGTTGAAGTTGGGCTTGCCGAAATCCACAAGTCGCCCGAGGTCGAGCTCGAAGGGCGAGCGCGAGCGGTCGAGCATGATCGCCTGGTCGGCCGGGTGGAAGTCGACCTGCGCCTGGATGAAGCCCGCCTCGATGCGCGCGACCTCGAGTGCGTGCGTGCCCATCGGCCGGATGCCGTGGATCTTGCCCTTGTCGAAGAGCGCATCCCAGAGATCGAGCGCGCGCGGCGGATCGATCCAGAGCTCGTAGCCGAGATCGCCCGTGAACCCGGTGCGCGACACCATCAGCTCGCCGCCGTGAAACGGAAAATATGCGATATCGAAGGGCTTGAGATTCTGCACGCCCGCGCAGCCGATCGCCTTCAGCACGGCGCAGCTGGTCGGTCCCTGGAGCGCGAGCGCGGCGACGTCGTGCGTGTCCTCGACGATGGTGACGTCGAAGCCGAAGGCAGAGCGCGTGAGCCAGTCGAGCTGGCGTTCCTGCGAGCACAGGCGATAGACGCCCTCGCGCAGGTGGAAGATGGTGCCGTCGTCGATCACCTGGCCGTTGTCGTCGCACCAGATGGTGTAGCCGACCTTGCCGGGCTTGATCTTGGCGACGTCGCGCGTGACGAGGCGGTTCAGGAAGGCGAGTGCGTCCGGACCCGTGATCAGGTGCTTGGTCATCGGCGTCAGGTCGAACACGGCGCAGGCATTGCGGATGGCCGCGTACTCGAGGGCTTCGTCGAAATAGGCGTCGGCCGTCGTGTAGTCCTTCCAGCGGTGCCATTCGTTCAGGGTGTTGAGCGCCGAGGTGCGCGGGTGGAATGGCGTTTCCCACACGGCCCTGCGGAAGTGTTCCTTCCGGTTCATGTCGTCCTTGATGCTCATGCAGCACGCTCCGTCGCGAGTACCGCATTCGCGGCATTGCGGCCGGCAGAACCCATCACGCCGCCGCCCGGATGGCAACCTGCGCCGCACAGAAAGAGCCCGCCGACCGGCATCGCGTACTGCGCCGCGCCCGGCACCGGCCGCATCATCATGAACTGGTCGAGCGCCAGCTCGCCGTGGTGCCAGTGGCCGCCCGTGATGCGGAACTCACGCTCGATGTCCGCCGGCAGCAGGAGCTCCGAGGCGACGATCTGCCGGCGCAGGCCCGGCGCGTGGCGCTCGAGCACGCCGAGCGTGCGCTCGAGGAGCTCGCGCCGCGGTCCGTCGCCGGTTGCGCGCGGGTCGAAGGGCGCGTACTGCACGATCGCCGACAGCACGTGCTTGCCGGCAGGCGCGAGCGCCTTGTCGTGCACCGAGGGAATGGTGATCTCCAGCGCGGGATCCGGGGAGCACTGACCGTACTTCGCGTGATCGAAGGCGTGCTCCAGGTAGACGAGGTCCGGCGAGATCAGCAGGCGCTCGCCAGCGAGCTCGGCGGGCAGCCGGGTAAATCCGGGCAGTGCGTCGAGCGCGAGGTGCAGCTTCGCCGCCATGCCCTTCGAGCGGAAGTGCCGTACGCGATGGACGAATCCCGTTTCGAGGTGTCTGGCGCCCACCAGCCGTAGCAGCGTCGCGGCAGGATCGGCGTTCGAGACGACCGTGCCGGCGGCGATCTTCTCACCGCTCTCGAGTTCGACGCCGGAGACGGCGTCGCCTTCGAGGGTGATGCGCGCGACCGGGCTGCCGGTGCGGATCGTGGCGCCGGCATCGCGCGCCGCCGCCGCCATCGCCTCGCTGATCGCGCCCATGCCGCCTTCCGGAATCGAGAACCCGCCGCGGCCCTGGCCCTGCCCGCTCAGGCGGTGCAGCAGCGCGAGCACCGAGTTGTTCGAGCGCGGTCCGAGATTCGCGCCGAGCACCGCGTCGAAGCGCTAGCGCACCCTTCAGGAGCGGCGACTCGAAGATCTCCTCGAGCACGTCGTAGATGTTGATGCCGACGATCCGCAGGAACTCGCGCATCGGCTCGCGGCCGAGCAGCCGGATGTCGAGGCCGAGCATCGCGGCGCCGAACATGTCGGAACGCCCGCCGCCGCCGAGGCGCGGCGGCAGACGGTTGTGCTGCTTCGCGAGCACGCGCGCGAAGCGCAGCATCCGCGCGTGGTAGTCGGCGAGTCCCTGGCGGTCGCCCTCGGAGAGCGTGCCGGCCACGAGCTTGCCGCCGTCCAGCACGCAGATGCTCTCCGGCTCGGGGCGAGCGCGACGGTCTTCAGCCCGGATCGCGCGCCACTTCAGGCCGTGCGAGGCGAGCTTCAGCTCGCGCACGATGCCCGCATCGAGCAGGTACGAGATGATGCGCACAGGCAGAGACCCTGAAGCCCTGGCGTGAACTCGCGCGTGACGGACGCGCCGCCGACCTGGGCGGCGGCCTCGAGCACGACGACCTCGCGCCCCGCGCGGGCGAGGTAGGCGGCGCAGACCAGGCCGTTGTGGCCGCCGCCGACGATGACGATGCGATCGCGGTCAGTCATCGCTCCAGCCCTCCGGCACGATGTTCGGGCGCCGCAGATCCATCAGGATCTCGCGCGCGGCATTGGCGCCCGGCGCCGCCATCACGCCGCCGCCGGGGTGCGTGCCGGACCCGCACATGTAGAAGCCTTTCACCGGTCCGCGGTATTGCGCATAGCCGGGGAACGGCCGGTTGAACAGCAGCTGGTCCATCGTCAGCTCGCCCTGGAAGATGTTGCCCTCGGTGAGGCCGACCTCGGCCTCGAGCTCGCGCGGCGTGCGGCACTCGACGTGGCGGACCAGCGACTTGAAGTTCGGGCTGTAGCGGCCGATCTGGTCGAGCACCGTGTTCTTGAAGCCGTCGCGGTCGGCGTCGGTCCACTCGCGGCCGTGGATGAACGGCGGCACGTACTGCACGAACACCGACATGAAGTGCTTGCCCGGCGGCGCCATGGTCGGGTCGGTCATCGACGGGATCAGCAGGTCGAGGTACGGCTCCTTCGACCAGGTGCCGTTCTTCCAGTCGTCGTAGGCGCGCTCCATCTTCTCGAGCGAATCGAGGAAGTGCATGTCGCCGTAGGCGAGCGGATTGTCCCTGCCGAGCGCCGGGAATTCCGGTAGTCCGTCGAGCGCGATGTTGAGCTTTCCGGAAGAGCCGCGGATCTTCCAGTTGCTGCGCCTTCTCGACGATCGCGGACGGCAGGTCCTTCGGGTCGAAGATCTTCGTGTAAGTGCGCCGCGGGTCGAGGTTCGAGACGACGACATCGGCGTGGTACTCGGTGCCGTTCTCGGTCGCGACGCCGGTCACGCGGCCGCCCCTGACGATCACGCGCGCGACCGGCGCATCCGTGACGATCTCGCCGCCGAAGGACTTGAACGAGCTCGCGATCGCATTCGACACCGCGCCCATGCCGCCGCGCGCGAATCCCCAGGCGCCGATCGATCCGTCCACGTCGCCCATGTAGTGGTGCAGCAGCACGTAGGCCGTGCCGGGCGAGTAGACGCCCATGGCCGAGCCGATGATGCCGCTGCCCGAGAGGTGGCACTTGATGGCGTCCGACTCGAAGTACTCGTTGAGGAAGTCGGCGATGCTCATCGAGTAGAAGCGCATCGTGTCGTAGATGAACTGCTCGCCGAACTTGTTGAGCTCGCGGCCGAGGAACATCATCTCGCGGATGTCGCGCGGCTTGAACGAGGTCGGGTCGGGCGGGGAGCGCAGCAGCAGCGGGCGGATGAACTTGCACTGGCGCATGACGTCGGTCGAGTAGCGGTGGTACGCGTCCGCGTCGCGCGGGTTGTGGCGCGCGAATTCCCGCCGCTGCACCTGCTCGTCGGTGTAGTTGCCGAGGATGTCGCCGTTGCTGGTGATCGAGACGCCGCCGCCGTAGGGCACGACCTGCAGGCCGTGACGCGCGAGCTCGAGGTCGCGGAACAGCTCCGGCCGCAGCAGGCTGCAGACGTAGGAGCAGTTCGAGTAGATCCAGCCCTTCTCGATCTCGCGGCTGACCGCGGCGCCGCCGATCCACGGATTGCGCTCGACGACCAGGACCTTGAGCCCGGATCGCGCGAGGTAGGCCGCGTTCGTCAGGCCGTTGTGGCCCGCGCCGACGACGATCGCATCGTATTTCGCCAAGACCGGCCCTTTTTTCAGGTCGTGTACTTCGTAAAAGGCGCCCTGACCGGGCCGCGCGCGCTTTGCACCACGCGGTCCACGGCCGTCTCGAAGCGCTCGAGCGTCTCTCCCAGGCAGCGGTCGTCGTGCGCCTCGCACACGAACCACGGCTCGCGCGAGTCCGGCTCGCAGAGCACGCCGAGGTCGTGCAGGTGCGGCGCCAGTGCTTCGTAGAAAGTGTAGTCGCTCGTGACCCAGTCGCGGTAGTCGCGCGGCGGTTTTTCGCTGAAGAACAGGCCGCTCATCGACGGATGGCCGCTGAAGGAGTGCTTGATGCCGCGCTGCGAGAGGATCTGGCTCATGCCGGCGCGGAGCTTCGTGCCATAGTCGGCGATGTGTCTGCGAGCGCCGGCGTTTCGTCCAGGATCTCGAGCGTCTTCTCGGCCGCGGCGAGGGCCACTGAATGGCAGGTGAAAGTGCCGCCATGCACGACGCCGTTGCCGAAGTTGCGCATGATGTCTTCGCGGCCGCAGCAGACGGAGATCGGGTAGCCGTTGCCCATCGCCTTGGCAAAGGTGCAGAGGTCGGCCTTGACGCCGAACAGCTCCTGCACGCCGCCGCGCGCGACGCGAAAGCCGGTCTTGACCTCGTCGATGATCAGGAGGATGCCGTACTTGTCGCAGAGCGACGCGGGCGTCGCGCAGGAATTCGCGGGTCGCCGAGATCGAGCAGCAGTTGCCCATGATCGGCTCGATCAGGAAGGCGGCGATGTCGCCGCCGTAGGCCTTGAACACAGCCTCGAGCCGTTCCGTGTCGTTCATCGGCACCGAGTGGATCAGTGCCCGCAGCATGTGCGGGACGCCGGCGCTGTAGGGCACGAGCTGCGGATCGCCGTGGCCCGGCTTCCATTCCTCGACGGCCGTGGTCCAGAGCGCGGCGTCGAACACCCCGTGGTAGCCGCCCTCGATGACGACGTAGGAATCCTTGCCGGTATGGGCCCGGGCGACGCGCAACGCGGCCATGACCGCTTCCGTGCCGGAATTCGAGAAGCGGACGAGTTCGGCGGCAGGCACCATGCTTGGCGATGCGTTCGGCGACGGCGTATTCGCGCTCGGTGGAGAGGGCGAATACCCCGCCCATCTCCATGCCGGCGCGGGCCGCGGCGTCCACGCGCGGATCCGCGTAGCCGAGGATGCAGGGGCCGTAGGCCATCCGGTAGTCGATGTACTCATTGCCGTCGATGTCCGTCAGGCGGGCGCCCCTGGCGGACTTCACGTAGATGGTCTTGTCCTCGCCCCAGTAGCGGAAATTGGACGAGACGCCGAGCGGCAGGCGGCGGATCGCCTTCTGGAACTGCGCATTGGATTTTGCGAGGCTTCGGGTCATGGCGGCGGGCCTCCTGCCGGTCCGGAACGAGTCAAACGGAATGGCCTATTTTCCCCTAAAATGGGCCGCGGCGTCCATCTCGAGTGAATAGGCATTCATTCATTGGCAGTGAACCGGGGAACCGGGTAAGATGGTGCCCCAATGCGCGCCCCGTTTGGCGGCTATAACTACGCTGATTCTGAAAGTATTTTATGTGAGCGCGAAACGCCAGCTCGCGGTGGTCCCGAAGCGCCGCACGGCGCCCCCGGAGGAACGCCGCGAGCAGCTGATCCTGGCCACCATCCGCTCCGTCGCCGACCACGGCCTGGCCGATACGACGATCGCCACGGTCGCCCGCGAAGCCGGGCCTTCGCCAGGGCATCGTCAATCTGCATTTCCGAGCAAGGAAGCGGCTGCTGACGGAGACGCTGCGCTACCTCGCCGACGAATACCGCAGCGCCTGCCAGCGAGGCGGCCGCGGCCGCGGCGATTTCCGCCGGTGGCGGGCCTGCAGGCCATGGTCGAGCTCGATTTCCGGCGCAACATCTGCTCCCGCGACAAGCTTGCCGTGTGGTTCGCATTCTGGGGCGAGCGCAAGTTCCGCCCGACGTACCGGCGGATCTGCGCCGAACGCGACCAATTGCCTACGACGACATGGTGCGCCTCCTCTGCGCGAAGCTCTGCGAGCGAAGGCGGCTACGCGGACGTGGATCCGGCCCTCGTCGCCGACGGGCTGTCCGCCCTGACGGACGGGCTCTGGCTCGACCTGCTGGTGCGGCCGGACTCGATGAGCCGCGAACGTGGCAAGGCGGATCACGCTCTCTTACCTTGCGGACGTGTTTCCCGCGACATTTCACCGCAGCCACTGGCGGACGGGCGGAACTAGGCCGATGGACATTGCGCTCGATGACGACGGCACGGGACTGGCGTAATCGCGCCTTGCAGGTTCGCGACCGACGAGCTGATTCCGTGGGAGGTCGAAGCCGAGCTGCACGAGGGCCGGCTGCCGGCCGAGGTGGAGAAGCGGCACAAGAAGCTCGCGATCGAGCTCGGCTTCAGCGCGCATGGACGTCCCGAAGGCACGCGGCGGCCGGGAGGCGCGGATCGTCGACCAGGTCGCGGTCTGGGAACAGCTCGGCCGGGTCACCAATGCGCTCTGCTGGTGCTTCTCCGAGGCGCATAGCTGGATGTTCGAGGCCTGCAGCGAGGCGCAGATCGCAGCGCTTCATCCTGCCGCTCATGACCGGCGCGCGGAAGGAATGCTACGCGATCACCGAGAGCGGCTCGGGTTCCGACGTCGTCGGTCGAGACGACGGCGCGGCGCTGCCAAGGGCGGCTATCGCGATCGATGGCGAGAAGTGGTACGTCACGAGCGCGAACCACGCGGACTACTTCATCCTGCAGGCGCGCCTCGCGGACGGCCCGCACGCGGGCACCGACTCGCTCTTCTTCATCGACAAGGACACGCCGGGCATCGAGCTCCTGCGCACGCCGCTCTTCAGCCACACGTTCGGCGCCCATCACCCGACCTACCGCTTCAAGGACGTCTTCGTGGCCGAGGACCAGCGCCTCGGCAGCGAGGGCGACGGCATGCGCTTCTCGCACGCCTGGTTCCGGCGCGAGCGGCTGATGATCGCGGCGCGCTGCTGCGGCGCCGCCGCGCGCCTGATCGAGGAGGCGACCGCCTTCGCCGGCACGCGGATGATCGGCGGCGAGCCGCTGGCCGAGAAGCAGATGATGCAGGCCATGCTCGCGGACAGCGTCACCGAACTCTGGGCCGCGCGGCTGATCACCTTCGAGGCCGCCGCGGCCCACGACCGCGGCGACGACCTGCGCTCGCTGCACGCGCGCTGCTCGATCGCGAAGCTTCTACGCATCCGAGATGGCGAACCGGGTCGTGGACCGGGCGCTGCAGATCCTGGGCGGGCGCGGCTACATGCGGGAAAACGCCGCCGAGCGCTTCTTCCGCGAGCTGCGCGTGGACCGCATCTGGGAGGGCACCAGCGAGATCCAGCGCCTGATCATCGCGCGCGCGCTGCTGAAGCGCGGCCTCGGGGGAATGTAGGCGGTGAAGCCGCTGGCCCAGCTGCTCGCCGCACTGACGCTGGCATTGGCGGCGGCGGCTTCCGGCGCGGAAGAGAAGGTCCTGAATGTCTTCACCTGGCCGGACTACATCGCGCCCGACACGATCGCCGAATTTCGAGGCCGAGTACGGCATCAAGGTCAACTACGACACCTACGACTCGACCGAGATGGCGGAGGCGCGGCTGCTGGCCGGCCGCACCGGCTACGACGTCGTCGTGCACGCGGAGCGCTATTCCGCGCGCCTGATCCCGATCGGCGTCTACCAGCCGCTCGACAAGTCGAAGCTCACGCAACTGGAAGAATCTCGATCCCTGGATATTGAAGACGCTGGCAATTCGACGATCCCGGGCAACCGCTACGGCGTGCCCTACCTGTGGGGCACGACCGGATTCACCTACAACAGGAAGATGATCCGGGAGCGCATGCCGGACGCGCCGGTCGGGAGCGGCGACATGATCTTCAAGCCGGAGGTCGCGCGCCGTTTCGCCGATTGCGGCATTACCTTTCTCGACGAGCCGACCGACGTCATTCCGATGGCGCTCCTGTACCTCGGGCCGCGATCCCAACAGCCTCGACCCGAAGGATCTCGCGGACGTCGAGAAACTGCTGAAGGGCGTGCGGCCGTACATCCGCTACTTCAGCTCGGCGAAGATGCTGATCGACCTGCCGAACGAGGAGGTCTGCATTGCGATGAGCTGGTCCGGTGACTACGCTCAGGCAATGCACCGCGCGCAGGAGGTCGGCAAGCCAGTGGATCTCGCGTATACGACACAGCGCGAAGGAACACTCGCCTGGTTCGACCTGTGGTTCATCCCGGCGGATGCGCCCCATCCCGGCAACGCCCACCTGTTCCTGAATTACCTGCTGCGGCCGGACGTCGCCGCGGCCATCAGCGCGGAAACGCGGTACGCAACGCCCAACATGCCTGCGCTGTCGCTGCTGGACCCCAGGATCCGCAACGATCCCGCGGTCTATCCGCCCGAGGAAGTGAAGCAGAAGCTCAACATGGCCGTCATCCACGATCCCATCGACGAGCGCAAGCGGACCCGCCTGTGGTCGCGCGTCAAGACGGGCCTGTGATCAAGCCATGAACGAGTCCGCCGCCGACAAGCCGCCGCCGACCCCGCTGGTACAGATCCGCGGGGTGACGAAACGCTTCGACGGCGTCACGGCGGTCGACAACGTCTCGCTCGACTTCCTGCGCGGCGAGCTGTTCGCGATCCTCGGCAGCTCGGGCTGCGGCAAGACCACGCTGCTCAGGATGCTCGCGGGTTTCGAGCAGCCGACCTCCGGGCGGATCCTGATCGACGGCGTCGACATGACCGACGTGCCGCCGTACGAGCGGCCCGTCAACCTGATGTTCCAGTCCTACGCGCTGTTCCCGCACATGACGGTGCACGAGAACGTCGCCTACGGGCTCAAGAAGGAGCGCGTCCCGGCCCCGAAGATAAAGGAGCGGGTCGCGGAAATGCTTGCGATGGTCAAGCTCGAGGCGCTCGCGGGGCGCAAGCCGGACAAGCTGTCGGGCGGCGAGAAGCAGCGGGTCGCGCTCGCGCGCGCACTGGTCAAGCGGCCGAAGCTGCTGCTGCTCGATGAGCCGCTGGCCGCGCTCGACAAGAAGCTGCGCCAGCACACCCAGTTCGAACTGACCAACCTGCAGTACCAGCTCGGCACGACCTTCGTCGTCGTCACCCACGACCAGAGCGAGGCGATGACGCTCGCGAGCCGCATCGCGGTGATGAAGGACGGGCAGATCGCCCAGGTCGGCACGCCGGGCCAGGTCTACGAGTTTCCCGCGAACCGCTACGTCGCGAGCTTCGTCGGCAACATCAACCTGTTCGACGGCCGGGTGACGGGCGGCGGCGACGGGCAGCTTGCCGTGCATTGCGAAGCGCTCGGCGCCGACCTGCAGGTCCTGTCCGGCAGCGCGCTGGCGCCGGGCAGCGCCGCCTGCGTCGCCGTGCGTCCCGAGAAGATCACGATCAGCCGGCAGGCGCCGGACGCGAAGGATCGCAACATCATCAAGGGCAAGGTCTGGGACCTGGCCTATTTCGGCGACCAGTCGCTCTACCGCGTGCGCCTGAAGAGCGGCACGGAGCTGCAGGTCAGCGCCCAGAACATGCGGCGATCGGAAAAGCTGACCGTCGAATGGGACGACGAGGTCTTCCTGTCGTGGGAAGTCGCCAGCATGATCCTGCTGCCTTCATGAGCGAAGAAAGCGCGGACGACGGCATGCAGACGCAGCGCTGGCTGCGCAGGACGGTGGCGCTGCCGTACTTCTGGCTGCTGCTGTTCTTCCTCGCGCCGTTCCTGATCATCCTGAAGATCAGCTTTGCCGACCCGATCGTCGCGCAGCCGCCGTTCACCGCGCTGCTGCAATGGGGCGAGCACGGCCTCGCCGGAATCAGGGGCACATTCGAGAACTACGCCTACCTGTTCCGGGACGGGTACTACGGGATCATCTATCTCTCGTCGCTGAAGATGGCGGCGATCGGCACGCTCCTGTGCCTGCTGCTCGGCTACCCGATGGCCTATTTCATCGCGCGCCAGCCGCCGCGCCGCCGCCAGGTGATGCTGATGGCGGTGATCCTGCCGTTCTGGATTTCGTTCCTGCTGCGCGTCTACGCCTGGATCGGCCTGCTGAACAACAAGGGCGTCATCAATGAGTTCCTGATCGGCATCGGCGCGATCGACAAGCCGCTGCCGATGCTCTACAACGATTTCGCGGTGTACCTCGGCATCGTCTACTCCTACCTGCCGTTCATGATCCTGCCGCTGTACGCCAACCTCGAGCGCCTGAACCTGGACCTGCTCGATGCCGCGGCCGACCTCGGCGCGAAGCGCTGGCAGGCCTTCGTCGACGTGACGCTGCCGCTGTCGGTGCCGGGCATCATCGGCGGCTGCCTGCTGGTGTTCATCCCCGCGGTCGGCGAGTTCACGATCCCGGCGCTGCTCGGCGGGGCCGACACGCTGATGATCGGCCGCGTGCTGTGGGACGAGTTCTTCATCAACCGCGACTGGCCGGTCGCGTCCGCGGTCTCGGTCGTGCTGCTGCTGCTGCTGGTCGCGCCGATCCTCTGGTTCCAGCGCCTGCAGAGCCGGGAGCAGGAGGCGGGCGGATGAAGCAGCGCTCGCCGATGCTGGTGACCATCGTCGCGTTCGGTTACGCGCTCCTGTACGTGCCGATCATCTCGGTCGTGATCTATTCATTCAACGACTCGCGGCTCGTGACGCTGTGGGGCGGCTTCTCGCTGCGCTGGTACGCGGGCCTGCTGGGCGACGACGAGCTGCTCGGCGCGGCGCTCCTGAGCCTGCGCATCGCGGTGGTCAGCGCCACGTTCGCGACCGCGCTCGGTGCGTTTGTCGCGCTGGCGCTGCATCGGGTGAGCCGCCTGCGCGGGCGGCTGCTGCTCTCCGGCATGGTCACGGCGCCGCTGGTGATGCCCGAGATCATCACCGGGCTGTCGCTGCTGTTCCTGTTCATCTCGATGGCCGACCTGATCGGATGGCCGATGTCGCGCGGGGCGACGACGATCACGATCGCCCACATCACGTTCTCGATGGCCTACGTGGTGGTCGTCGTCCGGTCGCGGCTCGCGGCGATGGACGAGTCGCTCGAGGAGGCGGCCATGGACCTCGGCGGCCGGCCGGTCGCGCGTCTTCTTCGACATCACCGTGCCGATGCTGCTGCCGGCGCTGGTCTCGGGCTGGCTGCTCGTCGTTCACGCTGTCGCTCGACGATCTCGTGATCTCGAGCTTCGTGTCGGGACCGGGCGCGACGACGCTGCCGATGCTGATATTCGCGAAGGTCAAGCTCGGCGTGACGCCGGACATCAATGCCATCACGACCATCATCATCGGGCTCGTGGCGGTCGCCGTCGCGACCGCGGCCATCGTCTCCAGCCGGCGCGCTTCGGCGGGCGTGCGCCGGACGGCCACTCCGGGGTAGAGTTGCATGATGGAAATCAAGAAGATCATGGACAGCTGGCAGCCAGGCCATGCGCTGCCGCGCGCCGTGTACAGCGACCCGGATGTCTACGAGGCGGAGATCCGCGCGCATCTTCCTGAAGTCCTGGCAGTACGTCGGGCATGCGAGCCGGATCCCGGAGCGCGGCGACTATTTCCTGTTCGAGATCGCCGGCGAATCCGTCATCCTCGTGCGCGACGGCGAGGGAAACGTCAATGCGCTGCTGAACGTCTGCCGGCATCGCGGCTCGCGGATCTGCGACGCCCTCGAGGGGCACGAGACGCGGCTCACCTGCAAGTACCACGGCTGGACCTATGCGCTGGACGGCTCGCTGCGCGCGGCCGGCTTCGCGCCCGAGGGGCTCGACAAGAGCCGCCTGGGCCTGAAGCGCCTGCACGTGAAGGTCTTCCAGGGGCTGATCTTCGTCAATTTCGACGCGGACGCCGTGCCCTTCGACGCGATCGAGAGGGACCTCGGCCCGCTGCTCGCGCCCTGGGCGCTGGAGCGCGCCAAGGTCGCGCACCGGCAGAACTACCCGATCACGAGCAACTGGAAGCTGACGATCGAGAACTACTGCGAGTGCTATCACTGCCTGCCGGCGCACCCGGAGTACTCGGTCGGGCACGGTCTCTCGCTGCCGCGCGACCAGTGCGAACCGATGCTCGAGGAAGTGCTCGCGCGGGCCGAGTCCGTCGGGCTCTCGCGAGCCGGTACGCTCCATTCATGGCTCGCGGCCGGCGCGCTCGGCACCGAGCGCAGCTTCGACCGCTACCCGCTGCTGCGCGGCCACCTGACCGGGAGCAAGGACGGCAAGCCGGTCGCGCCGCTGATGGGCACGATCACGCGGCTACGACGGCGGCGCGACCGACTGGCACCTGGGGCCGACGACCTTCGGCCTCGCCTATTGCGACCATGTCGTCCTCTACCGCTTCACGCCGCGCGGCCTGCGCAACACCGACTGCGAGATCACCTGGCTGGTGAACGGGATCCGCCGTCGAGGGCAAGGACTACGATCGCGCGGCGCTGACCTGGCTGTGGGACGTCACGACGCTGGCGGACAAGCAGATCATCGAGCGCAACCAGGCGGGCGTGGACTCGCGCTTCTACGAGCCCGGGCCGCTGATGCCGATGGAGGATTTCACGCGCCGGTTCCTGGAGTGGTACGTCGCGACGATGCGCGGGCCGACGGACAGCGCGCAGCGCCGCGCGAGCTGAGATTCGGGGCCCGGCGGATTGCCGTTGCCGCGCGGCGTGGTTAGTATCGGAAGACGGCGAGGGGGACTGACATGACGCAAGCGGCCCGCAGATTCTCTGGCGCACGCTCACCGGCACTGGCTGCCGCCGTCTCGGCGGTGCTCGCCGGGGCAGCCGGCACGGCTGCCGCGCAGTCGACGGCGAGCCTCGACGAGGTCATCGTCACGGCGACCAAGCGCTCCGAGCGCCTGCAGGACGTCCCCGAGTCCATCAGCGCCTTCGATACGAAGGCGATCTCGATGCGCGGCCTGCAGCAGATGGGCGACTACGCGAAGCTGATTCCGGGCATGTCCATCAGCGAGCGCGAGCCGGGCGCCACGACCATCGTGTTCCGCGGCGTGGCGAGTTCCGGGCTGCAATTCGGCGCCGTGTCCTCGGCGGCGCTCTATCTCGACGATCAGCCCATCACGCAGAGCGGCCGCAATCCCGATCCGCGGCTGATCGATATCGAGCGCATCGAAGCCCTGCGCGGGCCGCAGGGCACGCTATACGGCGCGAGTTCCCAGTCCGGCACGCTGCGCGTCATCACGAACAAGCCGGATCCGAACGCATTCGATTCCTGGGCCGAGGCGCAGGTATCGAATACCAGCAGCGGCGGCACGGGATACGACGTCAGCGCCATGCTGAACATACCGCTGGCCTCGGACCGCCTGGCGCTGCGGCTGGTCGGTTTCACGGCCGAGGACGCCGGCTTCATCGACAATGTGCTGGGCGACAGTCTGGGCACGGCGTCACCGGGCAATTGCCCGGTGGTTGCCCGGCTTCACGAATGCCAATGTCGTGAAGAAGGACGTCAACAATACGACGACCAGCGGCGGCCGGGCTGCCTTGCGATGGGATGCGACGGAAAACGTCAATGCAACGCTCGGAGTGATCTTCCAGGACGTCAGCGCCAACGGGCACGGCGACATCAACCTCGGAGTCGGCGATCTGAACCAGGTCCGCTTCGAGAAGGAAAGTCTGGACGACAAGTGGTACCAGGTGGCACTGACGATCAATGCGTCCCTGCCATTCGGCGACGCGACACTGACCGCTTCCTACTTCGACCGCGATTTCCGCTACGAGGCGGATGCGACCGACTACGAATTCCGGTTCAACGACAACTTCGCGAATTGCGTTCCGTCGGCATACTACGACTGCACATCCCAGTGTACGACTTCGGCGGCGATCCCCGGGGCTTCGCCACCAACCATGAATCGGCGCGGATCACGACCATCGAGGCACGGCTGGCATCGAAGGCCGATGCGGAGAGCCGCTGGGGCTGGCTGGTGGGCGCGTTCTACAGTCAGGAGCGCGGACACACGGAGTTCGACAGCTTCATCCACGACTACCAGAACACGCAATCATTCATCGTACTTCAGCGCCTACGAGAACTATCTGACCGGCAGTCCGCTTCCGCCGACCGAACGCTGGTTCCTCGGCCTCTACGATACGCGAACTCGACCAGATCGCCGTGTTCGGCGAGCTGAGCTTACGACGTCACGGACAAGTTCACGATCACGGCCGGCGGGCGCTGGTTCGACTACGATCGCAAGTTCACTCAGCATCAGGAGCAGCCGGAGGGATTCACCGGATTCTCGCTGCTCGATGACAGCCGGAAGACGCAGCGAGGACGGGCACGGTCGCCAAGCTCAACTTCACCTACAAGATCGATGACAATCGCCTGGTCTATGCGACCTATTCCGAAGGATTCCGCGTCGGCGGCAGCAATCCGCTGAAAGCGGCATCGTTGCTGCCGCGGGACTTCAAGTCCGACGAGCTGCAGAATTTCGAGCTGGGCGCCAAGACGGAATGGCTGGAGAACCGGCTGCGACTGAACATCGCCGCCTACTACATGAAATGGAAGGACTTCGCCGTCCAGATCGAGGATCCGCAACCGCGGGTCTTCCAGCTCGGCCTATGTCAACCTGCCGACTGCCGTGATACCGGGTGTCGAGGCGGAGTTCGCCGTCACCGTCAATGAAGAATGGCAGATCGACGGGTCCGTCGCGTGGAACGACGCAAAGATCGACAAGGCGACGACGCTGACGCTCACCGACTCCGGCGGAACCGACTTTAGCTTCACGGTATCGGATGGCGCGCGTCTGCCGTTGACGCCGGACTGGAGCGCGACGCTCGGCCTCGAGTACCGGGCATCGGCCGCGAGCCTGCTGAATGCTCGTCCCTTCGCGCGATTCGATTTGGCCTATGTGGGCAAGTCGGTCAACTCCCTCGAGGGCATCGAATCGGTCGTGTCGGGAAATCCCGTTCGACGTGCAGCCTGCGTACCAGACCGGCGACCTGCGATTCGGCCTCGAGGGCGAGAACTGGAGCAGATCGATTTTCGTGAACAATGTCTGGGACGAACGGGCCGACCTGTTCCTGAGCAATCGCTGGGCGACAGCAGCGACAATCGGTGAACCGGCCGCGGACTTTCGGCGTGCAGTTCCGGTACGAATTCTGACCGCGTCCTGACGATCCTCGTCGCAACGTCCGTCGTCCGTGGCAGCCGCCAGGGGGAAAGCCACGGCGGCGTCTACCTCGTGGATTTCGCGCAGCGACCGCGCGAGCCGCGTCCTCGACTGGAACACGATGGACATCGACTGGCAGGGCCGGGGCTGGGACCGCGGCCTGCGCGGCATCGCCTTCGACGGCGAGACCGTCTACATCGCCGCCAGCGACGAGCTCTTCGCCTATTCGCCGGACTTCAGGCTGATCGGTTCCTGGCGCAACCGCTACCTGAAGCACTGCCACGAAATCTGCCGCCACGAACGCACGCTGTTCCTGACTTCCACCGGCTTCGATTCGATCCTGGGCTTCGACCTGGACCGGAAGGAGTTTTCCTGGGGGCTGAAAGTCGCCGCGCGGGACGACGGATTCACCGGCCAGCCATTCGATCCGGAATTCGGCGGACCCGAGCCGTCGAACCTGCTGCACCTGAACAACGTGTACTGCGAACCGGGCGGCATGCACATCAGCGGCCTCAGGACCGCCGGTATCCTGCTGTTCAACGGCAGGGAGCTGCGCCGCTGGGTCAGCCTTCCTGTCGGTGCGCACAACGCGCGTCCGTTTCGCGGGGGCGTGCTGTTCAACGATTCCGAGGCGGATGTCGTGCGCTTCGTCTCCCGCGACGCGGAACGCGTGTTCCGCGTGCCGCGCTTCCCCGATGAGAGCCTCACGAACGTCGATCCGGCCGATACGCGGCTCGCACGCCAGGCTTTCGCGCGCGGCCTTTGCGTCATCGACGAGGATACGATCGCCGCCGGCTCCTCGCCGTCGACGATCTCGCTGCACGACTTGCGACCCGGCACCCAATCGCGCATGGCGACGCTGACGTAGCGACGTCCGGAATGCCATTCATGGCCTGGAAGTCTGGCCATTCGGCTGGAATGTTGCGGGCAACCGCTAGCTGCCTATACGCTCTGCAGCATGGATATCGGCGTACCGATCCGCGAACTTCGGGAAGGTGGACATGGAGCCGCTCGCGGCGGCGATCCTGGCCCAGGACGAGGCGGCCTGGAACGAAAACGTGCAGCGGCAGAAGGACTACGAAGTCCATGAGCAGACGCGGTCGATCGTGCTGCTGTTCGCGGAAGTCTCGGACTGGCCCGCGATCGAGGTCAGCAAGCAGCCGGGATGGGACCGGCTTTCCGCCGTCGCCTTGCCGCTGATGCACGAGATCATCCGCAAGTGGTACCCGCCCGGCGGCACCATCATCCGCGCCATGGCGGCAAAGCTGCTCGCCGGCGGCAGGATCCTGCCGCATCGCGATTCTCATCCGTCATTCGGCGCCGGCCACCGCATCCACGTGCCGATCGTCACGAATCCGCGCGTCCGCTTCATGATCGACGGCCGTCCATTTCAATTGGAGGTGGGGCAGGCCTACGAGATCAACAACCAGAAGGTCCACAGCGTCATGAACAAGGGCGTGGCGGACCGCATCAATTTCATCTTCGACTACGTGCCGCCGGACGTGAAGGCGGACCTCAACGCGCGCGCCGCGGCGGCTCAGGCCGGGTCCGCCGGCTCGTAGCGGCGATAGCGATCGCGGATCGGCTCGATCACCGTGATCAGCTCGTCGAGGTGACCGGCATAATGACGCCAGTGGCCGACCGAGCGGTCATAGATCGGCTGCCGCACCTGCTCTGAGCTCGGCGTCCGCACGGGCCGTTCGCTCTCGTAGAACCGCAGGCAGGCTTCCTCCCAGGGGAGACCGCAGAATTCGAGCAGGCGCCGCACCTGGGTCTCGAAATCGGCGACGACTTCCTCGTACTGCACGGTCAGCACGCGGCCCGGAAGCACATCGTGCCAGTGGTCCATCATCCGCTGGTACTGCAGGTAGTACTCGCCGATCTCGGTCAGGTCGTAAGTGAATGCCTGGCCCTTGGCAAACAGCTGGCGATAGCAGCTGAGGCAGGCGTCGAGCGGATGGCGTCGCGCATCGATGATCTTCGCATCCGGCAGGATCAGCGACAGGAACCCGATACTGGCGAAGTTGTTCGGATTCTTGTCGATGAAGCGCGGCGCGCCCGAGCGGCGATGCATGCCCGCGAGTGCCAGGTAGTCCTGGCCCAGCGCCTTGAAATTCGGCGCCCGAAGTTCGGCAACGGCTTCCGGATAATTGATGCCGTCCGCCCGGTTGCGGTTCAGCGAGGTGGCGACCCGCCCCAGGTAAGGAAGTTCGCTGGTGCCTTCGACCATGGCTGTGGCTCGCGAGCATCTGTTCGAGCAGCGTCGAGCCGGAGCGCGGCAGCCCGACGATGAAGATCGGCGCCGGGTCGGCGAGCCCGATGCCGGGCCTGGATTGCAGGAAATCGGCGGAGAACACGCGGACCAGGCGATCATTCATGGTCTCGGTCTGCACCGGGTCGTAGGAGACTTCCGCGCGCTGCTTCGCGTTGCCCGAGCGGTAATGGCCCCAGGCGCGATCGTAGTCGCCGCGGTCCTCGTATGCCTTGGCGAGCGCAAACAGGAAATTGACCTCGGACTGGACGGTCAGGCCGCCACCCGCGACGCGACGTTCCATCTCGGCGACGCTAGCGTCGTCGAAGCGGTAGGTCTTCAGGTTGGCGAGGCTCCAGTAGGTCTCGCCGAAATCGGGAAGCTGGCGGATGCAGGCGTCATAGGAGGCGACGGCCTCGTGGTAGCGGCCGACGGCTTTCAGGACATGGCCGAGGCCGATCAGGGCGCCGACATGCGTTGGCCGCAGCTTCAGGCAGTTCTCGTAGGCCTCGATGGCCTCCTGCGTGAATGACGCCGGAGCGAGCGTCGAGCCGCGCAGGTAATGCGCCTGCGGACTGGCCGGATCGAGCGCGATCGCCCGGTCGAAGCATTCCAGCGCCTCGCCGTAGCGATCCTGCTCCTTGCGCAGGCGGCCAAGGTCGAGAATGGCCAGGAGGAAATCCGGCGCCAGCGCGATCGCCTTTTCGAGCAGGTTCTCCGCTTCGCCGTCGCGCCCGGCCTTCAGGGAAACGAGCGCGAGCAGGCGCAGCGCGTCGACGTTGCTGCGGGTTGTGGCGAAGCACGCGGCGGTAGAGATGCTCCGCTTCGTCGAAGCGGCCTTCCTTCTGGTGCTCGGCGGCGAGCGCCATCATGCGCCGCTCAGGGGACAGCGCGAAGCACTGCTCGAATGCGCGGTCGGCCTCGGCGCCGCGGCCGAGCATGGTGAATGCCTTGCCGAGCGTGAACCAGGCGTTCTCGAGTTTCGGATCGAGGTGTGTGGCGCGCTCCAGCAGGGGCAGGGCCTCCTCTGCGCGATCCTGCTGGACCAGCAGGTAACCGAGGTCCTCGTGCGGCTTCGCAAAGGTCGGCGCCTCGGCGATCACCTGCAGCAAGGTCGATTCGGCCTCGGCGGCGCGGTCCAGCTTGACCAGCAGCGCGCCGAGCAGCGCCAGCATGTTGATGTCGCGCGGATAACGATCGAGCGCGGCGCGGCACCGCGTTTCCGCTGCGACGGTATCGCCGGCGTCGATCAGCGCAATGGTCTCGTCGAACAGCGCTTTCGGCGCGAGCAGGGGACGCATCGTTCGCGTGTCGGCTATTCGCCGGCCGTGGCGAGCAGCGCCGTCAGGCGCCGGATCAGGGCCAGGTGCGCCGCGACCCGCTTCTCGAGCGTCAATGCGGCCGCCGGCGTCTCGAATACCAGTACCGTCTTCGCCGCCGGGCCCGGGCGCAGCCGGCCATCCGAGACGATTTCGCGGCTGCTCATCAGTTCGTCGATGGAGCTGTCCACGACGGGACCGATGATGCCGCCGGAAATGTCCTCGCCGAATCGCGTCTTGCCGCCCATCTTGATCGGGACGCCGCTTGCCCGCAGCACGGCGACCGCCTCGATGGCGAGCGGATCGCCGGCACCCCGGATGCCCTGGGAGTACACGTAGCCTTCGTCGATCAGGTTGTCCTCGTGATGGTCGAGGCTGTAGACGGGCGGATAGTCGGCGCCCAGGTCCAGGACGAAGCGCGTGATCGCGGCCGCTTCCGCGCTGGACGCGGCATCCGCGCGCGGCTTGCCGGGCATCGAAGCATCCGGCAACAGGTGCGACGAATCGCCGACGCTTTGCCCGTCGATTTCCTTCGTATAGGTCGCGACATTGAGGTAGCGCCAGTTGCGCGCGTAGCCCTGTGGATTGAGCAGCGGCATCAGAACGACGGGCCGCTTCTCGCCCAGCTTCGCAATGTCGTCGATGGCTGCCGCGATCGCATTCGGCCCCGCCGGCTCCTCGCCGTGGATCCCCGCCAGGATCCATACGGCAGGCCCGCTCTGCGGCGAGCGCAGCGCGATGATCGGCAGCGCATGGTCGGTACCGGCAGGCTTCGATTCGGCGACGATCTCGAGCTTCCAGCCATCCGCGAGCAGCAGGAGATAGGCCCGGTAGAGCGTGTCGATGGGCGCGCGCCCGTCGGCAAACGTGGCGGTCCCGGCGCCCAGCGGCAGCGCCGGGTCGGCAGCGGACGCCTGGCCGATCGAGAGCGCGAGGCAGAGGAATGCCGCCGCACGAGGCCACGCGCGCGCCGCAGTTGCATGTCCGGGTCGCATGGCTGAATGGTGGCACTGAACCGGCACACTGTCACCTGAACAGCGGCCGGACGCGATACCCGCACCGCCTCCGCATTAAACTGGCGCCCGTGACTCCGCGAATCCGCCACGCCATCCTTGCCGTTCTGCTGATGTCGGTCCTCGCCGGTGATCCGGCCATGGCCGGCGATGTACCCGAGCTCGAGCTCGTGACCGTGGTCGGCAAGCTGCCGCAGCCGTTGCGGGAGGCCGCAGCGGCGGTTTCGGTCATTACCGTTGAAGAGATCGAGGCTGCCGTTGCCTTCGACTTGCGCGATGCGCTGCGCGGCGAGCCGGGCGTGTCGTTCACGCGCGATCCCAATCGCTTCGGAACGGGAAGCCCGACCGTGCGCGGCCTCGGCGGCAATCGCGTGCTGGTGGAAACGGACGGCGTGCCGGCCGCAAAGACATTCGCGATCGGCAACTTCTCGAATACCGGCCGCCAGTTCGCCGACCTGGACGTCGTCGAGCGCATCGAGATCCTGCGCGGCCCCGCCTCGTCGCTCTACGGCAGCGACGCGATCGCCGGCGTCATCGCCATCACGACCATCGACCCTTCCGACCTGCTGGGGCCGGACCTCGACCTGGCGCTGCGCGCGCGCGCAGGCTATGCCGGCGACGATGATTCGGCTTTTGGCGGATTCACCGCCGCGGCACGCACCGGGCCCTTCGAATCGCTGCTCGCCTATGCCCGCCGCGATGGAAATGAACTCGAGCATGCCGGCGGAGCGCCGCCCGCGAATCCGCGCGATTACAGCTCCGATTCGCTGCTCGCCCGCACGATCTACGACGGATTCGGCCAGCCGTTGCGGCTGACCGCCGCGTGGAACAGCCGGCGGAACCGCACCGACGTCGACTCGCTCGAGCTTTCCGGCGGCCGCTTCGCCAACACGATCTTCATGCAGGGCGACGACGACGTGAAGAGCCTGCGCCTCGTGCTGGACCAGGATTTCGAGGGGCCCGGCCGCACCGGCAGCGGCCAATGGCGCGCCTACTGGAACGAGACGGAGTTCCGGCAGCTCACCCACGAGGAACGCCGTGCGGCTCCACCCGCGACTCCGCCGCTCTCGATCGAACGCGAGTTCCACTACCTGGAGCGCGTGACCGGCGCGGAACTGCTGCTCGCCGGCGACTTCGAATCCGCCGCGGGTCCACATCGGGTGGTCGGCGGGCTCGAATTCTCGCAGACGCGCGTAACCGAGCGGCGCGATGGCTTGCAGACGAACCTGACGACGGGCGCGACGACTGCGACCATCCTCGGTGAAGTGCTGCCGGTCCGTGACTTTCCGATATCGCAGGTCCAGGAGACGGGGCTCTATTTCCAGGACGAATGGCGGCCCGGCGACGGCCGCTGGTCGCTGATTCCGGCCCTGCGCGCCGACTGGTACCGGCTGAAGCCGGTTGTCGACGCGATGTACGCCGCCGACAACCCGAGCGCGCCCCCGGTCCGCATCAGCCAGGACTCGCTGTCTCCAAAACTCGGCCTTGGCTGGCGGCTGCGCGACGATGTCGCCCTGTTCCTGCAGTATGCGCACGGCTTCCGCTCGCCCCCGTTCGACGACGTCAACATCGGCCTGGACCTGCCGCAATTCAACGTCCGTGCCATTCCAAATCCGGATCTCAAGCCGGAGCGGAGCGACAGCGTTGAGCTGGGGCTGAGGTTCGGCGGCGCGGCCGTCGCCGGCAGCCTGAGCGTGTATGACAGCCGTTATCGCGATTTCATCGAATCGCGGGTCAATATCGGCGTCGAGCCGGGCACGGGCACGACCTTGTTCCAGTCCCGCAATATCGCGAGTGCGCGGATCTACGGCGCCGAGGGGGCGCTCGATGCGGATTTAGGCGCCTGGCGACCCGGGCTTGCGGGCTGGAGAGGGCGAGTCGCATTCGGTTGGACGGAAGGCAGGGATACGGTGCGCGACCTTCCGCTGAACAGCATCGATCCGCCGCGGGGGCTCGTCGGTGTGCGCTACGAAATGCCCGCGCAACAGCTGGACCTCGGGCTCGATCTCACGCTCGTCGCGGCCAAGCACGGTGTCGACGAATCGGCTGCGCCGCTGTTCAAGCCCGGCGGCTACGCGCTTGCCGACCTGACGCTGCATTGGCGTCCAAACGAGCGCATTGCCGTGAATATCGGCCTGTTCAACCTGGCCGATCGCAGGTATTACGAATGGGCAACAGTGCGCGGCCGCGCGCCCGCCGACCCGCTGCTGCCCCTCTACCGCGAACCCGGCCGCAACTTCGCCGTCACGGTGAGCGCGACATTCGACTGAGACGGCTCAGTAGATGTCGTGGGTCGTGTTGTAGACGTTGAACTTGCCGGTCGGCGTCACCAGGCGCGGGTCCTTGATCACGGCCTTCAGCTTGCGCGTCTTGTCGTCCACGACCACGAGCGCCGACTTCTGGTTCATGCCGTTCCAGACCGAGAACCACACCTCGTCGCCGGCCTTGTTGAACTCGGGCTGCACGACGCGCTTCGGGCCCTCGCCGACGTCCGCCCACTGGGCGATCGGCAGCACTTCGAAGCCGGCGGCGAGATTGCGGATGTCGAAGACCGCCACGCTCTGGCTGATCTTCTCGTCCGGATTGAGCGGCGAATCCACGTACAGGTTGTTTGAATGGGGGTGCGTCTTCACGAACAGCGAGCCGCCGCCCTGTCCCTTCAATACGCGCACGGCTTTCCAGGCGTTGTCCGGGTGCTTGTCCGGATCCGTGCCGATAAACGTGATCTTCTCGTTGCCGAGCGCGCTCGTGATCCAGACCGGCCCGAAATCCGGGTCCTCGATATTGGCGCCGCGCCCCGGGTGCGGGATTTTGTCGACGTCCACGAGCGCCGTTAGGCGGCGCTCCTTGGAATCGATCACCGCGATCTTGTTCGACTGGTTCGCCGCCGTCAGGAAATAACGAAGCGTCCGGTCCCAACCGCCGTCGTGCAGGAAGCGCGCGGCGCCGATCTGGGTTACCTGCAGGTTGTCGATATCCCCGTAGTTGACCAGCAGGATCTGGCCGGTCTCCTTGACGTTGACGATCCACTCCGGGTGCTCATGCGAGGCGACGATCGCCGCGACTCGCGGTTCCGGATGATATTCCTGGGTATCCACGGTCATGCCGCGCGTGGACACGATCTTCATCGGTTCGAGCGTCTCGCCGTTCATCACGACGAACTGCGGCGGCCAGTAGGTGCCGGCGATCGCGTAGCGGTCCTCGAAGCCCTTGTACTTGGAGGTCTCGACCGAGCGCGCCTCGAGGCCGACCTTGATCTCGGCGACGATCGACGGCTGCTCCATCCACAGGTCGATCAGGTCCAGCTTCGCGTCGCGGCCCACGGTGTAAACGTAGCGGCCGGAATGGGACATCCGCGAGATGTGCACCGCATAGCCGGTGCGCAGCACGCTGATGATCTTCTTCGTGTCGCCATCCACCAGCGCGACCTCGCCGGAGTCGCGCAGCGTGACCGCGAAGATGTTCTCGATGTCATAGTCGTTCATCTTGCGCGTCGGACGTTGATCCGGAGGCACGATCAGCTTCCAGGTATCGCGCATTTCCTTCATGCCGTATTCCGGCGGCGTCGGCGGCACGTGCTGCACGTAGCGCGCCATGATGTCGACGTCGGTGGGCGACAGCTCGCCCGAAGTGCCCCAGTTCGGCATGCCGGCGGGCGAGCCGTAATTGATGAACACCTTCAGGTAATCGGTGCCCTTGGCCTGGGTGATGTCCGGCGTCAGCGGCTTGCCGGTCGCGCCCTTGCGCAATACGCCGTGGCAGCCGGCGCAACGCTGGAAGTAGATCTGCTTGGCGCGTTCGAACTCGGGCCGCGACATCGGCGGCGCCCCCGGCGAAACGACCATCTCGATGTTTTCGGCAGTCGCGCCGATCGCGGATGGCGCGCCCTGGTACTTCATCTCGGCGACCGTGGTCGCCGCATGCTCGGTCGGCGAACTGGCGGTCTGCTTCGGCTTCGGCCCGGCGCGTACGGCGGTAACCTCGGCCGTCGAGACCACGCCGAAGGCGTTGCCCCAGGAATTCATCACATAGGTCAGGGCATTCGCGACATCGGCGTCCGACAACTGCGTCATCGGCGGCATCACGGAATTGAAAGTCGTGCCATTCACGACGACCGACCCGGTGAGGCCGCGCAGCACGATGCCGATGGCCCGGTGCTTGTCGGCCTTCAGGAAGTCCGATCCGGCAAGCGGCGGAAAGGCGCCCGGGAGGCCCTTGCCGGTCGCCTGGTGGCAGGCCATGCAGGCAGCCTGAAAGGTCTTTTCACCGGCCTGCAGCTGCGCCGCGTCCGGTTTGCCGCCGGCGGCGGCCTCGGCGCGATGCACTTCCACCGGGTCCGAGGCGAGCGTGATCGCGCTGATGCCCAGGACGCCGGCCGCGGCCATTGCAGCGCCTGCCAGCCACCGAAATGCCGACTTGTAAGTGCCTGAATTCATTGCCGACTCCCGTTATTCACCTCAAGGCCAAGTTTAGTCCTCGGGTGCGGGATGGCCCTTGATATGGATCAAGGGGGCTCATTGCGCCGCATCGGATAGAGCAACTGCGCGACGAAGCCAGATGGCACCGGGTGACCGCGGATGCCCAGTTCATCCGACCGGGCAAAGCGCAGAATGATGCCGGTCCCAGGGAGTCGTGGAACAAGGATGCGCGCGCTTTTCACCGCTCTCTTTGCATCGTGTCTCCCAGCCCTGGCCGTCGCCGCGCCGCCGCCGGTCACGAGCTTCACGAATTTCCCCGTCTACGAGTCGATGAAGATCTCGCGGAAAGGCACGTTCATCGCATTCACGCGCAACACCGCCGAGCACGAATTGATGACGGTCATGCGCCTGAAAGACATGGAGGCGACGACCCAGTCGCACTTCGGCGACCGCATCGACATTGCTTCCTTTGAATGGGCCAATGACTCACGACTGCTGATTTCGCCGACGCGGCGCTTCCCCGGCCTGCTGGCCTACAAGGCGCCCACCGGCGAAATCATCGGACTCGATGCGGACGGCAGGGACGCGGAGCTGCTGTTCGGCTACCAGGCCGGCATCAAGCAGACCGGCACGCGGATAAAGGAGCGCGAGCCCATCTACGCCGCGGCGGAAGTGCTGGCCACACTGCCCGGGAATACGGCCGAGGTCCTGATCCAGACATTCGGCTACAGCTACCAGGGCGATTTCAATTCCGTCTACCGCATGAATGTGAAGACCGGCATGTTGCAGAAGATCGCGGGCTCGCCGCTGCGCGACGGCGTTTTCCTGCCGGACCTGCAGCGGCATGTGCGGCTCGTGTCCGGGGCGGACCGTGAGGGCAATGACCAGGTGTTCTATCGCGCAGTCGACGGCGTTGCGTGGGAGAGGCTCGTCAACACGGCGATGAGTGCGGGCACGCTCTGGCCCGTGGCCCCCACCGGCACCAAGGACGAGTTCTACGTACTCGACGACCGCGACGCGCCGACTCGCGGCGTATTCGCATGGATGCCGGAAGCCGGGACGGAGCGGCTGTTGTTCCGGCACCCGGTGGTCGACATGTCGCTGGCCGGCGTGGATCCGTCCGGCAAGCCCTGGGGGTTCGAGTACGACGATAACTTTCCGCGTTACTGGTATCCGGATCTGGAGCATCCGCTGGCCCAGCTTCACCAGTGGCTGTGCAAGACGTTTCCCGACCAGGAAATCGATATCACGAGCCAGACGGATGACATGAGCCGCGCCGTGGCGCGCGTTTCGGGGCCGCGTTCGCCGCCGGTCTACTACGTCATCGACGTCCCGGGCCGGAAGCTGCTGCATCAGCTCAGCTCGCGACCCGACCTGAAACCGGAGGACCTGGCCGCGGTGGAGCCGATCGAGTTCACGGCCCGCGACGGCCTGAAGATCCGCGGATTCCTGACCATGCCGAATGGTGCGCGCACAAAGCAACTGCCGATGATCGTCGTGGTGCACGGCGGACCGCACGGCGTGCACGACCGCTTCGAGTTCGACTTCGAGACCCAGCTGCTGGCATCGCGCGGCTATGCGGTCCTGCAGGTGAACTATCGCGGGTCCGGTGGTCGCGGGAATGCGTTCGAGTCGGCAGGCTACCGCCGATGGGGCCGCGAGATGCAGGACGACATCACCGACGGCGTGAGGTGGGCGATCGGTGACGGCGTCGCCGACCCGAAGCGCATCTGCATCTACGGCGGGAGTTATGGCGCCTATGCCGCGCTCACGGGCGCGTTCCGCGAACCGGGAATGTTCCGCTGCGCCGTCGGCATGGCCGGTATCTACGACCTGTCATTGATGTTCACGAAGGGCGACATTCAGACGAGCGCGAGCGGAAAGAACTACCTGAATCTGGCGCTCGGTACAGACAGGGATGAGCTCAGGCGCCGCTCCCCGGTCTATAACGCGGACAAGATCCGGATCCCGGTGCTGCTGCTGCACGGCAAGGTCGATGAACGCGCACCTTACGAACATGCCAAGCGGATGCGCGATGCGCTGACGAAAGCCGGCAATCCTCCGGAATGGTCAACCGAGTGGGGCGAGGGACATGGCTTCTTCGACGAGGCCAACCGGGCCGCCGCCTACGGGCGGATTCTGGAGTTCTTCGCGAAAAATCTCGGCGCATCCGCGGGCTCGTGAATTCGCGCGACGGGTCTCGTTCGAGGGCCGGAGATTCCACGCCGGCCTTGCGGCCAGGCGCCGCGGTACCTAGCATTCGGGGCTCGGTGTAGCGGCATCAACGCGAACGACAGGACCGCGATGGCGAATGGCACACTGTGGTGGGAGCGCGAGGACCTCTGTTATCGCGCCGGCCGCCTGCAACTCGCAGGGCGTGACCTCGAGTCCTTCGTCGCGGAGCAGGGCACGCCGACATTCGTCTATCACGCGGCCCGCGTGCGGGACAACCTGCTGCGACTGCGCGCGGCGCTCACGTCCCAGGGCGTCCAGCACGATGCCTTTTACGCCATCAAGGCGAACCGCTACGCGCCGCTGGTCCGTTACCTGAAGTCACTCGGGCAATGCGGCATCGACGCCTGCTCGCCGGGCGAGCTCCGTTATGCGCTCGAGATGGGCTTCGGGGAGGCCGAGATCTCCTACACGGGCACGTCGGTGTCGGAGTCCGATCTCGACTGCCTGCAGAGCCACGCCGGCGTGCACGTCAACTGCGACTCGATTTCCACGATCCGGCGCCTCGGGAAGCGCTGTCCCGGGCGGCGCATCGGCATTCGCGTGAACCCCGAGCTTGGCGCCGGCTACAACGACAAGCTGCGCTACGCCGGCACGAAACCGACCAAGTTCGGCATCTATCGCGATCGCTTCGAGGAAGCGATCTCCGCGGCGCGCGCCGCAGGGCTCCACGTTTCGACGATGCACTTCCACTTCGGAAGCGGCTACGTCGGCGACGCGGTCGACGTGCTCGACCAGGTGCTGGAGCGAGTCTGCGTCCTGCTCGACGCCCATCCGGCGATCCGCACCGTGAACATCGGCGGCGGCCTCGGCCTGCGGCTCGTCGAGACCGACGTCGTCGTGGATCCCGTCCGCTGGGCGGCGATCGTCGCGCGACACCTGGGCCGCCGCGGATTGCGCGTGCACATCGAGCCCGGCGACTACCTGATGAAGGATGCGGGCGTACTGCTCGTGCGCGTCAACACGGTGGAGGAAAAAGGCGGCACGCGCTTTGTCGGCGTGGACGCGGGCCTGAACATCGTGAACCTCGCCGCCTACTACCAGACGCCCTTCATCGTCGCACCGCTGGTCCGGGCTCCCGGCGCGCCGCTCGAGCGCGTGACTGTCGCAGGCAACATCAACGAGGCGATCGACCTCCTGGGAGAGGACCTCGAGCTGCCGCCCATTGCGGAGGGCGACCTGCTCGCGCTCCTGAACGTCGGCGGCTACGGTTCCGCGATGAGTTCGAATCACTGCATGCGCGGCGAGTTCCGGGAGCATCTCCTGCCCGACGAAGCCTGAATGATGGAATTCCCCGTAACTTCATAGCCTTGCCGGGAGGGGTATTGCGACCCTCTTGAGGTAGATCAATTCGGAAGCGCTGCAGAGGCAGTAGATTGCAGGCGGATTCCCGACCGCTCTGCAGTCTGAAGGAAGACGAGGAAGGCCGTGAGGCCGAAAACGCTCAAGCTCAAGGTCGGTCTCTATCTGGCGTTCGCACTGACGCTTGCGCTCCTGGTGTTTACCTTGCTCGTCGTCCGGCACCAGCGCGACCAACTCCTGCGCGAAGCGACCAGTCGCGTCACCCAGCTCTCGGAGATGATCACCAGCAGCACCCGTTTCGCGATGCTCCAGAACCAGCCTGACTACGTACACCGCATCATCGCGGATGTCGGGAGCAACAAGAGCATCAACAGGATCAGGATCTTCAGCAAGGAAGGGCAGATCATCGACTCCACCTACGCGCCGGAAATCGGGCTGAAGGTGGACCAGAAAGCCGAAGGCTGCGTCCGCTGCCACCAGACCGCGAAGCCGCTGGAACAGATTCCCGGGCAGCGAGAAAGCGCGGATCTTCTCGGCTCCGGACGGGAAGCGGCTGCTCGGCAGCATGGAGGTCATCCGCAATGAGCTGTCGTGCCAGACCGCGTCATGCCATTGGCACACGAAGGACCAGTCGGTCCTCGGCGTCCTGGACATCGTCTATTCCCTCGACGAAATCGACCGGAGCATGCGTCAGAATGTCATCATCATTTCCATACTTTCGCTCGGCTTCGTCGTGATCGCCTTGCTCTCCATCAACTTCTTTGTCCGGCGCCTCATCTACGTACCCTTGCGCGACCTGAAGACCGGGGCCAGGCGGCTTTCGTCGGGCAACCTGGAGCAACCGATCCCGGTGCGGAGCGAGGACGAGTTCGGCGAGCTCGCAGCCTCTTTCAATGCGATGACTGCGGCTCTCAGGAATTCACGACAGGAACTGCGGGAATGGGGCCGCACGCTGGAGGAGAAGGTTGCGAGCCGGACGCGGGAACTCCGCATCGCCGAGGCCGAGGCCGCGCGGGGAGAAAAGCTGGCCTCGGTCGGCCTGCTTGCCGCTGGAATTGCCCACGAGCTGAACAATCCATTGACCGGCATACTCACCTTCTCGCACCTGCTACGGGAAAAAATGCCGGCAGGAAGCCCCGAGGCGGAGGACCTGGATCTGGTGATCCGGGAGACGAAGCGGTGCGCCGTCATCATCAGGAGGCTGCTCGATTTTGCCCGCGAAAAGACTCCGGAGAAGAAATTCTGCAGCCTCAACCAGATCGTCGAGGACACGGTGCGCATCATCGAACGGCCGGCGCACCTGAGCGACATCGAGATCACGATGGACCTCGATCGCGAGCTGCCGCCGGTCTGGGTCGACGCGGATCAGATCAAGCAGGTCATCATGAACATGCTCGTCAACGCCCAGCATGCCATCGAGGAGAAGGGCAGCATCACGATCCGGACGCGTCGCGCGCCGGAGGCAATGGGCCCGGAACCGGATGCAAAGGCAGTGCCCATGGTTGAACTGGCGATCATCGATACCGGTTGCGGAATTCCGGAGCAGAACCTCAAGCGGATATTCGACCCGTTCTTCACGTCGAAGGAGCTGGGGAAAGGAACGGGACTCGGGCTTTCCGTCAGCCACGGGATCGTCAGCGCCCATGGCGGGTCGATCAAGGTGGAAAGCGTGGTTGGAGAAGGATCCGCATTCCATGTCTATCTCCCCGTGGATCCGGCTGCGGGGAATACGGACAGCACCGGGAGCGGGCGATGAGCGCCAGGATCCTGGTCGTCGATGACGAGGAAATCGTCATCAGGAGCTGCCTGCGCATCCTCGGCGATCGTGACTACGAAGTGGCGAGCGCACAGGACGGATTGGAGGCGCTGAAGAAGATCGAGGAAAATCACTACGACGTCCTGGTGCTGGACATCATGATGCCGAAGATCGACGGTCTCGAGGTCCTTCAGAGGGTGAAGGAATCGCACCCGGACATCGACGTCATCATGATCACCGGCCTGTCACAGATCGATACGGCCGTGAAGGCGATGAAGCTCGGGGCCTTCGACTACCTGCCAAAGCCATTCGATCCGGACGAACTCAAGCTGGTCGTGCAGCGCGCGCTGGAGCGGCGACAGCTGTTGCGGGAGAACCTCGACCTGAAGAACGAGGTCAGCTCCAAGTATCGATTCGAGAACATCATCGGGTCCAGCCCTCCGATGCAGAACGTCTACCGCCTGGTCGCCAAGTGCGCGCCGACCAACAGCACCGTCCTGCTCACCGGCGAAAGCGGAACCGGCAAGGAGCTGGTCGCCCGCGCCATCCACTACAACAGCCTGCGGAAGGACAAGCCTTTTGTTGCGGTCGACTGCAACTCGCTGAGTGAAAATCTGCTGGAGAGCGAGATGTTCGGGCACGTGAAGGGCTCGTTCACCGGCGCGGTGGCCAGCAGGAAGGGCATGTTCGAGGTCGCGGACAGCGGCACGCTCTTCCTGGACGAGGTCGGGAACTTTCCCCTTGCGACCCAGGCCAAGCTCCTCCGCGTCATCCAGGAGCGGGAATTCAAGGCCGTGGGAGACACGCGCACCCAGAGCGCAAATTTCCGGCTGATTTGCGCGACCAACAGGGACCTCGCGGCAATGGTGGCTGCGGGCACATTCCGTGAGGACCTCTTCTATCGCATCAACGTCTTTCCGATCCAGATTCCGCCGCTGAGGGAGCGCCGCGACGACATTCCCGCCCTCGCTTTCCATTTCCTGAAGGTCTTCAGCGGGGAACTGGACAAACAGGTCACGGAGTTCTCCGAGGGGGCGATGAGCGCCATCGTGAACCATGACTGGCCCGGGAATGTCCGGGAACTCGAGAACGCGATCCAGCGCGCGGTGATTCTCGCCACCGACAAAGTCGTGCGCCAGGCTCACCTGGGCGGCATCGTGGACGCCTCGTTGCAGCTCGACCTCGACGTACCGAGGACCAGCGACGAACTCAAGCGGACCAAGAAGGTGGCGCGGGAGAAGTCCGTCGAAAGCATCGAGAAGCGCTTCATCCTGCAGGCGCTCAGGAGGAATTCCTGGAACGTGACCCGGAGCGCCGAGGACACCGGCATGCAGCGCGCCAATTTCCAGGCGCTGATGAAGAAGCACGACATCCGGATCAAGGGCACGGAATCAGATCCCGACGAGCCCCCGGCCGCCTGATCGACTAATCGGGTTCCTTCTCTATTTCCTCGTAGCCGGTGAGCATCGCCTTGAAGTGGGCCGAAGGCGTGTGCCCGAGGCTGGCCAGGTACGGGTGGATGAGGATGAATCCCACGAAGAAGATGAAGCACAGCACGTGCACGGTATCCACGACCCGGACCCCGCCGAAGAATTCCACCGCTCCGGCGAACTGCTTCAGGTTCCACAGCAACAGCCCGGTGAAGAACTGGAGCGGCACCAGCAGCAGCATGATCACCTGGTACATCATGCTCTGCAGGGGATTGAACTTGTGGTAGGCGCTCACATGGTGCGGATTGGGGTCGCCCCTGAAGATCCCGTAACCGTAGTACTGGAGCTGTCGCAGGCTGCCGCGGAAATGCTTCATCGGGCTCAGTTCCGGGTGATAGACCCTGATCTTGTCGGAAAAGAGATAGAACAGCAGCCAGACGAAGAAATTGGCGATGAGGACGAAGCCGATCCAGTTGTGCAGGGTGACCGCATTCCTGAAGGACATCAGCCCCACGAGATCCACATAGCGAATCTGGATACCGGTCAGGATCAGCGCCAGGAATCCGAGGGCGTTGATCCAGTGCCAGATCCTGACCGGAAGCGGGTGGACGTAGATCCGCTGCAAGGCGCCGTCTTCTTTACTTGGCATCTTTCCCGTCCCCGGACCGATTGCGGCCTGCACGATATCTCCTGAACAACCATTTCACGGTCATGTGCCCGACCGGCACGCCGACGCCGCCGAGCAGGGCGAGGGCAAGCAGGGCGTCCAGGACGCGGCTCCGCGTGCCGCCAATGGCGTAGAACCCGGGCAACGATTGCACCGCGAGCGCGGAACTGAGGACTTCCTTCTGCGCGGGATAGCGCACCGGCCTGCCGTCGGGTCCGGTGACGGAAACTGTGACGTTCTGGAACGGTTCGGAGCCGTAGCGGTGGCAGTTGTCGCAGGCGCGGAGCGCCTGCGTCTTGTCGGCGAGCCGGTGCGCCTCGACGCCGTTTCGCAGCTCGACGCGGCCGCGCAGGGTCATCGGTGTCGCCGCACCCCGGTTCAGCTCCGCAAGGAGGTTTTGCAGTTCCGTGGCATCCAGGCCATTGCCATCGGAGTCCGCGGTGCGCGCCAGTTGCTCGAACATCGGCGAGCCTTCCTTCTCCGTGACCCACTTCTTCGCTGCGCCGTCGTAGAGCCGCAGGTCGATCATCCGCGGCGCCGCCGGCGCATGACAGGCGGCGCACGACACCACTTCCTGGTGAAGCGGCGCATTGGGCAGCCACTTGCCGTGGATACCGAGCGCGGCCGAGTGGCAACCGACGCAGGTTTCGTAGGCGGTCCTGGGACTGACCGCGTGCGAGCCATGACAATCCACGCAAACCGGGGCAACCGGGTGACCTTCGCGCATGCGGGCGGCGTGGTGACTGGCCTGGTACTGCTCGAAAGCATCCGCGTGGCACAGCTGGCAGGCCTCGGCGCGTTCGACCGAATACTGGCGCAGGCTCTGGATGTCGCGCGCTGCGGCGGGATGCGTGCCAGGGTCGATGTCCGAATGGCATCCGGCGCAGCCAATCACCCGGTGGACCGATTTCGCGAAGGCATCGCCCGGAATTTGCAGGGACAGCACTTCGCCGCTCGGAAGCTCCTTTTGCATCCCCTCGATCGAATGGCAACCGAGGCACGCGGTGTCGGCTTCGGAGAGAGCGTTGTCCGCCGCGCTCGCGGCCACGACCGGTGCCAGCAAGAGTGGCATGGCGGCCATGGCGGCGGCGAGAAGACCCCGGCGGGCCCTCGCTTGTCCGGCTGCGTCCTCGATCCGCAGGCATCCCATGTTCGCTCCCTTGCGCGTCATCATATCGCCCGCAGCGCAATGGCAGTTGACCTGTGTCAAGCGTCCCTCGAAGCGCCGCTGCAGGTTCGGCTGCAGCGTCGGGCGATCAGGCCGCTTCCTGCCGCTTCACGAGGGCCTTCACGCCCATCCAGGCCAGCATGCCGAGCCCGATGAAGGGAAAGAGGACCGCATACAGGAGCCCGATGAAAGGCGCCGCAAGGAAGAGGCCGACATCCTTGATGAAATGCGCGACCTTCCTCGTTGCGCGGTGCTTCGCCAGTTCCCGCGTTCCCATCCAGGCGAGCATGCCGAGCCCGATGAACGGCCCTGCCAGGATGTAGACGAGGCCGATGACAGGCGCAGCGAGCAACAGCGCGATGCTCTTCCAGGCGCTCCGCAGTTCCGGCTTCGCCGGCTCCGGATGCAGTTCGACAGCCGCTTCCACCCTTTCCGGCGCAGTTTCCGTTGCAGCTCTTTCCAGAAGCGCTTTCTTCGCGCTTCCCTCGATCATTTCCGGCGACAGCGGCTTGCGCAGGAATCCGGCAACGCCCGCTGCTTCGGCCCGGGCCTCGTTCTCTTCCGTGCCATAACCGGTCACGATGACGACCGGGAGCCACGGCTGCGTGGCCTTGATCCGTTCGGCCACTTCGATTCCGCTCATGCCCGGCATCTTGATGTCGGTGAAGACGACGTCGTATTTCTCGTCACGGAGCTTGCGCAGCGCCTCTTCGCCGTCGCGGGCGGTGATGACTGCGTACCCTTTTCTAGAAAGAACCCGGTCAAAGCTTCTGGCGATTACCGGATCATCATCAACAACCAACACTTTTCTCTGGGTCTTCATGACTTTCTCCTTTCTTCAATGTTCAGTCCGCACGCGCTGGAGCGCCCACTGTCTCCGTGTCAGGGCGCCATTCGCGGCGTGAATGATTTCCAGCGGTCCAACCGGCTTGGAGAGGTAGTCGCAGGCGCCGATCTGGATCGCATCCTTGACGGTTTCGAGGCTCGGGTAACCGGTGATGATCACCACCTGGCTTTCCGGCCATCTCTCCTTGATGGTCCTGAGCACCGACATGCCATCCATGCCGGGCATGCGGACATCGAGCAGGACCACATCGAATGGGCGCTGCTCCATCGCACGCAGCGCCTCGGCGCCGTCCCAGACGGCCTCCGCGTCGTGGTGGGCGCCCGCGAGAGACCGCAGATAGCTGAGCCGAACGACTTCGTCATCGTCGACGATCAGGATTCTGGAATTTGTGTTCATTTGGGCCGCCTCGCGCTCGTTTTCTTCTCTCATCTCAATACAGAGCAACATTCATGCCAAGTTGCAGGTGGCATGAAGAAAAGACCGTCAGATCAATGAGATATGGCACTAATCTGGAAAATACGGCATGTACCTCGGGCGCAGGATCGCAGGCGAGAAGTACATTTTTTCCATGCGCCTGCAGCGCAGCGAATGGGCAAAGTTGTTTGACTTCAATGACATCCGGCAGCGCGGCTGCGGATAACTTTTTCATGCAGCAAAGGCGGCGGATATCATGGCGCCACAAGCAATGCGGGTCCGGACTTGAACCAGCTGGTCGAATGCGTTCCCAATTTCTCCGAAGGGCGCGACGCCGCGGTAATCCGCGGCATCACGGCGGAGATCGAGGCAGTGCGCGGCGTGACGCTGCTCGATGTCGATCCGGGCGCGGACACGAACCGCACGGTCGTGACTTTCGTCGGCGCGCCGGAGTCGGTCCTGGAAGCCGCCTTCCGCGCCGGGAAGCGCGCGGCCGAAACGATCGACATGACCAAGCATCACGGCAGTCACGCGCGTATGGGTGCGATGGATGTCTGCCCTTTCGTGCCGGTCGCGGGCGTCACCATGGCCGACTGCGCGGCGCTGGCGCGGGAAGCCGCGCGCCGTATCGGCGAGCTTGGCATTCCTGTTTATCTTTACGAGCACGCGGCATCGAGCCCCGCGCGCAGGAATCTCGCCGCAGTCCGTGCCGGGGAATACGAGGGGCTGGAAAGGAAACTGGCCGACCCTGACTGGAAGCCCGATTGCGGTCCGGCGCGGCACAACCCGCGCACCGGCGCGTACATCATCGGCGCGCGCGAGTTCCTGATCGCCTACAACGTCAATCTCGCGACGACCGACAAGCGATACGCGGATGACATCGCTTACGACCTGCGCGAGCGCGGCCGCCACAAGCGCAGCGGAAACGTGACGCCTTTCTACTACAAGGGCGATGTCGTCCTGTTCGCAAAGAACCGCTTTCCCTGCGGGGCCTGCGACCAGGTCGCGAATACCTGGGACGCGCTCGCCGTGCATTACCGCGACGCCCATCGAAAGGATCTTGCCGCGCGCTATGCCGGGCTCGGCTACCCGCCAGGGGAGGTCGAAGGCAAACCTGTCTATGCCGACGGCCGATTTTCACATGTCAAGGCAGTCGGCTGGGTGGTGGAGAAGTACCGCCGCGCGCAGATCTCGATCAACCTGACCGATTTCAAGGTGTCGCCGGCCCACGTGGTGCTGGAAGCCGCGCGCGAGGAAGGCGCGAAGCGCGGGATCGCCGTCACCGGTTCCGAAATTGTCGGCGTGGTGCCGTTCGATGCGATGCTGGAATCCGGCCGGTACTACCTGCGCCGCATGCAGAAGTCCACCGGGCTGCCGGTCGGTGACGTGATCGAGACTGCGGTGCAGGCGATGGGCCTGCGCGACGTCGCGCCATTTGAAACAGAGAAAAAGGTATTAGGTATGCCAAGCCAAGCCGGAGACCTGGTGCGCAAGTCCGTCGGCGAATTCGTCGACGAAGTGTCGCGCGACACGCCGGCCCCGGGCGGCGGCTCGATCGCCGCACTCGCGGGCTCGATCGGCGCGGCGCTTGCCGCGATGGTCGCGAACCTGACGGTCGGCAAGGCCGGCTTCGATGATCGTTACAAGGAACTGGATGCGCTCGCGACGAAGGCGCAGGAAATGAAGGACCGGCTGCTCGCGGCGGTGGACGAGGACACGCAGGCCTTCAACGGCGTCATGGATGCGCTGCGCCTGCCGAAGGACACGCCGGACCAGAAGGCCGCGCGCAGTGAAGCCCTGCAGTCGGGCTACAAGCGCGCGACCGAGGTCCCGATGCAGACAGCGCGGCAGTGCCGCGCGGCGCTGGACCTTTGCCTGGCTGCCGCGCGCAGCGGCAATGATGTCATGATCACCGACGCCGGCGTCGGCGCGCTGCTTGCACTGGCAGGGGTCAAGGGCGCGGCCTATAACGCGCGCATCAACCTGAAGTCGATCAAGGACGCCGACTACGTCAAGCGCACGGGCGCGGAGATCGCCAGCCTCGTCGATGAAGGCCGCAAGGTCGCCGATCTCGTTGAACGCGAGGTCGAGCGAGTGGTGAGCGGATCGTAACAATGATTGGTGGAGGGAGTCATGGCTCGTACGGTGGCAACGCTCATTCTTGCATTCTTTGCTCTCAATGCACCGCAGGCCGTTGAGCAGGCAAGCGCTGCGACAGGCCATTATCTGTTTGTCTGGACCGGCGACCGGGCACACAAGGGAAACGATTTCCTCGCGGTCATCGACGCGGATCCTTCGTCGCCATCCTATGGGCGCCTGGTGACGTCTATTGGGACGGACCAACAGACTGTGCGCGTGCATCACACGGAATACACGATGCCGGCGAGCGGCATGCTGTTCGCCAACGATCACGACATCGACAAGACCTTCATCTTCGACCTGCGGGATGCCCTGCATCCCAGGATCGTGACGTCGTTTACCGACATGGCCGGCTACATGCACCCGCATTCCTATGTGCGGATGCCAAATGGAAATGTGCTGGTGACGTTTCAGCACGCTCATCACCACGACGGTGATGGCCGCGCAGGCAAATCGGGCGGTCTCGTCGAGATCGATGACAGCGGCAAGGTGATCCGCTCCGTCAGCAACGCGGATCCGGCGTTCAGCGACGCCCTGCTGATGCCCTACAGCCTGGTCGTAATTCCGGAGATCGACCGCGTCGTGTCCACGAACTCCTCGATGCACGACGACGACGTCTTCAGCGGCGTCACCTACCAGGTGTGGCGACTTTCCGACCTCAAGTTGCTGCAGACGGCGTTCCTCGATACGGGCGACAACCACTATGGCCATGTCAGCCCGGAGGAACCGCGCCTGGGCCCGGATGGTTCGGTGTTCGTGCAGACACTCGCCTGCGGCATTGAGCGGATTACCGGCGTCGAGACGAACGAGCCAGTGTCGAAGCTCGTGTACACCTTCCCCGGCAACTGGTGCGGCGTGCCGACAATCGTCGGGCACTACCTGATCCAGAGCGTGCCGGCCGTGTACGGTTTCATCGTGCTGGACATAGCCGACCCGGCCAGGCCGCGCGAAGTCTCGCGGCTCAAGCTGAGCGACAGCTACAGTCCCCACTGGTCAGCCTGGGACCCGAAGACCGGGCGTCTCGTTGCGACCTCGGGCGAGACTCCCGGGGACCGGACCTACCTGCTGATACTGGATCAGACAACTGGTGCGCTGAGCGTCGACACGGCATTCCGCGATGCCGACGGGCAGCCAGGCTTCAGCTTCGCCGAGCGAGATTGGCCGCACGGCTGGAAGGGCGTAGGCTCTCCCCACGGAGCGGTCTTCTCCCGCTGACGGTAGCCGGCATGGCGGCCAGGAAACCACGATTGCGTCCTACCATTCGACCCTGCTGCAGCAAGGCATGATGATCGTAGGCCTTCCGTACAAGGTGCCGGGCATCAGCACGTTGCGCGAGGTGCGAGGCGGCACGCCTATCGGGGCCAGCAGCATCGCAGGCGCGGGCGGCACGCTGTGAGCACCGAAAACGTCGCGGCGGCGAAATCTGTGTCCGAAGAGCAGGCAACACCATTCCGTTTCTATGACAACCGCCAGAAGTACCTGGCCTTCGTCAATACCTGCAACGAGAAGTCTGCGGTCGCGCATCGGGCCGCGCTCGAACTGAAGCATGTCCGTCCGACGCCGCCGGCGCTGCGAATATTCGACGCCGGCATGGGTGATGCCACCGTCCTCTCCCGGATCATGCGTCACGCGCACAGCCAGGGGCCGACCGTGCCGCTCATGGTCGTTGCCAAGGAGATCAGCCTCGAGGATGTCCGGCTCGGCCTCGAAAAGATGCCGGACCGTTTCATGGAGCATCCCGCGACCGTGCTCGTGATCACCAACATGAATTACTCGGAGGCGCCACGGCTGATGCCGCGCGACATCCACTCCGCTGCCGCGCTCAACTGGCACGAGGTCCGCCTGAAGGGACAGACCTCGAACGAGTATGCCGAGCAGATCGAGGAACTCGCCACGATGCTCGCCTTCGGCTGGCAGACCAAGCCGAGCCCGAAAACGGGAAACCCCGTCTATGTGCGGCCGTCGGTACTCGTCGTCTATCGCGAAGACCACAAGTTCCTGCTCGACCGGGTGATACCGAAACCCGGCCAGACCTTCGAGTCCTACGACCTGATCGTCGCGTCGCAACCGTGGCGGGCACGCATGTCGGCGAAGTTCAAGGCGGAGCGGGTGCTTGCGCCGCTGGCTCGCAGCCTCGCTCCCAACGGCCGGCTGCTGGCCATCCAGTCCTACGGGCGCGATCCCGCGCTCGAGATCATTCAGAAACTCTGGCCCGACGAGAATCCGTTCCAGGTGGATCGCCGACAGCTGCTCGCCGCCCTGAAAACGGAACTGGGCCGCGAAGCGAGCGAGTTCTCGTTGACCGCGCCGGCGGACGACAAGGCGATCTTCCGCTACGAAATGCATACGCTGCCGAGCGAAATCGGCGACCGCATCGGAACCTCGACGCTGTTCGCGGCCTGGAACGCCGCGATCTACGTCAACCAGATCGAGGACGAGCGGCTGGATGAGGTCGTGACGACCGGCGCCTATCTCGACGCCACGCAGTCCATCCTGCAGAAGCATGGCGGGCTCTGGTTCAACGACGAGACCTTTGTCGTGAGCCGGCGACAGAAATAATAGAGAGACCGCGGCCGCGAGGAGCCGGAATTGAGCTGGGAGAGTACCGACTGGGCCGACGTGCTGGCAGCGCGGGCGGGGCGTCAGGAATCTCGCGACGGCCTGAACCGTCGCGACCGTGCCTAATGGTCGGACTTGCCAGGGTCGATGAGGTACACCTTGGCGAATGCCGGTTGCTGACGTCCCCAGCTGTTGTCGGTGCTCAGCAGGATCTTGCCTGAGTTGCCGACGAACGAGATTCTCGGCTCTCCTGCCATGGCCCGGACAAAGGAATTGGTTTGCGCGAGGCGGCGCACGGTTCCTTCCTGACGGTCCATCAGATACAGCTCGCCCGGCGCCTTCTTCGTCGACGGTGTTGCGACCGCGATCTTGCGACCATCCGGCGAATAAGTACCCCAGAGCGCGCGCGCAAATTTCGAGTTGCTCCTGCCGAAAGGTCCGATCTGCTGGCCATCCGCATTTTCCAGTTCGAGAGAATCCGGAATATTTCCCCGGTCATTCACCACCGGAAATTCAGTCCAAGTCGCGGCAACGGCGATCCTTCGGCCATCAGGCGTCCAACCCGGATGCTCGGAGCTCACGTCACCGCCGTCGCGGAACAGCCTGACACCGTGCGGCTGCGACGAGCGCAGATCCGCAACGTACATGCGCGGCGCCAAGTATCCGACGATTGCACGAGGATCGACTTTCGCTTCCCGGCGGTAAAACAACAGATAGGGATAGACAGGATTCAGCCTGAGCCGGTGAAAGGGGAAGGCATCATCGGGGTCCTTGATGATAACCGGAATCGGATGTGTGTCCGCCTGTTTCGTGCGGTTCGCCCGCACGACGTAGAGATCACGATCGACCGCGAATGCCAATACAAATGTTCTCGCCTTTGAATCCCAGACTGCGGGCGAGGTCTTGACATACTGAGTCTTCGCCGTGAGGTTCGACCGGGTAACGCGAAATTCCCCCGGTTGCTCCAGATCGTACGCGTAAAGATCAAAGCCGCCTTCGGGGGCGTCATTCATCCTGAGGTAACTGATGAGGCGGCCATCTGCACTCATGTCAAAACGCGCGGCCGACGCCATGGGGGGCCGTCGCGACGCGATGATTGCCTGCCGTCCGGTCGCAAGATCGATGGCGACGACATCCCAGATTCCGCCACCGTTCACGCGCTTCTGGCTGCGGTTGACGTAAACGCGATCCGTCAGGGGCGAGTACGCATTGATGTCGTAGTAGGACAGCTCAAATCTGGCGGAATCGTCAGTGAGCCGTGTGACGGATACGCCGGCAGAAGGCAGCAGGCTGTCGTCCGCCATGGCGGATTGAATGCCGGTCGCGACCACCAGAAGACCGGATATCACTGAAATCAGCCTGTTCATCACAGTCAGAGTGATCAATGACCAAATAGTTCTTCTCGAGTATCTCGCATCGCCCAATCTATGTGCGAACTCATGTCACCAGGCTGCTCCGTTACAGCAACGGCACCAGCAGCAAGGCCATGATATTGATGATCTTGATCAGCGGGTTGATCGCCGGTCCCGCGGTGTCCTTGTAGGGATCGCCGACGGTGTGGGAATAGCCGCTGACCAGGAAGTCGGCGCCGACTGGAACCTTCGAGTACTGGCGTGGCTCGACTTCCTCAGGTCTTGGCGTCAAACGTGACAGCGAAGCATGTCAGTGCCCAGAGCGCCGCGCTCAATGGCATTCATTTGTGCCGAGCGCGCGGGCGGCGGTTGGGAGCCGCTGTGCGGTGATTTTCGGATGGCGGCGACTTCCGGGGTGATGGCGCCGACTCCTGATACATGAGTCTTGGCTTCGAGTCCGGCTTGAGTGCGATGATGCGACATGGCCGCGGTTGCATCACGACTTGGCTCGTACCTGCTGGCGGGATGTGTTGTTGGCGGTGCGCTAGCCAATGAACCACCTCAGGTCGAGCCTGCGAGCACCGCACTTGCGGAAGTCGTAGTGACGGGTTCGCGGATTCCGGTCGATGCGGCGGGCGGTACGACGCCGATTACCGTACTCGACGCCGAAGACATCCGGCGCGGCGCTCCCGACTCGCTCGGGAGAGTGTTGCAGACATTGCCCTTCAATACCGGATCGCCGATGAATACCAATGTCAACAACGGCGGCAACGGCTCGGAGCGCATCGATCTGCGTGGCCTCGGCCCGAAGCGCACGCTGATTCTTTTCAATGGCCGACGCTTTCCGAACGGCGGGCTCGGCGGCGATGACTCGGTGGATGCGAGCATGATTCCACTGTCTCTGGTGGATAAGGTGGAGGTGCTGACGAGCGGTGCCTCCGCAATCTACGGGGCCGACGCGGTGGCGGGTGTCATCAATGTCATCACACGCAAGTCAGTACCGGGCCTCGAGATTTCTTTCAGGAATTCACTCGCCGAACAGGGTGATGGCCGCATTTCTTCGGGGCAGCTCGTCGCCGGCCGCGAGATCGCCGGTGGCACATGGTCACTGGGCATTGATTTCGTTCAGCAAGAGCCAGTGAGACAGGTAGCACGTAGCTATTCAGCGGTGCCAATGCTCATCGATTCTGCCGATGGCACGCTCCATCTGGGGGGCACCGCCGCCGTTCCGGACGGCGCGTTCGATGTGCCGCCGGGTAATGCCTTCGGGCTTGCTCCTGGTACCTATGTGCGAATCCCGGGCTCGACCGGACAAACCGCAGATGACTATCGCCCGCGGCAGGATTCGGATGTATTTTTTCTCTCGCCCTACACCTACCTGCAGACGCCAAACCAGCGCGGCACACTTTGGCTGCTCGGATCGCAACCGTTGACCGACAGCGTAACGCTGTTTGCTGAGGGCCTTTGGCATGACCGCCGGTCTTCGCAGCAGAGCTCACCGGTACCGGTCATCGGCGGGCTTTCGCCATTGCCGACGTTGAGCGACGGCTCGCCGGGCATCCCGGCGGAGAATTGGTACAACCCGTTCGGCGTCGATATTCAAGGGATAGAGCGACGGCTGATCGAGCTGCCTGATCGCGGTTTCGAGCAGCATATCGAGGCCTGGCGTGCGCTGATTGGGGCACGCGGCGCCTGGAACAGTTGGCATTGGGAGGTTGCTGCCGCGACAGCGGAATCCAGCGGCCACTCCGACGAAGAAGGCTTGCCTTCGGCATTGCGCCTGATTCCGGCGCTTGGGCCTTCGGGTCCGGACGCGGCGGGCCATATTGTCTGTGGGGCGCGCGACGCCGCCAGCGGAATCGTTCCGGCCGCGAACGTAATCGCCGGATGTGTACCGCTCAATCTTTTCGGCGGCGCGGGCAGCATCACGCGTGAGCAGGTCGATTACATCGATGTCACGCTTCACGATCGAGGCCATGGATGGAATCGCCTGTTGGACTTCAGTGCGGAGGGGCCTTGGGGCAAGCTACCGGCGGGACCGTTGCACTGGGCGCTCGGCGCTGAGTACCGCCATGAAGGCGGTAGCTTCCATCTGGATCCGCTGCGTAGAGCCGGCGTGACGGGAGAGGAAATACCGACTGATTTGCAGGGAGCTACCTTCGATGCACGGGAGTTGTATCTCGAGGGGCGCGCTCCGCTGCTGAAGGACCGGTTTGCCGCGCGCGCCCTCGAATTGGCGGTGGGAGTGCGTTATTCGGGTTTCTCGTCCTTTGGCGCACATTCCACCCTGCAGGGCGGCCTGCGCTGGCAGCCGGTCGAACCATTGTCACTGCGCATGAGTTACGCACAGGTTTTCCGCGCGCCGGATCTCGGCGAGTTGTTCGAATCCCCCATTCTGCATCGCACCGTGGGAGGCGATCCCTGCGGTACCAATCCGACGCCCGCCCAGCGAGTTAACTGCGCCGCAAACGGAGTTCCGGGCGGTGCTTACGAGCAGGATCCCACCGTCGAGTGGAACATCCTTACCAGCGGCAATCGCAATCTGTCTCCCGAGCACGGCGCCTCATTCGATGCAGGGCTCGAACTCAGGCCGGCTTCCTTGCCCGATCTGCGCGTGAGCATCGATTACTTCCATGTGGACCTTGGCGGATTCATCGAAGTGCCCGGCCCCGACGACGTATTGCTCGAATGTGCCGATCGCGGCACGCCATCGGCGTGCGCACTCATTCACCGTGCGAGCGATGGAACACTACTCCAGGTGGATGTGCCATACCGCAATCTGGGCCGCCTGGTTGCCAGTGGCTACGACTTCGCGGCTGACTTCGACTTTCAAGCCGGCAAGACACACCTGAGCCTCGGCGCCATTGCGACCTATCTCTCGCAACGCGACTCCGAATTCCTGCGCCGTCAGGAACCGCTGCGTCTCGCGGGAGAGGAGGCATTTCCATACTGGCGCGCCAACGCGCACGTCGACGCGGCATGGAGCAGATGGCGCGTCAGCTATTCAGTGCAGTTCATCGGCGAACAGAGACAGTGTGGCTATGATTTTGGCTGCGTCCCGGTCAACTCCATCCTGTATCACGATCTCGAGGGGACGCTGACAATCAAGGGCGTGATGGAATTGCGCGCAGGGATTCTGAACCTGACGGATCGCGACCCGCCCTACGTCGATGGTGGCGGCCCCAATACCGATACCGCCGCCTACCGATTGCTCGGACGCACCTATTTCGCCGAGGTCCATTACGGCTTCTGATCGCCGACACCGCCCGCAAGGCTCCTTGATCGAATCTTGATCGAAAAATGAGCCCTCCTTCATGCAGCCGCGAGGCGGATCCGCGAGCCTCCCGTCCGGACTCAACCGCATGGCGCCGGGAGCGCAGCACATGAAAACCATAGCGACGGCTCTACTGATCCTGCTAAGCACGGTGGCAATCGCGGCGCATGCCGCCACCCAAGGAACATGGAGATCGGTCGGCCCGGCGCCGCCCCCGATCCCGATGCCGATCGCGGCCCACGCGCCGTCGCACACGGTCTACCTCGCCAGCTTCGGCGGTTTGCTGAAGAGCACGGACGGGGGGGCCACGTTCATCCAGCTCGACGACGAATTTGCAGGGTCGCCATCGATGGCGATGGACCCCAATAATCCGAACCTGGTCTATCTCGGCGGCTCGAAGACAACCGATGGCGGCGCCACCTGGATCCCTCTGGATGGCGGCTACGGCTTTTCCCTCGCCATCGATCCGACTGATCCGAACATCGTCTATTCCGGCGCCTTTAGTGTCGAAAAGACGATCGACGGCGGGATTACCTGGGAGCTCGCCTCCGACGGCTTGGGAGATTCCCAAGTTTTCACCATTGCGATCAATCCGTTCAATCCGAACGTTGTATTCGCTGCGACCGCGGGTGATGGCTTGTTCCGGTCGACGAACGGTGCCGCGAGCTGGACGCGTGTCCGCGGCCTCGGCACTGCAGTTTACGGAGTGCTGGTCGATCCGGACGACGGCGACGTTGTCTATGCGGGCAGCAACGGCGAAGGTGTCTTCAAGAGTGTCGACGGCGGCCGTTCATTCGTGCGCGTCGGCTCGCCGCAAGTCGGCGTTGTGTATTCCATCGTGAAGAGCCGTCAAAAACTCTTCGCCGGCACTGCTGGCGGCGGCGCGTCGGTGAGCGAGGATGGCGGCGTCACCTGGCGGGATACCGGTGTGTCGCAGAGCCAGGGACTCGTGCTCAGCGTCGATAGTGCCGGGTCAGTCTATCTGGGAACCAGTTTCGACGGGGCGTTCGTTCTGCGGCAAGGCAAGTGGCGCCGGCTCGCGGCCAGCAAGCTGAATCGCTGCCCTTGCCAGGGGGGACATGGACTGTACGTCGATCCGTCCGATCACTACCACGTCTTTTTCACGACGAATGATGGCGGCCTTCTGGTCACCAGCGATGGCGGCCGCTCGTGGCAGGATGGCGGCATGAACGGCTTCGTCGCGCGCGCCTCGCGCGCCGTCGCATTTGACCCGCAGGAGCCGCGGCGAGTTTACGCCAGCTCTGTTGCCGGAGGGCTCTTCAGATCGGGGGATCACGGCAATCACTGGCAACGTCGGCGGTTCGGAACGAATACCAATTACACCACCGGCATTTCCGTAGATCCGGTCGATCATTCGGTATACGTCGCGACTCTCGAGAACCTTGGAATTCCAGGCAACGGAATCTGGAAGAGCACTGACTTTGGTGAAACTTTCACCCGAATTGACCGGGCGCCTCAGGCCCCGCCGGGCAAATTCCTGAACCTGAGCGGTCGCGGTATCACCGTGGATCCCAACCAGCACCGCACGGTCTACTTCGCCGACCGCTTTACTGGCATTTGGCGCTCACGGAACGCGGGCGCAAGCTGGAGCAATGTCGACGAGAGGGGCGTATTGAGCATCACGGTGGATCCAACGGATTCCAGCATCGTCTATGCAGCCGCGAATGACGCGCTCGGCGTCCTCAAGAGCATCGACGGAGGCGCATCTTTCAGTCTCAAGAGTACCGGTCTCCCCGAAACCCTGACCGCGAGAACCGGATCGGTTCTGGTCAACCCCAGGAATCCCAACGTGCTGCACGTTGCGACCGAGGGAGACGGGATATTCGAAAGCACCGACGGCGCCGAGAGCTGGTATCCCCTCAACAAGGGACTGCCCGATCTCGTCGTATTCGGCCTTGCGATGGACCCATTGTTCCCGAACGTCCTGTACGCATCCACGAATACGTCCGTCTACAAGTTCTCGACTGCTGCGATGGACTGATGATGCTCTGACTCGTCGGCCGGCTCCCGATCCGCGGACGTGTTTAAATACGTCCGCAATGAGAACCTTTGGCAGTGGCCAGTCCACATACGCCGAGCGCTCCGGCTCGACCTTCCTCTGTGGCGACCTGCACATCGATGTAGGCCGTCAGCGCGTGCTTCAGGCCGGCAAGGATATCGAGCTTCCCAAGCTCTCATTCGACGTGCTGCTCGCGATGGTGCGGGTCGCACCGAATGTTTTGAGCATCGATGCGCTGATGGAGCGGGTTTGGGGCGGAATTGTCGTGAACCCGGAAACGGTGATTCAACGCATCAGCCTGCTGCGCGAGGCGCTCGGCGACGACTCGCACGAGCCGCGCTATGTCGGTTCGTTGCGCGCGCGCGGCTATTTCCTCATTCCACCCGTAACCGACGACATCGCAGCACCCCGGGCAGAGTTGGAGGCAATGCCGTTGGAAGCCCCGGCATCGCAGCCCGTGCCTGTTGCAGAGGTACCGCGAGCCGCGGCGCCGGGATCTGCGTGGCGTGCAGCGCTGCTCATCGCGACCGTATGCGCAGTGCTTGCCATGCTCGTGTGGGGATTTGTCGCTTCACAGTATGGCGCGAGCAGCACTGCCGTGACAGCAGTAACCATGGCGCCGTCGATCGATGCCAATACTGTCGCCCGCACAATCGCCGTGATGCCGTTCAGAAATCTCAGCCACGATCCGGATGACGCGTTTCTCGCTACCAGTCTGCCCGAGATGATCCTGAATCGCCTGTCCGGCGTGCGTAACCTCGCAGTAGTCGCACGGAGTTCCTCTTTTGCGCTCGACCCGAAGGTCGGGGATGTTCACGAAATCGGCCAACGGCTCAACTCGGCACATCTCGTCGAAGGCAACGTGCAGCGCAACGGTGACCGCGTGCGCGTCACCGCGCAATTGATCGACACCTCGTCCGGAACGGTCGTCTGGTCCGATTCGTTCGAGCAACGCCTGGGCGACATTTTCGCCATGCAGGACGACATTTCGACCAGAATCGCGGCCGTGCTCGCCGAACGCATTGCCGAGCTCGGAACCGCACCCGAACCGCAGGAACGCAGCGCGAATGTAACCGCGCATCTCAGCTATTTTCATGGACTGTCGCTGCTCGGCCGCTACACAGCGGCCGAATCCGCGGCGGCCATACCTTTCTTCGAGAGAGCGATTGCCCTGGACGCGGGGTTCGCCGGTGCGTATGCCTCTCTTTATGACGCGCACATGCAGGAAGCTGAACAACTGCACCAGGACCTGGCGGCGGCACGTGCCCGGTGGCAGCCGTTGATCGTCAAGGCGATCACGCTCAATCCACGCTCGGGCACGGCGCGCTTCGCGCGCGCGATGTGGGGCGACGATACGGACCGGGAGCGCGAAGACGATTTCAAACTGGGGCTTGCGCTCGATCCGAGTAACGGGCGCGGGATTACGGCATACGCGGAGTTCCTCATCAGCATTGGCCGCGACGAGGAAGGCCGGCCCATGCTGCAGCGTGCGCTGTGGATCGACCCGCTCTCACCACGCGCCCGATTCCGAAGCGTAACCGTCGACATGGACCGGCTCGGGGCCGTCGGCCTCGAACAGGGGATGTTGAAGGTGCTGGAAGTCGATCCCAACTATCAACCTGCCCTGCAGCGCTACGCCAAGTACCGTTGGATTCATCACGGGCTGTTGGCCGAATCGATCCAGATCATGGAGCAGGCAATTGCGCTCGATCCGCAGAATCCTTCGACAAGGCACATGGCCATGGCGATGTACCTTGACCTGGGCGACGAAGTGGCGGCACGTGACGTCGCCGCCGGATCGCCGGTGAGCGAGCGCAGCTCGCAGCTTTTGCTGGCGCTCTATCGAGGCGATTGGCGTCGTGCCGGAACGGAAGCATATCTGCCACCTGCCTGGACATTTGGAGCGTTCGAAAGCTGGGGTGCGCCGGAGGCCTTGCACGACTACGCGCTACGCACTCGCGAAATTGATCGGGCCGTGCAGTTCCTGGAGCGCGAGTACTCGCTGCAGCCTCGGCCAGAGCTGGAACTCAACCTCGCCAATTTCCGCGAGGCCCCCATGCTCGCTGATTTGCTCGATGTGCAGTCGCGCAAGACTGAGGCCGACCGGTTGCGCTCATTGGCCGCAGAGTGGAACGACGCCAATGAGGCAAACTTTGGATCGCTCTACGCCAAACGGTTGCGAGCACGGCTGTGGTTGCTTGATGGCCAGCGCGATGCCGCTCTGCAGGAGTTGGCGGCGTCGTTCCAAGCGGGCGACTACGTGCAATGGTGGTACACGATCGAACGCGACCCCGCGTGGGTCCCGTTGCATGGCGACCCACGCTTTCGCGCGATCGATGCGCAGGTACGCGACTATGTTGGGAAGCAACGGGCAGCAGTCGATGAACTGCGCCGTCGCCACGAGATTCCACGCCGCGATGGTAAAGGATAGGCAATCCGCACGGCCATTTCTGTCAAGGGGAGGGTGCGGTCGCGCAGGTGCTGCCGCACCGGCTGGCAGAACGCCGTGCGTTCGGTATGGCGACGGCGGTAAACCCGCGCCGCGATGGGCCACGCCGCGGCGCTGATGCGCCGTTGAAGGCTGAGCTGAGAATTACAGCAGCGGCACCAGCAACAAAGCGACGATATTGATGATCTTGATCAGCGGGTTGATCGCCGGGCCCGCCGTGTCCTTGTACGGATCGCCGACGGTGTCGCCGGTCACGGCCGCCTTGTGCGTGTCCGAGCCCTTGCCGCCGAAATGGCCTTCCTCGATGTACTTCTTCGCGTTGTCCCAGGCGCCGCCGCCGGTGCACATCGAGATCGCGACGAAGAGGCCCGTGACGATCGTGCCGATCAGCACGCCGCCGAGCGCGCGGATGCCGGCGCCGGGGCCGAGCAGGTAGTTCATCCCGAAGCCGACCACCACCGGGATCAGGATCGGAAGAAGAGACGGCAAGATCATCTCGCGGATCGCCGCGCGGGTCAGCATGTCCACGGCGCGCGAATAATCCGGTTTCGCCGTGCCCTCCATGATGCCCTTGATCTCCTTGAACTGGCGCCGCACCTCGATCACGACCGAGCCCGCGGCACGGCCGACGGCTTCCATCGCCATCGCGCCGAAGAGATAGGGCACGAGCCCGCCGATGAAGAGGCCGATGATCACGGCCGGATCGGACAGGCTGAAGACCTGGAGCTTGCCGGCAATCTCGAGGTTGTGCGTGTAGTCCGCGAACAGCACGAGCGCCGCGAGGCCCGCTGACCCGATCGCATAGCCCTTGGTGACCGCTTTCGTCGTGTTTCCGACCGCGTCGAGCGCATCGGTGATCTTGCGGACTTCCTTCGGCAAGCCGCTCATTTCGGCGATGCCGCCGCCGTTGTCCGTGATCGGGCCGTAAGCGTCGAGCGCCACGATCAGGCCAGTCATCGACAACATCGCGGTCGCCGCGATCGCGATCCCGTACAGGCCGGCGAGCGAATACGCGCCCCAGATCGCGGCGCAGATCGCGAGCACCGGCAGCGCGGTCGATTTCATCGACACGGCAAGGCCTGCGATCACGTTCGTGCCGTGGCCGGTCTTCGAGGCCTCGGCGATGTAACGCACGGGCTTGTACTCGGTCGCCGTGTAGTACTCGGTGATCCAGATCATCGCTGCCGTCAGGCCGAGCCCGATCAGCGCGCAGAAGTAGAGCGGCATGGCGGCCTCGCCCAGCATGTAGCGCGTGATCGGGTAGTACGCGATCGCGGCGATGACGCCGGCGACGATTACGCCGCGATACAGCGCGCCCATAATCTTGCCGCCTTCGGTAACCTTGACGAAGAACGTGCCGATGATCGAAGCGACGATGGACACGGCGCCGAGCACCAGCGGGAACAGCACAGCGGCCTCGCCGAGATTTTTCATCATCAGGCCGGCGAGCAGCATGGTCGCGACCACGGTGACCGCATAGGTCTCGAAGAGGTCTGCCGCCATGCCGGCGCAGTCGCCGACATTGTCGCCGACGTTGTCGGCAATGACGGCGGGGTTGCGCGGGTCATCTTCCGGAATGCCGGCTTCCACCTTGCCGACCAGATCGGCGCCGACATCGGCGCCTTTCGTGAAAATGCCGCCGCCGAGGCGCGCGAAGATCGAGATCAGCGAGCCGCCGAAGGCGAGGCCCACGAGCGCATGCAGCGAATGGTCGCTGTCGCCGGTGAGGCGCATCATCACGCCGTAGTAGGCCGCGACGCCCAGCAGGCCGAGGCCGACGACCAGCATGCCGGTGATCGCGCCGCCGCGGAATGCGACCTGCAGCGCCGGATTGAGGCCAATGCTCGCCGCGTGCGCGGTGCGCACGTTGGCGCGCACCGAAACGTTCATGCCGATGTAGCCGGCCATGCCGGAGAGCAGCGCGCCGAGCGCGAAGCCGATGGCCGTGTACCAGTCGAGCGCGAAGCCGAGCACGACGAACAGCGCGACGCCGACGATCGCGATGGTCGAGTACTGGCGGTTCAGGTAAGCCTTGGCGCCTGCCTGGATCGCCGCTGCAATCTCCTGCATCCGCGCGCTGCCCGCGGGTTGTGCGAGGATCCAGCGCGCCATGAAAATGCCGTAGACGATGGCGATTACGCCGGCCAGCATCGCGAGCAAGAGTGCTTCCTGCATGGACATGAATCTACTCCCTGGAAACAAAAATCATATCACGAACGGTTGCAGCTTCCGGCGCACGCGCGCCGCGGAAAATTTCGCATATGCCGGTATCCCGGCCTTGAATGGCGGGTAGTCCTCGCCGCCGATCAGCGGCTCGAGGTAGCGGCGACAGGCGGCGGTGATGCCGAATCCGTCGGCGGTGATGAAATTGCGCGGAACCATCTTCTCGCGATTGGCTACTTCCGCGATCGACACCGACCCGATTTTCCAGCGGTAGGGCTTCGACGACTGGCGCACGATCACCGGCATCACCGCGTTCTTTCCCGCGAGCGCAAGCTCGACCGCCGCGCGGCCGACGGCATAGGCCTGTTCGACGTCCACGCGCGAAGCGATGTGGCGCGCCGAGCGCTGCAGGTAGTCGGCGAGCGCCCAGTGATACTTGTAGCCGAGCGCATCCTTGATCATCGTGGCGAGCGTCGGCGCGACGCCGCCCAACTGCACGTGACCGAAGGCGTCGCGCGTGCCCATGTCGGAGAGGAATTTCCCTTCGGCATTACGCGTGCCTTCGGAGGCGACGATGACGCAGTAACCCTTTTTCTCGACGGTTTCGCGCACGCGCGCAAGGAAACGTTCGCGGTCGAAGGCGATCTCCGGGAACAGGATGACGTGCGGCGCGTCGCCGGCCTGCGGGCCGCGAGTCCGCCGGCCGCGGCGATCCAGCCGGCGTGGCGGCCCATGACCTCGAGGATGAAGACCTTGGTCGAGGTGCGCGCCATCGACGCGACGTCGAGCGACGCCTCGAGCGTCGAGACCGCAACGTATTTCGCGACCGAGCCGAAGCCGGGGCAGCAGTCGGTGACGGGCAGGTCGTTGTCCACGGTCTTCGGTATGCCGATGCACGCGACAGGATGACCCAGCTGCCCGCCGAGCTCGCTGAGCTTCAGCGCCGTGTCCATCGAATCGTTGCCGCCGTTGTAGAAGAAGTAGCCGATGTCGTGCGCGCGGAACACCTCGATCAGGCGCTCGTACTTGGCGCGATCCCGCTCGAGGTCCTTCAGCTTGTAGCGCGCGGAGCCGAAGGCGCCGGAAGGCGTGTGGCGAAGTGCGCGGATCGCTGCCGGGTCCTCGCGCCCGATGTCGATCAGCTCCTCGGTCAGGGCGCCGACGATGCCGTCGCGCCCGGCATAGAGATGCCTGATGCGGTCGCGGTGCCGGCGGCAGGCCTCGATGACGCCCAGCGCGCTGGCATTGATGACGGCGGTCACGCCTCCGGATTGCGCGTACAGGGCATTGCGAGGCGCCGGTTTTTTCTTCATGCGTCTTGCCCTCGTCAGATCCGGTTTTCCGGGCGGCGGCACCGCCCCGTGGGGGGCGAAGCATAGCTGATTCGTCGCGGTTTGACGCGCCCGAAAGCTGCGGGCACGATGGGCGCCCCTCGAGGGGCCCCGGGCCCGCGGAGTGCGTTGGGATGAGGCTGGTATTGCTGGGCGCGCCCGGTGCGGGCAAGGGCACGCAGGCGCAGAGATTGCAGGCGCGTCACGGCCTGCCGCAGGTGTCCACGGGCGACCTCTTGCGCGAAGCCGTGGCCGCGGGCACGGCGCTCGGCCGTGCCGCGAAGATCGTCATGGACGCCGGCCAGCTGGTGGCTGACGACATAATGCTCGGCATCATCCGTGAGCGCCTCGCGCGTCCGGATGCCGCGCGCGGATTCATCCTGGACGGTTTCCCGCGCACCATCGCGCAGGCGGACGGCCTCGCGCGCCAGCTCACCGGCATGGGCGTGTCGCTCGATGCGGTCGTGCAGATGGACATCGAGCCGGAGATCCTGTTGCGCCGACTCGCGGGCCGACGCAGTTGCCGGCGTTGCGGCCGCATATTCCACATCGAGACGAATCCGCCGAAACCGGGCGAACTGTGCACGGATGGCCGGCCGCATGACCTGTTCCAGCGTCCCGACGACAACGAAGCCACGTTGCGCGAACGGCTTTCGGTCTATGGCGAGCGAACGCAGCCCCTGATCGATTACTACACGCGCAAGGGCCTGCTGCGCCGGATCGACGCGAATGGGACGCTCGACGAGGTGAACGGCAGGCTCGAAGCCGTGCTCGCAGGCTTGAAGCCGGCGCGCTGAACCGGCCGCGCGGCTAGAGCGCCGCGAGCAGCGGCTCGCCGATGACTTCGCGCCGCCAGCCGCTGAGTACCGGCAATTCGCGTTCTCCACGCAGGAGCGCCATCAGGTCACGCCGGGTCGCCAGCACTTCCGGCTGCAGCTTCAGCTCTTCCGCGATCGCCTGCAGCCGTTTCTGCAGGACCTTCAGTATGCGCAATTGTTCGGGTGCCGCCCGCGGGCCTTCGTCGGCGAGCGGTTCAGCCGGGACATCGGATGCGGCGGCGAGCACCTCGAGAATCTCGCCCGCGGCGCGGTCTGCGGTCGCGCGCGGGACGCTCGCAAGCCGCGACAATTGCTCGCGCGTGCGCGGCCGCGCCTGCGCGATCTCATAGAGCGCAGCGTCGGGCAGGACCCAGCCGCGCGGCAGGTCGCGCGCCATCGCGCGTTCCTCGCGCCAGCGGGCAAGCGCAGAGAGCGCGGCCTGCGCCGCGGGCTTCATGCGCTCGAGGCCCTTCAGGCGCCGCCAGGCTTCGGCGGGTTCGACGCGGTAGAGCGAGATATCGGTCAGCGCCGCGGATTCCTCTTCCATCCAGGCGCGGCGGCCGGACGCGACGAGGCGCTCTTCGAGCAGTGCGGCCAGTTGCGGCAGGTAGCGCACGTCATCGGCAGCGTAGGCGAGCTGCTCGGGCGACAGCGGGCGCCGCGCCCAGTCCGTGCGCGCGTGGCCCTTCGCGAGTTCCACGCCCAGCAGCTGGCGGACCAGGTCCGCATAGCCGACCTGCGACGCGAAGCCGAGCAGCGCGGCCGCGATCTGGGTGTCGAAGACCGGCGCCAGCGGCGTGCCGGTCAGCGGCAGCAGGGCCTCGATGTCCTGGCGCGCCGCATGCAGCAGCTTCGGCCGCCGCGGATCGGCGAGCGCCGCGACCAGCGTACGCGCATCCGCGATCGCAAGCGGGTCGATCAGCGCGAGGCTGTCACCGGCGGCCACCTGCACCAGGCACAATTTCGGGTAATAGGTCCGCTCGCGCACGAACTCCGTATCGAGCGCGAGCCCGGCATCCGCGGGCCAGGATCCGACCAGCCGCGAAAGCGCCGCGTCGTCGCCGACCAGCGCATCGGTGGTCATGCCTGCCGCCTGCTTGGATACAATCGTCATCTTCCTCATTATGCGGAACCCATCGCCGCGTCCCAAGGCAGAATGACCCAAGTGCTGATTTCCCTGGTCGAGATCGCCCGGCTGCGGCGTGACCCGAGCATCCTGCCGGCCTCACTGACGCTGGTCGTCATCCTTGCCCTGGCCTACGCGGCCTCGAGCGCCGTGCAGTCCTGGATGCTGTACGAGAGCGACCGGCTGGTCGCACGCACCATCGCCGACCTCGGCCTGACGCTCGGGATATTCTGGCTGGTGCTCGCAGTGGCGCGCCGGTTGCACCGCTACCGGCAGACGATCAACGCAATCCTCGGCACCTCGGTGCTGCTGACGCCGATCCTGATGATTCTGATCGCGCTGCAGCAGCCGGCCGAGATGCTCTATCCGGTCAAGCTGGTGGCCTGGGCCGCTTCCATCGGCGTGATCGTCTGGTACACGCTGATCGTCGGCCATATCCTGAGGAGCGCGCTCGAAATCGGCTTCGTGACCAGCATCGCAATCGCGATCACGACCGTGCTCGCGGCCAACGCGGCGCTCACGAAGCTCTTTCCGGTGGCCACCTGATGCACATCCACATCATCGGCATCTGCGGCACGTTCATGGGCGGCATCGCGGCGCTCGCGCGCGCGGATGGTCACCGCGTTACGGGCTCGGACGCCAACGTGTACCCGCCGATGAGCACGCAGCTTGCGGCGCTCGGCATCGGCCTGATCGACGGCTACGACCCGGCGCAGCTCGACCTGAAGCCGGACGTCGTGCTGGTCGGAAATGTCATGAGCCGCGGCAATGCGCTCATCGAGCGCCTGCTCGACAGCCCGCTCGTGTTCACGTCGGGACCGCAGTGGCTCGCCGAGAACATGTTGAGGAGCCGCGAGGTCGTGGCGGTTGCGGGCACGCACGGCAAGACGACGACCGCGAGCATGCTCGCATGGATCCTCGAGCAGGCGGGGCATGACCCGGGATTCCTGATCGGCGGGATACCCGGCAACTTCGGCGTCTCGGCCCGCGCCGGCAGCGGCAGGCCCTTTGTCATCGAGGCCGACGAATACGACACGGCGTTCTTCGACAAGCGGGCGAAGTTCATCCACTACCGCCCGCGCCACCTGGTGCTGACCAACCTGGAATTCGACCACGCCGACATTTACCCTGACCTCGCGGCCATCCAGCGCCAGTTTCATCACCTGATGCGCACCGTGCCAGGCTCGGGTCGCGTCACCTGGAACGCCGCCGACGCATCGCTCGCGTCGATGCTCGCAATGGGCTGCTGGACGCCGCTGTGCGGATTTGCGCGCGATGCCGCAGCCGGCGCCGAATGGCAGGTGCGGCTGATCGAGACGGACGGTTCGGCATTCGAGTTGCTGCGCCGCAGCGCGGCGGCGGGCGTCGTGCGCTGGCCGCTGATCGGCCTGCACAATGTCGAGAATGGCCTCGCGGCGATCGCGGCCGCAGAAGGGCTCGGTGTGGAGCCGGCGCAGGCGGCTGCCGCGCTCGCGGAATTCCGCGGAGTGCGCCGGCGACTCGAGCTGCGTGGCGAAGCGCGCGGCATCCGCGTCTACGACGATTTCGCGCATCACCCGACGGCGGTCGCGTCCACGATCGACGCCATGCGGCGCCACGTGGGCGGGCGGCGCATTGTCGCCGTACTCGAGCCGCGCTCGAACACGATGCGCCTCGGCCACCACCGCGAGGGCCTGGCGGCGGCGCTCGCCGGCGCCGACCGCATCTGGATGTACCAGCCGGCGGGCCTCGACTGGAATCTCGGCGAGATCGCCGCGAAGCTCGGCGGCAAGGCGGCGGTGTCCCGCGACCTGGCGGAACTCGTCGCAACGCTGACGTCGGAGCTGCAAAGCGGCGACGAAGTGCTGATCATGAGCAATGGCGGCTTCGGCGGGCTGCACGACCGGCTGCTGCAGGCGCTCGGGGCGGTGCCGTGAGCGAGGCGGTTCGCGAGCTGCCGCTGTTTCCGCTGAATGCCGTGCTGTTCCCGGGCGGGCCGCTGCCGCTCAGGATCTTTGAGCCGCGCTACCTCGACATGGTCAGCCGCTGCCTGCGCGAGCAGTCGGGCTTCGCAGTCGTGCTGATCACCGAGGGCGAGGAGACCGCGGCGACCGCGAGCTTCGCCGCAACCGGCACCGAGGCCCGCATCGTCGACTTCGACCGGCTCGAGGGCGGGTTGCTCGGCATCAGCTGCATCGGGCGCGAGCGCGTGCGCGTGCTGGAGGCCTGGCGCGAAGCCGACGGGCTGAATCGCGGCCGCGTCGTCGCAATCGACGCCGATCCAGTGCTGCCGGTGCCGGCAGCGCAGGCCTGGCTCAGCGATGTCGTGCGGCGCGTGCTGCCGGAAGCCGGCGATACTTATCGTCACGTCGAGATTCGCGACGATGCGACCTGGGTCGGCAATCGCCTGGCAGAGATGCTGCCGCTGTCGCTGACCGACAAGCAGGCATTGCTGGAACTGACTGACCCGCTCGAGCGGCTATCTGCGCTGGAGCCTGCCGTCAGCCGCAAGGAATCCTGAAGCTCAGCGCGGGAATTCGGGCGCGGCGATGCGCCAGGCTGCGAACCGGCCGCGCGCGAGGTAAAGCGCCAACAGTATCGCGCAACTCCAGCCGGCGACCAGCCAGCCGGTGAAGCCATCGAAATCGCTGACCAGGAACGCCCAGGGCGCCGCCGGATCCTGGTGCGTCAACTTGGCGGTTGCCTTGATCACGCAGACCCAGCCCATGTGCAACCCGATGCCGGCAGCGATGCTGCCGGTCCAGAGCCGCACCAGGCCGAGCAACAGCCCGACCAGCGCGAGCGTGACGAAGGCGTCTGCGATCGGCAGCGGGTCCGCAAATCGTGCGAGGGCGGAATTGAGCAATGCGAGGCCACTGTCCCAGTGGACCTCGGCATGCGGGATGTTCACGCGCGCGAAGAAATGGATCGCCGCGTACAGCAGCGCGGTGGTGCAGACCGCGGTAGCCGGGCCGGCATCGCGCAGCACGGCACGGAACATCAGGCCGCGGAAGAAAGTCTCCTCGATGAAAGCGACGAGGAGGCCGGTGACGGCGCCCGTCGCGATGCCGGACAACAGCATTCCCGCATCGAAGGCCGGCCGCGGATTGCGGATGCCGAGCGCCACGATCACGAGTGCCATCGGCAGCATCGTCGCGATGCCGGCCGCGAGTCCAGAGCCCGCCTGGCGCAGGAACCGCGCCCGCGGCAGGCCATAGCCCCAGTCGGCGCGGCCGCGCAGGCCGAGGCGCCAAACGGCGACCGCGATGCCGGCCAGCATCAGAAGTTGCCAGAAGCGGCCGATCACCTTGTGGAACGCCCAGGCCGGCTGCAACGCATGCGCAAACTGATAGACCGGCCAGGCGACGAGCGCCGCGAGCAGTAGCGTGCCGACGATTGCCGCCAGGAACCAGGCAGCAGCGCGCATCAGCGCTCGGCAGCGATCGCCGCAAACGCGCGCCGCGCCGCGTCCACGCTCGCCGCGATCTCGGCCTCGCCGTGCGCAGCGGAGATGAATCCCGCTTCATAGGCCGACGGCGCGAGATAGACGCCGGCCTCGAGCATGCGGTGGAAGAATTTCCGGAAGCGCGCGACGTCGCAGGCCATGACCTGCCGGTACGAAGTCACCTGTTTCTCGCTAGTGAAGAAAAGGCCGAACATGCCGCAGACGTGATTGGTCGCGAGCGCGATATTCGCTTCCCGGGCGGCGGCGGCGATGCCGCCAACCAGCCGGCCGGTTGCGGCGGCAAGCGACGCGTGGAATCCCGGGCGCGCGATGGCTTCGAGCGTCGCAAGGCCTGCGGCCATCGCGACCGGATTGCCCGACAGCGTGCCCGCCTGGTAGATGGGCCCCAGCGGCGCCAGGCGTTCCATGATGTCGCGCCGGCCGCCAAACGCGCCGACCGGCAGTCCGCCGCCGACGATCTTGCCGAGCGTCGTCAGGTCCGGCCGCACGCCGTAGAGCGCCTGCGCGCCGCCGAGTGCGACCCGGAACCCGGTCATCACTTCGTCGAAGATCAGGAGCGCGCCGTGCCGCGTGCAGAGTTCGCGCAGCCGCTCGAGGAAACCCGGCACCGGCGGCACGCAGTTCATGTTTCCGGCGACCGGTTCGACGATCACGCAGGCGATGCTGTCGCCGAATGCGGCGAAGCATTCGTCGAGCTTCGCGTTGTCGTTGTAATCGAGGGTCATCGTGTGCGATGCGAGATCCGCTGGCACGCCCGGAGACGTCGGCACGCCGAGCGTCAGCGCGCCGGATCCGGCCTTGACCAGCAGCGAGTCCGAATGGCCGTGATAGCAGCCCTCGAACTTGACGATGCGATCGCGGCCCGTGTATCCGCGCGCGAGGCGGATCGCGCTCATCGTCGCCTCGGTGCCGGAACTGACCATGCGCAACAACTCGATCGAGGGCACCAGTTCGATGATCCTGCGCGCGAGCTCGGTCTCGATCACGGTCGGCGCGCCGAATGAAAGGCCGTCGACGGCACGCGCGGTGACCGCGGCGATGACCTTCGGATGCGCGTGCCCGAGGATCATCGGGCCCCAGGAGCCGACATAGTCGATGTAACGCCGGCCATCCTCTGCCTCGACCCATGCGCCCTTCGCGCGCCGCACGAACACCGGTTCGCCGCCGACGCCGCGGAAGGCGCGCACCGGCGAATTGACGCCGCCGGCAATGTAACGACTGGCTTCCTCGAACAGGCTCATCGGTGCTCAGCGCCTCCTGACCGTGAAGCCGCGCCGCTCGAGTTTCGCGGGCAGGCCCTGGTCACCCGCGAGATGCAGCGCGCCGACCACGACCAGCACGTCGTCGGGCCTCTCGAGCAGGGCCGCGACCTGGTCGGCCCAGCGCTCGTTGCGCGCATAGATCAGGCGATCGGCCAGATCCGGATAGTCGGCGAAGTCCTCGTCGAGCTGGCGGGCGAGGGGCCCGTCGTCGCCGTCCTTCCAGGCATCGTACAGGCGCTGCATCTCCTCCTCGATGCCCTTCGATTCCTCGAGCGACTGCAGCAGGAGTTCCAGCTGCTCATCGGCCGGCAGGCTGTCGAGCAGCCCGAGCTGCTCGTCGAAAGTCTCCAGGCCGCAACCCTGCTTGCCGTCCTTCTGTGCCTCGCGCTCGATGACCTGCTCGACGCCCTGGTCCGCCTCGTAGCCCTTCTTTTGCAGCGCGAGCACCGAGACGCTGATACCCGCGAACCAGGGCTCGAACAGTTCGAACGGCGTCAGGTCGACTCCGGCGTCCGCTGCCGCCTCGCGCACGCGCGGGGCGGATGCGCCCAGCAGGTCATACAGCCCGCGGCCCGCCGGGTCGATCGCGCGCTCGAGCGTCACCGATGCCGTCGTCGCAGGCGTCAGCGCGCCGAGGTCCACCTCGAAGCAGACGATCTTCGCGTCGCGGTAGGCGCGCTCGAGTTCGCCGCCGATGGCGTAGCCGCCTTGCTGCAGCAGGTGAACCGAGCCGAAAAGGTAGACCGTGTTGCTCCTGCCCTTGACGGACCACAGCGCGGGATCGGCGGAGGCGGCACCGAACGGCAGCAGCAGGGCGGCGAGCGCCGGCAGGAAGCCCGTGCGGCGGCAGCGGATGTCAGTCATCCGGTTCCACCCATTCGATGCCGGTCTCGAGCCTGCCGCCGGGCGCGAGGTCGATCCAGCGATAGGCCGGCGGGCGCGAGTCCACGTTGAACTCCTCCGCATCCTGCTCGAATTGCATGCAGGTCGAGGGCGTGCCCATCAGGCGCATCCCTCCGCGCAGGTCGTCGAGCGGCTGGTGGACATGCCCCCAGAGCAGTCCGCGCACGCGCGGATGGCGCGCGAGGACCGCAAACAGCTCCGCGGCATTGTCGAGCATCAACTCGTCGAGCCAGGGGCTACCGTGCGGCACCGGGTGATGATGCAGGCAGACCAGCGCATGCGCATCCGCATTCTGGCGGAGCGCTGCATCGAGCCGCGCGATCTCGTCCGCGGACAGGTGGCCGTGGTTCGCTCCGGCCACCGTGCTGTCCAGCATCACGATCAGCCAGTCCTCGTAACGGTTCGCGAGTTCGTGCACGAAGGGCGGGCCGGCGAGCGCCGTGCGCAAGTCCGCCGGCAGGTCGTGGTTTCCCGGCAGGCAATGCACCGGCACGCCGGCACCGGCAAACTGCTCGCGTACGCGCGCGTAACCGTTCCGGTCGTCCTGCACGAGATCGCCGGTCAGCAGCAGCGCATGCGGCGATGGGTGCCGCCGCCTCGCATGCGCGAGGCAGCGCAGCAGCGTGACGTCGGTCGCCACGCCACGGACCGCAACGCCCGGCGTGCCGAGCAGGTGCGTGTCCGTGAACTGCAGCAGGCGCACCGGCCGCGGTTCAGTAGCGGTAGTGGTCGGGCTTGAATGGCCCGCCGGCCGGCAGGCCGAGATACGTCACCTGCTCCGGCGTCATCACCGTGAGCTTCGCGCCGATCCGGTCCAGGTGCAGCCGCGCGACCTTCTCGTCGAGTTCCTTCGGCAGCACATAGACGCGGTTCTCGTAGCGGTCGCCGTGGGCGAACAGCTCGATCTGCGCGAGCACCTGGTTCGTGAAGGAATTCGACATCACGAACGAGGGATGGCCGGTGCCACAACCGAGATTCACGAGCCGTCCCTCGGCCAGCACGATGATGCGCTTGCCGTCCGGGAAGATGACGTGGTCCACCTGCGGCTTGATATTCTCCCAGCGGTACTGCCGCAGCGAAGCGATGTCGATCTCGCTGTCGAAGTGGCCGATGTTGCAGACGATCGCCTGGTGCTTCATGCGCCGCATGTGCTCGTGCGTGATGACATTCACGTTGCCGGTCGCGGAGACGAAGATGTCCGCCATCGCGCAGGCGTCCTCCATCGTGACGACGCGATAGCCTTCCATCGCTGCCTGCAGCGCGCAGATCGGGTCGATTTCCGTGACCCAGACCGTCGCGCCGAGGCCGCGCAGGGACTGCGCGCAGCCCTTGCCGACGTCGCCGTAACCGGCGACCAGGGCGATCTTGCCGGCGATCATCACGTCGGTCGCGCGCTTGATGCCGTCCACCAGCGACTCGCGGCAGCCGTACAGGTTGTCGAACTTCGACTTGGTCACCGAGTCGTTGACGTTGATCGCCGGGAATGGCAGTCGGCCTTCGCCGGCCAACCGGTACAGGCGCTTGACGCCGGTGGTCGTCTCCTCGGTCACGCCCTTGATCTCCGCGAGGCGCGTCGAGTACCAGCCCGGCTGGGCCTCCAGCCGGCGGCGAATCGAGGCATAGAGGCTCTTCTCCTCCTCATTCGCCGGCTTGGCAATCACGGAGGCGTCGCGTTCCGCCAACGATCCCAGCATCAGCAACAGCGTCGCATCGCCGCCGTCGTCCAGGATCATGTTGGCGTGGCGCCCGCCCGGCCAGTCGAAGATCCGGTGCGCGTAGTCCCAGTACTCGTCGAGCGTCTCGCCCTTGGTCGCGAACACCGGGATGCCGGAGGCCGCGATCGCCGCCGCCGCATGGTCCTGGGTCGAGAAAATGTTGCAGGAGGCCCAGCGCAGTTCCGCGCCGAGCGCCTTCAGCGTCTCGATCAGCACGGCGGTCTGGATGGTCATGTGCAGCGAACCCGCAATGCGGGCGCCGGCGAGCGGGCGGCTGCGGCCGAACTCGGTGCGCACCGCCATCAGCCCGGGCATCTCGGTCTCGGCAATCGCCATCTCGCGCCGGCCAAATTCGGCCTGCGTGATGTCGGCGACGTGAAAATCCTTGAACTTCGTATTGATCACGGCATTCATGGTCGAACCTCTCCTTTGCAAGCGAGAGCGCCGTTGCCTGTCGCTTTTCTCGAGCCTGGCAGGCCAATGCCTGTTGCAACGCTCCTCGAGAATCGCGCCCCCGCGGAGGGGGTCCAACTAGAGTCCTGCGGCCTTCCTGAGCGCTTCCGCCCGGTCGGTTCGTTCCCAGCTGAATGCCGTGAACGTCGAACTGCGCGGGACTTTCGCGCCGTTCGATTCCTCCACCCAATCGTAATGCATCTCGACCGGCTCACGCCCGAAATGCCCGTAGGCGGCGGTCGCCTGGTACATCGGGTGGATCAGGTCGAGCATCTTCATGATGCCCCAGGGGCGCAGGTCGAAGTGGGCACGGATCAGTTTTTCGAGACGCTCGTCGCTGATCCGGCCGGTTCCGAAGGTCTGCACCGAGATCGAGGTCGGCCGCGCCACGCCGATCGCGTAGGACACCTGGACCTCGCAGCGGCTCGCGAGCCCGGCCGCGACCAGGTTCTTTGCGACATATCGTGCCGCGTAGGCCGCCGACCGGTCCACCTTGGAAGGATCCTTGCCGGAAAACGCGCCGCCGCCGTGGCGGGCCATGCCGCCGTAGGTATCGACGATGATCTTTCGTCCGGTGAGGCCGCAGTCGCCGACCGGCCCGCCGATCACGAAACGCCCGGTCGGGTTGATGTGGTACTTCGTGCGCCTGCTGAGCCAGCGCGCCGGCAGCACCGGCTTGATGATTTCCTCCATCACCGCTTCGCGGAGGACTTTCTGGCTGACTTCCGGCGCATGCTGGGTCGACAGCACGACCGCCTCGATGCCGACCGGCCTGTCGTTCTCATAAGCAAAGGTCAGCTGGCTCTTCGCGTCCGGGCGCAGCCAGGGCAGTTTCGAATTCCGGCCCTTGCGGACCTTCGCCTGGCGCTCCACCAGCTTGTGCGCGTAATGGATCGGCGCCGGCATCAGGACCTTCGTTTCGTTGGTCGCGTAGCCGAACATCAGGCCCTGGTCGCCTGCGCCCTGATCCTCGGGATTGCTGCGGTCGACGCCCTGGGCGATGTCGGACGACTGCTTGCCGATGACATTCATGACGCCGCAGGTGCGGCCGTCGAAGCCGACCGTGGACGAGGTGTAGCCGATGTCGCAGATGACACGGCGTACCAGCTCCTCCAGGTCGATCCAGGCCCTGGTCGAGATCTCGCCGGCCACTACCGCGATGCCGGTCTTGACCAGGGTCTCGCAGGCGACGCGCGCACGCGGATCGCGGGCGAGCAGGGCGTCGAGCACTGCGTCCGAGATCTGGTCCGCGACCTTGTCCGGGTGGCCTTCGGAGACCGACTCGGAAGTGAATAGATGGCGTCCGGCCATCGAAAAATTATAGCGCATCGGAGACAATGAACGGCTTTCCCAACAGGGGTGCGTAATGCCCAGCCGCCGCGAGCTCGCCAATGCCATCAGGGCCCTCAGCATGGACGCGGTGCAGCGCGCCAATTCCGGGCATCCGGGGATGCCGATGGGCATGGCGGACATCGCGGAAGTGCTGTGGAACGACTTCCTGAAGCACAGCCCGGGAAACCCGCAATGGGCCGATCGCGACCGGTTCGTATTGTCCAATGGCCACGGCTCGATGCTGCTGTATTCCGTGCTGCACCTGACGGGCTACGCGCTGTCGCTGGATGAATTGCGGAATTTCCGTCAGCTCGGTTCGCGCACTGCCGGCCACCCGGAGCACGAAATCGACATCGGCGTCGAGACGACTACCGGGCCGCTCGGCCAGGGGCTCGCGAACGCCGTCGGCATGGCGCTCGCCGAAAAGCTGCTGGCCGCGGAATTCAACCGGCCGGGTCACGAGATCGTCGATCACCGCACCTGGGTATTCCTGGGCGACGGCTGCCTGATGGAGGGCATTTCGCACGAAGCCTGCTCGCTCGCCGGCACCTGGGGCCTCGGCAAGCTGATCTGCTTCTACGACGACAACGGCATCTCGATCGACGGCGAGGTCGCCGGCTGGTTCACCGACGACACGCCGAAGCGCTTCGAGGCCTACGGCTGGCAGGTGATCCGCAATGTCGACGGCCACGACGCCGCGGTGGTCGCGCGCGCGATCCGCCGCGCGAAGCGCGAGAAGACGAAGCCGACATTGATCTGCTGCAAGACGGTGATCGGCTATGGCGCGCCGAACAAGCAGGGCAAGGAGGAATGCCATGGCGCGGCGCTCGGCGCGGAGGAAGTCGCGCTCGCCCGCAAGGCACTCGGCTGGACGCACGAGGCATTCGTGATTCCAGACGATATCCGCGCGGGCTGGGATGCGCGCACCAAGGGCCGGCGCGCCGAGAACCGCTGGAAGAAACTCTGGAAGGCCTATCAGGCCGGGTTTCCCGAACTGGCGGTGGAATTCGAGCGCCGGAGCGCGGCCCGTTTGCCGGCCGGATTCGAGGAGCAGGTCTGGCAGGGGACTGCAGCGGCGCAGGCCGCCGCGCAGCCGCTGGCGACGCGCCAGAGTTCGCAGGCGGTCATCAATGCGCTCGGCGGGCTGCTGCCGGAACTGCTCGGCGGGTCCGCGGATCTCACCGGCTCGAACAACACGAAAATCAAGGGAGCAGCAGTCTATTCGCGTTCAAATCCGATCGGCCGCTACCTGCACTACGGTGTCCGCGAATTCGGCATGGGCGCGATCATGAACGGCATCGCGCTGCATGGCGGATTCATACCTTTCGGCGGAACCTTCCTGGTGTTCTCGGATTACGCCCGCAGCTCGCTGCGGATGGCGGCGATCATCGGCACCGGCAGCATCTTCGTGCTGACGCACGACTCGATCGGGCTCGGCGAGGACGGTCCGACGCACCAGCCGGTCGAGCACCTCGCGTCGCTCCGGATGATCCCGCGCATGGAGGTCTGGCGGCCCTGCGACACCGTCGAGACCTGGGTCGCGTGGGCCGCGGCGATCCGCCGGCGCACGCTGCCGACCGTGCTCGCGCTGACGCGCCAGGCGCTGCCGCCGCAGCCGCGCGACGCCGCGCAGCTGGAGGCGATCCGTCGCGGCGGCTATGTGCTGGTCGATTGCGCCGGCACGCCGCGCTGTATCCTGATCGCGAGCGGTTCCGAAGTCGCGCTCGCGGTCGAGGCAGCGACGCTGCTCGCGCACCGCGGAATCGCGGCAAGGGTCGTCTCGATGCCCTGCACCAGCGTGTTCGACGCGCAGGACGCCGCCTGGCGTACCGCGGTCCTGCCGCGCGACGTCAGCTGCCGCGTCGCGATCGAGGCGGGCGTGACAGATGGCTGGTGGCGCTACCTGGGCTCGGGCGGCCGCGTGATCGGCATGACGACATTCGGCGCCTCGGGCCAGGGCAAGGATCTGTTCCGGCATTTCGGCTTCACGGCCGAGGCCGTCGTCAAGACAGTGGATTCGATGCTGACAACGGGAGACAACTGACCATGGCGATCAAGGTGGGTATCAACGGTTATGGCCGCATCGGCCGCAACATCCTGCGCGCGCTGTACGAATCGAAGCGCAACGGCGAGATCCAGATCGTCGCGGTCAACGACCTGGGTGACGCGAAGACCAATGCGCACCTGACTCGCCATGACACCGCGCACGGGCCGTTCCCCGGCAAAGTCACGGTCGACGGCGATTCCATGGTCGTCAACGGCGATCGCATCCGGGTGCTGGCCGAACGCGATCCGTCGAAGCTGCCCTGGGGCCAGCTCGGCGTGGACATCGTGCTCGAGAGCACGGGGCTCTTCGCCAGCAAGGAAAAGGCGTCGAAGCACCTGGCCGGCGGCGCGAAGAAAGTCGTGATCTCCGCGCCGGCGGACGGCGTCGACGCGACCATCGTCTATGGCGTCAATCACGGCGTCCTGCGCGGCGACATGACCGTGATCTCGAACGCGTCCTGCACGACCAACTGCCTGGCGCCGCTCGTGAAGCCGCTGCACGAATCGATCGGCCTGGTCGCGGGCATCATGACCACGATCCATGCCTACACCAACGACCAGGTGCTGACCGACGTCTATCACAGCGACCTGCGCCGCGCCCGTTCGGCGACCATGTCGATGATCCCGACCAAGACCGGTGCGGCCGCTGCGGTCGGCCTCGTGATGCCGGAGCTGAAGGGCAAGCTCGACGGTTTCGCCGTGCGCGTGCCCACCATCAACGTGTCGCTCGTGGACCTGACGTTCACGGCCAAGCGGGCGACCACCGTCGAGGAGGTCAACGGCATCCTGCGCGCCGCGTCGACCGGCGCACTGAAGGGAATCCTCGATTACACCGAGGAGCCGCTGGTCTCCGTGGACTTCAACCACAACCCGGCATCGGGCACCGTGGACGCGCCGTTGACGAAGGTCGTCGGCGGCACATTGGTGAAAGTCTGTGCCTGGTACGACAACGAATGGGGCTTCTCGAACCGGATGCTCGATACGACGCTGGCCTGGGCGCGCGCGTGAAACTGCTGCGCATGTCGGACCTCGACCTGGCCGGCAAGCGCGTCCTGGTCCGCGAGGACCTCAATGTGCCGGTGGCCGACGGCCACGTCACGAGCGATGCGCGCATCCGTGCCGCGTTGCCGACGCTGCGCCTCGCCATCGGGCAGGGCGCGCGCCTGCTCGTGATGTCGCACCTGGGCCGGCCGAAGGAAGGTATGAAGGACCCGGCACTGAGCCTCGCGCCGGTCGCGGCACGACTGTCGGAATTGCTGGGGAAGCCTGTGCGCCTGGCCGATGACTGGCTCGATGGCATCGAGGCTGCGCCCGGTGAGCTGGTGCTGCTCGAGAACGTGCGCTTCAACAAAGGCGAGAAAGCCGACGACGAGGCGCTCGCGCGGCGCATGGCCGCGCTCTGCGACGTGTACGTCATGGACGCCTTCGGCACGGCGCATCGAGCGGAGGCCAGCACGCACGGTGTCGGCCGCTTTGCGCCGGTCGCATGTGCGGGGCCGCTCCTCGTCAATGAACTCGAGGCGCTCGAGAAGGCGCTGCACGCGCCCGCGCGGCCGCTGGTCGCGGTGGTCGGCGGCTCGAAAGTGTCGACCAAGCTCACGGTGCTCGAGAACCTGATCGAGAAGGTGGACCAGCTGGTCGTGGGCGGCGGCATCGCCAACGCCTTCCTGGCAGCCGAAGGCCTGCCCATCGGCAAGTCGCTGCACGAGCCGGAGATGATCGATGTCGCGCGCCGCCTGCTTGCGCGTTCGCGCGAGCGCGGCGTGGACATCCCGATTCCGTCGGATGTCGTCGTCGCGACCGAATTCTCCGCCGCTGCCAGAGCCGAGGTGAAGCACGTGTCCGCGGTCGGGATCGATGAGATGATCCTGGATATCGGCCCGGACACGGCGAAGCGGATCGCCGGAATCATCATGAAGGCGGGTACGGTGATCTGGAACGGTCCGGTCGGCGTGTTCGAGTTCGACCAGTTCGGCGAGGGCACGCGGGTGCTGGCGCAGGCGATCGCGCGCAGCAAGGCGTTCTCGATCGCGGGCGGCGGCGACACGCTCGCGGCGATCGAGAAGTACGGCGTCGCCGCGGAGATATCCTATATCTCGACAGGCGGGGGAGCCTTCCTCGAGTTTGTCGAGGGCAGGACACTGCCGGCCGTCGCGATGCTGGAAGAGCGCGCGTCGGGCTGAGCACACCGGAAAGCGAGACGAACATGCCAAGACGCACCAAGATCGTGGCGACGCTCGGGCCGGCGACCGACACCGACCGCGCGCTCACCGACCTGATCGCGGCCGGCACGGACCTCGTTCGGGTGAACTTCTCGCACGGAGTCTTCGACGACCACGCCCGGCGCATCGGACGCGTACGCGCCGCTGCGGCGCGAGTCGGCCGCGTGGTCGGCATCCTGGGCGACCTGCGCGGGCCCAAGGTCCGTATCGAGCGCTTTGCCTCGGGCAAGGCCACGCTCGTGGACGGCGAATCCTTCGTGCTCGACCCGGCATTCGATCCGACCGCCGGGACCGACAAGATCGTCGGCGTCGCCTACCAGTCGCTGCCGCGGGACGTGCAAGCGCGGCGACACGCTGCTCCTGAACGACGGCCTGATCGCGCTCGAGGTGACGAACGTCGAAGGCACGAAGGTGCACACGCGCGTCACGATGGGCGGCGAGCTGACCGACATGAAGGGGCTCAACAAGCTCGGCGGCGGCCTGTCCGCCGGCGCGCTGACCGACAAGGACCGCGAGGACATCCGCATGGCGGCGGAACTGGGCGTCGATTACCTCGCCGTGTCCTTCGTGCGCACGGCCGACGACGTGCGCGAGGCCTGGGACCTGCTTGCGCGCCGCGGGCGGCGAGGGCCGCATCGTCGCGAAGATCGAGCGGCGCGACGCGATCGACCGGCTCGAGGAGATCATCGACTCGAGCTCGGCCGTGATGGTCGCGCGCGGCGACCTGGGCGTCGAGGTCGGCTACGCGGAACTGACCGGCCTGCAGAAACGGATCATCGGCCTCGCGCGCGCGCGCAACCGGCTGGTGATCACGGCGACGCAGATGATGGAGTCGATGATCCACGCGCCGGTGCCGACACGCGCAGAAGTGTCGGACGTCGCGAATGCCGTGATGGACGACACGGACGCGGTGATGCTGTCCGCCGAAACGGCGGTCGGCAAGCATCCGGCCAAGGTCGTGCGCGCGATGGCCCAGGTCATCGAGGGCGCGGAGAAGTGGCAGACATCCAACCGGCCCGACAGGCAGCGCGCGGACGCCATCTTCACCCGCACCGACGAGGCGATCGCGGCGGCCGTGATGTACACGGCCAACCACATGGATGTCAGGGCGATCGTCGCATTGACCGAGTCGGGCTCGACGGCGCTCTGGATGTCGCGCATCCGCTCTGACATCCCGATCTACGCGTTCACGCGCCATGCGGCGACGCAGCGCCGCGTCACCTTGTACCGCGGCGTCTATCCGGTCGACTTCGACGTGACGCATCCGGCGCCGGAACAGATGTACCCGTCGATCTTCCAGCGGATGATCGCCGATGGCCTCGCAGCCGAGGGCGACCTGATCATCGTCACGAAGGGCGAATTCTCGGGCGTCTCCGGCGGGACCAACACGATGAAGATCATCAAGGTCCAGGGTTCTCCCGCATGAACCGCGTCCTGTGGCGGGTGCTGCGCGCCGGCCTGATCACGGTCGCTGGCCTGCTGTTGCTCGCCGTTGCGGCGGCCTGGCTCGCGCTCCGCGCCAGCCTGCCGGACATCGACGGCGAACTGCATCTCGCGGGACTCAGCGCCCCCGTCACGATCGAGCGCGATGCCGCAGGCGTGCCGGTGATCCATGGCGCCACCCGCGAAGACGTGGCGCGCGCGACGGGCTATGCGCATGCGCAGGATCGCTGGTTCCAGATGGACCTGTTGCGGCGCACGTCCGCGGGTGAACTGTCGGAGCTTGCTGGGGCCCGCGCTCCTCGACACCGACCGGCGCATCCGGCTGCACCAGTTCCGCCGGCGCGCGGAGCAGGCGCTCGCCGAACTCGACCCCACCGGCCGCGGGCTGATCGAGGCTTACGCCGCGGGAGTGAACGCGGCGCTCGCCGACAGCCGGATCCGGCCATTCGAATACCTGCTGCTGCGCGCGAAGCCTGCGCCATGGAAAGCCGAGGACACGTTGCTGGTCGTCTACGCGATGTGGATCGACCTGCAGGGCCTCGAGGATCGCAGCGAGCAGCAGAATGGATTGATTGCGGCGACCATGCCGGAGTCGCTGTACCGCCTGCTGGTCCAGGGCGATCGCGAGTGGGAAGCGCCGCTCGACGGCAGCCAGCTGCCGGAGACTTCGTTGCCCGATGCGTCCGATGTCGACCTGCGCCGAATGGATCCCGCGACTCTTCAACGTGAAAGTAGCGAGCGCCAGCGAGCGCGACCCGGGCGCGCATGGTCGGCAGCAACAACTGGGCCGTCTCGGGCCGCCACACGGCGAGCGGCCGGGCGCTGGTTGCAAATGACATGCATCTCACTCTGCGCGTCCCGAACATCTGGTATCGCGCGCGGCTGATCGTGGAGTCCGCCGGAATCGATGTCGCCGGCGTCAGTTTGCCGGGCGTGCCGGCGATCATCGCCGGCAGCAATGGCCACGTGGCCTGGGGGTTCACGAACAGCTATGGCGATTTCCAGGATCTCGTCGCGCTCGTGCCCGCGGCCGACAGGCACAGCTATCTCACGGCCGACGGCCCGCGGCGGATCGAGACCGATGTCGAGGTGCTGCACGTCGCCGGCGGCGCCGACGAGAAGCTGCCGGTGCGCCGGACGATCTGGGGTCCAATCGTCGGCACGGGCGCCGATGGCCGCGAGCTTGCGTTGTCCTGGACGGCCGACCGGCCCGAGGCGACCGACATGGCAATGCTGGGTCTGGAAAGCGCACAGAACATCGACGAAGCGGCGGCTTCCATCGCCGGCGCCGGCATGCCCGCGCAGAACGTAATGATCGGCGATTCCGGTGGACGCATCGGATGGGTGCTGTCGGGCCGGCTGCCACGACGCCACGGTTTCGATCCGACGCGTCCCGCGGACTGGAGCGGAAAGGATACCGGCTGGGACGGCTGGCTGGCCGCCGCGGAGTCGCCGCGGATCCTCGATCCGCCGGACGGTCGCACCTGGAGCGCGAATGCGCGCGTGGTCGGCGGCGAAATGCTCGCGAAAATCGGCGATGGCGGCTATGCGCCCGCGACGCGCGCGCGCCAGATCCGCGACCGGCTCGAGGGCATCCAGAGCGCGACACCAGGAGACCTGCTGGCGATTCAGCTCGACGATCGCGCGCTGTACCTGGCTCACTGGCAGCCGATACTGGTGCACGCGCTTGCACAGGCCGGCGCGACCGAAGCCGAAGGACTGGTTGCGCACTGGTCCGGCCATGCGGAAATCGACGATCCGGGATTCCGGCTGCTGCACGAATTCGAGGTCAACACCTCCGACCGCGCCTACCAGATGCTGACCGCCGAAGCTCGCAAGCGCTGGCCCAAGTTCCTCTGGCGCACGCCGCAGCGGTTCACGGAGGTCGCCTTGCGCCTGATCCGCGAGCGGCCGATGAACCTGCTGGACCCGCGGTTCGCTGACTGGGATGCCTGGCTTGCCGACGTCGCCATCCAAACGGTGAAAAAGCTGCCCGCCGAATGCACGAACCTTCCAAGTTGCACCTGGGGAGCCGTCAATCGCACGCGTATCCAGCATCCGCTCAGCGTGGCGGTGCCGTCTCTGGCGCGCTGGCTCGACATGAGCTCGGAGCCGCTGCCGGGCGACTGGTCGATGCCGAGGGTGCAGTCGCCGAACTTTGGAGCCTCCGAGCGCTTTGCGGTTTCGCCCGGTCTCGAGAGCGAGGGCTACCTGCACATGCCGGGCGGGCAGAGCGGCAATCCTGTCTCGCCGTTCTACCGCGCGGGCCATGAGGCCTGGGCGCGCGGCGAACCGACCCCATTCCTCCCGGGGCCGCCGGAACATACTCTGACGCTGCTTCCGGCACCGAGCTGAGCGGGCGGCACTGCCCGGTGCCCGCGAGGTGGCCGGGTCCTCGCGAGCAAACTCGTAAGTTCCGGCGGAGTTTGCGAGCGAGGAACCCGGCCGGATCCCGCGGGCGCCGGGCGAGCGATGCATCCGGTTCGATTCGTGCGGAAATGCGTTACTGCAGCGAACGCATGGCCTGATCGAGGCCCGCGAGCGTCAGGGGGTACATGCGGTCCTCGAACAGCTCGCGCGTGATCTTGACCGACGGGGTCCACTCCCAGCGATCGCGCGGCTCCGGGTTCAGCCAGACGTGGTGCGGATAATTCGATAGCAGCCGCCGCATCCAGGTGCTGCCCGCTTCCTCGTTCCAGTGCTCGATGCTGCCGCCCGGCTGCACGATCTCGTAGGGACTCATCGTCGCGTCGCCGACGACCACGAGCTTGTAGTCGTGGCCATAGGTGCGCATGACTTCGGCGGTCTTCGTGCGCTCGGTGTGGCGGCGGCGATTGTCCTTCCAGACCGACTCGTAGACGAAGTTGTGGAAGTAGAAGTACTCGAGGTGCTTGAACTCGCTGCGCGCCGCCGAGAACAGTTCCTCGCAGATGCGCACGTGGTCCTCCATCGAGCCGCCGACGTCGAGGAACAGCAGCACCTTCACGGCGTTGTGCCGCTCGGGGACCATGCGGATGTCGAGCAGGCCCGCGCGGCGCGCGGTCGAGTCGATCGTGCCGTCGAGATCGAGCTGTTCCGCCGCGCCCTGGCGCGCGAAGCGCCGCAGGCGCCTGAGCGCGAGCTTGACGTTGCGGCGGCCGAGCCCGACCGAGTCGTCGAGGTTTGCGAACTCGCGCCGGTCCCAGACCTTCACCGCGCGGCGGTTGCGCGAACCCTCCTGGCCAATGCGCACGCCTTCGGGGTTGTAGCCGTGCGCGCCGAAGGGCGAGGTGCCGCCCGTGCCGATCCACTTGTTGCCGCCCTCGTGACGCGCCTGCTGCTCGGCGAGCCGGCGGCGCAGCGTTTCCATCAGCGCTTCCCATCCGCCCATGGCCGCGATGCGCGCCTTGTCCTCGTCGGACAGCGACAGCTCGAGGCTCTTCCTCAGCCAGTCGGCCGGAATGTCGGCCATCAGCGCCTCGAACGCCATCTCGATGCCGCGGAAATGCGCGGCGAAAACCTGGTCGTAGCGGTCGAAGTGGCGCTCGTCCTTGACCAGCACCGCGCGCGCGAGATGGTAGAAATCGTCCACCGACTGTCCGATCAGCCGCGCCTGCAGCGCCTCGTGCAGGGCCAGGAATTCGGTGATGGATACCGGCACGCCGGCGGCGCGCAGCATCAGGAAGAAGCGGATCAGCATCGGCCGCGCCGCGTCAGCCGGGGCGACCGGCCCGCTTGTTCAGGAACACGAGCTGCTCGAACAGGTGCACGTCCTGCTCGTTCTTCAGGAGCGCGCCGTAGAGCGGGGGAATCGAGACCTTCGGGTCGTCGGAGCGCAGCGCCTCCGGCGGGATCTCCTCGGCGAGCAGCAGCTTGATCCAGTCGAGGAGCTCCGACGTCGACGGCTTCTTCTTGAGGCCGGGCACGTCGCGGATCCGGTAGAACGCGCCGAGCGCCTCGGCAAGCAGCTCGCGCTTCAGGCCGGGATAGTGCACGCCGACGATCGCTTCCATCGTGTCGCGGTCCGGGAAGCGGATGTAGTGGAAGAAGCAGCGGCGCAGGAATGCGTCCGGCAGTTCCTTCTCGTTGTTGCTTGTGATGAACACGATCGGGCGGTGCCTGGCTTTCACCAGCTGCCGCGTCTCGTAGACGTAGAACTCCATGCGGTCAAGTTCGCGCAGCAGGTCGTTCGGGAACTCAATGTCGGCCTTGTCGATTTCGTCGATCAGGAGCACCGCCTGGCCGTCGCTCTCGAAGGCACGCCACAACATGCCCGGCACGATGTAATTGGCGATGTCCTGGACCTTTGCATCGCCGAGCTGCGAGTCGCGCAGCCGCGAGACCGCATCGTATTCATAGAGGCCCTGCTGGGCCTTGCTGGTGGACTTGATATGCCACTCGAAGAGCGGCCGGTCGAGCGCGCGGGCAACTTCCTGCGCGAGCTGGGTCTTGCCGGTGCCGGGCTCGCCCTTGATCAGGAGCGGCCGCGCCAGCGTGACCGCCGCGTTGACCGCGAGCTTCAGTTCGTCGGTCGCAACGTAGCTGTCGGAGCCGGCGAACCGCAAGGGCGGCTTCTTCAACTGGCCTTGGCGGGCGCGGCCTTGGCGGCCAGCTGCTTGAGGTCGTTCAGCACGAGATCCGAATGGCCCTTCGGATCGACGCTGACGTAATGCTTGGCGACGCGGCCTTCCGGATCGATGATGAAGGTGTCGCGGCGCGCCATTTCGAGCGTGCCCATGTACAGCTTCAGCGTACCGTACTCCTTCGTAACCTTCTTGTCGGAGTCGGCGAGGATCGGGAAGGGCAGGTTCTGCTCTTCGGAGAATGTCTTGTGCGATTCGACATTATCCACGCTGACCCCCAGGATCACCGCGTTCATCTTGCGGTAGGCGAAGATGTTGTCGCGGAACTCGCAGGCCTGGGTCGTGCAGCCCGGCGTGCCGTCCTTGGGATAGAAATAAAGCACGACCCACTGGCCGTGGTAATCCTTCAGGGAATGCCACTTGCCGGTCTGGTCCTGCAGGCTGAAATTCGGGGCGGCGGCGCCGACCTCGGGCGAATCCTGTGCAAAGGCGGCTGTGGAGAGCATCAGGGTGGCGCAGGCAACGGCGGCGCTCTGTATCAAACGCATCATGGGGTATCTCCGGTTCGGACGATCGGGCCGCGCTGCTTTGGGGCGGCTGCGGTTAGCATAGTATCGCGGGCTACAGCCAGAAGACCATGACGCGGCCCAAGGGTTCCCGATGACCAATTCGGATTCGACCGGCACGGGCGAGGGCGGGCCGCGCATCGCGCTGGTGCTCCCGGGCGGCGGCGCCCGTTCCGCGTACCAGGTTGGCGTACTGAAAGCGATTGCCGGCTGGTGCAGGCCAGGCGCGCCGCTGCCGTTCTCGATCCTTTGCGGCACTTCGGCAGGCGCGATCAATGCCGCCGTCATCGGCGCAGGCGCCGGGGATTTCCAGCGCGCCTCCTCCGAACTGGACCGGGTATGGAGCGCATTTCGCGTCGACCAGGTGTTCAGGAGCGGCACCGTGGACATGCTGCGCTCCGGCCTGCACCTGCTGCTGGCGCTGATTTCCGGAGGCTGGCTGCTGGCGGTTCCGAAGGCGTTGTTCGACAACGCGCCGCTGCGCTCATTGCTTGCGCGCGAGATCGATTTTGCGCGACTCTCGGACGCGATCAGGAGCGGGGCGCTCGATGCGATCGCCGTGACTGCCACTGGCCTGGGCGTCGGCGAATCCGTCACTTTCGTCCAGGCAGCGCAGCCTGTCGAGCCCTGGCGCCGGGCCGGGCGACGCGGCGTCGCCACGGACATCACGCTCGATCACCTGATGGCGAGTTCCGCGATCCCGCTCCTGTTCGCCGCCGTGCCGATCGGGCAAGTCCATTTCAGCGACGGCGCGATGCGCCAGTCCATGCCGCTCGCCCCGGCGATCCACCTCGGGGCCGATCGCATCCTCGTGATCGGCGCACGCAGCTCGCGCCGCGATCCGCCGGTGCCCGACAAGGCGCCCGACATCGGCGAGATGTTCGGTTTCATGCTGGACACGCTGTTCATGGAGGGGCTGTACGCGGACCTGGAGCGCCTCGAGCGCACAAACGCGCTGCTCGATCACCTGCAGGGCTGCGCGATGCCGCTCGGCCTGCGCCGCATCCAGACGCTGATGATGCTGCCGCGCAGCGACCCGGCCGAGATCGCGATCGCGCACCGCGCGGCGATGCCGCGCACGCTGCGGGCGTTGTTGCGCGTTCTCGGCGTCGCCGGCGCGCGCGGCGGCCGGCTGCTGTCGTACCTGATGTTCGAAGCGCCCTATACGCGCGAGCTGATCCGCCTCGGTGAGCAGGACGCCGAGGCGCGCCGCGACGAGATCAGCACATTCCTGGGACTGGAGCGTCACTTCGGCAAGGCATTGTGACGGACCAGTAGCTGCGGGTAACGCTGCCGGAAGTGCGCCGCGAGGCGCTCGACCAGGTAAACCGAGCGATGCTGGCCGCCGGTGCAGCCGATGGCGACGGTCAGGTAGCCGCGATTCGCGCTCTCGTAATCCGGAATGCGGCCGTCCAGGAAGCGCACCAGGTCGTCAACCATGCGGTGCACCTGCGGGCTCGCCTCGAGGAAGGCGACGACCGGCCCGTCGCGACCGGTCAGCGCCTGCAGCGTCGGCTCCCAGTACGGATTCGGCAGCGTGCGCGCGTCGAACACGAAGTCGGCGTCGCCCGGCGTGCCGTGCTTGAAGCCGAAGGATTCGAACAGGATGGACAGCCGGCCCGGCCCCTGCGGCTCAACCCTCTGCCCGATCAGGTCGCGCAGCTCGTGAACGCTCATGCGCGAGGTGTCGATGATCAGGTCGGCGCTGTCGATCAGCGGGTGCAACAGGCGCCGCTCCTCCGCGATCGCGTCGGCGAGGCTTTTGCCCGCGCCGGCCAGCGGATGGCGGCGGCGCGTATCGGCATAGCGCCGCAGCAGCACCTCGTCCTCTGCGTGCAGGTACAGGATCTCGCAGCGCAGTCCCGCCCTGGTCAGGCTCGCGACGAGCGCGGGGATCGAGGCGAGGTCCGCCGGGCGGTTGCGGGCATCGAGTCCGACCGCGAGGCGGCGGTAAATCGGTTCTTCGGTCTGCACCGAATGCGCGACCAGGCCCTGCACGAGTCCGGCCGGGATGTTGTCTATGCAGTACCAGCCGAGGTCCTCGAGCATGTTGAGCGCGACGCTCTTGCCCGAGCCCGACAGGCCGCTGACGACGACGAGACGAGTCATGCTGGTTGCCGCCGGTATTCGCTTCAGGATGGCCGTCCGCGCACCACGCCGGCTGCGTGGTGGTCGGTCAGCTTTTCCTTGTGCTTGCGCATGAGCCGGTCGAGCTTGTCGGCGAGTGCGTCGATCGCGGCGTACATGTCGCCGTCGATCGCGTCGGCATGGATCACCGCCCCGCTGACACCCAGCGTCGCTTCCGCCTTGTGCTCGAGCTTCTCGACGGTCAGCACGCAGTGCACGTCGATCACGTGGTCGAAATGCCGCACGACGCGCTCGAGCTTCTTTTCGACATACCCGCGCAGGGGCGGAGTGACATCGATATGGTGGCCGGTGAGCTTCAACTGCATGGTTAACTCCTTTTTTGTCCTGCGACACGCCGGCGTTCGCTCGACGGCGGGATGCCGAGCGCTTCGCGGTACTTGGCGACCGTGCGCCGCGCGACCTGGACTCCGTCCGTGGACAGCAATTCGGCGATCTGGCTGTCGGACAGCGGCCGGCCCGGCTGTTCCTGCGCGATGAGCTTGCGGATTTTTGCACGGATCGCCGTGGAAGAAACACCGGCGCCGTCGTCGCCCGGCACCTGGCTCGAGAAGAAGTAGCGGAATTCGAACACGCCGCGTGGCGTGTGCAGGTACTTGCCGGTCGTGACGCGCGAGACCGTGGACTCGTGCATCTGCACGGCCTCCGCGACGTCGCGCAGGATCATCGGCTCCATGGACTCCTCGCCGCGATCGAGGAACGCGGATTGCCGCTCGACGATCGAGCGTGCGACACGCAGCATCGTGTCGTTGCGGATCTCGAGGCTGCGGAGCAGCCAGCGCGCTTCCTGCAGCTGGGTGCGCAGCACCGCGTGATCGGCGGCGCGCGTCAGCATGCCCGCGTAGCTTTCGTTCAGGCGCACGCGCGGAACCGATGCCGGGTTCAGCTCTACGATCCAGCCCTGCGGCGAGCGGCGTGCATAGACGTCCGGCACGACGAATTCCGTGTGCACCGGCTGGATCGTCGAACCTGGCCGCGGGTGGCAGTGGCGGACCAGCGCAAGAGCGACATCCAGTTCCTCGCCACTGCAATGCATCTGCCGCTGCAGCAGCGAGAATTGCTGCTCGGCGACCAGTTCCAGGTGCTGGTGCGCGAGGATCAGCGCGGCGTCGAGACCGGGTGTGGTCGGGTCGAGCTGCCGCAGCTGCAGCTCGATGCATTCGCCGACCGTGCGCGCACCGACGCCCGCCGGGTCGAACTGCTGGATGATCGCAAGGACGGACTCGACCTCGGCTTCGCTGGCGCGGATTTCCGGTGCGACCGTCTCGGCGATGGCCTGCAGCGATTCCGTCAGGTAGCCGTCGTCATTGATCGCGTCGATCAGCGCGCGGCCGATCGTCATCGCAGTCGCCGGCAGGTGCGCCAGCTCGAGTTGCCAGGTCAGGTGATCCTGCAGCGACTGGCCGGCCTCGTCCTCGAAATCCTGTGCGCCGTCGCCGCTGCCGGACCAGGGCGCTTCCGATTCGGCCGCAGTCGGCTCGGTCCATTCGTCGCCGATCTCGACGACCGGCTCATCGTCGCCAGACGCTTCGCCTTCGTCGCGGCTGTCGTCCGTCAGGACCTCGAGCGAAGCGGTTGCCTCGGAGTCCTCGACGGCCTCGAGCATCACGTTGCTTTCGAGCGCCTGCTGGATCTGCGCCTGCAGTTCGAGCGTCGGCAACTGCAACAACCGGATCGCCTGCTGCAGCTGCGGCGTCATCGTCAGCTGCTGGCCGATCCGGAGCTGCAGGGTGGGTTTCATCATGCGCGCGTGTGGCGCCTCGACGCCGCTCGGTCAGAGCCGGAAATCCTGCCCCAAGTAGACCTTGCGGACCTCGGGATTGGCAAGGATCTCGTCGGCAGAACCGGAGGCCAGCACCGTGCCCTGGTTGACGATATAGGCCCTGCTGCAAATTCCCAATGTTTCCCGCACGTTATGATCGGTGATCAGGACGCCGATGCCGCGCTCGGCGAGGTGGCGGGCGATGCGCTGGATGTCGTGGACGGACAGCGGATCGACGCCGGCAAAGGGCTCGTCGAGCAGGATGAAGTCGGGCTCGGCTGCCAGCGCGCGGGCGATCTCGACGCGCCGGCGCTCGCCGCCCGACAGGCTCATGCCGATGTTGTCGCGCAGGTGCGCGACATGCAGTTCCTCGAGCAGGCGCTCGAGCGCCTCATTGCGGGCGGTCTCGTCGAGACTGGCGCGCGTCTCGAGGATCGCCATGACGTTGTCCGCGACGCTCATGCGCCGGAACACCGACGCCTCCTGCGGCAGGTAGCCGAGGCCGCGGCGCGCGCGCGCGTGCATCGGCAGGTGCGTGATGTCCTCGCCGTTCAGCTCGATGCGCCCGCCGTCGCAGGGCACAAGGCCGACGATCATGTAGAAGGCCGTGGTCTTGCCGGCGCCATTCGGCCCGAGCAGGCCGACGACCTCGCCGCTTTCGATCTGCAGCGACAGCGAGCTGACGACCATGCGCTTCTTGTAGCTCTTTTCGAGGCCGGTGGCGGTGAGCAGGCTCATTCGGGTTGTTTCGGCTCGGTGGCCGGTGCAGGCGCGGCGGGGCCTGCTCGTGGGGCTTGATCGTGATGACGACCTGCGTCTTCGAAATCACGCGCTGGCTGCCGGTGCTGTAGACGAGCGTCGCGCCGGTGATCTCGTTGCGCCCGTCCGAGAGCCAGGCATCGCCGGCGAGCTCCACTGTTCCACTCTCGAGGTCGTAGTCGATGCGGTTGGCGTGACCCTGCGCAAGCTCGGCCTCGCGGCGCTGCTCGAATGTCGCCGGCGTGCCCGTGACCGTCGCGCTCTGGATCTCGCCCTTTGCAAACCGGACCCTGGCCGTGTCGCTCGCGAGCGCGCCGTCCGTCAGAGACATGCGCACGGCGCCGCTGAATTCCCAGCGGCTGTCGTCGAAATTGAGTCCGCTTGCCTGCGCCTTTGCCGCGGTGATCTTCGTCGGTCCCTGGACGATGGTCACGTCATTGAACACCAGCACGTTGTTCTTCGTGTCGAAGTCCGAGGACCGTGCCTCGACCGTGATCGGCAGGACGGTTGCGGTCCTGCGCGACGGCGGCGCCCGCCGCGACGCCGATCAGCACGGCCGCGATCAGGGGCCTAGGGATTGAAAAGGCCATTGACTTCGGATTCTAGCGTCAGCCTGCCGGCCTTCAAGTCGACCTGCATGCCGCGCGCATGCATGACGTGGCGGCCGAATGCGAGCGTGACCGGATCGCTGGTTCCCGCATGCTCCTTCGATCGTGTCGAGCGACAGGCGAGTCGTGCGCATTTCGGCAATGCCCGGCACTTCGCCGCTCTGTCCGGTCATGTGCACATCGCCCACGAATTCGACGGCATGCGCGCCGCGCGGTACCTGGGCCTCGTCCGACGTGAGATGCCAGTTCTGTCCCTCCAGCGCGTGATAGTCGACGGAGACGGCGCGCAGAGTGACGATGCCGGTCGCCGGCGCTTCCTTCGCGGTCGCGGCCTGCAGCCCGAGTCGCGGCCTGCCGTCGACGCCGAAGTCCTCGAGCTGGATACCGGTCAGGTAATAGCCGGGCCGCTCGACCTCAGCCGTGGCGGCAGGCTGTTCGGCGCCGAACAGCCGCCATTCCACGAGTACCGCGATCAGCGCGACCAGCGCTGCGAACAGGATAAGGCGGCCGATCATCGCCGATCGCCCCGCGCCGCCAGCAGCCAGTCGCAGAATTCGCGCGCGGCGCCTTGACCGCCGGTGGCTTTCGTCACGTGCTTCGCGGCGGCAAGCACGCGCGGATGCGCATCGGCAACGGCGGCCGGGAGGCCGATCGCGGCCATCAGTTCGAGGTCCGGCGTGTCGTCGACCAGGCAGGCGACATTCTTCGCATCGATCTTCGTGCGCGCCAGCAGCTCGGCGAGGGCGCGCGACTTGTCGTTGACGCCCTGCGCGACGTCATTGACGCCGAGTTCGCGCATGCGCTCGGTGACCGCCGTGGAGCGCCGCCCGGAGATCACCGCCACGCGGATGCCGGCAGCCATCAGCATCTTGATGCCGTGGCCGTCCCGCACATGGAAGGACTTCAGCATCTCGCCGTCCGGCCCGAACAGCAGGCGCCCGTCGGTCAGCACGCCGTCCACGTCGAACACGACGAGCGCGACATCGGCGGCGGCCGTCACATGACCCCCGCGCGCAGCAGGTCGTGGACATTCAGTGCGCCGATCAGGACGCCGTTCGCATCGAGCACCAGCAGGCCGTTGACTGCGTGCTTCTCCATCAGCAGCACGGCCTCCGCCGCCAGTTCGTCCGGCCCGATCGAACGGCAGCCCTTCGTCATGACGTCGGCCATGCGGCTCTTGTGCACGTCGATGTTGCGGTCCAGTGCGCGGCGCAGGTCGCCATCGGTAAAGATGCCGGCGACCTTGCCGCGGCCGTCGACGATCGCGGTCATGCCGAGCCGCTTGCGCGACATCTCCAGCAGGCCCTCGGTCAGCGGCGTGTCGGGACCGACCGTCGGCAGGTCGCTGCCGCTTCGCATCACGTCGCGCACGTGCAGCAGCAGGCGCCTCCCGAGCGTGCCGCCCGGATGCGAAAGCGCGAAGTCGGCTTCCGTGAAGCCGCGATGCCCGAGCAGCGCGACCGCCAGCGCATCGCCCATGGCGAGCGCTGCCGTCGTGCTCGCGGTCGGCGCGAGGTTCAGCGGGCAGGCCTCGGCCGGCACGCTGACGTCGAGATGCACGACGGCCTCGCGCGCGAGCGTGGACTGCGGATTGCCGGTCATCGCGATCAGCGGGGCGTCCATGCGCTTGATGAGTGGCAGGATGGTCAGGAGTTCCACCGTCTCGCCAGAATAGGAGATCGCGAGCACGACATCGCCCTTGGTCAGCATGCCGAGGTCGCCGTGGCTGGCTTCCGCCGGGTGCAGGAAGAATGACGGCGTTCCGGTGCTTGCGAGCGTCGCCGCGATCTTGCGGCCGACATGGCCCGACTTGCCCATGCCCGAGACCACGACGCGGCCGGAGCAGGCGAGCAGCATCCGGCAGGCCTTGTCGAAATCAGCGCCCAGGCGGTCGACGAGCGCGGCGACCGCGCGCGCCTCGATTCGCAGCGCTTCGCGGCCCATTTCGGTCAGGCTTTTGGTGTCCGCGGCCTTGTTCATCGGCTCGTTTATGTGTCTACGGAACGGACAGGCATCATACACCGGCGTCGCGGATACCCCGGCGAGCGCGACGGCCGGAGCAGGGGCCGGGAGGGCCTCTTCAGGATCGTGCGCGAAGGGATGTCGCGCCCGAAGCCTACAGCGGACGTATGTCGCGACGGTCCTGAAGAGGCCCTCCCGGCTCCTGCTCGGCCCGGCAGTCATGCCCTTGGTCCGCGATGCCGGATAAGATGGCGGCCCGATTTGGAGCGTCGACGACGTGACACCGGAACAAGTCCGCGAACAGATTGAAACGGCGTTGCCGGGCGCGACGGTCGAGGTGCGTTCGGAGGATAACGTGCACTTTGAAGCACTGGTCGTCGCGTCGCAGTTCGCGGGATTGCGGACGATCCAGCGGCACCAGCTCGTGTACCGGGCGCTCGGCGCGGCGGTCGGCCGCGAGATCCATGCGCTGTCGCTCGACACACCGGCGCCCGACGAGTGGAAGCACCGTGGATAAGCTGCAGATCTCGGGCGGCATCCGGCTCTCCGGCGAGGTGCGCGCCTCCGGCGCCAAGAACGCGGCGCTGCCGATCCTCGCGGCGGGACTGCTCGCGGATTCACCGGTGACGATCGGTAACGTGCCGCACCTGCACGACGTCACGACGATGATCGAATTGCTGGGCCGCATGGGCGTCGGTGTGACGGTCGGGGAGGGCATGCGCGTCGAAGTGGACGGCGCACGCCTGACGACGCCGGTTGCGCCCTACGAACTGGTCAAGACGATGCGCGCGTCGATCCTGGTGCTCGGCCCGCTGCTCGCGCGCCATGGCGAGGCGCAGGTGTCGTTGCCGGGTGGCTGCGCGATCGGCGCGCGGCCGGTCAACTTGCACATTGCCGGCCTCGAGGCGATGGGCGCGGAGATCGGCGTCGAGAGCGGCTACATCCACGCGAAGGCAGGCCGGCTGAAGGGCACCCGGATCGTGCTCGACACCGTCACGGTGACCGGCACCGAGAACCTGATGATGGCGGCGACGCTCGCGGAAGGGCGCACGGTCATCGAGAATGCCGCGCGCGAGCCGGAGGTCACCGACCTCGCGGGTTGCCTCAACGCCATGGGCGCAGCGGTTTCCGGCGCGGGCACCGACACCATCGTCATCGACGGCCGCGAACGGCTCGGCGGCTGCGCCTACGACGTGCTGCCGGACCGGATCGAGACGGGCACCTTCCTCGTCGCCGGCGCCATCACCGGCGGCCGCGTGCGGGTGCGCAGCGCGCGGCCGGATCACCTGGATTCGGTGCTTGCGAAGCTGCGCGAAGCGGGCGCCACCGTCGAGACCGGTTCCGACTGGGTCAGCGTGGACATGCACGGCAGGCGGCCGACGGCGGTCGACATCCGTACTGCGCCTTACCCGGGATTTCCGACCGACATGCAGGCCCAGTTCGCGGCGCTCGACTCGATCGCGGACGGCGTCGCGACCATCGTCGAGACGATCTTCGAAAACCGCTACATGCACATGCTCGAATTGCGCAGGCTCGGCGCGACGCTCCGCATCGAGGGTCACACGGCGGTGATCCAGGGCGTGCCGCGGCTGTCGGGCGCGCCGGTGATGGCGACCGACCTGCGCGCATCGGCAAGCCTCGTGCTCGCGGGACTGGTGGCGGAGGGCGTCACCGACGTCCAGCGCATCTATCACATCGATCGCGGCTACGAGTGCATCGAGGAGAAGCTGCGCCAGCTCGGCGCGAGCATCCGGCGTCTGCCGGGCGCGCGCACCTGAAGCGGATCAGGCGGCGGGCGAGGCGGCCGCCTCGGCGGGCCGTTCGACGACTTCAATCCGCACGTTGTGCTCGCGCAGCGGCCCCTCGAATGGCGGGCCGCGCCAGAGGCTGAGCTTCACGCCCTGGCCCGGTTTCAGCATCGCGACCTTCGCCATCAGGTCCTGGGCGCCGTGCAGGCGCGTGCCATTGACCTCGATGATCACGTCGCCGCGCGCGACACCCTGGGCGAGGGCCGGACTTCCGCTGTAGACCTGCCGCACCAGCACCGAGCCCTCGGGAATCCCGAACTGCTCCGCCTCGGTTGCGGTCACGTCGCGCGGCACGACGCCGATCCAGCCGCGCACGACCCGGCCGTCCTTCAGGATGGCATCCACGACGCCGCGCACGAGATCGACCGGTATCGCGAAGCCGATGCCTTCGATGCCGAGCATCCGGCCGGCGATCGCCGTATTGAGCCCGACCAGGTCGCCCGAAGCGTTGATCAGCGCGCCGCCCGAATTGCCGAAATTGATCGGCGCATCGGTCTGGATGAAGTTCTCGTAGGTGGAGACGCCGAGCTTGCCGCGGCCGGTCGCGCTGATGATGCCCTGCGTGACGGTCTGGCCGAGGCCGATCGGGTTGCCGATCGCCAGCACCGGCTCGCCGACGCGCAACCGGTCCGAACGGCCGATCGCGATCACCGGCAGCTTCGAGAGCTTGATCTGCAGGACCGCGAGGTCGGTGTCCCGATCGACGCCGACGAGCGTCGCGGGCGCTTCGCGGTTGTCCTTGAGCTGCACGTTGATCTGCGAGGCGTTCTCGATCACGTGGAAGTTGGTCACGATGTGGCCGCTCGCGTCGTAGATGACGCCGGAGCCCAGGCTCCGTTCGACGCGTTCGCGGTAGTCCGGCCAGACGTCGCCGAACAGCCGGCCGATCTCCGGCGGCAGGTTGCCGACATTCGGCACCAGCACGCGCCGCTCGGTGTAGATGTTGACGACCGCCGGGGCCGAGCGGTCGACCGCATCGGCGTAACTGACGAACTGCGGCTGCGGGGCGGGGGCGGGCGGCGGCTCGGCCTTCGGCGCCGACGCGGGCACGGCCGGCGCGGTCGTCACGGACGCCGTCGTGGACTGGGTTTCGCCGTGCATGCGCGGCTTCAGCAGCACGATGGCGAGCGCCGCCGCGAGACCCAGTGCGATCCACGGCGAAATCCAGCGCAACCAGCCCGACATCCTTGACATGCTCGCTCCGGCCTCCATTTCTACACCGATCCGGTGTGTATAATGCGCAATCCCTTCAACGAACGAAAACAAGCCCTGATGACCGAAGAAATTGACCGGGGCCGGCGCCAGTTGTTGACGGTCGCCACGTCTCTGACAGGCGTGGTCGGCGTGGCGTTCGCAGCGGCACCGTTCCTTTCCTCCTGGCAGCCCAGCGCACGCGCCAAGGCGCTCGGTGCGCCGGTCGAGATCGACATCAGCAAGCTCGAGCCGGGCTCGATGCTGAAGATCGTCTGGCGCGGCAAGCCGGTCTACGTGATCAGGCGCACTCCCGGCATGCTGGAATCGCTGGGCAAGATCGACGGACTGCTGTCCGATCCCGAGTCCGCGCGGTCCCGGCAACCCGATTATGCGAAGAACGAGCAGCGGGCGCGCAAGCCGGAGTATTTCGTCGTGCTCGGCGTCTGCACGCACCTCGGCTGCGCGCCGCAGGACCGGTTCAATCCGGGCGCGAGTGACGACGGCGTGCTCAAGGCGGACTGGCCCGGCGGCTTCTTCTGCCCCTGCCATGGCTCCAAGTTCGACGTCTCGGGTCGCGTGTTCAAGGGCGTCCCGGCGCCGAACAACCTGGAAATCCCGCCATACGCGTTCGTCGACGACCAGCACATCCTGATCGGGCTCGACGAGGCGAGGCCCATCTGATGCCGTCGGGACAGCCGAATGCTGCAGGTGGCCGGCTGAAGGCGCTCGGCGCCTGGATCGACGACCGGTTCCCGATGACTGCTCTGTGGAAAGAGCACATGTCGGATTACTACGCGCCGAAGAACTTCAATTTCTGGTATTTCTTCGGCTCGATCGCGATTTTCGTGCTGGCGCTGCAGATCGTCACCGGCATCTTCCTGACGATGAGCTACAAGCCGATGGACACCGAGGCATTCAGCTCGGTCGAGTACATCATGCGCGACGTGCAGTGGGGCTGGCTGATCCGCTACCTGCACTCGACCGGCGCCTCGGCTTTCTTCATCGTCGTCTACCTGCACATGTTCCGCGCACTCCTGTATGGATCGCACCGCAAGCCGCGCGAACTGCTGTGGATCTTCGGCATGCTGATCTACCTGGCGCTGATGGCCGAGGCCTTCATGGGATACCTGCTGCCCTGGGGCAACATGTCCTACTGGGGAGCGCAGGTGATCGTCTCGCTGTTCGGCTCGTTCCCGTGGATCGGCGACGCGCTGGTCCAGTGGATCCGCGGCGACTACTTCATCTCGGACATCACCCTCAACCGCTTCTTCGCCCTGCATGTGGTCGCGGTGCCGCTGGTGCTGATCTTCCTGGTCGTCGCACACATCCTCGCGCTGCACGAGGTCGGGTCCAACAACCCCGACGGCATCGAGATCAAGAAGGTGAAGGGGCCCGACGGCCATCCGCTGGACGGCGTGACGATGCACCCGTACTACACGGTCAAGGACATCTACGGCCTCGCGATATTCATGCTGCTGTTCGCGGCCGTCGTGTTCTTCGCGCCGGAGATGGGCGGACTGTTCCTCGAAGCCGCGAATTTCGATCCGGCGAACGCGCTGCTGACACCCGAGCACATCGCACCGGTCTGGTATTTCACGCCCTATTACGCGATGTTGCGCGCCGTGCCGGCCTTCCTCGGCACCCAGGTCTGGGGCGTGCTGGTGATGTTCGGGGCGATCGTCCTGCTGTTCTTCGTGCCCTGGCTCGACCGCGCGCCGGTCAAGTCGATCCGCTACCGCGGCCCGATCTTCAAGGTTGCGCTGATGCTGTTTGCCGCCGCGTTCCTGATGCTCGGCTATTGCGGCATGAAACCGCCTGAGCAGCCGTTCAAGACGATCTCGGTGATCGGCACGATCTACTACTTCGCATTCTTCCTGCTGATGCCCTGGTACTCGCGCATCGACAGCCACAAGCCGGAACCGACGCGGGTGACCTGGTGAGGAACGCCAGGGCACTGCTGGCGCTCGCGGTGGCCTGCTGGCCGCTCGCTGCGCTCGCGGCAGTGCACGGCTATCCGCTGCAGGACGCCGACACCGACGTCACCAATCTCGCTTCGCTGCAGCGCGGCGCGCGCAACTTCGTCAATTACTGCCTCGGCTGCCATTCCGCGAAGTACATGCGCTACAGCCAGGTCGGGCAGGACCTGGCGTTGACCGAAATCGAGCTGCAGCAGAACCTGATGTTCACCGGCACGCGCGTCTACGACCCGATGGTCTCGGCGATGCCGCCCGAACAGGCGCGGGTATGGTTCGGCAACGCGCCGCCGGACCTGTCGCTGATCGTGCGCAGCCGCAGCGCCGACTATGTGTACAGCTTCCTGAAGTCGTTCTACGACGACCCGTCGCGGCCGACCGGCGCGAACAACGCGGTCCTGCCGCAGACCGCGATGCCGGACGTGCTTGCCGGCCTGCAGGGCCGGCAGACGCCGCGCTATGAATCGAAACCCGATGACGATGGCAAGCCGGTGCAGCACCTGGTGGGGCTCGATGCGGCCGCGCCCGGTGAGATGACCGCGACGGAATTCGACGGTTTTGTGCGCGACACGGTCTCGTTTCTCGAATACGTCTCGGAGCCGGCCAAGTCCAAGCGCCGCTCGCTCGGCGTCTGGGTGATCCTGTACCTGCTGATGTTCCTGGCCTTCACGTACTTCCTGAAAAAGGAATACTGGAAGGACGTGAAGTGACCCGGCCCGCGCTGCGATGAAGGCCTGAATCCATGGCCGCGGCGCAGCAGACCTCGCGACGACCGTACCTGGTGCGCGCGATGCACGAGTGGATGACCGACAACGGCCAGACGCCGCACCTGGTCGTGGACGCCGGCGTCACCGGCACCGACGTGCCCAAGGCCTTCGTCCGCGACGGCCGCATCACGCTGAATGTCGGCTGGCAGGCGACGCAGGGACTCAAGCTCGGCAATGAGTGGATCGAGTTCGCCGCGCGCTTCGGCGGCGTGCCGCAGCAGGTCCGTGTCCCGGTCGGCGCCGTGCTCGGCATCTACGCGCGCGAGACCGGCCAGGGCATGCTGTTCCAGGACGAGGGCGACGCACCCCCGACGCCGCCTGCAACGCCGAGCCCCGAAGACTCCGGCAGCCGCCCGAAGCTCCGTGTCGTGAAGTAATCCCCGGCGCCGGTCGTCCCATTCCCTGCACGCCTCGAGGAATTCCCAATGAAGATTCTTCTCGCCTTAGCGGCCACGCTGGTCGCATTGCCGGCGTCGGCCGCGCCGCCCCAGGACACGCCGGCCGGCGAACAGCGATTCCGCGAGCTGTACAAGGAGCTCGTCGAGACGAACACGACCCTGTCTGCGGGGAGCTGCACGCTCGCGGCCGAGCGCATGGCCGCGCGATTGCGGTCGGCCGGCCTGCCGGACAGCGATATTTACCCGTTCGCCGCGCCCGAGCACCCGAAGGAAGGCGGTCTCGTCGTCGTCTACCCGGGCCGGGATCCAAAGCTGAAGGCGATCCTGCTGCTCGCGCACATTGACGTCGTGGAGGCCAAGCGCGAGGACTGGACGCGAGACCCGTTCACCCTGGTCGAGGAAAACGGCTCGTTCTATGCGCGCGGCGCGATGGATGACAAGGCTGAGGCAGCGATCTGGGTCGATCTGCTGATCCGCTTCAAGGCGGACAATTACCGGCCGCGGCGAACGCTCAAGCTGGCGCTCACCTGCGGCGAAGAGACGGCGGGTGCATTCAACGGCGCCGAATGGCTTACGAAAAACCGACGTGAGCTCATCGACGCTGCTTTCGCGCTCAACGAAGGCGCCAGTGGAGAACTCGACGCGAGCGGGCAACGAATCTCTCATGACATTCAGGCGGGCGAGAAATTCCCGCAGAACTACCGGCTCGAGGTGACGAACCGTGGCGGTCACAGTTCGCGGCCCGTCAAGGACAACGCGATCTATCACCTGGCGGCGGCGCTTGCGCGGATCGGTGCCTACGAATTCCCGGCGCAGTTCAATGACGTCAATCGCGCGTACTTCGCCGGCATGGCGAAGATCAAGGCGGCGAAGGGTGAGGCCGAGGTCGCCGCCGCCATGAATGCATTTCTGATGGACGCGGGCGATGAGCACGCGATCGCACTGGTTTCCGACAGGGACCCGAGCTGGAACGCGACGCTGCGAACGACCTGCGTCGCGACCATGCTCGATGCCGGCCACGCCACGAACGCGCTGCCGCAGCGGGCGCGGGCGAATATCAACTGCAGGATCTTCCCGGGTAGTTCGGTGGAGTCCGTGCGCGCGCAGCTCGAGGCACTCGTGGCGGATCCGGTGGTGAAGGTCACGACGCTCGAGACACGCGGCCCGACGGCAATTCCGCCGCCGCTCACCGCTGCCGTGATGCGCCCGATCGAGAAGCTCACTGCGGAATTCTGGCCAGGCGTGCCGGTGCTGCCCATCCTGCAGGCGGGCGCCACCGACGGCGAGTTCACGAACGCCGTCGGAATCCCGACCTATGGGGTGGAGCCGGTGTTCCTCGGGCCGGACCTCGGCAATATCCATGGCCTCAACGAGTACGTCGGTGTGAAATCGCTGCTGGAAGGGCGCGAGTTCCTCTACCGCCTGGTCAAGATCTACGCGGAGCAGAAGTAGCGAATCGGCCGCCTGCGCCATGATGAAGCGCCGCGAATTTCTGACGCTGCTCGCAGGGGCCACGACTGCGGCCTTCCCGGCTGTGGTCCGCGCCCGGCCGCGGGCACTGCGGGTCGGCGTCGTCGGTGGCGGCATCGTCGGCGCAGCGATCGCGATGCACCTGGCCGAGGCCGGCGTCCGCGTGACGCTGTTCGAGAAAGCCGGACCGGCGATGGGCGCGACGCGGAACTCGTTCGCCTGGCTCAATGCCTTCGTCACCGATCCGCACTACCGTGCGCTGCGGCTCGCGAGCATCGCGGCCTGGCGCAACCACGACCGGCAACTGGGGCTCGGGATCGTCTGGGGCGGTTACCTGAACTGGGCCAACGACGAATCCCAGGCGGCGGTCGTCCGCGCGAACGCGGCGGACTTGGACGGTTCACCGTTTCCGATCCGATGGCTGAATGCGGAAGATGTCGCGCAATTGAGTCCGCAACTCCGGCCGGGACCGATTTCTGCGGCGCTCTATTCGTCGATCGATGGACATCTCGACCCGGTGTCCGTCACGCGGCGCTTCCTCGACCGGGCAGTGGCGATCGGAGCCGAGCTGCGCATGCCAGTTGAAGTGCTGGCGCTCGATTTCAGCCATGGTCGCCTCAGGGCCGCGGTGACGACGGATGGCCGCGTGCCGCTCGACCGGCTGGTCGTCGCCGCGGGCGTCGACACGCCGTCGGTGCTCGCGCTCGCGGGCTTCACGCTCCGCCTGAAGCATGCGCCCGGCATCCTCGCGCACAGCAAGCCGCTGCCGCCGCTGACACGCCTGATCCACGAGGGCCCATCCGATCTGAGCTTCAAGCAGATGGCCGACGGCAGCATCGTCGGAACCGATGCGCCGAATCCGCCCGACCGCCCGGAGCACGCCGCGATCCGTGCCGCGCCCGGCGACTTTCCGGACGAAGCGCTGCGCGAGATGCATGGCAACCGCATCCTCGCGCGGATCGCAGCCGTATTGCCCGCTGCCAAGGACGCGCATCTCGAGCGCCTGACGCTCGGCTTCCGCCCGATGCCGACCGACGACCGGCCGGTCGTCGGCCCGGTTCCGGGCGCACCGGACGTCTATATCTGCGTCACCCATAGCGGCATCACGCTCGCGCCGATCCTCGGGCGCCATGCGACCCGCGAAATCGTCGATGGCATCCGGGTGACGGCTTCGCGCCGTATCGGCCGGAGCGCTTCGCGGCCTAGTCGCTTTTCGACGCATCCTCGTTCGCGGTGACAAACAGGTCGTATTCGATCTTCGCGCGCCTGCGTTCCCGATCGAGCATTTCGTCGTAGCGCTTCAGTTGTTCCGAATCCAGGTACCGGGCGGCAGCTTCGTGCCGCCGCTTCAGCGATTGTTCGATCAGTTCCTGGCGCTGGCCCATGTAGCTGATCACTTCCTGCGGCGTGGTTTTGGTCGGGTTGCCAGTGCTGTTGTACAGCTTTTCGCGCTCGGCCTGGTGCCGCTGCTGTTCTGCGGCCAGCACAGAAACCATGGGTGCGAACTGGTCATCGCGCAACATGGTGGTGGACTCCGCCAGCATCGTCCGCAACTCGCGCACCTGCGCCCGCGCGCCCAGGCTGTTCTGGTACTGGGTGAATTCGTCCATCTTCGCTTCGCCGAGCAGTTCTGTTTGCTCGGCCGCGTCAGCCTGCTTGCGTTCCTCGACAATTTGCCGGCGCTTGGCATAGGTCTCGTCCGAAACCTGCCCTTCACCGCTGAATTTCATCTCATATTCGCGGTACTTCATCGCCTGGCGTGCCAAGAGGTCGAATAACCGCTCCGCCTGGTCCGGCTGCAGGTTCAATGCGGCGGCGAGATCAGGGTATTGCTTCTCAAGCTCGAGGCGAACGTAAGCAAGGTCGGCAGCCCGCTGCGCCGCGCTCATGGGCGTGAACAGCTTGCTCGTGTCCCCGCCCTGTTTCTTGTCCCCAGATATCATCGGCGCCACGGTGATCGGTGGCTGAGGTCCCGCGATTGCTGCGGAGGCGGAATATCCGGTGTCGCCCGTTGCCGCAATGTCCCTTTCGAGTTCGGCGCGGGTGACCTGGTCCTCCAGATCGCCTGTGCGCTCCCGCTCGAGCTGCAAGGCCTGCAACAGGAGGATCGAGCTGATGCCGAAGGCGAGGGTCGTCAGTGCGAAGAGGGCTGTGATCTTGTTCATGGCGTGCGTGTGCTGAGCTAGAGGCTGAACGCGCCGCGGATCAGGTGGCAATCGAGCGCGTCGGCGGGACCCGAGACTTCGACAACATCGAAACGTGCGGGCAGTCGGGCGAGGAGGGGTTGCGTCGCCGAGCAGCGCGCGGGCGGCGCGAATGATGCGGCGGCGCTTGTCCACGGTGATGCTGGCTGCGCCGCCACCGAATTGATCGCTCGCCCGGTAGCGGACCTCGACGATCGCGAGCGCCGTCGCCGTCCATCGCGACGACGTCGAGTTCGCCGCCGCGGGCGCGGAAATTGTTCTGCAGGATCCGGTAGCCGATGCGCTCGAGATGGCGCGCCGCAGCCGTCTCGGCCGCGCGCCCGATTTCGAGGTGCGGCGCCGTGCTCACGACGTGGGGATCACCGACCCGGGTGCCGGCAGCAGCGTCGGCTTGCCGTCGACGACCTGGGCCCAGTCGAGCTCGCGGTGGACGCGCCCCTCCGAATCGACGTCGAGCCGGCCCGTCAGTCCGGGCAATGGCGTCGAGGAGCGTCCGCGCAGGCGCCGCAGTTCGCCGACCAGGCGGAAGGCGTCGTAGCCGAAGGCATGCAGCCGCCCGCGCGGCCCGGTCCGGTCGGGCCAGACGTGTTCGGCAGCCTCGCGCGCCGCCGCGGGAGGTCCGTAGGGATCGAGCACCCAGGGCATATCGGGAAAGATCACGCCGTCCAGGTCCACGTTGCTGGTGCCGGCAGGATCGTAGATGTCCGAAGTCGCATAGACCGGCAGCGCGCTCGCGTAATTGAACCGCAGCTGCGTGCGGATCAGCCGGCCGGACAGCGGCTGCGCGGCGACAAAGATGAATCCTGCATCGGCGCGCGGCGTGCTGCCGCGCTTTCCGTCCGTCTGCAGCAGCTTCTGGATGATCAGGTTGAAGTCGGCCGTGTCGGGTGCGTAGTCGGCCTGGTCCAGCAGCTGGCCGCCGGCCTCGGCGAGTTCCGCGGCGAATGCCGCCTGCACGCGCCGTCCCCAGTCCGATTGCGGAACCAGCGTCACACCCGCCGTAAGCCCGTCGGCGACCACGCGGCGCGCCGCAAGACGCGCCTCGTCCTCGGGTGACAGGGCGTATTGATAGAAGCGGTCGGGGACGACGACGCCATCCGGCAGGAAATTGAGGGCGAGCGTCGTGGCGCGGCCGTCGGCGACCGATGCGAGGCCAGCGACTTCCTCGCGCGTCAACGGGCCGACCACGAAATCGCTGCCGTCCGCGATCGCCTGCAGATAAGCCGATGGCGCATCCTGGGCCGCCACGTCGTAGATGCGCAGCCGCGGGCGCATGCCGGCGCCCTGCTCGTAATACGCGCCCAGGAAGCCGTCCCGCACCGCGATGCCTGCCGCTTCGGCCCGTCCGGACAACGGCAGCAGCAGTGCGATCTGCCGCGGCAGGTCGCCGCTCACGGCGGGCTGCTCCATCAGGTTGCGCCACAGTTCGTCGGAAGCCGGATGCGCCGGATAGCGCGAACGCCAGCTCTGCACGCGCCGTTGCACGCCCAGCGCGCCCGCCCTGGCATCGGCGACGATGCGCCCGAGTTCGAGCCAGCCGGCCAGCAAGGCGTCCGCCCCTGCGGGCGGACGGATGTCCGCGCCATGGCCGAGCGCCTCACGGATGCCGTCGAGGATCAGGCGCTGATTCGCCTCGCGCCCGGCCGCGTCGGTCATCAGGCGGTCGCGCGAGATGAGCGTCGTGACGGCGTCCGGCACGTGATTGGTGCTGAACTGGATTCGCGCGCGAGTCGCAAGCGCCGCGGAATCGTTGGCATCCGGAATCTCGCGCATCAGCGTCTGTGCGCGCTGCGCGTCGCCGCGCGCAATCGCGATTTCCGCCTGGATGCGCACGCGCTCCTGCGCATCTGCGGTCGCGATCGGCGGCGCGAGCTGGCCGACCGCCGTCTCCGCGGCCGTGGCGTCCCCGGCCGCCAGCCATTCGCGTGCGGCCGACAGCCACAGGCCGTTCCGCGCGCTCGCGGCGGCGCTGCGCGCCGCGGCCTCGTAAGTCTTCGCTGCAGCGGCATGATCGCCCTGGCGCGACTGCCATCCGGCTCGTTCCGCGCTGCCTTCCGGGCCGCCCGTCCGGCCCAGACCGGAGATCTGGCAGCCGCCGGCGAGCATGCCGAGTACGCAGGCGGCGAGGAGATTCCTGAGGACGATGACATTCACTTGCATCGGCGACGGCCCTTGGCGAGGATCACCCGGCCGCACCCCTGCGTTAGTAGCAGGTGCGGTCGGGGAGGGACATTATAGTGTCGCAGGCGGGCGTGCTTTACGTGGTCGCGACGCCGATCGGCAACATGGGCGACATTTCTGCGCGGGCGCGCGAGATTCTCGCTGCCGTCAGCGTCGTCGCCGCCGAGGACACGAGGCACAGCTCCCAGCTGTTGCGGGGGCTGGGCCTCGACCGTCCCCTGCTGTCCCTGCACGAGCATAATGAACGCGCGCGCGCGACCGAGCTGGTAGAGCGCCTGCGCGCGGGGGAGAGCGTCGCTCTGATCAGCGATGCCGGCACGCCGTTGATCAGCGATCCGGGTTACCAGCTGCTGCGCGCGGCGCTCGCCGCAGGAATTGCCGTGTCTCCCGTGCCGGGGCCCTGTGCCGCGATCGCCGCGCTATCCGCCGCCGGGCTGCCGAGCGAGCGGTTCTGCTTCGAGGGCTTCCTGCCGGCGCGCGCCGGGGCGCGGCGCAAGCGGCTTTCCGAGCTTGCGGGGGAATCGCGCACGCTCGTGATCTACGAGGCGCCGCACCGCATCGCCGCGAGCCTCGCGGACATTGCGGCAGCCTGCGGCGGGACACGCCGCGCCTGCGTTGCCCGCGAATTGACCAAGAAATTCGAGACGTTCTATCGCGGCAGCCTCGATGAGCTCGCCGCGCGCGCGAAAGACGACGAGGACCTGCGTCGCGGCGAGGCCGTGATCGTCGTCGAAGGCTCGGAGGCCATACCGGTCAGCAAGGGCCGCCTCGACGAAACGCTCGCAGTCCTGCTGCGCTTCCTGCCGCCGTCCGCGGCGGCCGAAGCGGCCGCGGAATTGAGCGGGGTCCGCAAGAACGAAGCCTATGCGCGCGTGCTCGAACTCAAGCAAGCGAAGCGCGGCGATTCCGCTTGAGACACAGGGCCGTTGCCACTATGTTGGTGACGGGAGTCGGCCAGGCAACCGCCGTTTTCGCAAGAAAACGGAGGAAAGTCCGGGCTCCGAAGGGTAAGGCGCCAGGTAACGCCTGGGGGGCGTGAGCCCACGGAAAGTGCAACAGAGAGCAAACCGCCCAAGCGTGCGCAAGCACGACGGCAAGGGTGAAACGGTGCGGTAAGAGCGCACCGCGTCGACGGCAACGGCGACGGCACGGCAAACCCCGCCTGGAGCAAGGCCAAATAGGGAAGCATGCGGCGCAAGCCGCAGCGCGCGACCCGCGCGTGCTTCCGGGTAGGCCGCTCGAGGTGCACGGCGACGTGCATCCCAGATGAATGGTTGCCCGCGACAGAACCCGGCTTATCGGCCGACTCCCATTTCTTCGCCGAAAAAATACCAAGCTGATATTTCGCACGAAATGCGACTCGTAAGTCGCTGATTTCTAGGTCGTCCCGTGGGCCTGGGGTGGGACGTCGCGATCGGCGCTAAGTGTCTGAGCCGTCACACTATTTTTCGATGATTGTTGTTGACCGGCCTGCATTGCCTCCCTATAGTGGCAGCGAGTGGGAAAAAGTGGGAGGAAATGGGACCTGGTCCCGTTTTGAACCGTGTTTCGCGGCGCAACCAAAGTCACCCTCGATGCGAAGGGCCGGATGGTCATTCCGACCCGCTATCGCGAAGAGCTGCAGCAGCGCGGCGAATCACGGCTGGTCGTCACGATCGATCGCGACCAGTGCCTGCTGATTTACCCGCTGCCCGACTGGGAAGAAATCGAACGCAAGTTGATGCGCCTGCCGACGCTCAACGAACACGCGCGGCGCCTGCAGCGCCTGATGGTCGGCCACGCGACGGATGTCGAGCTCGACGGACACGGCCGGATGCTGTTGCCGCCGAAGCTGCGCGAGTTCGCGCACCTGGATCGCGCGGCGATCCTGATCGGCCAGGGCAATCGTTTCGAATTGTGGGACGAGCAGCGCTGGGACGAGCGTCGTGAGCAATGGTTGAACGGAGAAGAGCCGTCGGTCTCGTTGCCGGCGGAACTGGGATCGCTTTCGTTGTGAACGGTGCGCCGTGAGCGGCGCGCCGGACGCGGAAGCGGGGAGTGGGCGACACGCGCCGGTGCTGCTGGACGCCGCGCTCGATGCGCTCGCAATCCGCGCCGATGGTCGCTACGTGGACGCGACCTACGGACGTGGTGGCCATGCCGGGGCAATTCTCGGCCGGCTCGGGGAAAAGGGGACCTTGCTTGCCATTGATCGCGATCCGGATGCCAGCACCGCGGCGGCCAGTCAATTCGGCTCAGATCCGCGCGCAAGATTCAGGCAGGCCCGATTTTCAGAACTGTCGCAATTCGTCACCGCCGGTTCGGTGGACGGAATCCTGTTCGACCTCGGGGTCTCGTCGCCGCAGCTCGATGAGGCGCGGCGCGGCTTCAGCTTCCTGCGCGACGGGCCGCTCGACATGCGCATGGACCCTTGGCACGGCGAGTCCGCGGCGCAATGGCTTGCGCGGGCGGGCGAGCGGGAGATCGCCATGGTAATCGCGCGCTTCGGCGAGGAGCGCCACGCGCGGCGGATTGCAGCGGCTATCGTCGCGGCGCGCGCCACGGCGCCGCTCGCGACAACCGGTGAGCTTGCGGCTGTGATCGCCTCGGCAGTGCCGCGCAGGCAACCCGGCATGCATCCGGCGACCCGCAGTTTCCAGGCATTGCGCATCCACGTGAACGACGAACTCGGCGAGATCGAGCGCGCATTGCCGCAGGCCGTCGCCGCCCTTGCGCCGGGCGGCCGGCTGGTCGTGATCAGCTTTCACTCGCTCGAGGACCGCATCGTCAAGCGCTTCATGCGCGCGGCCTCGCGCGAGGACCCGGCATTTGCCGGCCTGCCGGAAGTCCCGCCGGGCGCCGAACCGAAGCTCAGGCTCGTGGGCCGCGGGATATTCGCGGAGGCGGACGAAGTGCGGCGCAATCCGCGCGCGCGCAGCGCCGTGCTGCGCGCCGCCGAGAGGCTCGCCACATGAGCCGCCGCTGGATGCTCGCGCTCTTGCCGGTGCTTTGGGTCGCGGTACTCGCTTCCGCGGTCGCAGTCGTGCGCGCGCGGCATGAGGCGCGCACGCTGTTCGTGCAGCTCGAGCAGCTCTCCGCGGACCGCGACCGGCTCAACATCGAATGGAGCCAGCTGCAGCTCGAACAGAGCGCCTGGTCCAACCACGGATTCGTCGAGCGCGTCGCAAACGACAAGCTGCAGATGACGTTCGCGGCACCGAACGAAGTGCGGATCGTCTCCAAATGAAGTGGCGCGAGGCCGGCGCTGAATTCGAGGCCGGGCAGTTTCGCCTGCGCGCGCGGCTCCTGGTCGCCATGCTCGGCCTGTTTGCCGTCGCGCTGCTCGGCCGTGCGTTGCAGCTGCAGGTCCTCGACCAGCAGTTTCTCGCCGAGCAGGGCGACATGCGCTACGCGCGGATCGCGAAGATGCCGGCGCACCGCGGCTCGGTGCTGGACCGCTTCGGCGAGCCGCTCGCCGTCAGTTCCCCGGTGGATACCGTCTGGGTCAATCCGCCGGAACTGGCGCAGGCCACCGATGACATCCCGCGCCTGGCGCGCGCGCTGCATCGCGACCCCCAATGGCTCGCGCAGCGCGTCACCAGCAATCTCGACCGCCAGTTCCTGTACGTCGCGCGGCACATGGACCCTGCTGATGCCCAGAAGATCAAGGCGCTCGGCATCCCCGGCGTCTATCTGCTGCGCGAGTACCGCCGTTACTTTCCGAATGGCGAGGTCACGGGCCACCTGCTCGGGTTCACGAATCTCGACGAGGCGGGCCAGGAGGGCCTCGAGCTTGAGTACGACCAGTCGCTCGCGGGCATGGACGGCAGCAAGCGCGTGATCCAGGACGGGCGCGGCCGCGTCATCCAGAACGTCGAGAGCATCCGCGCGCCGCGGCCGGGCGAGGATCTCTACACGAGCATCGACCTGCGCATCCAGTACCTCGCCTATCGCGAACTGAAGTCGGCGATCAGCCGCTATCGCGCACGCGCGGGTTCCGTGATCGTCATCGACGTGGCGACCGGCGAAGTGCTGGCGATGGTCAACCAGCCGTCCTTCAATCCGAATGACCGCGAACAGTACGAAGTCGGACGCTACCGCAATCGCGCCGCGACCGACATCTACGAACCGGGCTCGAGCATCAAGCCGTTCGTGATCGCCGCGGCGCTCGCCTCGGGACGCTACCAGCCGAGCTCGATGATCGACACGTCGGCATTCAAGGTCGGGCCGAAGACATTCGAGGAACAGCACAATCTCGGCGTCATCGACCTCGGCGAGGTGCTGTCGCGTTCGAGCAATGTCGCGATGGCGAAGATTGCGCTGTCGCTCGAGCCCGAGCAGATGCACGACACGCTGAGCGCGCTCGGCTTCGGCGATGTCACGGCCAGCGGCTTTCCCGGCGAATCGGCGGGCCTCCTGAGCGGCACTACGCACTGGCGGCCGATCAACATCGCGACCATGGCCTTCGGTTACGGCCTGTCGGTGACGCCGATCCAGCTCGCGCAGGCCTACGCGACGATCGGCGCACTGGGCCTGCACCGGCCGATCACGTTCCGTCGCGTGCAGGAAGCGCCGCCGGCCACCCGCGTGCTGGACGAGAAAGTGACGCGCGACCTGATCGGGCTGCTCGAGGGCGTCGTGAGTCCGGGCGGCACGGGCGTCAAGGCGGCCGTGCCCGGTTATCGCGTGGCCGGCAAGACCGGCACCGCCTGGAAGGCGGTCCCGGGCGGCTATTCGAAGGATCGCTATCTCAGCGTGTTCGCCGGCGTCGTGCCGGCCTCGCATCCACGGCTCGCCACGGTCGTGATGATCGACGAGCCGAGCGGCGTGCTGTACTACGGCGGCGACGTCGCGGCGCCGGTGTACTCGGCCGTGATGTCGGGTGCGCTCAGGCTGATGTCGGTCGCCCCGGACGATCTGGAGCGCGTTTCGCCGGCCCTCGTTGCCGGGAACTCGCAATGAATTCCGTTGCAGGCGCAGCAACGCTCGATGCGCTGCTCGCGGGCATCGCGACCGCGCCGCCGCTCGCGATCGCGGGCCTCACGCTCGACTCGCGCGCCGTCCGGAAGGGCGACGCCTTCATCGCATTGCAGGGCGGCAGCCGCCACGGGCTCGAACATCTGGCGCAGGCCGTCGCGGCCGGCGCCTCGGCGCTCCTGTGGGACCCGGGCGAGGGCCGCACGCCGGATGCCACGCCCGCACATGTCGCCCGCGTGCCGGTGACCGGGCTTCGCAGCCGACTCGGCGATATCGCCGATCGTTACTACGGCGCGCCTTCGGCGCGTGTCGCAGTCGCCGGCGTGACCGGCACCAATGGCAAGACCACCTGCGCCTGGCTCCTGGCTGGCGCCGCGAACGGCGCGCTGCGCCGCGGCGCCTATCTCGGCACGCTGGGCTCGGGCTTCCCGCCCGACCTCGAGAGCGCCGCGCTGACGACGCCCGATGTCGTGACGCTGCACCGGCAGCTGCGCGCGCTTTCCGACGCCGGCGCGACCCATGTCGCGATGGAAGTCTCCTCGCATGCGCTCGACCAGGGCCGCATCGACGGTGTGCGCCTGCGCGTCGCCGCGTTCTGCAACCTGAGCCGCGATCATCTCGACTATCACGTCAGCATCGAGCGCTACGCGTTCGCGAAGCAGCGCCTGTTCCGCCTGCCGGGACTGGAGCACGCCGTCATCAACACCGGCGACCCGGTCGGCGCGCGCTTTGCCGCGGCGCTTGCGAGCGGCGTCGCGTTGACCGCCGTCGCAGTGGGCGGAGAGCGTCCCGCCGCCGAGCGCTTCATCCATGTGACGCGGGTGGACGCGGCGGCCACCGGCCTGAAGCTCGAGATCGAAGGCCACTTTGGCCGCCGCCGGCTGCAATCGCGCCTGGTCGGGGACTTCAACGCCGAAAACCTCGCCATCACGCTCGGCATGCTGCTGGCCTGGGACGTCGGGGTCGACGAGGCGCTGGCCGCGCTTGCCGAGGGCACGGCGCCGCCGGGGCGCATGGAAGGATTCCGCCTGCCGAACGGCGCGCTGGCGATCGTGGACTACGCCCACACGCCCGACGCGCTCGTCAAGGCGCTGAAGGCGCTGCGCGCGCATGCGGGCGGGCGATTGCTGGTCGTGTTCGGCTGCGGCGGCGATCGCGACACCGGCAAGCGCGCGCTGATGGGCAGGGCGGCGGAGCAGCTCGCGGACCGCGTCATCGTGACCGACGACAATCCGCGCGGCGAGGATCCGGACCGCATCGTCGGGATGATCCTGTCGGGCCTGAGTTCCCCGGCGCGCGCGCTCGTCGAGCGCGACCGCGCGCTCGCGATCCGCACCGCCATCTCCGAGGCGGGGCCGCGGGATGTCGTGCTGGTCGCGGGCAAGGGCCACGAGGACTATCAGCTGGTCGGCGCCGAACGGCGGCACTGGAGCGACCGCGAATTCCTGCGGGCGCAGGCCGGGAGCGCACGATGAACGGCTGCCTGTCGGGCGTCGCCGCAACGACCGCGGGTCGTCTCGCGGGCGCGGATGCCGCCTTCGACGGGATTTCGATCGACTCGCGCACGCTGAAGCGCGGCGAACTCTTCTTCGCGCTGCGCGGCGAGCATTTCGACGGTCATGCTTTCGTCGCGAGCGCGGCGGGGCAGGGCGCGGCGGGCGCGGTCGTCGAGCGGGCGCTCGATGCGGCGCTTCCGCAGGTGGTGGTCGGGGACTCGGTCGCGGCGCTCGCGGTGCTCGCGCGGGACTGGCGTGGACGCTGCGGCGCGACGGTGATCGGCGTCGGCGGCAGCAACGGCAAGACCACGACCAAGGAGCTGCTCGCGAGCATCCTGTCTGGCGCCGGCCCGACGCTCGCGACGCGCGGCAACCTGAACAATCATCTTGGCGTGCCGCTGACGCTTTCGCGCCTCGAGCCCGGCCATCGTTTCGCCGTCATCGAGATGGGTGCGAATCACCCGGGCGAAATCGCGGCGCTAGCCGCGATCGCGCAGCCGATGATCGGGCTCGTCACGAATGCGGGCGACGAGCATCTCGAAGGCTTCGGCGACCTCGAGGGGGTCGCGAAAGCCGAAGGCGAGATGTTCGCGGCGCTCGGCGACGAGGGCGTCGCCGTGATCAACGCCGACGATCCCTTTCACGGGCTCTGGCAGCAGCTCTCGCGCGCTGCGCGCCAGGTCCGCTTCGGCATCGAGGCGCCGGCCGACGTGCGCGCCACCGACGTCAAGGGCCGCATCGAGTCCGGCGCGTTCGTCACGGTGTTTGCGCTCGCAGTCAGCGGCGAGCAGGCGCGCGTGCGGCTGCGGCTCGCGGGCCGGCACAACGTGATGAATGCCCTCGGCGCTGCGGCTGCCGCGCATGCCGCGGGCGTCGGGCTCCCGGCGATCGTCGCGGGCCTCGAGCGCGTGAACCCGGTCAATGGCCGCCTGCAACTGAAGGCAGGACCGCGCGGTTCCTGGCTGATCGACGATTCCTACAACGCGAATCCGAGCTCGGTGCGCGCCGGCATCGACGTGCTGTGCAGCCTGCCCGGCGAACACTGGCTGGTGCTCGGCGAGATGGGGGAACTCGGTTCGCACACCGAGGCGAGCCACACCGGCGTCGGCGACTACGCGCGCCGTGCCGGCATCACGCGCCTGTTCGCGATCGGCGCGGCCGCGCGGCATTCGGTCTCGGCATTCGGCGCGCGCGGCATCTTCTTCGAGGATGCGGGGCGCCTCGGCGACGCGGTGGCCACGGGCCTCGAGGAAGGCGTGACGGTGCTGATCAAGGGTTCGCGCGTCAACCGGCTCGAGCGCGTCGTCGAACGGCTGATCGCAGCCGCTCGCGGCCGCCGGCAACGGCAACTGAGGACAGAGGCATGCTGCTCGACCTGTTCGAATGGCTGTCGGGTTACTACGGGGGCTTCCGGGTCTTCGGGTACCTGACGCTGCGCGGGATCCTCGCGGCGCTTGACGGCGCTCTCGATCGCGCTCCTGGTCGGGCCGTGGATGATCCGCAAGCTCGCCGAGAAGCAGATCGGCCAGGTGGTCCGCGACTACGGCCCGGACACGCATCTCGGCAAGATGGGCACGCCGACGATGGGCGGGGCGCTGATCCTGGTCGCGATGACGGTCGGCACGCTCTTGTGGGCGAGGCTCAGCAGCCGCTTCGTCTGGATCGCGCTCGGCGTGACGATCGCCTTCGGCCTGATCGGCTTCTACGACGACTACCTGAAGCTCGTCGTGAAGAACCCGAAGGGCCTCGCGGCGCGCTGGAAATACCTGTGGCAGTCGCTCGCCGGCCTCGCCGCGGCGATTGCGCTCTGGATGACCGCGCAGGGGCTGACCGAAACGGCGCTGTACGTGCCGTTCTTCAAGAATGTCGCGCTGCCGATGGGCGCGACGACATTCATCGTCTTCACGTACTTCGTGATCGTCGGCTCGAGCAATGCGGTCAACCTGACCGACGGCCTCGACGGGCTCGCGATCATGCCCTGCGTGATGGTCGCGGGCGCGCTCGGCGTGTTCGCCTATGTCACGGGGCACGTGAACTTCGCGGCCTACCTGCAGATCCCCTACGTGCCGGGCGCCGGCGAGGTGCTGATCTTCGCCGCGACGATCGTCGGCGCGGGACTCGGCTTCCTGTGGTTCAACACGTATCCAGCCCAGGTCTTCATGGGCGACATCGGCGCGCTCGCGCTCGGCGCGGCGCTCGGTGTCATCGCCGTGATCGTGCGGCAGGAACTCGTGCTCGCGATCATGGGCGGAATCTTCGTGCTCGAGACGGTCTCCGTGATGCTGCAGGTCGCGTCATTCCGCCTGCGCGGCAAGCGCATCTTCCGGATGGCGCCGATCCACCACCATTTCGAACTGAAGGGATGGGCCGAGCCGAAGGTCATCGTCCGCTTCTGGATCATCTCGTTCATGCTGGTCCTCGTCGGGCTGGCGACGCTGAAGCTACGCTGATGCAGCAGACCGCAACCGGCCCGCGCAGCGTGATCGTCGGCCTCGGCCGCACCGGCGTGTCCTGCGCGCGCCATCTCGCGGCGCGCGGGCACTCGCTGGTCGTGACCGATTCCCGCGCTGCGCCGCCGGGCCTCGCCGACCTGCGCCGGCTGGTGCCCGGGGCGGCAACCGTCCTCGGCGGATTCGACCCCGCCGTGCTGGAAGGCGCCGACCAGATCGTCGTCTCCCCGGGCGTGTCGTTACGCGAACCCTTCCTGCAGCAGGCCGCCGCGCGCGGCCTCGACCTGATCGGCGACATCGAGCTCTTTGCGCGCGAGGCGGGCGGCCGCGTGATCGGCATCACCGGCACCAACGGCAAGAGCACGGTGACCACGCTGGTCGGCGAGATGGCGAAGGCTGCCGGCATCGACGTGCGCGTCGGCGGAAACCTCGGCGAGCCGGCGCTCGACCTGCTCGCGGGCCCGCCGGCGGCGATCTACGTGCTCGAGCTGTCGTCCTACCAGCTCGAGACCACGCATTCGCTGCAGCTCGAGGCCGCTGCGATCCTGAACGTGACGCCGGATCACCTCGACCGTTATCGCGACGTCGCGGAATACGCCGCCGCAAAGGCGCGCATTTTCGAGCGCTGCACGACTGCGATCGTGAACCTCGATGACGCGCTGGTCGTCCGCATGACGCGCCCCGGACAGCGCCGGCTGGGATTCAGCCTGTCGCGCGCCGACGCCGATTTCCGCCTGCTCGCGCGTGACGGCAGGGACTGGCTCGCCGCGGGCAGCGAGGCGCTGCTGCCGCTCGACGCGCTCAGGCTGCCGGGCCGACACAACGCCGCCAATGCGCTCGCCGCGCTGGCTGTCGGCACTGCCTGCGGCCTGCCGCGCGCGGCGATGACCGGGGTGCTCGCGCGCTTCGAGGGCCTGCCGCATCGCTCGCAGCTGGTTGCCGAGGCGCGCGGCCTGCGCTGGATCGACGACTCGAAGGGCACCAATGTCGGCGCGACCCGCGCCGCGATCGAGGGCCTTCCGGGACCGCTGGTGCTGATCGCCGGAGGCGACGGCAAGGGCCAGGAATTCGCGCCGCTCGCCGAGGCCTGCCGCGGCAAGGTCAGGGCCGCGGTCCTGATCGGGCGCGATGCGCGCGCGCTCGGCGCGGCGATCGCGGCGGACACGGCCGTCCATTACGCGGATTCGATGGAAGCCGCGGTCGCAAGCGCCGCGCGCCTCGCGCAACCCGGCGACACCATCCTGCTGTCGCCCGCCTGCGCGAGCTTCGACATGTTCCGCGACTACGCGCACCGCGGTGACGTGTTCGCGGCGGCGGCAAGGAGACAGGCGCCATGAGCACCGGGGCCGCACTGCAGTTCTCGCGCTCGGCCGGCCGCCAGCAGCGGCTCGTGCTCGATCCGGTGATCGTCACCGCGACCTTCTGCCTGCTGCTGATCGGCCTCGTGATGGTCGCTTCCGCCTCTCTGAATGTCGCCGAGCGCCTGTCGGGCGATCCGTTCTTCCATTTCGAGCGCCAGATGCTCTCGGCGCTGGTCGGTTGCGCATTTGCAGGCGCGATGCTGCTGGTGCCGATCTCGATGTGGCAACGCGCCGCGCCGGTGCTCCTGATCGGCAGCTTCGTGCTGCTGGTGCTGGTGCGGATCCCCGGTATCGGCCACGAGGTCAATGGCAGCTGGCGCTGGATCCGCGTGGGACCCGTCAATTTCCAGCCATCTGAAATCGTGCGCTGGGCGCTCTTGACCTACATCGCCATTTTTGCGGCGCGGCACCAGGCGGCGCTCAGGACCAGCGCGCAGGGATTCTACAAGCCGCTCGCGGTGCTGCTGGCGGCCTCGCTGCTGCTGCTCGTCGAGCCCGACTTCGGCGCCGCCGTCGTGCTGTGCGTGACGGGCACGGCAGTGCTTTTCGTCGCGGGCGCGCGGCTCAGGGATTTCCTGGCGATCTGCGCGTTTGGCGGCGCGGGCATCGCGCTCCTCGCGATGACCAGCGGCTATCGCCTGGCGCGCCTGACGGCGTTCCTGAATCCCTGGGCCGATCCCTTCAACAGCGGCTTCCAGCTGACTCAATCGCTGATCGCGATCGGCCGCGGCGAATGGTTCGGCGTCGGCCTCGGCTCCAGCATCCAGAAGCTCTTCTACCTGCCGGAGGCGCACACGGACTTCGTGTTCGCGGTGCTGGCCGAGGAGTTCGGGCTGTTCGGCGTCGTGGTGGTCGTGATCGCCTTCCTCGCGCTCGTGCTGCGCAGCCTCAAGCTCGCGCGCATCGCGGCGGATGCCGGCATGCCGCTGCACGCCTGCATCGCCGCGGCCTTCGGCGTGTGGCTGGGGCTGCAGGCCTTCATCAACATCGCCGTCAACATGGGCCTGCTGCCGACCAAGGGACTGACGCTGCCGCTGATGTCCTACGGCCGCTCGAGCATGCTGGTGACGCTCGCCTGGATCGGAATGCTGTTGCGCGTGCATCACGAGGTCGCGGCGTCGGGCAAGAGCTCGCTCTCCGCCGAGGCGCGGCCCGGATGACGCAACCGGTCATGATCATGGCTGGCGGAACCGGCGGGCACGTGTTCCCGGCGCTCGCTGTCGCCGGCATCCTGCGGCAGCGCCGGCGCGACGTCGTCTGGCTCGGCACGCGGCGCGGCATCGAGGCCCGGCTCGTGCCGGCGGCCGGCATCGAGGTCGAGTGGATCGAGGTCGAGGGCCTGCGCGGCAAGGGAATCGCCGGCTGGCTGCTCGCGCCGCTGTCGCTGACGCGCGCGCTGTGGCAGGCGCGGCGCGCCCTGCGGCGCCGGCGGCCGGGCGTCGTGCTGGGTTGCGGCGGCTTCGTCTCCGGGCCGGGCGGCATCGCGGCCTGGCTCGCCGGCATTCCGCTCGTGATCCACGAGCAGAACGCGATCGTCGGCATGACCAATCGCTGGCTCGCGCGCTTCGCCGCGCGGGTCGCCGAGGGTTTCCCCGGCAGCTTCGCGCCGGGCCGCCGCGCCCTGCACGTCGGCAACCCGATCCGCCGTGAAATCGCGGCGCTTGCGCCGCCGCGCGAGCGCTTCGCCAATCGCGACGGGCCGCTGCAGCTCTTCGTGTTCGGCGGCAGCCAGGGCGCGGCCGCGCTCAATCGCCTGCTGCCCGAGGCGGTGGCAAAGCTCGCTGCGTCGGCGCGGCCCCGCGTGCTGCACCAGAGCGGCACGCGCGACTGCGAGGCGACGACCGCGGAATATCGCAGGCTCGGCGTGCAGGCCGACGTGCGCGCATTCATCGACGACATGGCCGGTGCCTACCAGGCCGCGGACCTCGTCGTCTCGCGCGCCGGCGCGCTGTCGGTCGCCGAACTCGCGGCTGCGGGCGTCGCGTCGATCCTGATTCCGTTTCCGGCGGCGGTAGACGATCACCAGACGCGAAACGCCGCATGGCTCGCGCAGGCGGGCGCCGCGCGTGTCGTGCAGGAGCAGGGCCTCACGGCCGCGCGCCTGGCGGAGCAACTGTCGGAGCTGCTGGCGCCGGGCCGCGCCGGCTTGCTGGCGATGGCCGAGGCGGCGCGCTCGATCGCGATCACCGATGCCGCGGAACGCGTCGCTGCGCTCTGCCTCGAGGCCGAGGGCGCGCGCGCATGAGCGACCGGATGCGCCGCATCAGCCATATCCACCTGATCGGCATCGGCGGCGCCGGCATGGGCGGCATCGCCGAGGTGCTGGTCAACCTCGGCTACAAGGTGCAGGGCTCGGACCTGCGGGCGAATGCCGTTACCGCGCGCCTGCAGAAGATGGGCGTGCGAATCTTCATCGGCCACGCTGCGGCCCAGGTCGAGGGCGCCGACGTCGTGGTCGTCTCGACCGCGGTCGGCCCGGCGAATCCGGAGCTGCTGGCGGCGCAGCAGGCGCGCATTCCGGTCGTGCCGCGCGCCGAGATGCTGGCCGAGCTGATGCGCTTCCGCCAGGGCATCGCGGTCGCGGGCACGCACGGCAAGACGACGACCACGAGCCTGGTCGCCTCGGTGCTCGCGGAAGGCGGCCTCGACCCGACCTTCGTGATCGGCGGCCAGCTGAAGAGCGCCGGCAGCAATGCGCGCCTCGGCACCGGCCGCTTCCTGGTCGCCGAGGCCGACGAGAGCGATGCGTCCTTCCTGCACCTGCAGCCGGTCATCGCGATCGTCACGAACATCGACAACGACCACCTGATCACGCACGGCGGCGATTTCGACAAGCTGCGGCAGAGCTTCGTCGCCTTCCTGCACAACCTGCCGTTCTACGGGCTCGCGGTGCTGTGCAGCGATGACGCCGAATTGCGCGGGCTGCTGCCGCAGGTCGGCCGGCCAATGATCCGCTACGGCCTGAACGACGACGCCGACCTGCGCGCCGTCGCGCTCGAGCGGCAGGGCGCGCGCACGCGCTTCGAGGTGCTGCGCGAAGGGCGCGATCCGCTCCCCGTCACGCTGAACCTGGCCGGCCTTCACAACGTGCGCAATGCGCTCGCGGCGATCGCGGTCGCGACCGAGCTCGGCGTCGCGGATGCCGCGATCCAGCGCGCGCTCGAGTCCTTCCAGGGCATCGGGCGGCGCTTCGAGACCATCGGCGAAGTCAAGACGCCCGCCGGGCGCGTGACCATCGTCGATGACTACGGCCATCACCCGACCGAGATCGAGGCGACGCTCGAGGCGGCACGCCAGGCCTGGCCGGGCCGCAGGCTGGTGCTCGCCTTCCAGCCGCACCGCTACACGCGCACGCACGACTTGATCGACGATTTCGGCCGCGTGCTGTCCGGGGCGGACGCGCTGATCGTCACCGAGGTCTATGCGGCGGGCGAAGAACCGATCGCGAATGCCGACGGGCGCGCAATCTGCCGGGCCGTGCGCGGCCGCGGCCGCATCGAGCCGGTGTTCGTCGAAGACGTCGGCGAGCTCGCGACTGCGATCGCCGGGCTCATCGAGGACGGCGACGTGATCCTGACGATGGGTGCCGGCAGCATCGGCGGCGTCGCGCATGAGCTGCCGGCGAGCCTCGCCGCGAGGGCGCGGGCATGACGCGGTTCACCATACCGGCCGCCTTCGAAACACGCGTGCTGCGCAACGAACCGATGTCGCGCCACACGTCCTGGCATGTCGGCGGGCCTGCCGATGCCTGGTTCGCGCCGAAGGATGGCGACGAGCTCGCCGGGTTCCTGCACGAGCTGCCGCCCGGCGTGCCGGTCACCTGGGTCGGGCTCGGCAGCAATCTCCTGGTGCGTGACGGCGGCATCCGCGGCGTCGTGATCTCCGTGCACGGCATCCTGAACGGGCTCGAGCGCGTCGGCGATCGCACGGTGCGCGCCGAGGCCGGCGTCGCCTGCGCGCGGCTCGGGCGCCAGTGCGCGAAGTGGCAGCTCGGGCCGGCCGATTTCTTCGCGGGCATTCCCGGCACAGTCGGCGGCGCGCTCGCGATGAATGCCGGGGCATGGGGTGCCGAAACGTGGCCTTTCGTCGCGGAAGTCGAGACGATCGACCGCCAGGGTGAAAAGCACCGGCGCGCAGCGGCGGAATATCGCTACGGCTATCGCAGCGTGACGCCGCCGGTCACGGGCGAGTGGTACCTCGCGGCCACCTTCCGTTTCGAGCCGCGCCCGGACGCCAGCACCGATTCGATCCGGAAGCTGCTCGAGAGGCGCCATGCGGTGCAGCCAATCGGCGAATGGAGCTGCGGCTCGGTGTTCACGAATCCGCCCGGCGGCCACGCTGCTGCGCTGATCGATTCCGCCGGCCTCAAGGGTCACCGCATCGGCGGCGCCTTGGTCTCGACCAAGCACGCGAACTTCATCATCAACGACGGCAAAGCGACGGCCTCGGACCTCGAGGCGCTGGTGCGCCACGTGCAGGAAACGGTGCAGCGCGTGCATGGCGTCCGGCTCGAGCCCGAAGTGCGCATGATCGGGGAGGCCGCATGAGCCGACTGCGCGCCACTGGCAACGACTTCCGCCGCATCACCGATGCAACCGCTTTCGGGCATGTCGCGGTGCTGATGGGCGGCCATTCGGCCGAGCGCGAGATTTCGCTGCTGACCGGCGGCGCCGTGCTGAAGGCGCTGGTGGAGCGCGGCGTCAATGCCGTCAGCTTCGATCCGTCCGAACGGCCGCTGACGGATCTCGTCAGCGCGGGCATCGACCGCGTGTGGATCGCATTGCACGGCCCCGGCGGCGAGGACGGCGCGGTGCAGGGCGCGCTCGAATGGCTCGGCGTGCCGTACACGGGCTCGGGCGTGCTCGGCTCCGCGGTCGGCATGGACAAGCTGCGCACCAAGCGGCTCGCGCAGGCGGCCGGTATCGCGACGCCGCCCTGGATCCTGCTGACCGGCGCGCCGGATTTCGCGCGCGCGCTCGAGGAACTCGGCCTGCCGATCGCGGTGAAGCCGGCGAGCCAGGGCTCGAGCGTCGGCATGAGCCGCGTCGAGACTGCGGCCGAGCTGCCGACGGCCTGGCGCAGCGCCGCGGCGCTCGATCCGGTCGTGATCGCCGAGCGCTGGATCATCGGGCGCGAATTCACGGTCGGGATATTGCAGGGCGCGGCGCTGCCCGCGATCCGCATCGAGACGCCGCGCAGCTTCTACGACTACCAGGCGAAGTATTTCGCGGACGACACGCGCTACCTCATCCCCTGCGGCCTGCCGGCCGCAGGCGAGGCGGCGATGCAGGCCGCGGCGCTCGCGGCTTTCGCGGCGACCGGCGCCTCCGGCTGGGGGCGCGTGGATTTCGTGATGGGAGCAGAGGGCACTCCGTTGCTGCTGGAGATCAACACCGTGCCCGGCATGACGAGCCACAGCCTCGTACCGATGGCGGCGGCGGCGGCGGGCATCGATTTCAACGAGCTGGCCTGGCGGATCCTCGAGACCAGCTTCGCACGCGAGAGGACCTGAGCCGACATGGGACTGATACGCAAGCGCAATCGGCACAGGTCCACGGGCCGCCAGTTCGAGCTGCCCGAGATCGAGTGGCAGCGCGCCGGGCGGTTCGCCGGCGCGCTCGCCGCGCTCGCTGCGCTCGCGGCCTTGCTCGCGATGGGGCTCGACCAGCCGGTGCGCAGCTTTGTGATCGACGGGCCGTTCCAGCGCGTCGCGGCGGTCGAGGTGGAGCAGGCGGCGCGCGGCGCGCTGAAGGGCGGCTTCGTCAGCGCCGACCTCGACCGGCTGCGCGACGCCGTCGAGGCGCTCGCCTGGGTGGACCGCGCGCGCGTGCAGCGGCTGTGGCCGGACCGCATCGAGGTCGAGGTCGTCGAGCAGCAGGCGGCGGCGCGCTGGGGCGAGGACGGGCTGCTGAACACGCGCGGCGAGCTGTTTGCGGAGGGCGTGCGCCACGTGCCGCCGGAACTGCCGCGGCTCGACGGGCCGGATGGCAGCGAGTGGCAGGTCGCACAGCGCTATCTCGCAATCCAGGGCCGCCTCGTCGAGCAGGGGCTGCGCGTCGCAGCGCTTCGGCTCGACGCGCGCGGCGCCTGGGAGCTCGAGCTGTCGAATGGCGTGACCGTGCGGCTCGGCCGCCGCCAGGTGGACGAGCGCATGGACCGTCTGGTGCAGGTCGCGGCGACGGTCATCGCGGGCCGCGCCGCGGATATCGCCTACGTGGACATGCGCTACTCGAATGGATTTGCGATCGGCTGGCGGGGCGGCCGCAAGCCGCCGCGCGCGGCGCCGGCATCGCTCGCCGAACACAGGGCTGGAGAAAAAGAAACCGATGGCTAAGCGTTCCGACCGCAATCTGATCGTGGGACTCGACATCGGCACCTCGAAGGTCGTCGCCATGGTCGGCGAGATGCACACCGACGGCAGCCTCGAGGTCATCGGGCTCGGCTCGCATCCCTCGCGCGGGCTCAAGAAGGGCGTGGTCGTCAACATCGACTCGACCGTGCAGTCGATCCAGCGCGCGGTCGAGGAAGCCGAGCTGATGGCCGGCGTCGAGATCCGCTCGGTGTTCACCGGCATCGCCGGCAGCCACGTCAGGAGCCTCAACTCGCACGGCATCGTCGCGATCAAGGACAAGGAAGTCACGGGCGGGGACGTCGCGCGCGTGATGGACGCCGCGCAGGCGGTGCCGATCCCGGCCGACCAGAAGATCCTGCACGTGCTGCCGCAGGAATTCATCATCGACGGGCAGGAAGGCATCCGCGAGCCGATCGGCATGTCGGGCGTGCGCCTCGAGGCGCGCGTGCACATCGTCACCGGCGCCGAGAGCGCGGCCCAGAACATCGTCAAGTGCGTGCAGCGCTGCGGGCTCGAGGTCGAGGACATCGTGCTCGAGCAGCTCGCGTCGTCATTCGCGGTGCTGACCGACGACGAAAAGGACCTCGGCGTCTGCCTGGTGGACGTCGGCGGCGGCACGACCGACATCGCGGTGTTCTCGAGCGGCGCGATCCGCCACACCGCGGTGATTCCCGTGGCCGGCGACCAGGTCACCAACGACATCGCGGTCTCGATGCGCACGCCGACGCCGTACGCGGAGGAAATCAAGATCCGCTACGCCTGCGCGCTGTCGCAGCTCGCGAACCCGGACGAGACCATCGAGGTGCCTTCCGTCGGCGACCGGCCGCCGCGCCGGCTCGCGCGCCAGACGCTCGCCGAGATCGTCGAGCCGCGCTACGAGGAGCTGTTCACGCTGATCCGCGACGAGCTGCGCCGCTCCGGGTTCGAGGAGGCGGTCGCGGCCGGCGTCGTGCTGACCGGCGGCAGCGCAAAGATGGAAGGCGCGGTCGAGCTCGCCGAGGAGATCTTCCACATGCCGGTGCGCCTCGGCGTCCCGCAGGGCGTGACCGGCCTCGGCGATGTCGTGCGAAACCCGATCCACGCGACCGGCGTGGGTCTCCTGCTTTACGGCCGGGCGAATCTCGGCCAACCGGCGCCGAAGATTGTCGGCGACGGCGTCAAGTCGGTAGTCGAGCGGATGAAATCTTGGTTCCAGGGATACTTCTAGCGGAGGAGCGGACATGTTTGAACTGATGGATTCATACAGCCAGACGGCTGTCATCAAGGTGATCGGCGTGGGCGGCGGCGGCGGCAACGCCGTGTCGCACATGGCGAAGTGCGGCATCGAGGGCGTCGAGTTCATTTGCGTGAACACGGACGCGCAGGCGCTGAAGCACTCGCAGGTGAAGAGCTCGCTGCAGATCGGCTGCAACATCACCAAGGGCCTCGGCGCCGGGTCGAACCCGGAGGTCGGCAGGCAGGCGGCGATGGAGGATCGCGACCGGATCATCGAGCTGATCGAGGGCTGCGACATGCTGTTCATCACCGCCGGCATGGGCGGCGGGACGGGCACGGGCGCGGCGCCGGTCGTCGCGCAGGTCGCGCGCGAGCTCGGCATCCTGACGGTCGCCGTCGTGACCAAGCCCTTCACGATGGAGGGCGGCAAGCGCCAGTCGATCGCCGACAACGGCATCACCGAGCTCTCGCGGCACGTCGATTCGCTGATCACGATCCCGAACCAGAAGCTGCTGTCGGTGCTCGGCGGTTCGACGACGCTGCTCGAAGCCTTCAAGAAGGCCAACGAGGTGCTGCAGGGCGCCGTGCAGGGCATCGCCGAGCTGATCACGCGGCCGGGCCTGATCAACGTGGACTTCGCCGACGTGCGCACCGTGATGTCGGAGACCGGGCTTGCGATGATGGGCTCCGGCGTCGGCACCGGCGAGCATCGCGCGCGCGCGGCCGCCGAGATGGCCGTGTCGAGCCCGCTGCTCGAGGACATCAACCTGGCAGGCGCGCACGGCATCCTCGTCAACGTCACCGCGGGTCTCGACCTGTCGATCGGCGAGTTCGAGGAAGTGGGCAACACCGTCAAGCAGTTCGCGGCGGACGATGCGACCGTCGTGGTCGGCACCGTGATCGATCCGGAGCTCGAGGGCGAGCTGCGCGTCACCGTGGTGGCGACCGGCCTCGGCCGCATGCAGGTCAAGGGCGCAGCGCCGGCGGCGGCGCCGAACGCGGCTGCCGTTGCCGCGACGCGGCGTCCCGGCGACGTCAAGCTGGTCAGCGGCCGTGGCCGGGCGGCAGCGCCCGACTACAGCCACCTGGACCGGCCCGCGATCCAGCGCCACCAGACGCAGCGGGCGGTCGGCGATGGACTGCGGGCCGATCGCATGTCCGAGGATGTGCTCGACATCCCGGCATTCCTCCGGCGCCAGGCCGACTGAGCGCCGTGAGCCGGTTGCACGAAGGGCGCGGCCTGCGGGTCGCGCGAATGCGGTTGCGGGCGCGACGATCGGCCACGGGCCGGCGCGCCGAGCGGGCGCAGAGCGCCCGCGGCCGCGATCCTCCGCAATGAATCCGGGACGACAGCCGCCGGCCTCCCTCCGCTGGCCGGCGGCCTGTCGAACCGGGTGATGTGCTAGATTTCGGCCCAAAGGCGACCGATGGCCCTGCAAAGAACCTTACGTAATTCCATACGCGCGAGCGGCATCGGGCTGCACACGGGCCGCAAGGTCCTGATGGTGCTGCGGCCCGCGCCGCCCAATACCGGCATCGTGTTCCGGCGCGTGGATCTCGATCCGCCTGCCGACATCCCGGCGCGCGCGACCAACGTCACCGAGACCACGCTCGGCACGACGCTCGCGATCGGCAGCGCGGGCGTCTCGACCGTCGAGCACCTGCTGTCGGCGCTCGCCGGCCTCGGCATCGACAACTGCTTCATCGAACTGACCGCCGGCGAAGTGCCGATCATGGACGGCAGCGCGGGCCCCTTCGTGTTCCTGGTCCAGTCGGCCGGCATCGAGGAGCAGGCCGCGCCGAAGCGCTTCGTGCGCGTGCGGCGCAGCGTCCTGGTCGAGGACGGCGACAAGTGGGCGCGCTTCGATCCGCACGAGGGCTTCCGCGTCAACTTCGAGATCGAATTCGACCATCCGGTGTTCCGCCGCCATTCGCAGCGCGCGACGATGGATTTCTCGACCACGACCTTCCTGCGCGAAGTGAGCCGCGCGCGCACCTTCGGCTTCATGCGCGACCTGGAATTCCTGCGCGCGCGCAATCTCGCGCTCGGCGGCACGCTCGACAACGCGATCGTCCTCGACGACTACCGCATCCTCAACGAGGACGGGCTGCGCTACGAGGACGAGTTCGTGCGCCACAAGATCCTGGACGCGATCGGCGACCTGTACCTGCTGGGCCACTCGCTGATCGGCGAGTTCACCGGCTTCAAGTCCGGTCACGCGCTCAACAACCTGCTGCTGCGCACGCTGCTGGCGGACGCGACCGCCTGGGAGGAAGTCACATTCCGGGACGCCGGCGCCGCGCCCATTTCCTACGCCGGAACGGCGAACGCGACCGCCTGATCAGCCGCGGCCCGCGCGCACCTTCACGACCACCTTTTCGATCGCAGCGCCGAGCTCCGCCGCGAGCGGTTCCCTGAATTGCGGCGCCAGGTAACGCAGACGGGTGCCCCAGGCGGCGGAGCGCACCAGCACGACCAGCCTGCCTTCCTTCAGCACGGCCCCCCAGACCTCGCGGGCGAGATCGGGCGGCAGTTGCCGTCGCAGGCCCGCCAGGGTCCTGTCCGCCTCCTGCGTGCCTTCACGCAGCCGCTGGAGCATGCCCTTGCCCTGCGACAGCAAGTCACTGACAGGGGTCAGTTTTTTCATCCCGGCGCCGGCCCGGAGGCCGCCGGACTACGAAAGTACTTGAGTTTCAAGGCTTTTTTTGGCATTTTGCGCCGCTTAAGGGGACCTCGCGGGGGCCCCGGGACCGGCCATCATGGCGCACGCCCGACGGGCGTCGCCAGGATCCATAGTAACCGCCGGCCATAGTGAAGGGAGCCGCGGAGTCCTTACAGAGCATGACGCCCAGTCGATCAGCCGGGTCGCGGAAAGCGCAGCCATTGCGCTTCCGGCCGCTATTGATTTCCATTTCCGGTTTCGCGCTGCTGGGATTGCTGGCCGGCGCCTTCGTTGCGGGTACGCGTTACGGCGGCGAAGGACCGCTCGGTGAGTTCACGGTCGCACGCTGGACCGAGGATCTCGCGCTGCAGCGCGCGACGCTCGACAAGACGCGCGTGGCCGTCGAGGACCAGGTTGCGACGCTCGCGACGCGCGTCGGCCGCATGCAGGCGCAGCTGCTCCGGCTCGATGCCCTTGGCCGGCAACTGACCGAGGTCGCAAAGCTCGACCGCGGCGAATTCAATTTCGACCGGCCGCCCGCGGTCGGCGGGCCGCGCTCGGAGGCGGGTTCCGGGCCGGTCGTGCCGGCGCTCGACGAGATGCTCGATTCCGTGGGCGCGGCGATCGACGACCGCGGCCGCCAGCTGACCGCATTGCAGAACCTGATCCTGACGCGCGAGCTCGCGCGGCAGATCGTTCCGGGCGGTCGCCCGGTCGAGTCTGGTTACATCTCGTCGCTGTACGGCCAGCGCACCGATCCCTTCGACGGCCGCAATGCCTTTCACCAGGGCGTCGACTTCGCAGGCACGGCCGGTACGCGCGTGCTGGCGGTCGCCGACGGCATCGTCAGTCATGCCGGCGTCGACGGCGGCTATGGCCGGCTGATCGAGATCACGCATGGCAACGGTTACGTCACGCGTTATGCCCACAACGCAAAGCTGCTCGTGCAGCAGGGCCAGACGGTCAAGCGCGGCGACCCGATTGCACTGATGGGCTCGACTGGACGCTCGACGGGGCCGCACCTGCACTTCGAAGTGCTGCGCGACGGGCGCCCGGTCAATCCGCTGTCGTTCGTCCGGCGTTGATCGCCCGGCCCTGAACGAAATCCCGCTAGGCGAGTCGTAGTAAACTGCCGGTTTTTCCCGGTGGCTTCAGTCGGAAATTGTCCCGATTGACCACTTGCGGTTCGAGGTTCCAGGCTCTTGTTGAAAATCTTCACGCGGATCTTCGGCAGCCGTAATCAGCGGCTGCTGCGCCAGTACGATCGGCGCGTGGCCGAGGCGAACGGCCACGCGGCCGCGCTCAAGGCGATGAGCGATGCGGAACTGCTCGCGCAGACCGCGAAGCTGCGGGCGCGCCTCGCCGCCGGCGAATCCATCGACGACGTGCTGCCCGAGGCATTCGCGACGGCGCGCGAGGCCGCGGCACGCGCGGTCGGCCTGCGCCCCTTCGACGTGCAGCTGATCGGCGGCATGGTGCTGCACGAGAACAAGATTTCCGAGATGCGCACCGGCGAAGGCAAGACGCTGGTCGCGACGCTGCCGGTCTACCTGAACGCGTTGTCGGGCAAGGGTGTCCACGTCGTTACCGTCAACGAGTATCTCGCGCAGCGCGACGCCGAGTGGATGGGGCCGATCTACCGGTTCCTCGGCCTGTCGGTCGGGGTCATCACGAGCGGCCAGCAGCCCGCCGACAAGCGCGCCGCCTACGCCTGCGACGTGACCTACGGAACCAACAACGAATTCGGCTTCGATTACCTGCGCGACAACCTGGCATTCAGGCTCGAGGATCGCGTGCAGCGCGGACAGCACTACGCGATCGTCGACGAGGTGGACTCGATCCTGATCGACGAGGCGCGCACGCCGCTGATCATCTCCGGCCCGGCCGAGGAGAGCACCGAGCTCTACGTCAAGATCAACGCGCTGGTGCCGCGCTTCAAGCGCCAGGCCACCGAGGAAGGCGAGGGCGAATACTTCGCCGATGAGAAGACGCGCCAGATCCACCTGTCGGAGGCGGGCTTCGAGAAGGCCGAGGAACTGATGCTGGAGGCGGGGCTGCTGCGCCCGGGCGAGAGCCTGTACGACCCGGCCAGCATCCGCTTGATGCACCACCTGAATGCGGCGCTGCGTGCCCACGTGCTCTACAACAAGGACGTCGAGTACATCGTCCGCGGCGGCGAGGTCATCATCGTCGACGAGTTCACCGGCCGCACGATGCCGGGACGGCGCTGGTCGGAGGGCCTGCACCAGGCGGTGGAGGCCAAGGAAGGCGTGCGGATCCGCGAGGAAAACCAGACCATCGCGTCGATCACATTCCAGAACTATTTCCGCCTCTACCAGAAGCTTGCCGGCATGACCGGCACGGCCGACACCGAGGCATTCGAGTTCCAGCAGATCTACGGGCTCGAGGTCGTCGTCGTGCCGACCCACAAGCCGATGATCCGCAAGGACCAGGCGGATCTCGTCTATCTGAACCAGAAGGACAAGTTCGAGGCGATCATCGAGGACATCCGCGATTGCGTGACGCGCGGCCAGCCGGCGCTGGTCGGCACGGCCTCGATTGAAACCTCCGAATTGCTGTCGGGCCTGCTGAAGGAAGGCGCCATTCCCCACCAGGTCCTGAATGCAAAGCAGCACGAGCGCGAGGCGATGATCATCGCGCAGGCCGGGCGTCCGTCGAGCGTCACGATCGCGACCAACATGGCCGGCCGCGGCACCGACATCGTGCTGGGCGGCAACGTGCAGAAGCAGATCGAGCAATTGCGCAAGGACGCGACGCTCGAGCCGGCCCAGCTCGAGGCGCATGCGCTGGCGCTCGAGGGCGAATGGAAGCAGTTGCACGAGCAGGTGATCGCGGCGGGCGGGCTGCACATCGTCGGCACCGAGCGCCACGAATCGCGGCGCATCGACAACCAGCTGCGCGGCCGGTCGGGCCGCCAGGGAGACCCTGGCTCGAGCCGTTTCTACCTCTCGCTCGAAGACAACCTGATGCGCATCTTCGGCGACCCGGAGCGCACCAAGTCGCTGCTGCGGACGGTCGGCATGCGCGAGGGCGAAGCGATCGAGAGCCGCATGCTGTCGCGCCAGATCGAGAACGCCCAGCGCAAGGTCGAGTCACACAACTTCGACGCCCGCAAGAACCTGCTCGAATACGACGACGTCGCCAACGACCAGCGCAAGGTCATCTACCGCCAGCGCACCGAGATCATGTCCACGGAGGACATCGAGGGCGTGATCCGCGACGTGCGCGCGGAGGTCGTGCACGGCATCGTCACGCAGTACATCCCGCCGGAGAGCGTCGAGGAGCAGTGGGACGTCGCGGGACTCGAGCAGGCCGTTGAGCGCGACTTCGGCGTCAAGACGGGTCTCGCTGCCTGGCTCGTCGAGAACCCGGAGCGGCAGGGCAACGAGGCGGCAGGCCACCTGCTGGATGCAATCGAGGCGGTTTATATCGAAAAAGTCGAGCAGGTCGGCGCGCCGGTGATGCGCCACCTCGAACGCGCCGTGATGCTGCAGCAGCTCGACAGCCACTGGCGCGAGCACTTGGCGGGCATGGACTACCTGCGCCAGGGCATCTATCTGCGTGCCTACGCGCAGAAAAACCCGAAGCAGGAGTACAAGCGCGAGGCCTTTGCGCTCTTCACGGCGATGCTCGACCGGATCCGCAGCGACACCGTGATGCTGCTGCAGCGCCTGCAGGTGCGCACCGAGGAAGAGATCGAGCGCGAGGAGGCCGAGCGCCGCCGCCGCCTGCAGAGCCGCATGCAGCTGCAGCATGCCGAGCCGCCCGCGATCGCGACCGAGGCCCGGCCGGCAGGCGCGCCGGAACCCGGCGGCACGCCCGCTGCAGCCGCGCCCCCCGCGCCGGCCGCACCGCCATTCGTGCGCGGCGAGCGCAAAGTGGGCCGCAACGAACTCTGCCCTTGCGGATCGGGCAGAAAATACAAACACTGTCACGGGGCGATACAGCGAACCGGCATTTGAGCATTGGCAGCCAAGGAGTGGGGAAACCAGGGATGGCGGAGCTTCCGGAACTGCACGTCATTGCGGGAGCGCTGTTCGACGCTGCCGGCCGTGTCCTGATCGCACAACGCCCGCGTGGCCGCCACATGGCGGGGCGCTGGGAATTCCCGGGCGGCAAGCTGGGCTTCGGTGAGGACCGGCTCGAGGGCCTGAAGCGCGAGCTCGCCGAGGAGCTCGGCGTCGCAGTCCAGACCGCCCGCCCGCTGATCCGCCTCTACCACCGCTATCCCGATCGCCGCGTGCTGCTCGATTTCTGGCGGGTGCTCGCGTACGAGGGCACGCCGCAGGGCCTCGATTCGCAGGCGCTCGCCTGGGCAAAGCCCGACGATTTGCCGGGTCACAACTTGCTGGAGGCCGACCGCGGCATCGTGACGGCATTGCGGATGCCGCAGCTCGCCCATGTCATCGCGAGCCCCGCGCAGCTGACGGCGCTCGGCAACAGCGAGCCGCGGACGATCTTCTGGCACATCGCCGAATCGCCGGCATCGCAGCTGGATGCCGCGGCGGTGCGCAGCGCGCGCGCCGCGGGCCACCGCGTGTTCGCGCTGGGAGACGGCGTCGAGGCAATCCGCATTGCCGCGCTCGCCGGCGCCGACGGAGCGGTCCTGCGCCGGCACGGGCAGAACCTGCACGTGGATCGCGACGGCGCATTCCTGATCGGCGTGGTCTGCGAAGACGAGGCCGGCGCGATCGAGGCGATCGGCGAGGGCGCGCACTTCCTGGTGGTCGCGCCGCATGGCGGCCCGATGCCACAGCGCGAACTCGAGCATCTCTGCGAGCGGGTCGGCATCCCGGTGTTTGCCGGCTGGTATGCGGACGCGCGCCGCCTTGAACGGCTGCAGATAGCAGGCGCCCACGGCTGTGCCGTCATCACGACCAAGAAAATCGGCGACTAGCGCTTTTCGCCGCCGAGGTTGCGGTCGAAGAAATCCAGGATCGTATTCCAGCCGTGGATGCCGGTTTCCCTGAAGCTGAGCGCCCCGTGCTTGCTGCCCGGGTAGGGCATCACCTCGAACGGCCGCCCGGCCGCGACCAGCTCCTTGATCAGCAGCGTCGTGTGCGTGAACAGCACGTTGTCGTCGGCCATGCCGTGCATCACCAGCAGGCGATCGCGCAACGCGCCGGCGTAGCCGAGCACGCTCGATTGCCGGTAGCCCTCGGCATTCTCGTCCGGCATGCCGAGGTAGCGTTCCGTGTAATGCGTGTCGTAGAGGTGCCAGTCCGTCACCGGCGCGCCGGCGACCCCGGCCACGAACGTGCCGGGTGACTGCATCATCAGCATCAGCGTCATGTAGCCGCCGTAACTCCAGCCGAAGACGCCGATGCGCGCCGCGTCCACATACGGCTGCTGCTTCAGCCATGCGACGCCCTTCAGCTGGTCCGTGACCTCGACGCCGCCCATGCGCCGGTAGATCGGCGTCGCGAATGCCTGGCCGCGCCCCGCGGCGCCTCGATTGTCGAGCGTGAAGACGACATAGCCCCGCTGCGTGAAGAGCTGCGCGCTCTGGCTGCCGCGCCGCTCGCCCCAGCGGCGCATCACGTTCTGCACGCCCGGCCCGCCATAGACCAGCAGGATCGCCGGATAGCGGCGGCCCGGTTGGAAGCCGGCCGGCTTGTACAGCTGCCAGTAGAGCGGTGTGCCGTCGGCGGCCGGCAGCGTGCCGAATTCCGGCGCCACGTGGCGGTCGAGAAAGGGCGCGTAGGGATGCTGGCCGTCGAGGCGGTTTTCGACCAGCCAGGCGAGCCGCCGGCCAGCAGAGTCGTGCAGCGACAGCTGCGGCGGCTGCATCGGGTCGCTGTAATTCAGCAGGAAGCGCCGCGCGTCCTGGGACATCGTGACGTTGTTCCATCCGTCCTGTGAAGTCAGCGGCTTCGGCTCGTGCGGACTGCCCGAATCGAGGCTCGCGACATAGAGCTGCCGCTCGAGCGGCGTTTTCAGCGTCGCCATGAAATAGACGCGGCGGCGCTTCTCGTCGATGCCGCGCACCGCGGGCGCCTGGCCCTCGCCCAGCACGTCCCAGTCGCCGGCCGTGACGGCGCCCTTCAGCCTGCCGTCATAGCCATAGCGATAGAGGTGGTTGTGCCCGCTGCGTTCCGAGGCCCACAGCAATTCCCGGCGGCGCGGCAGGAAGTAGAGGTCGTCCTGCAGGTCGACCCAGGTGTCGCTCGTCTCAGAGAACAGCAGGCGGCCGCTGCCGCCCGACACGGGAACGCAGAGCAGGTCGAGGCGCTTCTGGTCGCGCGACTGGCGCTGGACCAGCAGCTGGTCGCTCTCGGGGAACCAGCTCACGCGCGCGAGGTAATGATCGGTGCGGCCGAGGTCGGCCCAGGCGATTGCGCCGGACTCCAGGTCCAGGATGCCGAGCTGTACATCCGCATTCGCGGCGCCCGCCGCCGGGTAGCGCTGGTGCACGACGCGGAATCCATCCGCGTGGACCTCGAAGCGCTCGAGTTCCGCGACCGGCGATTCGTCCACGCGCGTGTAGGCGACGTGCCTTTCGTCGGGCGACCACCAGTAGCCGGTGTCGCGGTTCATTTCCTCCTGCGCAATGAATTCGGCGACGCCCTGGCTGATGAGCCCGCCGCCGCCGGTCGTGAGCCGCCGCTCCGCGCCGGTCGCGACCTCGACCGCATAGAGATCCTGGTCGCGGATGAAGCTGACGTACCGGCCCTTTGGCGAATACTGGGCGTCGGTCTCGTAGGACCCGGTCTTGGTCAGGCGCCGTACGGCTTCGTTCGCGGGCTTCGTGAGGTCGTAGTGGTACAGGTCGCCGCCGAGCGGGAAAAGGAGCGCGCGCGAGTCCGGCGCCCACTGGTAATCCACGATGCCGCGCAGCGCCGCCGTGCGCTGGCGCTCGCGGCGCGCTTCTTCCTCGGCCGACAGCGTCTCGCCCGCCGGCACGAGGCTCCGCGAATCGACCAGCAGCCGGTGCTGGCCCGCTGCGATGTCGTAGGCCCAGAGATCGAAGACCTGCGCATCGTCGTCCTTGGCCCGCAGGTAGCTCACGAGCATGCCGTCGGGCGAGAAGCGGACCTGGCGCAGCGAGGGTCCCTGCAGGTCGGGTGCATCGAAAAGGCGCTCGACCGTCAGGTCGCGCGCGCCGGCGGCCGCAGCGATGGCAAGGCAGGCCGTGAAACCAATCACGAATAGACGCATCGATGCTCCGTCCTGTCGCAGAAGGGAAGGGCCCGAATGGACCGGTTTGTTAGACTTCGCTCGCCCGAACCGCATGGAGTGTAAGCACGGTGCAGAGCCATGTCATATCCGTTGTCGCCCTGGTCATGCTGGCCGCCATTCCGACCATGAGTGCGGCCCACGATCCCGGGGCCATGCAATATCCGACGGCCATGCGGGGGCAGGTCGTGGACGAGATCCACGGCACGAAGGTTCCCGATCCCTATCGCTGGATGGAAACGTCCGGGCCGGAGCTCACGGCCTGGGTCACCGCGCAGAATGCGCTGTCGCAGCCCTACCTCGACGCGATCCCTGCGCGCGAGGCGATCCGCGCGCGGCTGACCGCACTGTGGGACTACGACCAGTACGGCTATAGCTGGCTCGACGAGAAGGCGCGCGTGCCGGTCAAGCGCGGCGGGCGCTATTTCTACGTGGAGAAGAGCGGCAAGCAGAATCAGGGCGTCCTGTACTGGGCGAGCGCCGCGGACGCGCCGCCGCGCGTGCTGATCGACCCCAACACGCTCTCGAAGGATGCGACGGCATCCCTCGCGGATTACTCGATCAGCCCCGACGGGCGCTACGTCGCCTACGCGGTGTCGGATGGCGGCACCGACTGGGACACTTGGCACGTCAGGGAAGTGGAGACGGGCCGCGACCTGGGAGACCTGATCGGCGATACCAAGTTCACGGGTGTCTCCTGGCTGCCGGATGCGAGCGCGTTCTACTACTCGCGCTATCCGAAGGGCGCTGACGGCAAGGGCGACGACCAGCAGCAGGTCAGCGTCTATCGGCATCGCCTCGGCACGGGCCAGGCCGACGATGCGGCCGTTTACGCGACGCCGGAAAACCCCCGTCACAACCCCTATGCGCTGGTCTCGGAGGACGGGCGCTGGCTGGTGTTCGTCATTTCCTACGGCTTCGACTCGAATGCGATCCACCTGCGCGACCTGTCGAAGCCCGATGCGCCCGTCATGCGCATCCTCGACAAGTGGGACGGCATCTACGAGTTCCTCGGCGCGGTCGGCGACCGCCTTTACTTCAAGACTACCCAGGGCGCGCCGCGCGGCCGGGTGATCGCGATCGATCCTGCGAAGCCCGATCCGGTCGAGATCGTGCCGGAGGCATCGTCGCGCCTCTACCAGGCGAGCCTCGCCGGCGGCCACGTGATCGCCAATTACCTCGAGGACGCGCGCTCGCGGCTGCGCGTCTATCGCATGGACGGCAGTCTGCGCGGCGAGATCCGCCTGCCGGGCCTCGGCACCGTGACCGGCTTTCCGGACGCACCGAAGGAGAACGAGACCTTTTTCGCCTACACCGACTACCTGACGCCGCTCGCCCTCTACCGCTATGACGTCGCAAAGGACGAGGTCACGCCGTTCCGGCGGCCGCAGGTTCCGTTCGATGCGGGCCCCTACCTGACCGAGCAGGTCTTCTACACGAGCAAGGACGGCACGCGCATACCGATGTTCATCACGCGCCGGCGCGACACGGCGATGAATGGCGGACAACCCGACATTGCTGTACGGCTATGGCGGATTCGACGTTTCACTGACGCCGGTCTTCAGCCCGGTCTACGCGGCCTGGCTCGAGCGCGGCGGCATCTACGCGGTCGCGAATCTCCGCGGCGGCGGCGAATACGGCGCCGCCTGGCACGAGGCCGGCACCAGGACGCACAAGCAGAACGTGTTCGACGACTTCATTGCGGCGGCGGAATGGCTGGTCGCGAACAAGTACACGTCGCCGCAACGGCTCGCGATCCACGGTCGCAGCAACGGCGGCCTGCTGGTCGGCGCGGTGATGGCGCAGCGCCCGGACCTGTTCGGCGCCGCATTGCCGGGAGTCGGTGTCATGGACATGCTGCGCTACCACACGGCAAGCGCGAACGCCTACGCCTGGTCGAGCGATTTCGGCACGGTCGAGGACCCGGACCAGTTCCGCGCGCTGCTGGCGTACTCGCCGGTGCACAACCTCAGGCAGGGACTCTGTTATCCGCCGACGCTCGTGACGACGGCGGACCACGACGACCGCGTCGTGCCCTGGCACAGCTTCAAGTTCGCGGCGGCGCTGCAATACGCGCAGCACGACTGCGCCAACCCCGTGCTGATCCGCATCGAAACGCGCGCCGGCCACGGCGCCGGCAAGCCCACCTGGATGCAAATCGAGGACTGGGCGAACCAGTGGGCCTTCCTCGCGAAACACCTCGGAATGCAGGGCGGAAACTAGAGCAGCGGGCAGACAAAAGGGGACGCCCCCTTTTCCCGCCGGAACTTATGCGGGAAAAGTGGGGCGTCCCCTTTTTTTGTCTGCCCGTTAAGCTAGTGCTTCGGCGAATCCGCGCCGAATTCTCGCGTCGGGGATTTCGACCGATTCGCCGGGAATGGCGTGTTTTTCCTCGAACCACGCGCCCAGGTCGATGAGCTTGCAGCGTTCACTGCAGAACGGGCGCCAGCGATTGCTTTCCCAGTCGCACTGGCGCTTGCAATGCGGGCAGGTGATCTGCATCGCCATCGCGATCAGTAACAGGTCGTCAGCGTGAAGCGCACGTCATCGGTCGATTGCACCGGGCGGTTGTGTACGCTGTTCCAGCGCAGGAAGCGCAGGCTGCAGCGATGGTGGCTGCCGCTGACCTCGGGATAGAGTTTCGATCCGCCCGGCAGCGTGAGGCGCACGAGCTGCACCGGCCGGTCGCGCTCGAACACGATCTGATAGACGCCGCCCGGCGCGAGCTCGTCGCGCGGCACCGCGTTCTCGCGCGTGATCCACAAGAGCTCCGAGACCGATTCGCACAGCGGGCGGATCGTCACCAGCCAGTCCGCGAGATCGCTCTCGCGCAGGTCCGGCTCGAGATTGAGCCAGTGGAAGTAATCGGGCAGGTCGAATTCGCAGGTGCCGCCCGGGATCGCGCTGCGGTGCTTGATCGCGTTCAGGAATTCCGACTCGCGCAGCCGCTGCATGAAGTTGGCGCCCGCCGCATTCAGTTCCTCGCGGCGCCGCACCAGCGCGGCGAGTATCGAGCGCAGGCGCGCGCCGTCCACGCCGGGCCGATTCTGGTAATCGCGCATCGCCGACATCTGCCGCTCGAGTTCCTTCAGCACGTCGCCGCGCGCATCGCCGCGCGACGTGATCGCCAGGATCTCGAGCAGCCCCGAGACGGCCGCCCGGCTCGACCAGGGATTCGGTACGCCCGCGTGGTACGAGAGCTGCTGCCACAGGAATTCGAGGCGCATGAAGGCGCGCATCCGCTCGTTGAGCGGCTGCTCGTAGGTGATCGGCTCCGGATCGACGCGGGATTCCGGGACTGGCTCGAACATGGGTCTATTCTGCGACACCGCTTCTGGCCCCGTAAACAACGTATCTCCCACCTTGGTGCCCAGACTGCTGCCTGCTACTCAGTTTTTCACGGCCAGGCGCCGGTATTCGCGGTCGAAACCGGCGACCAGCTCGACGAGTTTCGCGGGATCCCCGTCGTTGGCGATGACGTCGTCGGCCTCGGCGAGGCGCGCGGCCCGCGTCGCCTGGGCCGCGAGGGCCAGTGCCGCGCTTTCCCGGGTTTCGCCGTCGCGCCTGATCAACCGTTCGATCTGCTGCTCCTCGGGGCAGTCCACGACCAGCACCCGGTCCACGAGCCCGCTGCGCCCGCCCTCGACCAGAAGCGGGATCACAAGGACCTGGTAGGGACCTGAAGCCGAGTCGGCCTGGCGGATCAGCTCCGCCATGATGGCGGGATGCAGGATCCGTTCGACGGTTTTGCGCGTCGAGGCGTCGCTGAAGATGCGCTCGCGCAGGCGGTGGCGGTCGAGCTTGCCGTCGGCGCCGAGGATCCCGGTGCCGAGCGCCGCGGTCAGCGCCGTGAGCGTTGGCTTGCCGGGTTCGACGACCTTGCGTGCAATCTGGTCGGTGTCGATGACGGCGGCGCCGAACCCGGCGAAGAGGTCGGCGACCGTGCTCTTGCCGCTCGCGATCCCGCCGGTGAGCCCGATGCGGAGCATCCGGGCCACCCTCAGTGCAGGCCCGCGACGCCCAGGTAGCGCGCGACGATCAGCGGGCCCCACAGCATCGCGATCCAGCCTGCGCCCGCGAGGTAGGGCCCGAATGGAATCGGGACGTCGCGCCCGTGGCGGCGCATCACGATCAGCGTGAGTCCGACCGCCGCACCGACGACGGCCGACAGCAGCAGCACGAGCGGCAGCATCTGCCAGCCGAGCCACGCGCCGATGGCGGCGAACAGCTTGAAGTCGCCGTAGCCCATGCCTTCCTTGCCCGTGACGAGCCGGAACAGCTGGAACACGGTCCACAGGATCAGGTATCCGGCGGCCGCGCCGATCAATGCGTCGCGTGGCGTCGTCATGCCCCCGATCGGCGCGAGGCTCGCGAGCAGGCCGATCCACAGCAGCGGCAGCGTCAGCACGTCGGGCAGCAGCTGCCGGTCGAGGTCGATGCGCGGTCATCGCGATCAGGTACCAGCTGAAGACGAACGCGAGCGCCGCCTGCCAGCCGAAGCCGAAATGCCAGGCGACCACGCCGCTCGCGATTCCCGTCGCGAGTTCGACCAGCGGATAGCGCAGCGAAATCGGCGCCTTGCAGGCGGCGCAGCGCCCGCCGAGCGCCAGGTAACTGAGCACCGGGATGTTGTGGATCGCGCGGATCTGCGTGGAGCAGGACGGGCAGCGCGAGCGCGGCCGGACGAGGCTGAGCGGCTCGCCCGAAGGTGTGGCCGGATGGCCGGTGATCTCCGCGCACTGCGCGCGCCACTGCCGCTCCAGCATCAGCGGGAGGCGGTGGATCACGACATTCAGGAAGCTGCCGATGACGAGGCCGAAGGCTGCGGCGACGGCCGCGAATACGGCCGGGTTCGCCGCCAGCATGGCCCAGGGCTCCGGCGGCCCGGTCAGACCACGGCGCCCAGCTTGAAGATCGGCAGGTACATCGCGATGACGAGACCGCCGACCAGCACGCCGAGGATCGCCATGATCAGTGGTTCGAGCAAGCTCGAAAGGGCGTCGACCGCGGTGTCCACTTCCAGTTCGTAGAAGTCCGCGACCTTGGAGGCCATCTCGTCGAGCGAACCCGACTCCTCGCCGACCGCGATCATCTGCACGACCATGTTCGGGAAGAGTCCTGTATTTTCCATCGCCCGCTGCAGGCGCTGGCCGGTCGCGACTTCGTCGCGCATGCGCAGGACCGCCTGCTCATAGACGATGTTGCCGGTCGCGCCGGCAACCGATTCCATGGCCTCGACCAGCGGCACGCCGGCCGAGAACATCGTGGCAAGCGTGCGCGCATAGCGCGCAATCGCCGCCTTGACGAGGATCGGTCCGACGATGGGCAGCTTCAGCATCATGCGGTCCAGTACCTGCTGCATCGCCCGCGAGCGCTTCTTGAAGTAAAGGAAGAAGAAAACGCCGCCGGCGAACATCATGCCCATCCACCAGCCCTGGTGCTGTACGAAGCGCGACATGTCGATGACCATGCGTGTGAATGCAGGCAGGTCTGCGCCAAATCCCTTGAACAGCGACTCGAACTGCGGGATCACGAACAGCAGCAGGATCAGCGTCACGATCACGGCGACCGCGAGCACTGCGGCCGGGTAGAAGAGAGCCTTCTTGATCTTCTTCTTGAGGGCCTCGGTCTTTTCCTTGTAGGTCGCGACCTTGTCCAGCAGAGACTCGAGCGCGCCCGCCTGCTCTCCGGCCTCGACCAGGTTCACATAAAGATCATCGAAATAAAGCGGGTGCTTGGCGAGCGACTCGTGCAGCGAGCTGCCGCCCTCGATGTTCAGCTTGATGTCGAGGATCAGTTTCTGCATCGCCGGCTTTTCATGGCCGACGCCGACGATTTCGAAGGCCTGGACCAGCGGGATGCCCGCCGCGAGCATGGTCGCGAGCTGGCGGCTGAAGATCGCGATGTCCATCGCGTTGACGCTGCCGCCCGTCCGGAACAGGTTCTGTTGCTTCCTGATTTTGACCGGAACGATGCTCTGGCGGCGCAGGTCGGCGCGCACCTCGTTCTCGCTCTTGGCCAGCAGGCGGCCGCGGACCTTGTTGCCCTTACGGTCCTTGCCTTCCCAGGAATACGGGGTGTCTTTTGGCTGCGGCTGCGGTCTGCGCCATGGTTTCGGTCCTATGCCCTCAGCTTTGGATGGTAACGCCCGGGCCGATCACTCAACTGTGACGCGGTTGACTTCTTCGAGGCTGGTCAGCCCGTCCATGACCTTTTTGAGACCTGCAGTACGGAGATCCCAGACCCCTTCCTTTCGGGCCTGGTCGCGGATGTGGGGGGCGCTGCCGCCCTCCAGGATGATCCGGCCGATGGCCTCGGTGATCGGCAGCACCTCGTAGATGCCGACCCGGCCTTTGTAGCCATCCGTGCACTGGCCGCAGCCGACCGCCTTGTGGACCTTGAAATCCCCGCGTTTGACCTGGTCTTCGGTGAAGCCCTCCTTCAGCAGCGCCTCGGCCGGCAGGGTCAGCGGTGCCTTGCAGGAGGGGCAGAGCCGCCGCGCGAGGCGTTGCGCGATGATCAGGCTGACCGAGGTCGCGATCGCATAGGGCTTGACGCCCATGTCCACCATGCGGGTCAGCGTCTGCGGCGCGTCGTTCGTGTGCAGCGTGGAGAGCACCAGGTGGCCCGTCTGGGCCGCCTTGATGGCGATCTCGGCGGTTTCGAGGTCGCGGACCTCGCCGACCATGATCACGTCCGGGTCCTGGCGCAGGAAGGCGCGCAGCGCCGAGGCGAATGTCAGGCCCACTTTCGGGTTCACATTCACCTGGTTGACGCCGGGCAGCACGATTTCCGCGGGGTCCTCGGCAGTCGAGATATTGGTGTCCTCGACATTCAGGATCGCAAGGCCTGTGTACAGCGACACCGTCTTGCCGCTGCCGGTCGGGCCGGTTACCAGGATCATGCCCTGCGGCCGCGCCAGGGTCTTCATGTACAGGTCTTTCTGGAACGGCTCGTAGCCCAGCGCGTCGATGCCCATCATCGCGGTGCTGGCGTCCAGTATTCGCAGCACGATCTTTTCGCCGAACAGCGTCGGGCAGCTCGAGACGCGGAAGTCGATCGAGCGATTCTTCGAAAGCCGCATCTTGATGCGGCCGTCCTGCGGCACGCGCCGCTCGGCGATGTCGAGCCGCGACATCACTTTCAGGCGCGCCGCGAGCTTGGTCGCGAGCTGTACCGGCGGCTGGGCGACCTCGCGCAGCACGCCGTCCACGCGCAGCCGGATGCGGTAGTACTTTTCGTAAGGCTCGAAATGGATGTCCGATGCGTTCTTGCGGATCGCATCCAGCATGATCTTGTTGACGAAGCGGACGATTGGCGCGTCCTCGATGTCGTCGCGCCCGGTGTCCGCATCCATCTGGTCTTCGGCGGCGGAGACATCCAGGTTCTCGAGATCGAAATCCTCTTCGCCTCCGAGCGAAGGCATCGAGGTGTCGACCTGCTCGATCGCCTTCTGGACGGCGCGCTGCAGCTTGTCGTCCTCGACGATGACCGCTTCGATCGCGAGCCCGGTCTGGAACTTGATCTCGTCGACTGCGTGCAGGTTGGTCGGGTCGGAGACCGCGACGTGCAGCCGCTTGCCGCGCTTCACGAGCGGCAGTATGCGGTGCTTCGCCATCAGCTTGTCGTTGACCAGGCGGACCGTGTCGAGGTCGATGTTGATCGCGTCGAGGTCGAGGAGCGGGACGCCGAATTCCTGGGCGGCGGCGATCGCGATGTCGCGCGCAGCGGCGAGGTCGTGCGAAACGAGCCAGCTGACCAGGTGGGTCTTGCGCTCGCGGGCGCTCGCGATGGCTTCGAGCATCGCGGCTTCTTCGATGAGGCCGTCCAGGACGAGGCGCTGCGGCAGGCCGCTGAGCACCGCCCGGACCGATCCTGTCATCGCGGTCGCGTTGTCGTTCATCCGGTCAATCCGTCCCAGCCATTGACGAACCCGAGCCCCAAATAATGTACCCCAAGGGGGGGTAGCAGCAATTGTTAAATCGCCGCCGATGCTCCCACAACCCCGGAATTCCGCGGGTGATGGGGGTCACATTCGTGAAGTTAGCTGGTTACAGGCTGTCCGGCCGGAATGGAAAAAGTGAGGCCCCCGCGCCCATTGGGGCGCGGGGGCCTCTTCAGCGTATCAACCGGGTCTACCGCTTAGGCGCGGCAAACAGAAGGCACGTACTTCGGCAGCACCGTTGTATTGGCGTCCGAGTCAACCGATGCCGTACCGGCATTGTCCGTATCGACCGCACCGCCCGGGTTCGCGCCGGCTGCACCGCAACGCCAGACCACGTCGTCGTTGGTGCTGAGGTACGGCTGCAATGCGAGGGTCATGCCGTCAATCTTGCTGTTGGCCAGGAAGGCGCCCTGGCTCGAGTACGTGATGAGGATCGTGCCGGGGCCGGCAAAATCCACGGTCGCAACGTACTTGCCACTCGGCGGGGTTTCGGCGCCGCCCGCATCGACCATGCCAAGCTCGGTCAGTGTGGTCGGCCACGCGCCGGTGTTTGCGACGCGCTCGGCGATCGCAGCCTTCATGGCGCCAGCGAGCGTCAAGCCTTCCGTCACCTGTGAGCGGATCGTGTAGTCCTGATATGCCGGGATTGCGATCGCGGCCAGGATGCCGATGATGGCCACCACGATCATCAATTCGATGAGCGTGAAGCCCTTCTGGATAGTCCTCATCATTTCCGTAAACTCCTATGAAACCAAGGGCGGCGCAGGGGAGCGCCGATGCACTGGGAATAAAGCAAGGATCGTGCCAATCGAAGGGGCTCCTTCCAACTCATTGAAATAACTTGTTATTTCGACTAAAGGCAAGCCGCCTGTCGGGATTTTAAGACGCCCGGTCTGACGTGAATTGTCAGTGATTGACGCATTGCGTCAATCCGCGCGCCCCTCACTCGATGCCAAGCTTCTTGATGCGGTAGCGCAGCGCCCGGAAGCTGATGCCGAGCGCGCGCGCGGCCGCGGTCTTGTTGTAGCGCGCCTCTTCGAGTGCGCGGACGATCGAATTGCGCTCGATGTCCTCCAGCCGGTCCGGCAGCGTGTCCGGACCTGCGGCCGGACGCGCGGATTCTCCCTGGCCAGGCGACTCGCGGAGTTCAATGTCGCCCGCGCGGATCGCGCCGACCTCGCAGAGCGTGAGCGCGCGCTCGATGACATTTTCGAGCTCGCGCACGTTGCCCGGGTAATCGTGCGCGAGCAGCATCTCCATGGCCTCGCCCGAAATCACCGGCGGCGTCATTCCCATGCGGGTCGCAAAGCGCTCGGTGATCGCATTTGCAAGCTCCGGGATGTCGGACATGCGCTCGCGCAGCGGCGGAACGCGCAGTTCGATCACGTCGATGCGGTAATAGAGATCCTCGCGGAACCGTCCCGCGGCGACCAGTTCGCCGAGGTCCCGGTGGGTTGCCGAGAGGATGCGCACGTCCACCGGCTGCTCGTGCTGGGCGCCGATCGGGCGCGCGGTTTTTTCCTGGATCAGGCGCAGCAGCTTCACCTGCATTGCGAACGGCAGGTCGGCCACCTCGTCGAGGAACAGCGTGCCGCCTTCCGCGGCCTGCACGAGTCCCGGCTTGTCCGCGACCGCGCCGGTGAAGCTGCCCTTGCGATGCCCGAACAGCTCGCTTTCCATCAGTTCCGACGGAATCGCGCCGCAACTGACCGGCACGAAGGGCGCGTCCTTGCGCGGACCGCTCTCGTGGATCAGGCGCGCGACCAGTTCCTTGCCGGTGCCGGATTCGCCGGAAATATGCACCGGCGCCTGGCTGCGCGCGACGCGGCCGATCATGGCCCGCAGCTTCTGCATCGGCTCGGAGTCGCCGAGCAGGCGCTGCCCGCCGTCCGTGGCGCGGCGATCGTCCGAAAGCTTCAGCGCCTGGTTCACCAGCTTGCGCAGGTCGGTGATGTCGAGCGGCTTCGACACGAAGTCGAAGGCGCCGAGCTTCAGCGCGCGCACCGCGGCCTCGACATGGCCGTGCGCGGTGATCACGGCGACCGGGAGTTCCGGTGCGTTCGCCTGGATCCATTCGAGCAGCTCGATGCCGTCGCCGTCCGGCAGCCGCAGGTCGGTCAGGCACAGGGAATAGTCCTGGCGGGACTGCAGTTCGCGGCGCGCGCCCGCGAGGTCGTGGACGGCATTCGATTCGACGTTCATCCGCGCGAGCGTCAGCGACAGCAGTTCGCAGAGATCCGGCTCGTCATCGACGATCAGCGCCTTCGGATTGGCCTTGGCCGGGGTCAAGACTGCTCCCAGCGCTGCGGGTCCGCGAACACGATGCGGAAGATGCTGCCGCCGCCGCTGCGCGGCTCAAAGACGAGGAGCGCGCCGTTGCACTGCGCGAGTTCGCGCGCGATGAAGAGCCCGAGCCCCGTGCCGCTCGCCCGCGACGTGAAGAATGGCTCGAAAATCCGGTCGGTCAGCGCGGCGTCGATGCCGGGACCGCGGTCCAGTACCTCGAGGAACGGCCGGTGGCTGCCGGCCAGGCGTCCGACCCGCAGTTCGACGCGGTCGTTCTCGCCCTGCACGGCGTAGCGGAAGGCGTTCTCGCAGAGATTCCACAGGATCTGGCGCAGGTGCGACGGGTCCACGCGCACCTCGAGGTCCGGCTCCGGCATCGTGAACGTGAGCTGGTCCGCCCGGTGGCCGCCGGTGACGACGAATTCCTGCGCGAAGTCGGTGAGCCATTCGCCGAGCGGCATGCGCTCCGGGCGCGTGGTCTCGCGGCGCGCGAGCTGCTGCACGTTGCCGATGATCGTGCTGACGCGCTCGGCATTGGCCTTGATGATCTCGGTCATGCGCCGGCCCGACTCGGAAAGCGTCGCGTCCTCGGCCAGCAGCTGTCCCGCGTGGCTGATGGCGCCCACCGGGTTCCTGATCTCGTGCGCGATGCTCGCGGACAGCCGCCCGAGCGCGGCGAGCCGCGTCTGCTGGATGCGGTCGTCGAGCGCCGTCAGGTCCTCGAGGAAGACCAGCACCGGCGGCGGGCGCGCCTGCCCGAGCGGCGCGAAATGCGGCCGCACTTCGCGCAGCCCGTCGGCGGCCAGCAGGTTGCCGCCGCTGGTGTCCACGTCCGGCGAGCCCTGGCGCCACATCGTCAGCAGGTACAGGAGCCGCGGCGACACCTCGCCGAGCAGCGCATTCGCGCCCGCGTCATGGCCCAGGATCTGCCGCGCCGATTCGTTGATCAGCCGGATGCGGTCCTGCTCGTCGACCACGACCAGGCTCTCGCGCAGGCGCTCGACGATGTACTGGGAGAGTTCCGCGAGATTCGCGAGGTCGATGTCGCGCTGGCGGACGAGCGCTTCGCTCTCGCGCAAGCGCCGCGCGAGCGGGGCGGCCGCGAGCGCGGCGATGAAGATCACCGCACCCAGCATGCCGGCCTGGGTCAGGTCGGACGGATCGGCGATGCCCGCGACCGACAACGCGAGCTGCTGTCCGAGCACGCACAGCGCGGCGGCCGCCGCGACCATCGTGGCCGTGCGGTTCGGCAGCAGGACGCTGACCGCCGCGACCGGCATGATCAGCAGGAGCCCGACGCCGCTCGAGGAGCCCTTGCTGGTCATCAGCAGCGCGGTGACCGCGACCACGTCGAATGCGATGTGGATCAGCGCCTGGGCATGCAGGGTCGGCCAGCGTGTCTTGAGGAGCGCGATGCAGATCACGCCGGTCGCGAACCACGCGGCGAGCGTATAGAAATAGAGGGACGAATATTCGGGGGCCAGGGACTGCGGCCGCGAGGCCAGCGCGAACAGCACCGAGAGCACCGAAGGGACCGATAACCGGTAGAGATTCAGGAGTCCCAGCACGCGCCAGGCGAGCTCCGGATCGCCGCTCGTGCGTTCGATTTCCGCCGGTGCATTCACGGCCGGCACTCTAACATGCGAGGCAGCCCGGGCCGTCGCGGCAGCGCGCGATTGCGACGCGGTTCAAGCCTCCCGTTACAATGCTGCGATGAACCTGCACGAGTACCAGTCGAAGCGGATTTTCGGCGATTACGGCATACCGGTTCCGGCCGGCAAGATCGCCGCCAGCGAAGCGGAGGCGGTCGCTGCGGCCCGTGAACTCGCGGGCCCCGTGTGGGTGGTCAAGGCCCAGGTCCATGCCGGCGGTCGCGGCAAGGCGGGCGGCGTCAAGCTGTGCCGCTCCGCGCAGGAAGTCGGCAAGGCCGCGGCTGCGATGCTTGGCCAGCGCCTCGTCACGAAGCAGACGGGCGCCGCAGGACTCCCGATCAACCTGGTCTATGTCGAGTCCGGCAGCGCCATCGAGCGCGAGCTCTACCTGAGCCTGCTGCTGAATCGCGAGCGCAGCCGCATCGCCTTCGTCGCCTCGGCCGCGGGCGGCATGGACATCGAGGAAGTTGCCGCGCATCAGCCGGAGAAGATCCTGCGCGCCGACGTCGATCCGGCCGCGGGCCTGCAGAGCTACCAGTGCCGGAGCCTGGCATTCGGACTCGGCCTCGCGGGCCGGCAGATCGGGGAGTTCGAGGCGATCCTGCGCTCGCTCTATCGCCTGTACCTCGATTGCGACCTGGGCCTGGTCGAGGTCAATCCGCTGATCGTGACCAGGGACGGCCAGCTCGTCGCGCTCGACGCCAAGATCAATGTCGAAGCGAACGGGCTCTTCCGCCAGCCTGCGCTCGCCGCATTGCGCGACGCGTCGCAGGAGGATCCGATGGAGCGCGCGGCCGCCGAGCACGACCTCAACTACGTCTCGCTCGACGGCAATATCGCCTGCATGGTCAATGGCGCCGGCCTCGCGATGGCGACCATGGACCTGATCAAGCTGCATGGCGGCGCGCCCGCAAACTTCCTGGACGTCGGCGGCACGGCGAACGCGGAGCGCGTGACCGCGGCCTTCCGCCTGATCCTGTCGAACGAGCGCGCGCGCGCGGTGCTGGTCAACATCTTCGGCGGCATCGTGCGCTGCGACGTGATCGCCGAGGGCATCATCCAGGCGGTCCAGCAGGCCGGCGTCACCATTCCGGTGATCGCCCGCCTCGAAGGGACGAACGCCGACCGCGCCCGCAAGATCCTGAAGGCGAGCGGGCTCGCGATCACGCCGGCCAGGGACCTCGCCGATGCGGCGACCAAGGCCGTGCGCCTTGCCGGCCGCGGAGCGCGCCGATGAGCATCCTGGTCAACCGCAAGAGCCGGGTGATCTGCCAGGGATTCACGGGCAAGCAGGGCACGTTCCATTCCGAGCAGGCGATTGCCTATGGCACGAACCTGGTCGGCGGCGTCACGCCGGGCCGCGGCGGCGAGACGCATCTCGATCGCCCGGTGTTCAACACGGTGCACGACGCAGTGGCCGCAACCGGCGCCGACGTCAGCGTCATCTACGTGCCGGCGCCGTTCGCCGGCGATGCGATACTCGAGGCGGCCGACGCGGGCATCCGCCTGATCGTCTGCATCACCGAGGGAATACCGGTCAACGACATGGTCAAGGTGAAGGCGGCGCTCGCCGGTTACCGCTGCCGGCTGGTCGGGCCGAACTGCCCGGGCGTGATCACGCCCGGCGAATGCAAGGTCGGCATCATGCCCGGCTTCATCCACAAGCCGGGGCGCGTCGGCATCATCTCGCGATCCGGCACGCTGACCTACGAGGCCGTGTTCCAGACCACGAATCTCGGCATGGGACAGAGCAGCTGCGTCGGCATCGGCGGCGACCCGGTGCGCGGCATGAATTTCGTGGATGTCCTCGCGCTCTTCGAGAAGGACGAGGGCACCGACGGCATCGTGATGGTCGGCGAGATCGGCGGCAGCGACGAGGAGGCGGCCGCGACCTACATCCACCGCCACGTCTCGAAGCCGGTCGTCGCCTACATCGCGGGCGTCACCGCGCCGGCCGGGAAGCGCATGGGCCACGCGGGCGCGGTCATCGCGGGCGGCAAGGGCACGGCCGCCGACAAGTTCGCCGCGCTCGAGGCCGCCGGGGTGCGCACCGTGCACTCGCCGGCCGAGCTCGGCAGCGCGATGAAGTCGGCGCTCGCGGGCCGGCGCCGCCGCAAGAAAAAGCGCTGACGGCACTGCCTGCATGGCCGGCCCGCTTCGCATTGCGCTCGCGCAGATCAACCCGACCGTCGGCGACGCACCGGGAAACGCGGAGCGCGTGATCGCGCAGATCGCGCCCGCGCGCGCACTGGGTGCCGGGCTCCTGGTGCTGCCGGAACTCGTGCTGTCCGGCTATCCGCCGGAAGACCTGCTGTTTCATCGCGGATTCCGCCGGCGCGTGGACCAGTCGCTCGAGCGGCTCGCCGCGGCGGCGGACGGCATCGACCTCCTGGTCGGATACCCCGAATACGCCGTCGGGGACCATCTACAACACGGCGGCCTGGCTGCGCGACGGCAAGGTCTTCGCGCGCTATCGCAAGCAGACGCTGCCGAACTACCAGGTCTTCGACGAGAAGCGCTATTTCACCGCGGGCACCCAGCCGGTCGTCGTCGAGATCGCGGGCATCAAGGTCGGGCTCCTGATCTGCGAGGACGTCTGGCATGTCGCGCCCGCGGCCGCCGTGCGCGCCGCCGGGGCCGGCCTCTGCATTTCGCTGAATGCGTCGCCGTTACCAGCTCGGCAAGCAGGCGGAACGCGAGGCGGTCATCGCGAAGCGCGCGAAAGAGACCGGCATGCCGTTCATCTACGTCAACCTGGTCGGCGGGCAGGACGAACTGGTATTCGACGGCAACTCCTTCGCCGTGGACGAGGACGGCCGCGTCCTGCATCGCGCACCGGCATTCGAGGAATCGTTGACCTCCGTGGACGCGATTCCGGCGCAGGGCTGCGCGCAGGTCGAGCCGGAAAGCCTGGCGCCGCTGCTCGGCGCCGAGGAAAGCGTCTATCGCGCGATCGTCACGGCGGTGCGCGATTACGTCGGCAAGCACCAGTTCAACGGCGTCGTGCTGGGACTTTCGGGCGGCATCGACTCCGCGCTCGTGCTCGCGATCGCCTGCGATGCGCTCGGGCCGGAGCGCGTGCACGCCGTGATGCTGCCGTCGCGCTACACGTCGAGCATTTCGGAGAAGGACGCCGCCGCGATGGCGCGCGGCCTCGGCGTGCACTATTCGGTGATCGCGATCGAGGGCATGTTCCAGGCGACGCTCGCGGCGCTCGCGCCGGAGTTCAAGGGCCGCGAGCCGGATTCCGCCGAGGAGAACATCCAGGCGCGCTGCCGCGGCATCGTGCTGATGGGCATCTCGAACAAGACCGGGCGCATGCTGCTGACCACCGGCAACAAGAGCGAGATGGCGGTCGGATACGCGACGCTGTATGGCGACATGGCCGGCGGCTATGCGCCGATCAAGGACTGCAGCAAGACGCTGGTCTACCGCCTCGCGCGCTGGCGCAATGCGAAGTCGCCGGTCATTCCGCAGCGCGTGATCGACCGGCCGCCGACCGCGGAACTGCGCGAGAACCAGCTCGACTCGGACACGCTGCCGCCCTACGACGTGCTCGACCGGATCCTGTCGGCCTTCGTCGAGGACGATCGCTCGGTGGACGAGATCGTCGCGCAGGGCTTCGAGCGCGCGACGGTCGTGAAGGTGCTCGACATGGTCAAGCGCAACGAATACAAGCGCCGCCAGGCGCCGCCGGGCGTACGCGTCAGCGGCCGCGCTTTCGGCCGCGACTGGCGTTACCCCATCACCTCCGGCTACCGCCCCGGCGAGTCCTGAGGTCACTTTCGCGGCGCGCGGGATCCGCTCGGATTCGGCGCGCCCGGGATCCGGCCGGGTTCCTCGCTCGCAAACTCCGCCGGAACTTACGAGTTTGCTCGCGAGGACCCGGCCACCTCGGGCGCGCCGAGTGGCGCCACGACCCGGCGCCCGCGAGGTGACGGGGTGTCCCCGAGCGAAGCATAAGTTCCGGCGGAGCGAGGGGACACCCCGTCGGATCCCGCGGGCGCCGGTGGCTGTTGCTTGCAATTCGCGGTAGCGTTGAGAATACGAAGCGCCGCGAATCGGTGGCTACCAGAACGGCCACCAGTCGCGCTTGCCCTTGCGCTCCGGCGTCTCGCCCGGATAGTTGAGCGCGTAGACCTCGCGCGAACGCTCCGAGAGGTCCTTGAGTCCCATGCCGTCGTAGGCCGAGATCATGATGTCGAGCGCATCGCGCGTCGCCGGCGCGCCGTCGTAGTTCTCGATGCAAAAGCGCGCGCGGTCGATCGCGGCGACATAGGCGAGGCGGCGCAGGTAATAGTCGGCGACGTGCACCTCGTACTCGGCGAGGCGATTGCGCAGGAAGATCATCCGCTGGCGCGCATCCGGCACGTACAGGCTGTCCGGGTGGCGCTCGATCAGCGTCTGGAATGCCTGGAATGAACCGCGCACGTCCTGCGGCGGGCGCTCCGTCAGGTCGGTGTTGAACCAGCGCTCGAGGAAATTCGGCGCGCGCTCGAAATACACCAGGCCCTTGATGTACATCGCGTAGTCCACGCGCGGGTGGGTCGGGTTCTCGCGGATGAACTGGTCCGCCGCGTCGATCGCCGATTCCGTCTCGTGGCTCTTGTAATAGGAATAGATGATGTCGAGCTTGGCCTGGCGCGAGAATTCGCTGAACGGGAAGCGTGCTTCGAGCGCCTCGTAGTAGCGAACGGCGCCACGGAAGTCGCCGGCCATCATCGACTTGTGCGCGTGGTCGTAGAGCTTCTCGGGCTGGAGCTGCTCGGCGGCACGGTCCCGGCCGGCGCAGGCTGCAAGAATCAGTGCGCAGCACGCGACCGACAGGGCGCGCACCATCGTTTTCCGTCGAATCAAGGGACTGGACCCCGCGTGTTTGGCCGCCGCAGTATAGCGATAAAGACCACAGGCTTCCCCCATGAGTTCCACCCGATACCAGCATGAATTGCGCTTGCCGCCGGAATCGGCCGGCCGCAGGCTCGACCAGGCGCTGGCCGACGCCCTGCCGGAATACTCGCGCTCGCGCCTGAAGCGCTGGATCGATGCCGGCCAGGTGCGCGTGGACGGCCGGGTCCCGCGGCCCCGCGACGCCGTGACCGGCGGCGAGCTGGTGCGCGTGGACGCGCCCATGGAGGACGCCGTTCCGTCGCGGCCGCAGGCCATGCCGCTCGCGATCGCCTGGGAGGATGCGAGCGTCATCGTCGTCAACAAGCCGGCGGGCCTCGTCGTGCATCCCGGCGCCGGCAATCCCGACGGCACGCTGCAGAACGCGCTGCTGGCGCACGATCCGGCGCTCGCAAAACTGCCGCGGGCGGGCATCGTGCACCGGCTCGACAAGGACACCACGGGACTCCTGATCGTCGCGCGCACGGAGGCTGCGCGCGATGCGCTGGTCGAGGCGCTGACGGCGCGCGGCATCCATCGCGAATACCAGGCGGTCTGCATCGGCGTCATGACCGGCGGCGGCACCGTGGATGCGCCCATCGATCGCCATCCGGTGGACCGGCTGCGCATGGCGGTGCGCTCGGACGGCCGCGAGGCGGTGACACATTACCGCGTCATCGAGCGCTTCCGCCGCCACACCTGGGTGCGCGTGATGCTGGAGACCGGCCGTACCCACCAGATCCGCCTGCATCTCGCGCACGCGGGATTTCCGCTGGTCGGCGACCCGGTGTACGGCAAGCGCCTCGTGATCCCGAAGGGCGCGACGCAGCGGCTCGACTCGACGCTGCGCCGGTTCCGCCGCCAGGCGCTGCATGCGGCGAAGCTCGAATTCGACCATCCGGTGAACGGACGCCGCATCACGGTCGAGGCGCCGTTGCCGGAGGACTTCGTCGAACTGGTCGCGGCGCTCTCGCGAAGATACCCGGGCGGAGCGTTGAGCCTCGAGTTCCTGCGCCCCGAATGGCCGGCACCGCCCAAGGTGCAGGCCGTCATGACGACGCGGACCGGCGGCTTCAGCACCGGCGATTTTTCCTCGTTCAATCTCGCCGCGCATGTCGGCGACGACGCCCGCGCCGTCGCCGCGAACCGCCAGCGCCTGCGCGAGGCGCTCGAATTGCCGTCGGAGCCGCAATGGCTCGACCAGGTGCACGGACGCAAGGTCGCGATGCTTTCGAAGCCGGTCACCGCAAGCGCGGATGCCGCCGTCGCCTTCGGTCCGGGGCCGGTGGCCGCGGTGCTGACCGCCGATTGCCTGCCGGTGTTCCTCGCCAGCCGCAGCGGCCAGCGCGTCGGGCTCGCGCACGCGGGCTGGCGCGGCCTGCTCGCGGGCGTCATCGAGGAAACGGTCAAGGCCATGGCGACCGACCCGTCGGAGCTCGTCGCGTGGCTCGGCCCCTCGATCGGTCCCGCGGCCTTCGAAGTCGGCGGCGAAGTGCGCCGGATGTTCGTCGCGACCGATCCCGAGTCGGCGGCAGAGTTTCGGGCAGGCCGGGGACAGAAATACCTGCTGGACCTGCCCGGGAGCGCGCGCCGCAGGCTCGCGGACTGCGGCGTCACGTCGGTCCATGGCGGCAGCCTCTGCACGGTCTCCGATCCCGCGCGCTTCTATTCCTATCGCCGCGATGGCCGCACCGGGCGCATGGCTGCACTGATCTGGCTGGTGTAGGCTGTCGGCCCCGCGAACCGGGGAGGGGACTTGTCCACACTTGCGTTGATCCTGGGATTCACGGCCGCCATCGGTGCATTGTCCGCACTGATCGCCGGCTTTTTCCTGATGCTGCCGGAATCGCGGCGCAACGCCATCCTGCCGCACCTCGTGAGTTTCGCGACCGGCGCGCTGCTCGGTGCCGCGCTCCTTGCGCTGTTGCCGGATGCGATCGTCGCTGCGGGCCCGGGCAGCACGCAGGGCATCGGCATCGCGCTGGTCGCCGGCATCATCGCGTTCTTCATGCTCGAAAAAATGGTGCTGTGGCGTCACTGCCATGCCGATCCCTGCGAAGCGCATGCGCCGCAGGACCACCATCGAAAGCGCGCCTCCGCGACGCTGATCCTGTGGGGCGATGGCTTTCACAATGTGCTCGACGGCGTGCTGATCGCGGCAGCCTTCCTGACCGACGTGCACCTCGGCATCGTCACGGCGATCGCCGTGTTCACGCACGAGATTCCGCAGGAAGTCGGCAACCTCGCGGTCCTGCTGCATGGCGGCATGACGCGGCGGCGCGCGTTCCTGCTGAATATCGTGATCAACCTGACTTCGGTGATCGGCGCGGGCCTCGGCTACTTCCTGCTGGCGAAGACGCTGCAGGCGCTGCCTTATGCGCTGGCCGTCGCAGCCGCGAGCTTCCTGTACGTCGCGGTCGCCGACCTGATCCCCGGCCTGCACCGACGGGTGGATGCGCGCACTTCGATACAGCAGGTGCTGTTGATCGCGCTCGGCATACTGGTCATCGCCTTTTCGCACTGATTTGCGCATTGAAATGGGCCCTTCCCGGCCTCATGGTCGGGACAGCCCGGAGAACAGGGACGGATTTTCATGCGCCCGGACCAACTGACAGCAAAATTCCAGCAGGCGTTTTCGGATGCCCATTCGCTGGCGATCCGGCGTGACCACCAGTTCATCGAGCCGGTACACCTGATGCTGGCGCTGCTCGACCAGCAGGGCGGCAGCGTGCGCCCGCTGCTCGACAAGGCCGGCGTCAACGTCAACCTGCTGCGCTCCCGGCTGCTGGAGCAACTCGACCGGTTTGCGAGCGTCGAGGGCACGCAGGGCGACCTGCAGGCTTCCAGCGAGCTGGGCCGCATGCTGAATGTGACCGAGAAGCTCGCGCAGAAGCGCGGCGACCAGTACATCTCGAGCGAGCTCGCGGTGCTCGCCGCGGTCGAGGATCGCGGCGTGCTCGGCAAGATCCTGAAAGAAGCGGGCGCGGTCAAGGGCGCCATCGACAAGGCGATCGAGGAGATGCGCGGCGGGGAGAAGATCGACGACCCCAATGCCGAAGAACAGCGCGGGGCGCTCGAAAAATTCACGCTCGACCTGACCGAGCGCGCCGAGGCCGGCAAGCTCGACCCGGTGATCGGCCGCGACGACGAGATCCGCCGCACGATCCAGGTGCTGCAGCGCCGCACCAAGAACAACCCCGTGCTGATCGGCGAGCCCGGCGTCGGCAAGACCGCGATCGTCGAGGGCCTCGCGCAGCGTATCGTCAACGGCGAGGTGCCCGAGGGCCTGAAGCACAAGCGCATCCTCGCGCTCGACATGGGCGCGCTGATCGCGGGCACGAAGTTCCGCGGCGAGTTCGAGGAACGCCTGAAGGGCGTGCTGAACGACCTCGCGAAGCAGGAAGGCCAGGTAATCCTCTTCATCGACGAACTGCACACGATGGTCGGCGCCGGCAAGGCCGAGGGCTCGATGGACGCCGGCAACATGCTGAAGCCCGCGCTCGCGCGCGGCGAGCTGCACTGCGTCGGCGCGACCACGCTCGACGAATACCGCAAGTACGTCGAGAAGGACGCGGCCCTCGAGCGCCGCTTCCAGAAGGTGCTGGTCGGCGAGCCGACGGTCGAGGACACGATCGCGATCCTGCGCGGGCTCAAGGAGCGCTACGAGGTCCACCACAAGGTGGACATCACGGATCCCGCGATCGTCGCGGCGGCGACGCTGTCGCACCGCTACATCAGCGATCGCCAGCTCCCCGACAAGGCGATCGACCTGATGGACGAGGCGGCGTCGCGCATCCGCATGGAGATCGACTCCAAGCCCGAGGCGATGGACCGGCTGGAGCGGCGCATCATCCAGCTCAAGATCGAGCGCGAGGCGCTGCACAAGGAGGACGACGAGGGCTCGCGCAAGCGCCTCGAGCAGATCGAGTCCTCGCTGAAGTCGCTCGAGAAGGAATTCGCGGACCTCGAGGAGATCTGGAAGGCCGAGAAGGCCGCGATGCAGGGCGCGGCGCACATCAAGGAGGAGCTCGAGCGCGCGAAGATGGAGCTCGAAGCCGCGCGCCGCGCGGGCGACCTCGCGCGCATGGCGGAACTGCAGCACGGGCGCATACCGGAACTCGAGAAACGCCTGGTCGCGGCGCATGAAGCCGAGTCGAAAGAGCCGCAGCTCCTGCGCAACAAGGTCGGCGAGGAGGAGATCGCCGAGGTCGTCTCCAAGTGGACCGGAATTCCGGTCTCGAAGATGCTGGAAGGCGAGCGCGAGAAGCTCCTGAAGATGGAAGAGGCGCTTGCAAAGCGTGTCGTCGGCCAGGAGGAAGCCGTGCGCACCGTCGCGGATGCGATCCGCCGCTCGCGCGCGGGCCTCGCCGACCCGAACCGGCCGAATGGTTCCTTCCTGTTTCTCGGTCCGACCGGCGTCGGCAAGACCGAGCTCTGCAAGGCGCTCGCCGAATTCCTGTTCGACACCGAAGAAGCGATGGTGCGCATCGACATGTCGGAGTTCATGGAGAAGCACTCGGTGGCGCGGCTGATCGGCGCTCCGCCCGGCTATGTCGGCTACGAGGAAGGCGGCTATCTCACCGAGGCCGTGCGCCGCCGGCCCTATTCCGTGATCCTGCTCGACGAGGTCGAGAAGGCGCACCCGGATGTCTTCAACGTGCTGCTGCAGGTGCTCGACGACGGCCGCCTGACCGACGGCCAGGGCCGCACCGTGGATTTTCGCAACAGCGTCATCATCATGACCTCGAACCTCGGGTCGCAGGTGATCCAGGAACTCGCGGGCGAGGCCAACTACGAGCGCATGAAGGCGGCCGTGCTGGAGATCGTCGGCCAGCACTTCCGGCCCGAGTTCATCAATCGCGTGGACGACATCGTCGTCTTCCACCCGCTCGGCAAGGAGCACATCCGCCGGATCGTCGAGATCCAGGCCGGCTACTTGCGCAAGAGACTGGCCGATCGGGACCTCAACCTGGAGCTCGACACGGCGGCGCTCGACCTGCTGGGCGCCGCGGGCTTCGATCCGGTCTATGGCGCGCGGCCATTGAAGCGCGCGATCCAGCACCAGCTCGAGAACCCGCTGGCGCAGCGCATCCTCGCGGGGACCTTTGCGCCGGGCGACACCATCAAGGTGTCGGTGAAGGGAGGCTCGCTGGTTATGCGAAAATAGGCCGCATGCCCTTCTATGAGTATCAATGCTCGTCCTGCGGGCGGCGCCATGAGGAACTGCAGAAGATCTCGGACGGGCCGCTGCGCAAGTGCCCTGCTTGCGGTCGCAACACGCTGAAGCGCCTGGTCTCGGCGCCCGGTCTTCCGGCTGAAGGGCGGCGGCTGGTACGAGACCGACTTCAAAGGTGCCAAAGAGAACCAGCGTAATCTTGCCGGGGACAAGGAACCGGTCGCGGAAAAGCCCAAGGACGAAAAGCCGGCGGCGCTACCCGCCGTCAAGGCGGACGATGCGGCGAAGCCGGCGGCGGCCGCCGACAAGCCGAAGCCCACCGGCCCGAAACCGGCGCCCACGCGCAAAACCACGACGCGGCGGCGGGTCCGCAAGTAAACTTGTGGGTCCATGCGCACCAATTATTGCGGTGAAATCGGCGAATCCCTGATCGGCAGGACCATCGAGGCCGCCGGCTGGGTCCATCGCCGCCGCGACCACGGCGGCGTGATCTTCGTGGACCTGCGCGACCGCTCGGGCCTGCTACAGGTCGTCTTCGACCCGGATACGGCCGAGGCTTTTGCCCAGGCCGAGCGCCTCGGCCGCGAATTCGTGATCCAGGTGACCGGCAAGGTGCGCGCGCGCCCGGCCGGCACGGCCAATCCGCATCTCCCTTCGGGACAGATCGAGCTGCTGGCCCAGAATCTGGTGGTGCTGAACCCGTCGGCGACTCCGCCTTTCGCCCTCGACGAGGACGTCAACGAAGAACTGCGGCTCAAGCACCGCTACGTGGACCTGCGCCGCGACGTGATGCAGGAACGGCTGCGCCGCCGCCACGCGATCACGCGCGCGATGCGCGAATACCTCGACGGTCACGACTTCGTGGACATCGAGACGCCGATGCTGACCAAGGCGACGCCCGAGGGCGCGCGCGACTACCTCGTGCCTTCGCGCACGCACCCCGGCAAGTTCTTCGCGCTGCCGCAGTCGCCGCAGATCTTCAAGCAGCTCTTGATGGTCAGCGGCTTCGACCGCTACTACCAGATCGTGCGCTGCTTCCGCGACGAGGACCTGCGCGCCGACCGCCAGCCCGAGTTCACGCAGCTCGACGTCGAGACCTCGTTCCTGACCCAGGACCAGATCATGGCGCTGATGGAGGGCCTGATCCGCCATGTCTTCTCGCGCGTGCTGAAAGTCCAGCTGCCCGATCCCTTCCCGCGCATCGGCTATGCGGAAGCGATGCGCCGCTTCGCCTCGGACAAGCCGGATCTGCGCGTGCCGCTCGAACTCGTGGATGTCGCGGACCTGGTGAAGGACTGCGAGTTCAAGGTGTTCGCGGGACCGGCCGCGGACGCCGCGGGCCGGGTCGCGGCGATCCGCGTGCCGCAGGGCGGCGAGCTGACGCGCAAGCAGATCGACGAGTACACGGCTTTCGTCGCGCGCCACGGCGCGCGCGGGCTCGCCTATATCAAGGTCAACGACGCGGGCAAGGGCCGCGACGGCCTGCAGTCGCCGATCCTGAAATTCCTGTCGGACGCGGCGGTCGCTGGGATCCTCGGTCGGACCGGGGCTGCGACCGGCGATCTCATCTTCTTCGGCGCCGACAAGGCCAAGGTCGTCAACGACGCGCTCGGCGCACTGCGACTGCAGCTCGGTCAGGACCTCGGTCTCGTCGAGACCGACTGGCGCCCGCTGTGGGTGGTGGACTTCCCGATGTTCGAATGGGATGCCGACGCGAAGCGCTGGATGGCCGTGCATCATCCGTTCACGGCCCCGGTCGATCCGGACCCGGCGGCGCTTGCCGCGGATCCGGGCGATGCGGTCGCGCGTGCCTACGACATGGTGCTGAACGGCTCCGAGATCGGCGGGGGTTCGATCCGCATCCATCGCCAGGACCTGCAGAGCGCGGTGTTCGGCCTGCTCGGCATCTCCCCGGAGAAGGCGCAGCAGAAATTCGGCTTCCTGCTCGAGGCGCTCACCTATGGCGCGCCGCCGCACGGCGGCATCGCCTTCGGCCTCGACCGGCTCGCGATGCTGATGTCGGGCGCCGACAGCATCCGCGACGTCATCGCCTTCCCGAAGACCCAGTCGGCCTGGTGCCCGTTGACCGATGCGCCCTCCGAAGTCGATGACTCGCAGCTCGCCGAGCTGCACATCCGCGTCAAGCTGCCGGTGCAGCCGCCCGGCTGAGCCCTGGCTACGCGCACCACGCCTGTCGTCGTCGTGCACGGCCTGTGGATGAACGGGCTGGAGACCTTTCTATTGCGCAATCGCCTGGCGGATGCCGGATTCGATCCCACGATATTCCGCTATCCGTCCACGCAGGCCGACATCGGCGAGGCCGCGGCGGCGCTCGCAGGCCGCCTGCGCGAATTCGGCGATGAAACGGTCCACCTCGTCGGTCACAGCCTGGGCGGCCTCGTGATTCACGAAGCCATCGATTCCCAGGGCGGATTGCCGATGGGCCGCGTCGTGCTGATGGGTTCGCCGGTGCAGGGCTCGCGCGCCGCGCGCGCGGTCGCCGCCTGGTCGCTGGGGCCGCATCTGCTCGGCCGGCTGGCTGCCGTCGAGCTGACGCGCGGTGCGGCGCGTGCCTGGAGTTCGCCACGCGAGCTCGGCGTCATCGCCGGTTCGCGTTCGGCCGGCATGGGGCGCTGGTTCGCGGAACTGCCGTTGCCCAATGACGGCACGGTCGCCGTGGACGAGACGCGCCTCGCCGGCGCGAAGGAGCACATCGTTCACGATGTCAGTCACACGGGCATGTTGATGTCCGCTGCGGTCGCGGATTCATTGGTCAGGTTCCTGGCCACGGGTTCCTTCGCGACGGCTGATCCGCGTCAATCCGCTGGCGGGAGACCGGCGCGCAGCTCATAGAGCGCCTGCAACGCTTCGCGCGGCGTCAGCCGGTCGGGATCGATGGCTTTCAGTTTCGCGATGACCTCGGCACTGCCGTCCGGCGCGGCGAGCGGCAACGGCGCCTGCGGCGTCGCCGGCGCATCGCGCCGGTGCTGGCGCTCGATCTTCTCGAGATAGGCCCTGGCGCTCGCGATCACTTCGCGCGGCACGCCCGCTTTCTGCGCGACCTGCAGGCCGTAGCTCCTGCTCGCGGGCCCCGGCCGTACGGCGTGCAGGAACACGATTCCGTCCTGGTGCTCGGTGGCATCGAGGTGCACGTTGTCCACTCCTGGCAATTCCGTCGCGATCTCGGTCAGCTCGAAGTAGTGCGTCGCGAACAGCGTGAACGCGCGCAGGCGCCTTGCGATATGGCTCGCGCAGGCGAAGGCGAGCGACAGCCCGTCGTAGGTGCTGGTGCCGCGGCCGATCTCGTCCATCAGCACGAGGCTCTGCTCGGTCGCCGCGTTCAGGATCACCGCGGCTTCCGTCATCTCGACCATGAAGGTCGAACGCCCGCCCGCGAGGTCGTCGGAGGCGCCGATGCGCGTGAAAATCCGGTCGAAGGGCCCGATGACCGCCTTGTCCGCCGGCACGAAGCTGCCGATCGAGGCGAGCACCAGAATCAGCGCCGCCTGGCGCATGTAGGTGGACTTGCCGCCCATGTTCGGGCCCGTGATCACGAGCATGCGACGGCCGTCGCGCAGCTCGAGGTCGTTGGGCACGAAGGGCTCCTCGAGCACGCGCTCGACGACCGGATGCCGGCCGCCCTCGATGTGAAGGCCCGGCTGGTCAGAGAGTTCCGGCTTTACGTAGGAAAGTGTCACGGCGCGCTCCGCGAGGTTCGCGATGACGTCCACGACCGCGAGCGCCGCGGCCACGCGCATGAGGCCCGGCAGCGCCGTGGTCAACTCGTCGAGCAGCGCTTCGTAGAGTTCGCGCTCGCGCGTGAGCGCCCGCTCGCGGGCGCCGAGCACACGGTCCTCGAACTGCTTCAGTTCCGGCGTCGTGTAGCGTTCGGCATTCTTGATGGTCTGGCGACGGTGGTAATCGAGCGGCGCACGCCCGGACTGGCTGCGCGGCAGCTCGATGTAATAGCCGTGCACGCGGTTGTAGCCGAGGCGCAGCTGCGAAATGCCCGTGCGCCGGCGCTCGTGCTCCTCGAGCTCGAACAGGTGCCGGTCCGTGCCCGTTGCAATGGCTCGCTCCTCGTCGAGCGGAACATCGTAGCCGGCGGCGAAGACGTCGCCGTCGCGCAGCAGCAGCGGCGGCGTCTCTACCAGCGCGCGAACCAGCAGCTCATGCAGTTCCGGTTGGGCCACCAGGTCGTCGCTGACCGATGACAAGAGCGGCGAGGCGAGATCGGCGAGCGCTGCATGGATCGCCGGCAACTGGCCGAGCGCCGCGCGCAGCATGCCGAGGTCGCGCGGCCTCGCCGATCGCAGCGCGATCCTCGACAGCACCCGCTCGACGTCGCCGATGCCGCTCAAGGCTTCATGCAAGGCATCGGTACGTCCGGTTTCGATCAGCATCGAAATCGCCTGGTAGCGCCGGCGCAGTTCCGCGTGATCGCGCAGCGGCCGCTGGATCCAGCGGCGCAGGCAGCGAGCGCCCATCGCAGTCGCGGTATGGTCGATGACGCCGGCCAGCGTGTGATCGTCGCGGCCCGCGAGGCTGCGGTCGAGCTCGAGATTGCGCCGCGTCGCCGGGTCCATCGCGAGCGCTTCGTCGCGCGACTCGCGCGCGAGTCCGGTCAGGTGCGGCAGCGCCCCGCGCTGCGTGTCGCGCACATATTGAAGGAGTGCGCCGGCGGCGCCGATTGCAAGCCGGAGGTCCTCGGCGCCGAATCCGGCGAGATCCTGCGTGCCGAACTGCTGATTCAGCGCCTGCCGCGCGGAATCCTGCTCGAAATGCCAGGGCGGGCGCTCGACAACATGGGTGCGGAGCGTCGCTCCGGGTTTTCCCGCCGTGCCTTCGGCGACCAATAGCTCGGCAGGCCGCAACCGCTCCAGTTCCGACAGCAGCGCTTCCTGGCCCTCGCCCTCGAGCACGCTGTAGCGGCCGGCGCTGAGATCGAGCCAGGACAGGCCGAAGGCCTCGCCGTCGATTGCGATGGCCGCGAGCAGCGTCTCGCGATGGGCATCGAGCAAGGCATCGTCCGTGATCGTGCCCGGCGTCACGATGCGCACGATCTCGCGTTCGACCGGACCCTTGTTCTTGCCGACCTCGCCGACCTGCTCGCAGATTGCGACCGGCTCGCCCAACTTGACGAGCCGCGCAAGGTAGGTGTCGAGCCTGTCCACCGGCACGCCTGCCATCGGGATGGGCTTGCCCGCGGATGTGCCGCGCTGGGTCAGCATGATGTCGAGGAGTTTCGAGGCGCGGCGCGCATCGTCGTAAAAAAGCTCGTAGAAATCGCCCATCCGGTACAACAGCAGCAGGTCCGGATGCGCCGCCTTGATGCGCAGGTACTGCTGCATCATCGGCGTATGGCTGTCCTGCCCCGCGAACAGGGACTCGGTGCCGGGCGGGCGCTCTGAGGCCTTCATTTGAGGCATTATGACGATACGGAGGAGTGGGAACACATGAGCATCGGTTACCAGTTCGAGCAGGGTGTAGCGACCCTGACCTTCAACCGCCCTGACAAGAAGAATGCGATCACGGGCGAGATGTACGAGGCGATCGTGAAGCATCTCCGGGAGGCGGCACCCGACAAGGCGGTGCGCGCGGTGCTCTTCACGGGTGCGGGCACGGCATTCACCGCCGGCAATGACCTGAAGGATTTCGGAGACCCGAAATTCGCGCGCCCGGACTCGCCGGTGCTGTCTTTCATGCAGGCGCTCGCGACCTTCGAGAAGCCCGTCATCGCCGCCGTCAACGGCATGGCGGTCGGCATCGGCGTCACGATGCTGCTGCACTGCGACCTGGTCTATGCGGCCGAGGGCGCCGGTTTCTCGATGCCCTTCGTGAACCTGGGCCTCGTGCCCGAGTTCGGATCCACGCTGTTGTTTCCGCTGATAGCGGGCCGCGTGCGCGCTGCGGAGAAACTGCTGCTCGGCCGGCCGTTCGACGCCGCCGAAGCGCTCGCAATGGGCGTCGTCAATGCCGTGCTGCCGCCGGCGGGACTTCTCGCCCATGCGCAGGGTGTCGCACGCTCCTTCAATGCCCTGCCACCGGGTGCAGTCCGCGAGACCAAGTTGCTGCTGCGGCAGGCGCAGGCGACGCTGGTGCACGAGGCCATCATGCGCGAAGCCTCCGTCTTCGCGCCGCGGCTCGCCGGCCCCGAGGCGCGCGAGGCGATCGCCGCGATCCGCGAGAAACGCGCGCCCGATTTCTCCAGGACCGGCTGAGCATGGCCCTGCCGCGCGATTCCGCCTTGGCCCGGCTCGCTGCCCGCGTGGGCCGCCGGCTGCGCGCGGGAAAGGCGCGGATCGTCACGGCCGAGTCCTGCACGGGCGGATTCCTCGCCAAGTGCCTGACCGACCTTTCCGGCTCCTCCGACTATTTCGACCGCGGCTGGGTGACCTATTCGAATGCCGCGAAGCAAAAAATGCTGGGCGTCAGCCCGGCCCTGCTCGCGAGGCATGGCGCGGTCAGCGGACCCGTCGCGCTCGCAATGGCGCGCGGGGCGCTGAAGTCCGCGCGCGCGACCATCGCGATTTCCGTGACCGGCATCGCCGGCCCCACGGGGGCGACGCCGGGCAAGCCGGTCGGCACGGTCTGGATCGCCTGGGCGAGGCGCGAGCGCAGCGGCGTGCGCGCGAGGGCGGTGCACCACCATTTCCGGGGCGATCGCGACACCGTGCGCCGCATGACCGTCGCCGCCGCCCTGTCCGGGCTCTTGAGCTCATGAGCACGCCACTCGATCTTCGCGAGAATGCGCGGCGGCTCTTCTTCGCCTACTGGCCCGACGTCAAGACGCGTCAGGCGCTGATCGCGGCCACCGGCCCCGCCGTCGCCTCGATCGACGGCCAGCCGGTCTCCGGCTCCAACCTGCATGTGACGCTCGCTTTCCTGGGCCGGGTGCCGAGTTCGCGGATCCCGGAAATCGTCCGGATCGGCGCGCGGGGCGACTACAAACCGGCCAAACTCAATTTCGACCGCCTGGAATACTGGCCGAGGCCCAAGGTCGTGGCCGCGCTGGCGGACGGCGTCCCGGAAGCCGGCCAGAAGCTCGTGGATACGCTGTGGGAGCGCCTGATCCCGCTCGGCATCGAGCGCGAGGAGAGGCCCTGGCGGCCGCATTTCACGCTGGTGCGCCGCGTGCGCCGCCCGCCGCCGAAGTTGGCAATTCCGGCCCTGCCCTGGACCTGCGACCGCCTGGCGCTGGTCGAATCCGTATCCGGCCCGGACGGCCTGCACTACACGCCGCTCGCGGAATGGGCGCTCGGCAAGTCCTGAGAACCGCCTGCCGAGGGTGGGTCGCGGCCTGAGCCACCCGGCCCCGTAAGCTCTCCCCGAAACGGCAATTGAGCCCAACGCAGAAGTAATTCTGTGTGCGCCGCGGGCCGGTTCTTTGTGAAATAATCATCCACCTTCAAGGGGAAGAAACTCGATGGAAGACAATCGCAAGAAAGCTCTCGCCGCGGCGCTGAGCCAGATCGACAAGCAGTTCGGCAAGGGTTCGGTGATGCTCCTCGGCGAGCACCCGGCCAACAACGACATCGAAGTCGTATCCACCGGATCGCTGGCCCTCGACGTCGCGCTCGGCGTCGGCGGCGTGCCGCGCGGCCGCGTGATCGAGGTCTACGGGCCGGAAGCCTCGGGCAAGACGACGCTCGCGCTCTCGATCATCGCGCAGACGCAGAAGCTGGGCGGCGTTGCCGCCTTCGTGGACGCCGAGCACGCGCTCGACCCGGTCTACGCCGGCAAGCTCGGGGTCGACACCAAGGAACTGCTGATTTCGCAGCCGGATACCGGCGAACAGGCGCTCGAGATCACCGACATGCTGGTGCGCTCGGGGGCCGTGGACATCGTGGTGATCGACTCGGTCGCGGCGCTGACGCCGAAGGCCGAGATCGAGGGCGAGATGGGCGAGATGCAGATCGGGCTCCAGGCCCGGCTGATGTCGCAGGCGCTGCGCAAGCTCACCGGCAATATCAAGCGCTCCAACACGATCGTGCTCTTCATCAACCAGATCCGCATGAAGATCGGTGTGATGTTTGGCAATCCCGAGACCACGACCGGCGGCAACGCGCTGAAGTTCTACGCTTCGCTGCGGCTCGACATCCGCCGCATCGGCGCGCTGAAGAACGGCGAGGAAGTCATCGGCAACCAGACCCGCGTCAAGGTCGTCAAGAACAAGGTCTCGCCGCCGTTCCGCGAGGCGGAGTTCGAAATCCTCTACGGCCACGGCATCTCGCGCGAAGGCGAGCTGATCGACATGGGCGCACTGCACGGCCTGGTCGAGAAGTCCGGCTCCTGGTACGCCTACGAGGGCGAACGCATCGGCCAGGGCAAGGACAATGCACGCCTCTACCTGCAGCAGCATCCGGAAGTTGCCGCGAAGATCGATACGGCACTGCGGACGCGGCTCCTGCCGGTGCGCCGCCCGGTGGCGGTTGCGAGTGAGGCGGCGGAAGCCTGACCCAGCCGCTGCGGCGGCTCCCGACGACCAGCAGGCTGCCCGGCTCGCGGCACTCAAGCTGCTGAACCGGCGTGACTACGGCGCCCTCGAACTCTGCACGCGCCTCGCGGAGCGCGGCTTCGACGCCGCGACCGCGAACCTCGTCATCGAACGCCTGGTCCAGGAAAAGCTCCTGGACGACGCCCGCTTTGCCGAGCATTTCGTCGCGTATCATGCCAATCGCGGCCAGGGGCCCGTGCGCATTGCGCATCGGCTTCGCGAGGCGGGGGTGGCCGCCGCGCTCGTGACGGCCGTGGTGGACGCACGATCGGCGGAATGGCGGCGGCGCTGCGTCGAGCTGCGGCGCAAGCGATTCGGTGCACGTGAACCCGCCAGCTGGGCCGAGCGCGGCAAGCAGGCACGATTCCTGACGCAGCGCGGCTTCAATTCGGACCAGGTGCGCGCAGCGATCGGCAGGGATCTGGACGGGGAGTGATGGGCGGCAAGAAAGGCAAGATGTCGAGTGCGGAGCTGCGCGCTGCCTTCCTGGAATTCTTCCGGGAGCGCGGCCACGCGGTCGTGCCATCGAGCTCGCTCGTCCCCGGCAACGACCCGACGCTGCTCTTTACCAACGCCGGCATGGTCCAGTTCAAGGACGTGTTCCTCGGCAAGGACCAGCGCAGCTACAAGCGCGCCGCGAGTTCGCAGCGCTGCGTGCGCGCCGGCGGCAAGCACAACGACCTCGAAAACGTCGGCTACACGGCGCGCCACCACACCTTCTTCGAGATGCTCGGCAACTTCAGCTTCGGCGACTACTTCAAGCGCGAGGCGATCGCATTCGCCTGGGAATTCGTCACCGGGACATTGAAGATTCCGGCCGAGAAGCTCTGGGTCACGGTCTACAAGGACGACAAGGAAGCCGCGGATCTCTGGCTCAAGAAGATCGGCGTCAACCCGAAACGCTTCGCGCGCCTGGGCGAGGATTCGAATTTCTGGGCCATGGGAGATACCGGCCCCTGCGGTCCCTGCTCGGAGATCTTTTACGACCACGGCAAGGACATGCAAGGCGGCCCGCCCGGCTCGAAGAACGAGGACGGCGATCGCTACGTCGAGATCTGGAATCTCGTGTTCATGCAGTACGAGCGTTCGGCAGACGGGAAGATGACGCCGCTGCCGAAGCCTTCCGTGGATACCGGCATGGGCCTCGAACGCACGGCCGCCGTGATGCAGGGCGTACACTCGAATTACGACATCGATCTCTTCCAGGGCCTGATTGCGGCTGCGGCCGAGGCGACGCACCAGAAGAAGAAAGACGAGCCCGTCGCTTGCGCGTCATCGCCGATCACATTCGCGCCTGCGCGTTCCTGATCGCGGACGACGTTCGCCCGAGCAATGAAGGGCGTGGCTACGTGCTGCGCCGCATCATTCGCCGCGCGATACGGCATGGCTACAAGCTAGGCCAGGAACAGCCGTTTTTCCATCTGCTTGTGCCTGCGCTTGTGGCCGAAATGGGCTCTGCGTATCCGGAACTTGCCACCAGGGAATTGCTCGTCAAATCGGTCCTGCAACACGAGGAAAAGCGCTTCGCGGAAACGCTCGAGAACGGCATGGAACTCCTCGAATCGGCGATCAAGAAGATGAAGGGCAAGACGATCGATGGCGACACCGTCTTCAAGCTCTACGACACCTTTGGATTCCCGATGGACCTCACCGCCGACATCGCCCGCGAGCGCGGCCTCAAGATCGATGCGGCCGGCTTCGAGAAAGCGATGGAGAGCCAGCGCGAACGCGGACGCGCTTCGAGCCACTTCCATCTGAACATTACGGAGGTCTGAGCGACCGATGCAGTGTCAGTGAGTGTCAAGAGCGGGAAGGCACTGCGGTTTATCGGCTACGATCATCTGAATGGCGAGGGTACTGTCGTGGCCATTTTCAAAGGCGGCAATAAAATGAAATTCCGCGGCGGCGGGCGAGGAAGTGCAGGTCGTGCTCGACATGACGCCGTTCTATGCGGAGTCGGGCGGCCAGGTCGGAGACGTCGGCGTCCTCGAGAACGCGAAGGCGAAATTCAGGGTCACCGACACGAAGAAGCTGGGCGATGCGCACCTGCATATCGGCCGGCTCGAATCGGGCACGCTGGCGATCGGCGACAAGCTGACAGCCAAAGTGGACGAAAAAACGCGCCAGGCGACGGTGTTGAACCATTCCGCGACCCATCTCCTGCACGCGGCGCTTCGAAAAGTGCTCGGCACCCATGTCTTGCAGAAGGGATCCCTCGTCGCGCCCGACCGGCTGCGTTTCGATTTCTCGCATACTCAGCCGGTCACGCCCCAGGAACTGAATGCGATCTCGCGGCTCGTCAACGCCGAGATTCGTGCCAATCGGGCGGCGGAGATCCGGCAATTGCCCTATGACGCCGCGATCAAGTCGGGCGCGATGGCGCTCTTCGGCGAGAAATACGGCGATGAGGTCCGCGTATTGAAATTCGGCGATTTCTCGACCGAGCTCTGCGGCGGCACACACGTCCATCGCACGGGCGATATCGGCTTCTTCCTCATCACGAGCGAAGGCGGCATCGCTTCCGGGATCCGCCGCATCGAGGCGGTGACCGGCGAGGGCGCCCTCGAATCGGTCAAGAACACTGAATCATTGCTTCGGCGCGCCGCGACGGCCCTTCGCGGCACGCCGGCCGAGGTCGAGGAGAAGGTCAATCAGCTCCTCGAGCGTCAGAGGAAGCTCGAGCGCGAACTCGCGACGCTGAAGTCCAAGCTCGCCTCGGGCCACCGCACGGATCTCGCCGAGAACGCCGTCTATGTCGCGGGCGTGCAGGTGGTCGCGACCAAGATCGATGGCGCCGATTCGCAGTCCCTGCGCGAAGCGGTCGATTCGCTGAAAGGCCGCCTGGGTACGGCCGTGATCGTGCTCGCGACCGTGACCGAGGAAGGCAAGGTGTCGCTGGTCGCGGGTGTCACGCCGGACCTCACGCAGAAGATCCGCGCCGGCGACCTGGTCGGCGAGATCGCGACCATCGTTGGCGGCCGCGGCGGCGGCCGGCCGGACTTCGCCCAGGCCGGCGGCAACGACCCCACGAAGCTCGATGCAGCGCTCGAACGGGTGTCGAAGCTGGTCGCCGACAAACTCGGAGGAACCTGAGTCCCAGGGGGGAGTCGGACTTCCCTGTGTCCATCCTTGCGCTGCCCGTCGCGCTCCTGATCCTCCAGTCTCCGCCGGCGGAAACCCTGCCGGCGCCGGCTCCGCCGGCCGAAACTCCGCCACAGGCCCCGCCGACCCAGCTGAATGAACTGACGGTCACGGCGGATGAGCCGCGCTTCGTCGCGCCGACCCGGCGCGACCGCATCGGCCGCATCTGGGCGCCGGTCGAGATCAACGGGCGCGGGCCGTTCCGGCTGGTGCTGGATACCGGCGCCACCCATTCCGCCGTGACCGCGCATGTCGCCGAGGTGCTCGGCATCACCCTCCAATATCCGGGCACGACGATGCTGCAGGGCGCGACGGGCAGGGTGAAGGTGCCCGTGATCCCGGTCGAATCGCTCGAAGTCGGCGAACTGCTGATGCAGCCCAAGCGCCTGCCGGTCGTGCCCGATGCGCTCGGCGGTGCGGAAGGCATCCTCGGCACCGACGGCCTCGGCGACAAGCGCATCACGATCGAATTCCGCCGCGACCGCATCACGATCATGCGCTCGAAGAACGAGAAGGCGCCGCCCGGCTACATCATCGTCCCGGTCAAGTTCATGCGCGGACGGCTCCTGGTCGTGGACGCCTGGCTCGGCGGCGTGCGCACCAAGGCCATCATCGACACTGGCGGCCAGGCGACGCTCGGCAACGTGGCGCTTCGGGACGCGCTCGCGAAACGCCGCTCGGCGAGGCCTTCCGTGCCCGACGAAGTGACCGGCGCGACGCTCGACGTGCAGATCGGGGATCGCATCGCGACGCCGTCGGTGGTGCTCGGCGAAGTGATGGTCCGGAATGCCGCGATGACCTTCGCCGACTTCGCGATCTTCGAGCACTGGAAGTTGACCGACGAGCCGGCGATGCTGATCGGCATGGACGTGCTGGGCCTGATCGACACGCTGATCATCGACTACAAGCGGCGCGAGCTGCAGGTCCGCCTGAACCGGTTCTAGGAGAGATTCAGGCGGCGCGCGCCTGGCCGCGACTCATTTGTTTTTCATCGACCCGGCGGCGATTGACGATCATCCGGTCGTGCAGTTCGCCGATGGTGCTGCTCGCCTTGCTGCAGAACACGCTCGGCAGCAATGCGTGCACCAGGCACACGAAACCGCCGCCGATCATGCGCAGGCCAAAGCTCGTCGAACTCGCAAAGTGCTGGAGGTAGGTTTCGTTGACGGACGCGGGATGCTCGGTGAAGAGCTTGCTCCAGACGGACATGCGCACAGCCCCCGCTGACAGAAGTTTGGGTATCCTATACCCTTGGTATTCGTAAATATTCCCAATTCCTGCCGTTATGTGGACTGATATTGGGATATTTTGCTAATCTTGCCGCTATGGTCAAGCTGGACGACCTGGACCGGCAAATCCTCGCCCTGCTGCAGGATGACGCCTCGCTGCCCATCCAGCAGATCGCGGAGCGCGTCGGGCTCTCGGTCAACCCCTGCTGGCGCCGCATCCGGCGCATGGAAGCGGACGGCGTCATCCGCGGCCGCGTCGCGATCGTCGATCCCGAGAAGGTCGGACTCACGCTCACCATCTTCGTGCGCGTGAAGACCCGCGAGCACAGCGCCGTCTGGGCGGAGAAACTCGCCGAGGTCATTGCGTCCATGGACGAAATCTCCGAATGTCATCGCATCGGAGGCGACGTGGACTATCTGCTGAAGGTGACGGTCCCGGACATTGCAGGCTATGACCGCGTCTACAAGGAACTGATCGCGCGCGTGCCGAACCTGACGGACGTCAGCGCGCTCTTTTCGATGGAACGCCTGAAGAGTTCGACGCGCCTCTTGATTCCCACATGAGCCTGATCGTCCAGAAATACGGCGGCACGTCGGTCGGCTCGGTCGCGCGCATCCACGCCGTCGCCGGGCGGATCGCGAAACTCTCAGGGGAAGGGCACCAGGTCGCGGTTGTCGTCTCCGCGATGGGCGACACGACCGACCGGCTCGTCGAACTCGCGCGTGAAATGAGCCCGGACCCCGATCCGCGGGAACTCGATGCGTTGCTCGCGACCGGCGAGATGGTCTCGACGGCGCTCCTCGCGATGGCGCTCCGCAATCTCGGCCGCCCGGCGCGCTCCTGGAACGCGCTGCAGCTCCCGATCGAGACGACGGC